>NZ_JAUHJF010000002.1:0-580422 GCF_032380995.1 Bradyrhizobium sp. SZCCHNR2028 | reverse complement strand
GATGCAGTCATGGCTCGAAATTGCACCGCGCCGAGCCCTCTCACCCCCCTAATTCGGATTCTTGCCCAGCCTCGACGGGCGTGACGCCTTGCCGCTAGCCGCGCCTGGCGCCCGGATCAGTCCTCGACCCGCAGCTCATCGCTATGGACGTAGCAGTCGGCATTCGGAGGCGGCGGTGGGACAGGCTGGTCTTCCGCTATCTCGGCTCCAAGCTGGGACCCGCCCCGACGATCCAGGGGCTGCCAGCGAGCCGGACCTGCTGCGCCGTCGCCTCATCGCCGATATCCGGCCGACGTTGCCGACGTCGCGCAAGCGGATTGATCCCGATCAAGGACCAGGCGCCGCGCCGGAGCAAACTCATCGTCAACCTGTGGCTGCACAGGCGGGACATGGGGAAACGCCATCATGGGAAACGCCATGCGGAGATATCTTCTTGCCTTTACCTTGGTGATCGCCGCATTCGGCTTCACGTCGTCGGCGCGTGCGGGATGCTGGCCGAACGAAAACTTCCACCTCGTGTGCTGGCTGGATACCTATGGAACGGCGTGCGAAGCGCACCACGCGCTGACCAGCGTCAGAGCCGTGCTGTATCCAGAGCCGCGCTACTCGTACTATGAATTCGAGGTTTCGCACTGGTGGACGGCCCACAAGACCGTGGCCTGTCCGCCGAATCAAAAGACGACGTTCAGCGGTGTCTGGGACCGGGAAACCGGAAAGGCGGAGGAAACGGCGACCACCGGCATTTCGTCGGTGACCAGGCGAGTCTATTGCAGCAACAATCCCTGGACGGGCCAGGGGCCGCCGACGGTGCCGATCTGCTCATATCCGGCCGATGATCAGAACGTGGGACTGCCCGTCACCTCGGCGATGCTCACGCAAAGCCAGCGAGACGATCTGCTTCGCGTTCAGGAGCCGTTGCATACCCGTTGCCAGCAGATCAAGCCACTCGAGGACGAGGTGTCGTGGCTGAACGGCCGCCCCATCGTCGAGGTGGTCGCGTCCCATCATGAATATCAGAAGCTCGAATGGCATCTGTGGTTCATGGACTTCGGCGAGTTCGGACCGTGGCATGAGGTCGCGGCACCGAAGCCGAAGGGCCCCTTGATCTGGAAGGGCACGACCTATACCGAGCGCCGCATTGCGACATCGAGGCACAGATATTGGCTGAACAAGCCCGGCCGCTGGAAGGTGGTTGCGAAGCCGAAGCCGACCGCGGCGGCGGCGCAGGGGATCCCGATCAGCGTGACCACCGAATGTCCCGGCGCGACGTTCAACGTGCAGTGATGGGCGATCACGCGGTCCTCATGGCGTGCGGGAACATGCTTCCGCACGCCACGTTACATCGCCTGGACTATTTCTGCGGCCGATGCCGGTGTGGTCATGGCCGCGCAGGCGGAGGATGGAGTCGGCTGAGGCGAGGGTGGACCGAATCAGCCTTGACAAAATTCTGATTTAAAGAAATAATGGAGCATCACAGTCAGCCGAAGGCGAACCGGCGCTCCATGCAGTATTTCGTCGTGATGATCGACTACGGCCGGCGCGGACGCGAGGCCGTGGTCGATCCTGAAATGACCCGGCGCGACGTCGTTGCGCGTATCGCGTCGGGGGAATATTCGAACGTCAGCTTCATCCACGAGATCGTCGACCGGTCGGTTGCGGACGTCACGGCCGATATCATGTCCGAAGCCGCCCTGCCCGAGATCGATGGGCGGGACGCCGACCTGCAGGCGGTCCAGTTCGATCACCTTCGCGATCTGCGCAAGCACGAGCAGGTTTGACCGGACTGCGCCGGCCCGTGTCGCACGCCGCGCCGACGAAACGGGTGAGCCTGCGTCTGCAACAGGCTCACCTCGGACGGATGCCTCAAACCAAGTCAAACCAGAAAGACGGTCGAGCCGGTCGTCTTGCGCGCCGCGAGATCGGCGTGTGCCCGGGCCGCGTCCTTGAGCGGATAGGTCTGATTGACCTCGATCTTCACCGCGCCCGACTTGACCACGTCGAACAATTCGTTGGCCATCGCGACCAGGCTTTCACGCTTGGCCGCATAGGTGAACAGCGTCGGCCGGGTCACGAACAGCGAGCCCTTTTGGGCGAGCAGCCCGAGATTGAGCGGATCGACGGCGCCCGAGGACTGGCCAAACAGCACGGCGTAGCCGAGCGGCGCGAGGCAATCGAGCGACTTCAGGAACGTGTCCTTGCCGACGGAGTCATAGACGACAGGCACCTTCTTGCCGCCGGTGATCTCGCCGACGCGCGCGACGAAGTCCTCGCGCGTATAGATGATGGTATGCTCGCAGCCATGCGCCCTGGCCAGTTGCGCCTTGTCGTCGCTGGATACCGTGCCGATGACGGTGGCACCGAGGTGCTTGGCCCACTGGCTGAGGATGAGGCCGACGCCGCCGGCAGCGGCATGCAGCAGGATGGTCTCGCCCGCCTTGACGCGGTAGGTCTGCCGGATCAGGTACTGGGCGGTCAGGCCCTTGAGCATCATCGCCGCGGCGGTCTTGTCATCGATGTCATCGGGCAGCTTCAGCAGCAGCGCGGCCGGCATCAGCCGCGCCTCTGAATAGGCGCCGAGCGGCGACGAGCCGTAGGCGACGCGGTCGCCCACCTTCAGGTCCGTCACCCCTTCGCCCAGCTCCTCGATCACACCGGCGCCCTCGCTGCCCAGTCCGCTCGGAAGCTGGACCGGATAGAGCCCGGAGCGATTGTAGATGTCGATGAAGTTGAGCCCGATCGCCGTATGGCGGATGCGCGCCTCGCCGGGGCCGGGCTTGCCGACCTCGATCTGCTCCCAAGCGAGGACCTCGGGACCGCCGGTCTTGTGGAAACGAATGGCGTTCGTCATGGGTTGTCATCCTCCCTGTCGGATTGCGCGACGCCGCGCCGGCGCCCTTGCGGGCCGTTCGAGCCCTTGTTCTTCCGCGGCCGAACCTCGGTCATCCGTAGCCGCTGTCGGCTCGGTTTGGCAATCGGCTTTGCCAGCCGGCACAGGAACAACGTTTGCCGTTCCAGCGTTCATGGCCATAGGCATGGAGTCCGAGCCCATGGCGCCCAAACGACGCAGCGCAGCGGTCAATCTGGCCATGCTGATCGAGCTGGCCTCCCACACCTTCATGGGCATCGCCATGGGGCTCGGCTTCGCCTTCGCGCTGATCCAACTGGATGCGTTCGGCGTCTCGACCCTGATCGCCCACAGTCTCGATCCGCATGTGACGTTCGTGATCTTCGTCGGTGTGTTGACGCTGTCCTTTGCTGTCGGCGCAACGCTGACAGGATTCGTATTCACGATGATGGAGGAGAGATAGACCCGACGCGCGCCCAGCTTGTCATATGCGCGTCGCGCAAACCATGCAGATGGACGGCAGGTTCGACCGGCGCGGAGATGACGAAATGGCCGGACTGCTGGGTGCAGGCGATCCGCAACTTCGCGACGCCGGCCTCGGATCCGTGGGCGATGTCACGCCGTTGGGTGCACGGCCCTCATGAACGGCTGGCTTGCTCTGTTCGCGGCTGGAGCTCTCGAGATCATCTGGGCGCTCGGCCTGAAGCATTCCGACGGATTGACGCGCTTCTGGCCCAGCGTCGCCACCGTGATCGCCATTCTGCTCAGCTTCGCGATGATGTCGCTCGCGCTGCGCTCACTGCCGTTTGGCACCGCCTATGCGGTATGGACCGGGATCGGCGCGGCCGGGAGCATCCTCGCCGGCATGATCCTCTACAGCGAGCCGGCGGATCCGACGCGGCTGTTCTGCCTCACGCTGATCATCACCGGCATGATCGGGCTGAAGCTGAACTCGCCGGTCTGACACGGGCGACGATCTCCGGCAGGATCGCGAGAGTTCGACGCTGCCGAACACGGCGAGGGCGAGCACGAACGGCAGCAGGTGATAGAGCGCGCGGAAGATCAGCAGCGCCGCGAGCAGCCGCTCCTGATCGCCGCCCAGGCCCAGCAGGATCGTTGCATCGAACAGGCCGATGCCGGCCGGGGCATGGCTGGCAAATCCAAGCAAGGTCGCGGCAATGAAGACCGCCATCAACCGCGCGAGATCGATGCCGAGTTCCGCCGGCATGAGGACGTACATTGCCAGCGCCGCGGTGCTGAGCTCGACCAGTCCGACCAGGATCTGCAGCAGCACAGCGGGCCCGGACGGCAATCGAACGGGCCAGCGGGCGCTTCGCCGCCCCGGCCAGCTCCACACGACGAAGGCGGCAACGGCGCAAAGCAGTGCCGCGGCAACGAGACGGTTGAGCGCCGGCGGCCAATACTCCACCCATCCGAAGGCGTCCGGATCAATCATCAAGCTCAGGCCGAGCGCGGTGAGATTTCCGAGCCAGAAGGTCAGTCCGGTGAGGAAGCTGATATTGGCGATGTCGATCGCACCGAGCCGGTACGGCGCGTAGATCCGATATCGAACCAGCGGTGAGATCAACGCGACCGCGCCGATGCCGTGCGCAATCGGGTAGCTCGTGAAGCTGCCGAGCGCGGCCGCGCGATAGGGAATGTCCCGCCGGCCAATCGTCCGCAACGCGAACACGTCGTAGAGCGTGAGGCTGGCGTAGGAGAGGACGATGAACGCCAGCGCCATCGCGATCAGATGAAGGTCCGTGGCCTCGACGATCGACAGAACATGAGCGAAGTCGAGCTTCTTGACGGCGCGTGCCAGGACACGGCCACAGCCGCAATCGAGAGGCTCAGGGCCAGTCCGCCCAGGCTGCGCAACCAGATTCTGCGGTTCGACTGCAGCGGCGAAACGTCGGTCAGGTCAGCCATTCAACGTGTTTCGTTTCAAACATGCGCCGGCCGATTCGAGCAGGACGATGGCGCCGTTTGACACACCGATGTGACAGAGGCGTTACCGTTGTGCGCCGCCCACACACCTTAATTATCTGTTAACGCCGGACGATCGTTCACCGCTACCAACACGGCGAGCTCCAATGCAGCACCACATTCGCGATCATTCAAATTTGAATTAATCGCCGGCGGGTTCGAGCGTAATGACGTGAACCGTATCAGTACGGATGCATGAAGGTCGCATCTTCGTCACGCGGACTTTCTAAGACGGGTGCGGAACGTCAACATTCGAGGCAGCATGAACGCGGAAATCGAACACGAGCTCACGCCGGACCAATGGGAGACGCTGAAGGCGCTTCGCATTCCCGCGCGTGAACGCCGCAGGCTGAACGGCGTGATTGTCGACGAGCTCACTGCATTTGGACTCGTCGCAATCGACAATGGCGCCGCGACGCTCACCGTCGCCGGGCGCAAGGTTCTCATCAGAGGATCCTCACGCCTGCTCGACGTCGCAGCCTGATCTTTCGGAGCCCGGCCTTCCCTTTTTGAAGAGCCGCGCGCCGAATTCACCACAAGGATTTCCGCGCGCGCTCGGGCCACTCGCGATCGTACGCCGCGCTGTCGATATCGTTGGCCGTCATCGCCGCAAGAATCTGTCCCGGCGTCGGCAGTTGCTGCGGGTCGACGCGCTTGTCAGGGTTCCAGAGATCGGCACGAACGATCGCGCGGGCGCATTGGAAGTAGATCTCTTCCACCGCCATGACGAGGACGGAGCGCGGCGGCTTGCCTTCCATCCGGAACGACTCCAACAGATCGGGAGCCGTCGACAGATGACCGTGTCCGTTCACACGCAGTGTATTGCCCGATCCCGGAATCAGGAACAGCAGACCGATCCGCGGATCGCGCACGATATTGCGCAGGGAATCCACGCGATTGTTGCCGCGGCGATCCGGCATCATCAGGGTCTTGTCATCGTGGATACGGATGAAGCCGGGAAGATCGCCGCGGGGCGAACAGTCGAGACCTTCAGGACCGCAGGTCGCGAGCGCCACGAACGGCGACTTCTCGATCATGATCCGGTAGTGCGGCGTCACGCGATCAGCCACCTTCGCCGTCGATGCCAGCCCCGTCTCGCCATAGATCGCCTCGAGCTGCTCAATCGTGGTGATGATCGACATGGCCGCCTCCTCCCTCGGATCCGATCGGTTCTGCGTCGATCGGTCGCTTGATGATTTCCGCCAGCCTGTGACCGTGCGGCTCGGGATCGCCGACATTGACGATCGTGACATCCGCCACGGTGTCTTCGCTCACCGCCCGGTGAAGACGCTCACCGATATCGCCGTCGCTCGGACGGTGCCGCTTGCCGAGCCGTTCGGCGAGAACATCCGCCGGCGCGGTGATGGCGACGACGATGACGTCGGCATAGTCCCGACGCGCGGCGGGAATGATCGTTCGCGAGACGTTCACGACCACGGTGCGGCCGGCCAGGATGTCATTCTTGATCGCGCGCGGCACGCCGTAGTCATGTCCGTGGGCCTCCCAATGCAGCGCGAACTCACCGGCGCTGAGCGCCTCACGAAAAGCGGACGCGCTCATCTCGAGATTATCCTCGAAAGCCGAGGCCTCGCGCGTGACGATCCGCCGCGGAAAAACGATCCGGTCATCGCTGGCGCATTCGCGGCGCGCCACGTTGAGCAAGGTGTCCTTGCCCGCGCCGCTCGGCCCGACCACCAGGATCAGGCGGCCGGGACCGAGCTTCTCGGATGTCTTCGCCGATGCAACCTCGGTTCCGCTCATGCCACCCGCTGCCCTTCCCGCCAGACGCTGCGCACGACCGACAACTGGCCTGCGACATGAACGCGGATCAAGTCCGCACGCTTGCCTGCGGCGATCTCGCCGCGATCATGCAGGCCGACGGCATCGGCGGGCGCCTTGGTGACGGTGCGGACGGCTGCGGCAAGATCGATGGAAGGCACCCGCTGCGGCAATTGCAGCGCGCCCATCAGCAGGCTCGACGGTACGTAGTCCGACGACAGAATGTCGAGCAGGCCCTCGCGCGCGAGGTCCACGGCGGCGATGTTGCCGGAGTGAGACCCGCCGCGCACGACGTTGGGAGCGCCCATCAGAATGCTGATGCCCGCCTGGTGAAGGCCCCGCGCGGCTTCCATCGTGGTCGGAAACTCCGCGACCGCGATGCCGTCCTTGATCGCGTCCGCGACGTTCTCCTCGGTGGTGTCGTCATGACTGGCCAGGGGCACGTCATGGGTCTTCGCCAGCGCAACGATGTCGCGCATGTTCGGCGCCGCATAGGCCTGCTGATAGGCGAAGCGGCGTGCAAACATCACGTCGAGCTCCGCATCGGTCTTGCCGCCGCTCTTGCCGCGATAGTAGTCGCGCAGCTTGCCTTCGTCGCGAAACTGGCGCTGCCCGGGCGTATGATCCATCAGCGACATCAGCCGCACATCCGGACGCCCCGCCAGTTGCCGCGCCTCCTCGACCACGGTCGGCATCGGCACCTCGCAGCGCAGATGCAGGAAGTGATCGGACCGCAGCAGCCCGCCGTCGCGCGCCGTCGCGATCGCATCCGCGAGCACATTGGCCTGGCCGTCGACGCCCTCGGCGCCCTCTTCGCTCCACACCCGCAGCGAATCCAGCACCGTCGTGATGCCCGCGGTCGCAAGCTGCCCGTCATAGGAAATGACGGCAGCAACGGGATCCCAGTAGACTTTCGGGCGCGGCACGAAATGCGCTTCAAGGTGATCAGTGTGCAGTTCGACCAGGCCAGGCATCAACAGGTCGCCGCCGGCATCCAGGCTGCCAACCGGCGCTGCCCCCTCGCCCAGTTCCGCGATCCGGCCTCCCGCGATCGCCACCCAGCCCTGCTCGACGACGCGGTCGGCGAGGACCAGCCTGGCATTTCCTATCACGAGATCGGACATGTTCGCGCTCATCTGCAATTGTCCCTTTACGCCGCCGCGGCGAATGTCATGACGTCGACCATGCGATCCGCAATCTGGGCGCGGATCTCGTCATCATGCACGATCGCGAGCATCGCCACTCCGTCCTTCTTCTTGGCTGCGATCAGGTCGACCACGACCGCGCGGTTCGCCGCATCGAGCGACGCGGTCGGCTCGTCGAGCAACAGCACCGGAACTTCGGAGATGAAGCCGCGCGCGATGTTGACCCGCTGCTGCTCGCCGCCCGAGAAGGTCGACGGCGGCAGCGACCACAGCCGCTCGGGAATGTTCAGCCGTCGCAGCAGCCCACCTGCCCGCACCCGCGCATCGTCGCGCGGCAGGCCGGCCGCGAGCAGCGGTTCGGCAACGACATCGAGTGCAGGGACGCGCGGCACCGCGCGCAGGAACTGGCTGACATAGCCGATGGTCTGCCGCCTCGCATTCAGGACCAGGCGCGGCTCGGCGCCGGCGAGATCGGTCATCTCGCCCTGGTGCCGGACGCCGATGCGGCCGCCATCGCAACGGTAGTTGCCGAAGATCATCTTCAGGATCGACGACTTGCCCGCGCCCGACGGTCCCGACAACACGACGCATTCCCCCGCCTTGACCTGGAACGACACGCCGCGCACCACGGGCAGCGGTATGCCGCCCTGCAGATGCATGGTGAAGGTCTTCTCTGCATTCTCGACATCGATCATCACGGTCATCGCATTGGGCCCAATTGCATCATGGCGGCAGGATCGAGGACACGAGGAGCTGCGTGTAAGGCTCGCGCGGATCATCGAGCACCTGGTCGGTGAGACCGGTCTCGATCACCCCCCCCTCCTTCATGACCATCACACGATGAGACAGCAACCGCGCCACGGCCAGATCGTGGGTCACGACGATGGCGGCGAGCCCGAGCTCGTTGACGAGGCTGCGCATCAGATCGAGCAGGCGCGCCTGCACGGACACGTCGAGTCCTCCGGTCGGCTCGTCCATGAACACGAGCCTGGGCTCGGTCACGAGATTGCGCGCGATCTGCAGCCGCTGCCGCATGCCACCGGAATAGGTCCGCGGCGCATCGTCGATGCGGGCGACGTCGATCTCCACGCGCGCGAGCCATGACGAGGCGGTCTGCCTGATCCGGCCATAGTTATTCCAGCCGACCGCCATCAGCCGCTCGCCGACATTGGCGCCCGCCGAAACCGCCATGCGCAGGCCTTGCGCCGGATCCTGATGGACATAGCCCCAATCGGTGCGGAACAGAAAACGGCGTTCGGCCTCGCCGAGCCCGGCAAGATCGCGCAGCACCCCGTCACGCATCCGATAGGACACGCGGCCAGCCGTCGGCGCCAGTTGCGCCGACAACATCTGCAAGAGTGTCGATTTGCCCGAGCCGGACTCGCCGACAATGGCGAGCACCTCGCCTGGATAGAGCACGAAGGAGACGTCGCGGCATGCCGCCAACCGGCCGTAGCTCTTTGCAAGCCCCTCGGCGACGAGCAGCGGCTGATCGGAGGCGCTGATCATCTCAGCCATGGGCGCCCTCCTTGTGTGGAGCGGCGCTCTGCGCGCCACGATGTCCGGACGCCTGGCGGCCCTCGCAGTAATCGGTATCGGAGCACACGAACATGCGGCTGCCCTTGTCGTCGGTCACGATCTCGTCCAGATAGGAATCCTCCGCGCCGCACAGCGCGCAGGGCGCGTCGAACTTGTAACGCGTGAACGGATGGTCCTCGAAATCCAGCGAGACGACCGGCGTATAGGGCGGAATGGCATAGATTCGCTTCTCGCGTCCCGCACCGAACAATTGCAGCGCCGGGCAATTGTCCATCTTGGGATTGTCGAACTTGGGCGTCGGTGACGGATCCATCACGTAGCGCGCATTGACCTTGACCGGATAGGCGTAGGAGGTCGCGATATGACCGAAACGTGCGATGTCCTCATAGAGCTTGACGTGCATCAGGCCATACTCGGCCAGCGCATGCATGCGGCGGGTCTCGGTCTCGCGCGGCTCGAGAAAGCGCAGCGGCTCCGGGATCGGCACCTGATAGACCAGCACCTGCCCCTCGTGAAGCGGCGCCTCGGGAATTCGGTGACGGGTCTGAATCACGCTCGCCTCTTCCGTCGACGTCGTGGTCGCGACGCCCGCGGTCTTGGCGAAGAACTTGCGAATCGAGATCGCATTTGTCGTATCGTCCGAGCCCTGGTCAATGACCTTGAGCACATCGTCGGGACCGAGAATGGCGGCGGTGACCTGCACGCCGCCGGTGCCCCAGCCATAGGGCATCGGCATCTCGCGGCTCGCGAACGGCACCTGATAGCCGGGAATCGCGATCGCCTTCAGGATCGCGCGGCGGATCATCCGCTTGGTCTGCTCGTCGAGATAAGCGAAGTTGTACGTCGGCGCGTTCATTCCGCAGCTTCCTTCAATTCAGGAGCGGCATTGGCCTCGGCGAATTCCTGGCGCAGCTTGCGCAGCAGGCCGAGCTCGGACTGGAAGTCGACATAATGCGGCAGCTTCAGATGCTCGACGAACCCGGTCGCCTGCACATTGTCGGAGTGCGACATCACGAACTCCTCATCCTGCGCCGGTGCAACCATATCCTCGCCGAGCTCGCGCGCGCGCAAGGCTCGGTCGACGAGGGCCATCGACATCGTCTTGCGCTCGCTCTGCCCGAAGGCGAGGCCATAACCGCGCGTGAAGCACGGCGGTTCGGTCGCCGACCCCTTGAACTGGTTCACCATCTGGCATTCGGTCAGCTCGACCGATCCGAGCGGCACCGCAAAGCCGATCTCCTCGGCCAAGAACTCGACCTCGACTTCGCCGAAGCGGATTTCGCCGGCAAAGGGATGGTTGCGGCCATAGCCGCGCTGGGTCGAGTAGCCGAGCGCGAGCAGAAATCCCTCATCACCGCGTGCGAGATTCTGCAACCGCAGATCACGATCGGCGGGAAAGCCTAGGGGATCGCGGGTGAGATCGCCGACCGGCGCGCCAACCTCGGCTTGCGGCGACGGCTCGATCAAGCCGTCCTGGCCGAGAATGTCGGTGACACGTGGCGTCGGCGCATTCGGCGCCTCGGCACGGGCCGGCGGCTCCGGCTCGGCGCCTGCCGCCAACTGCGGATCGAGCAGCCGATGCGTATAGTCGAAGGTCGGCCCGAGCACCTGGCCGCCGGGAATGTCCTTGAAGGTCGACGAGACGCGCCGCTGCACCCGCATCGCACCGGTGTCGACCGGCTCGGTCGCACCGAAGCGCGGCAGGGTCGCGCGGAAGGCGCGCACCAGGAAGATCGCCTCGATCAGATCACCCCGTGCCTGCTTGATTGCGAGCGCCGCGAGCTCGCGGTCGTACAGCGAGCCTTCGCTCATCACGCGATCGACGGCAAGCCCCAACTGCTCGGAGATCTGCACCAGCGACAGCTCCGGCACGTCGCGATCACCCCGGCGCTCATGCGCCAGCAGCCGGTGCGCGTTCTCGATGGCGCGCTCGCCACCTTTCACGGCGACATACATGCCTTACTCTCCTGCGGAAACGAGTCGCGTCGTCCGCGGGATGGCGACGATGGACGAGCCATCGACCAGCACCACATCGACACCACGCGGAAACAGCTTCTCATTGATCGACAGCCGCTCGAACAGGTCGGCGGGCGCGACCGTTGCACGGAACAATGTCGTCCCGTCGATGCCCGGACCGCGCAGCTTGAACGCCGGCCCTCCGGACAAGCTCGGCACCTGCAGGATCAGCGTCGTCGAGCGATCGGGGTACTCAGCACTGCCGAGCGCGAATGAATTCAGATCAGGCAGCGCTTCGGGGTCTGCCGCCACTGCAAAGCAGGCGAGCGCGGCATTGGCGACGATCGGCGCCCCGGTGTGAAACTTGAGCCAGGCGCCGACCTCGGGCGTGCCGGCGAGCGGCGCATCGAGCCAGATCGGCGTATCGTGATCGAACAGAGTCAACGCGATCGCGGCGGCACCAGGCATCAAGGACGAGGGCCGGCCGACATTGACCTCGACCTGCCGCACATTTCCCGGACGCGCCATGGCCTCCATGACGGTACGGAAGGTCGATTGCGCGGACAGGACATTGTCGGCGAAACCAGGCTGCAGATCGGAAGCGGCGGCAGCCATCAGCCTTCTCCTCGCACCATCGTATAGAAATCGACACGCGTGGCCGCAGCCTCCTCTGCGCGGTGCTCGCGCGAAGTGCGCATCTGCGCCTGCAGCGGCGCAACCACCTGCGTCTCGATCGATCGCGTGTGGCTTGATGACTGGATCATCGCGTCACACAGCGCCATCAGACGCGCCTTGGCGGCGTCGCGTCCCAGCACATAGCCGAACCCGACCTCGCCGCTCTCCAGCCGCACCGCGGCGCGCGACACCGTCGCCTCGCCGACATTGAACGGCGCTCCATCACCGCCGATCCGGCCCCGCAGCATCACGAGGCCATTCTCCGCCGGGCGCAGGTCGCGATGCTCAGGCAGCGCGAGGCTATCGAGCCTGGCGCGGATGTCCACACGCGAGGCATGCGCCAATACCCGCATCGCCGCCCTGCGCCGGTCCTGCATCGCCGTCTCGCCGTCCATCTTCATCCCGATCTTGCCGTCGCGAAGTTGTCTATGTTAATAGACAACTTCGTAACGAAGCGCCATGACTGTTTGATGACATGGACGTGATTTCGAGGCCGGAGAGCGGAGAGCCGCGATGAGCATGCAGGGCGCCGATTCGGGCGTGGCGCTGTGGCGGCGGGTGGCCGACGGCATCGAGCGCGACATCGCCGACGGCCGCTTCGCCGCCGGCACGCGCCTGCCCGGCGAGACCGAGATCGCCGAAACCTACCGCGTCAACCGTCATACGGTGCGTCGCGCGCTCGCGACCTTGGCGGAACGCGGCCTCGTGCGCGCCGAGCGCGGCAGCGGCACCTATGTCGAAGCGCCTCGTCTGTCATATCCCCTGAGATCGCGAACCAGGTTCTCCGAGATCGTGGGCGCCGGCGGGCGTGAGCCTCGTGGGCAGTTGATCGCAGCGTCCGAAGAGCCCGCGACGCGCGAACTCGCGCGCGAGCTGCGATTGAAGACAGGTGCACCGCTGGTCCGAATCGAGGCACTGCGTCTTGCCGACAAGACCCCGATCTGCGTCAGCACGTCCTGGCTGTCGTCCGAGCGATTTCCCGGGGCCGGTCACATCTTCGCGTCAGTCCGCTCGATGACGGCGCTGCTCGCGCATTACGGCATTCGCGACTATCGCCGCGGCACGACCAGGATCACGGCAGCCATCGCCGACGCAAGCGACGCCGCTCGGCTCGACCTCGCGATTGGGCGCCCGGTGCTGGTCGTCGACAGCACCGACATCGATGCCGATGCGAAGCCGCTCGTCAGCAAACGCTCGCGCTTCGCCGCGGAGCGCGTGACCTTCGAGGTCGAGAGCTAGACCAGACGTCCCATCGCTTTGTCGCGTCCTTGCGCGCTCAGTCGATGAGCGTGCCGTCTTGATTGAAGAACGGATGCGGCCCGTCGAAATCCCCGATCGGCACCTGATGAGTGACGATCGTTCCGAATCCCGGTCCTTGAAACCAGGCATGAAGGTGAAAGGCCGGCGGCTCGATCCGGAAGGATGGCGGTCGAAGCTCGGCCAGGTCGAGCGCGACGGCATGGTTCGGCGCCGGACAAATCGCACAGGGAATGCCGGCAAACCGGGTCAGTGCCGCGCGGTGGACGTGACCGCATCCGATCAGTTGCACCCGCGGATGGCGCGTGAGGATGGCCGCGAGATCGTCGGCGTTGCGCAGGTTCTGCCGGTCCATGTGCCAGATGCCAGTGGCGAACGGCGGATGATGCAGAAACAGCAAGGCCGGCTTTTCGCTGGAGGCGGACAGCGTGGCGTCGAGCCATTGGAGACTCGCCTCATCGAGCTCGCCATGCGGATGGCCGGGCACGCTGGAATCGAGCAGAAGCAGATCGAGATCGGCCAACGCCACATGCCGGTTCAGCGGACCGGTAGGTCCACCATGGAGAGTGCCCGGAAACGCCGCGCGCATCAGCTCGCGTGAATCGTGATTGCCGGGCACGGCGGCGAATGGAATCTCGAGTTCGCCGAGAAGATCCTTGAGATGATCGTATTCGGCAGACGACGGCGTATCGACGAGATCGCCCGAGATCACCACCAGATCGAGCTTCGGCTCGAACCGGTTGAGCTCCGTGATGCAACGGGCCAGCGCACGCGCCGTATCGACGCGGCGGTAGGCGAGCCGGCCGGGCGTCTTGATGTGCAGGTCGGATATCTGGGCGATGGTGACAGGACGCGTGCTCATGCTGATCCACCTTGCTCCGGCAGCAGACGAATGGCGCTCGGCTCAATCGACAGGCCGATCCGCTCACCCGCGC
The DNA here is from genome assembly GCF_032380995.1 of Bradyrhizobium sp. SZCCHNR2028. NCBI lineage: Bacteria > Pseudomonadati > Pseudomonadota > Alphaproteobacteria > Hyphomicrobiales > Nitrobacteraceae > Bradyrhizobium > Bradyrhizobium sp. SZCCHNR2028. The sequence continues at coordinate 566,305 of NZ_JAUHJF010000002.1, read as the reverse complement.
TGACCCTGATCGTATTCGGTGCGTCCACCGTCAGTGGAACGGCGGCGGCGTCGCGGACGACGATCCGCTGGCGATCACCGGCGAAGCGGACGCTGTCGACGAGGCCGGTCAGGCACGATGCCGCCGCGCCGACGATCCCGATCGTTTCCGGTCGAACCATCGCCATCGCCTTGCTGCGCGAGCCAGCCTCGGCGATCCGCTGTCTCCCTCCGGGCAGAACGAGGTGGTCGCCGTCGATCGGAGCCTCGATGATGTTGGCCGCGCCGACGAACTCCGCGACGAAGCGGTCGGCTGGCGTGAAATAGATCTCGCGCGGCGTCCCGACCTGGGCGATGGCGCCCTTGCGCATGACCACGATGCGGTCCCCGAGCTCCATGGCTTCGGCCTGGTCATGCGTGACGTAGATTGCCGTGATTCCGAGCGTACGCAACAGGCCGTTGAGCTCGCCGCGCAGGCGCTCTCGCAAGGCCGCATCGAGCGCGGTGAGCGGCTCGTCGAGCAGCAGCACGCTCGGCCGTATCGCGACCGCGCGCGCCAGCGCGACGCGCTGGCGCTGGCCGCCCGAGAGCTGATCGATTCGCCGATCTTCGAGGCCGGCGAGGTTGGTCAGCGTGACCAGCTCCGCGACCCGCGCGGCGCGCTCCGGCTTAGGCACGCCGCGGATCTTGAGCCCGTAGCCGATATTGTCCGCGACGGTCATGTTGGGGAACAGCGCGTAGGATTGAAACACCATGCCGACGTTGCGCTTCTCGATCGGCTGCCTCGTCAGATCCTTGCCGTCGAAAAGCACGCGCCCGCCCGCATCGGGTGTTTCGAGCCCGGCCACGATCCGCAGCAACGTGGTCTTGCCGCAGCCGGACGGCCCAAGCAGCACCAGCGTCTCGCTCTGCGCGATGTCGAGCGTGGCGCGCGCGAGCGCGCAGGTCCCGTCGGCAAAGGTCTTGCCGCAATTCTCGACCTTCAGCGCGGCTCCATGCCGGGTCATCGTGCTCACCGCAGGCTCCCTCTCTCGCCGATCCATTGCATGGCCACCAGCAGCGGGATGATCATGACGAAGAAGATCAGCGTGTAGGCGGATGCGACCTCCAGCCGCATCGATGCGTAGCTGTCGGCGAGGCCGACCGGCAGCGTCTTGGTCAGCGGCGTATGCAACATCCAGGTCAAGTTGAATTCTCCGAGGGATAGCGTCACCACCATGAGGCTGCCGGCCAGGATCCCCGGCGCGGCATTGGGAACGATGACATCGATGAAGCGGCGCCATGGCGCCGCCCCGACCGACGCGGCGCCCTCATCGAGCGACTTGACGTCGATGGTCGCGAACACAGCCATCACGGAGCGCACCATGAAAGGCATCGTGAAGATCACATGGCCGGCGAGGATGAACAGCCATGAGCGACGGAAGCTGCCGAAGCCACCATAGGTGAGCAGCAGCGCCAGCGCGATGGCGAGCCCGGGAATCGCGAGCGGCAAGGTGATGATCTCCTCGACCAGCCGCGCCAGCCGTCCGCCGCGAACGTAGAGCGCGTAGGCAGCGGGAACACCGACCACGAGCGTGACCGCCAGCGTGCCCAGCGCGATCAGGATCGATGCCATGATCGTGCCCGCGTAGAGCTCCCAGACCTGGGCTACCCACTGCAGCGTCACGCCGGACTGAATGCCGCGGAAGTAGTTGACGGTCACGCCCGCGGCGATCGAAAGGCCGGCCGGCACGGCCAGGAAGGCGGCGACCAGAAGTGTGAACAGTAGTTGAAGGATGAAGATGACTCTGTCGCGCACGTGCCTACCCTGCCGCTGCCACCGAGCTGCCGGCGAAGGAGCGCGCCAATGCGAGCATCAGCCAGGTCATCAGGCCAAGGCCGACCGAGAGCGCCGCCGAGGTGGCCAGGTTTCCGGCCAGCGTGAACTCCGTGTAGATCAGCATCGGCAACACGTCGATGTTCGTGGCCAAGGTGAATGCCGTTCCGAACGCGCCCATCGCCGTCGCGAACGCGATCGCGCCGGACGCGATCAGCGCCGGGGTCAGCGCCGGCAGGATCACGTCGCGCAGCACGGCCCAGGGGCTCGCGCCGAGCGATCGGGCCGCCTCCTCCAAACCGGGGTCCAGCTTCTGCGCGGCAGCCATAATCGTGAGGATCACCCGCGGAATCGAGAAATAGAGATAACCGAGGAACAGCCCGTAGATCGAATAAGCGAATACGAGCTTGTCGCCGGTGAGCCGAGACGAGACCTCCCCGATCATCCCCTGGCGGCCAGCCAGAAGGATGATCATGAAGCCGACCACGACGCCCGGGAACGCGAGCGGAAACGTCAGGATCGCGACCAGGACCGCGCGGCCCGGAAACCGGTGACGCTGCAGGAACAGGCCGGCGATCGTCGCAATGACCAGGGTTGCAATCGTGGTGGCCGCCGCCAGCGTCAGCGTGTTGAGAAGTGTCGTGCGGTAGCGCGGCTCGAGGATGATCGCGAGATATTCGGCCAGACCGTGCGGTCCCTCGGCGCCGGTGACGAGCAGCCTCGCCATCGGCAACAGAAAGAATGCCGAGGTGACGGCTCCCAGGGGCAGCAAACAGAGCCGGACGAAGGATTTGTGCGACATATGATCAAGTGCACCTCCACCGGATCGTCTCCGGCGGAGGCGCGGTGCTCCTTCAACGGACTTCGGACAGATAGCGATCGACGAAGCCCTTTTGCGCGGCTTCCATATCGCCCCAGTTCACGCTCTTGGCGCGAGCGTAGTCGCTGTCCGGCAGGAACTTGTTCTTCACCGAGCCCGGCAGCTCGATCGGACGCGCTGGACGCAGATAGGCATTGGTCCAGATCGCCTGGCCCTTGTCGGAGAGCAGATAGTCGATGACCTTCTTCGCTTTGTCCTTGTCGGGCGCGTTCTTCACCAGGCCGACCACATAGGGGAAGACCACCGAGCCCTCGCAGGGAATGACGAACTCGAAATTGCCCTTCTCGGTATACTTCGCGCGGTAGGCGTTGAAGTCGTAGTCGAACAGGATCGGGATCTCGCCCGAGACGACGCGCGCATAGGACGTCTGCTTCGGCACGATCGGATCATTCTTGCGCAGATCCTTGAAGAACGTAAGGGCCGGCTCGAAATCGGCCTGCGAACCGCCGAGCGCGAGGTTGACGGCAACGGCGCCGACATAGCCGACGGCCGCCGAGCTCGGATCGAGATAGCCCACCATGCCCTTGTAGTCGGGCTTGAGCAGATCCTTCCAGCAGGCCGGAACAGGCTTGCCACCGAGCGCGTCCTTGTTCACGAACAGGCCGAGCGTGCCGGAGTGGATCGTAGTCCAGTAGCCATCCGCATCCTTCAAGCCGGCGGGGACCTGATCCCAGTTCGCGGGCTTGTAAGCCTCAAGCGCGTCCTGCGCCTTCGCCTTCATGCCGAAGGTGACGCCGAAATAGCCGATGTCGCCGACGGGGTTGCTCTTTTCGGCGAGGATCTGCGCCAGCGCCTGGCCGGAGTTCTTATTGTCGTGTGGAATGTCGTAGCCGAGATCGGTCTTGATCGCCTTGAGCATCGAGGCCCAGTCGGCCCATTCCGGCGGGCAGTTGTAGCAGATGACGTCCGCGGCCTTGGCCGGCTGCCACAACGCGGCAACACACAGCGCGAGAAGAGCGAGAACGAGGCGGGTGACCTTCATGAAGACAGACTCCGTATTCCCTGGCACGGCGGCCAGTTCCGGAGCTTCCCCTAACGGCCGCACATGAAGGATTTGCGACAGAAAGTGCAGTGCACACAGCCAAAGCCGCACCTTGATCGTTCGTCAACGAACGATCGCAACCTTCAGATGCCGCGACGTTCAAGCGACGGCGCGGCGACCGATGATCGCAAAGCGCAGCTTGCCCGAGATCCAGTCGATCGCGGCCACCGCCACCAGGATCATCAGGATCAGGAACGACACCTTCTGCCATTCCAGCACGCGGATCTGCTCGGCCAGTTGTAGCCCGATGCCGCCCGCGCCGACGATGCCGATGATCGTCGCCGAGCGCGTGTTGGATTCGATGAAGTAGAGCACCTGGCCGGCAATCACCGGAAGAACCTGCGGCAGCAGGCCGAAGCGGATCTCGTGCAACGCGCTGCCGCCGGCCGCACGCACGCCCTCAACCTGCTTCCGGTCGGCGCTCTCCATCGCCTCCGAGAACAGCTTGCCGAGCGCACCGAAATCCGAAACCGCAATCGCCAGCACGCCGGCGAAGGGCCCGAGGCCGACGACGTTGATCCAGACCAGCGCCCAGATCAGCGTGTCGACGCCGCGAATGGTGTCGAACAGGCGACGCACCGGAAAGCGGAAGACGGCCGACGGGACGATATTCCTGGCCGCAAGCAGGCTGACCGGAAGCGCGAAGACGGCCGCCAAGGTGGTGCCGAGCACCGCGATCGAGAGCGTCTCGCCGAGCGCCTTGAGATAGATCGGAAGCGACGAGCCAGGATCTGGCGGCAGCATCATTCGCGCGATCCAGCCGAGCTGGCCGAGGCCGGACAGCATCCGCGACGGCGAGAAGTCGAGATCGACGAGACCAAAGACGAAGATGGCCAGAGCCAGCAGCAGCACGACCGGCGTTGCGAAACGTGCGGACAGGGACCGATTGAAAATATGCGGGTAGCGCTCGGCAAGCTGCTTCGCGTCCGGTGAGCCGGAGATGCTCATGTGCGGGCCTCCGAGCCGAACAGGCGGCCGCGTAGCCAGCCGGTGCCGATATCGATCAGGAACACCGTGACCACGATCATGACGAGGATGGCGCTGACGTCGGAATAGTAGAACTTGCGGATCGCGACCACGAGCTCCTGGCCGATGCCGCCGGCGCCGACGAAGCCCATCACGGAAGCCTCGCGCACGTTGATCTCGAAGCGCAGCAAGGTGTAGCTGGAGAAACCCGCAATAACCTGAGGGAGCACGGCAAATCGCATGCAAGACAGCCAGCTCGCGCCGGTGGCGCGCACGCCCTCGACCGGCTTCATGTCGACATTCTCAACGACCTCGGAGAACAGCTTGCCGAGCGCACCGCTCGAATGAAGGGCGATGGCGAGCACGCCCGGGATCGGCCCAAGCCCGAAAGCAATGACGAAGATCAGGGCGAACACGACGCTCGGAACGGTGCGGGCGAATTCCAGGAGCCGGCGCACCGTGAAGCGGATCCACGGCGCGGGCGAGGTGTTCTCGGCGGCGAGGAAGTTGAGACCGAATGCGACGAGCATTCCGGCCATCGTGCCGACGTAGCTGATCAGCAGCGTCTCTGCCAGCAGCTTGATCCACTTCTTGAAGCCCCAGAACCATTCGGGCAGATTGGTCCAGACCCGCTGCCCGTCGTCGAGCGTGAAGATGCGATCGAAGTAGCTGATGAAGTTGCCGAAGTAGGTATAGAACGTCCGCAGATTGACCTCGGCACCGATGGCCGCGGCGAAGAGCACCGCCAGGAATACCATGGCGGACAGGGCAAGACGCAATCGACGGCGCGAAACGGCCCGCCGATAGGTCTCGTTCAGAGCCGCAAGCTGCTGGCTCGGAAGGATCGAAACGGCAACAGCCATCGGCTTCGTGCTGCTCTTGGTTCGGACGTGTGAGGGATTCTTCAACGGACGAGCCGGGCCCCACGGGACCCGGCTCACCATCGATGGATCGTCGATCAGGACGCCTTCTTGCGCAGGCTGTCGACGAATTTGATCAGGTCGATCGTGCCGTCCCAGTCCTTCGTCGTGGCAGGGTGGAAGCCCTTCTTCTGGCCGTCGGAGAGACGGTCGAAGGCGGCCTTGTCCTTGATCGGCGCATCGAAGAAGGCCTTGGCGATCGCCGATTTCAGATCGTCCGGCAGGTCCGTGTTGTAGGCGTAGGGGCCGTTGATGATCGGCGCCGACTTGTGAATGATGCGGAAGTCGTCCTTCTTCATCGGCGAACCGTCAGCGTTCTTCAGCATGCCCTTGGTCAGCATCTGGGCCAACGTCGAATCGTTGTCGCTCGTCCATTGGTTGGCCGCGATGTCGACAGTCCCCTGAGACAGGGCCAGCACCGCGTTCTCGTGGCTGCCGGTGAAGACAACCTTGCCAAAATACGTCTCGGCGTCGGTCACGCCCATCTTGTTGAGCTCGAAGCGGGGCACGTTGTTGCCCGACGTTGAGTTCGGATCGACGAGGCCGAGATTCTTGCCCTTGAGGTCTTCGACCTTCCGGTACGGGCTGCTCGCCTTGACGAAGAACACCGAATAGTAGCCGGTGCTGCCGTCGGAGTTGATGTCGTTGGCGAAGGCATCGGTCTTGACGCCGGTGAGCCGGGCGCGGGCAAACGACGCCGAGCCATAGCTCGCGATGTGGATGTTGCCGGCGCGCTGGCCTTCGATCACGGCCGCGTAATCGTTGGCGATACGCAGCGTCACCTTCACGCCCAGCTCTTTCGAGAGATAGTTCACGAAAGGCGTCCAGCGCTCGGTGACACCCGAGGCGTTCTCTGCCGGGACCACGGCGAAGGTCAGCTCAGGATACTTCGCCTTCCAGTCCTCGGCTGACGCCGAGGCCGTGAAAGCCAGCGCAGCGACGCCCGCCAGAACGATGCGACGATTGATCATAACATGCCCTCTTGTTGCAGTAAGTAACAGGTCTCGCCCCCGCGCCATGCGGAAGCTCGAGCTTGCAGAAATCCGCATCTCAGGCTACGGCGGCTTCGCCGAGTGCCGGCACCGTTGCCGCCGGTGCCGGATGGATCGAACCCATCACCTCGTCCGCCTCGAGATCATAGAGTTCACGTGCGATCTGCGCCGTCAGCGCCGACGGCACGTCGTCGAACACGATCCGTCCGGTCGCCATGCCGATCAGGCGATCGCAATAGCTGCGCGCCAGATCGAGCGAATGCAGATTGCAGACGACGGTGATGCCGAAATGCTTGTTGATGCGCAGCAGCGCGTCCATCACGATCTTGGTGTTACGGGGATCGAGCGAGGCGATCGGCTCGTCTGCGAGAATGATCTCGGGGTTCTGCACCATCGCGCGCGCAATCGCGACGCGCTGCTGCTGCCCGCCCGAGAGCTGATCGGCGCGCTGCGCTGCGAGGGAGGCCATGTCGAACTGCTCGAGCGCGGACAGCGCCATGGCGACATCCTCCGCCGGCCAGAGCTGCGCCAGCGAGCGCCACGACGGGATTTCGGCGAGTCGCCCCATCAGCACGTTCGTCAGCACGTCCAATCGGCCGACCAGATTGAACTGCTGGAAGATCATCGCCGAGCGCGCACGCCACTGCCGCAGATCGCGGCCGCGCAGCGCCGTCACATCGAGATCCTTGAAGAGGATGCGGCCGCCGCTCACCGGGCTCAGACGATTGATGGACCGCAGCAGGGTCGACTTGCCGGCTCCGGAACGCCCGATCACGCCGACGAAGCTGCCGGGTGCAACTGAGAAGGATGCATTGTCGACTGCGGCTTTCATGCCAAAACGGCACGTCAGGCCATCCACCACCAGCATTGAATTCTCCAGACGCCTCGCTCTGGCCTATCGCTAGCGTCTGGATTCTACAGTTATGTGACAGCGACACCGCAGCGCCGCACTCGTCCACACGCCGGTTGCAGTCATGCAGATGTCACGCGCCTGTCATAGGGGAGATCCGACACCTTCACAGATGTAGAGAGTAGAGTCAGGACGTGAGATGGCCGGCAAGTCGCTTTCAATTGAACCAACCGTTGACCCTTCGGCCAAGCTCCAGGACGTGACGCTTGGCGCCTATTGTGAGGTCGGCGCCCGCACCATCCTGCAGGAGGTGACGATGGGCGACTACTCCTATGTGGTCAACGATTCCCAGATCACCTACACGACGATCGGGAAGTTCTGCTCGATCGCGGCGATGACCCGGATCAATCCGGGCAACCACCCGATGCAGCGGGCGACGCAGGCCCATTTCACCTATCGCGCCAGCGCCTATTTTCCAGGAGAGCCGGACGATGTGGAGTTCTTCGCCTGGCGGAGAGAGCATCATGTCCAGATCGGACACGATGTCTGGATCGGCCATGGCGCGATCGTGCTGCCGGGCCGCAACATCGGCACCGGCGCGGTCGTGGCGGCCGGAGCCATCGTGACCAAGGACGTTCCGGCCTATACCATCGTCGCCGGCAATCCGGCGCGGCCGATCAAGCGCCGGTTTCCGCGCGAGGTCGAGCAGCGGCTGCTGGATCTGGCGTGGTGGGATTGGAATCACGAGGCGCTGCGCGCGGCGCTGCCGGATTTCCGCAAGCTCGCGATCACTGCGTTTCTCGACAAATACGAGGCTGCCCTCGACGCGCGCGTCGCGGTGCGGCAGAGTGCCGCCCCATGACCGATATCTCCATCTCGCGGGGCCGCTGCCTCGTCGATACCGACCTCGTAGACACTTCCTTGATCATATCCGGCGGCGTGATCGCTGGCATCGGGACACCGGGACGCCGGTCGGGTCTCGAACTCGATGTGGAGGGGCTCACCGTGCTCCCCGGCATCGTCGACATCCACGGCGATGCGTTCGAGCGCCAGATGATGCCGCGCGCCGGGGTCGATTTCCCGACAGACGTTGCGCTGATCGACAGCGACCGCCAGGCCATCAGCAATGGCATCACCACGGTCTTTCACGCGACGACCTGGTCATGGGAGCCGGGCCTGCGCAGCGCCGACAATGCGCGGCGCCTACTCGAATCGATCGAAGCGCTGCGCCCGCGGCTCGCAGCCGACACGCGCTTCCATCTGCGCCACGAGACCTTCAATCTCGACGACGAGGAGGAGGTCGGGCGGTGGCTCGCCGACCGGCGCGTCGACCTGTTCGCCTTCAACGACCACATGGATTCGACGGTGGCGAGTCTGGACAAGCCGCACAAGCGCCAGCGCATGGTCGACCGCACCGGCTTGCCCGGCGCGGAGTTCGACCGGTTGGTTGCGCGCATCGCCGCTCGCGCCGATGCCGTTCCGGCCTCGATCGCGCGGCTGGCCGACATCGCACGCAAGGCTGGTGTCCGCATGCTGTCGCATGACGACGACAGCCCGGCCATGCGCAAGGCGTTTCGCAGCCAGGGGGTGACCATCGCAGAGTTTCCGGTCAACGAGGAGACCGCGCGCGAGGCCGCTCAAGGGGGCGACGCGATCGTATTCGGCGCGCCCAACGTCGTCCGTGGCGGCAGCCATACCGGGTGGACGAAGGCGAGCGACATGATCGCCAAGGGCCTCTGCTCGGTGCTGGCCTCCGACTACTACTATCCCGCGCCACTGCTGGCAGCGTACCGGCTTGCGGCCGACGGCGTTCTTCCGCTGGCGCGCGCCTGGGATCTGATCTCGGGCGGCCCTGCACGCGCAGCCGGGCTGGCGGACCGCGGCATGCTCGCCGAGGGCCGCCGCGCCGATATCATTCTGGTCGACGACCGCGTACCGTTGCGCCCCCGCGTCGTCGCTGTGATCGCGTCCGGCCGGCTGGTCTATCTCACCGAGACGGACCGGCTGAATGCCCGGCCGGCGCGTGCCATGGCGGCGGAGTAGCGAACCATGGCCAAATTTCCGCGCTATGCGATCTACTATGCTCCACCAGCAACAGCCGACCTGGCGGAATTCGGCGCGCGCCTGCTCGGTTACGACGCGTGGAGCGGCGATGACCGCAGCTTTCCGAGCGAGATCGTCCGCACGGTTCCAGACTGGGCTGAGCTGACCGCAGACCCGCGCAAATACGGCTTTCACGCGACCTTGAAGGCTCCGTTCGAGCTGGCGGATGCGGAGAGCGAAGCCGCGCTCTGCGCCGCTTGTGCTGAGTTCGCGGCCACGCCGCGAGCCGTCCCGGCCATCCGTCCGATCGTGGACGCGATCAGCGGATTCATCGCGATGATCCCTGGCGAGCCGTCCCCCATCCTGCAGCAGTTCGCGGCCGATTGTGTCCAGGCCTTCGAGCCGTTTCGCGCACCGATGACCGCCGACGACCGTGCTCGGCGCAAGCCGGATCTGCTGACACCACGGCAGCGCGATCATCTCGATCGTTGGGGTTATCCCTATGTCATGGAGGATTTCCGCTTCCACATGACGCTGACCTGCCGGCTGTCCGACGAACGGCGCCGGCCGATCCTGACGATGCTGCAGGAGAGATTCGCGGTACTGTTACTGACAGAGCTCCGGATCGACAGGATTGTGTTGTTCCGCCAGCCCAGTGCCCACCAGCGTTTCCGCATCATCGGAGACTGGCCGCTCACGGCCGTCCAAGGCAGCTAGCGGCGTCAGTTCGGCATGGCTGCATGGTGCGGCGGCGCCTCGCGGCCGAACACCGAGAGCGGCGGGGCGATGTCGGCCCGCTCGCGCGGCAAGGCTTCGCGCATCTCCCGCTGCAGGAATGCAATCAGCTTCTCGCGCACCTCGCAGCGCAGATCCAGGCCTGCGGCGCATCCAGGCCGATGAAAATCTGCGAGGAGACTATGGTCAGGTCATCGCGCAGCAAGGCGAAATAACAGACGCGATCTGCTGAAAAGCTGACAACACTGTGCGCTGTGCAACACCTTGCATCGTGCCGCGCCGCCGTGGTCAAACGTGCATCTCTACTAAGGCGATAATGTCAATTTTGCCACTTCGGCCGCACAGAGAAATTGCACATCGGTCGCAGTCGAGACCGTCAACACGAGGTCGCACGGCACTCCGACCCAGCGGGATATCAACTTCCTTTTGCCGTGGCGACGACGCGCACGCTCCGGCTGTCGTCGCTCGATGCCCGATCGCAATGTCACGAAGCCGACGGTCTAAGCCAGCTCCATCCACAAGCTCCCCATCGCCACGACCTTGCACTTGCAGCATGTTGCCGCCAAGTGTCGGGTTTTCGACAATCCACTGCTACTAAAAACGAATGGCATATCGCTTGCAATGCACAATGAGCCTCGCTATTGCAGCGCAATAATTTTCTTGGAGTGCCCCAATGCTCGGAATCGGAAGCAAGCTGCCATCGTTTGAAATCGTCGGCGTGAAACCCGGCTTTCATCTTCAGGAAGAGAAGGGCGAGAGCGCCTTCGAGACCCTGACCGAGACCAGCTTCCCCGGAAAATGGAAGATCATCTTCTTCTATCCGAAGGACTTCACCTTCGTCTGCCCGACCGAGATCGCCGAGTTCGCGCGCCTTGCGAAGGATTTCGCGGATCGTGACGCCGTCGTGCTCGGCGGCTCGACCGACAACGAGTTCTGCAAGCTGGCTTGGCGGCGCGACCACAAGGATCTGCACAAGCTGCCGATCTGGCAATTCGCCGACACCAAGGGCGCATTGGTCGACGGCCTCGGCGTCCGCTCGCCCGACGGCGTCGCCTACCGCTACACCTTCATCGTCGATCCCGACAACACGATCCAGCACGTCTATGCGACCAACCTGAATGTCGGCCGCGCTCCGAAGGATACGCTGCGCGTGCTCGACGCGCTGCAGACCGACGAGCTCTGCCCGTGCAACCGCGAAGTCGGCGGCGAGACCCTGAAGGTCGCCTGATCATGTCGATCGAGCAACTGAAGGACCAGATCCCGGACTTCGCCAAGGACGTCAGGCTCAACCTGTCGTCCATGGCCTCCGACGAGACGCTGTCGCCGCAGGCCAAATATGGCCTGTTCGTCGCGTGCGCGATTGCGACTCGCAATCCGAGCGTCGTGGCGGCGTTGGAATCGGTTGCGGCCGCGCAGCTGTCGCCCGCCGCTTTGGCGGCGGCGAAATCGGCCGCCGCGATCATGGCCATGAACAACGTCTACTACCGCTTCGTGCACCTTGCCTCGAACAAGGAGTACGCGACGATGCCGGCCCGGCTGCGGATGAACGTCATCGCCAACCCCGGCATCGACAAGGCCGATTTCGAGCTGTGGTCGCTCGCGGTGTCCGCCATCAACGGCTGCGGCACCTGCATCGATTCGCACGAGAAGGTCCTGCAGGACGCGGGCGTGCCCGCGGCCACGATCCAGACCGCCGTACGCTTTGCCGCCATCATCCAGTCGGTTGCCGTTGCGATCGAAGCCGCTTGTGTGTCCGTCGCGTTGGCGGCGGAATAAAAATCGATCGGATATGTGAATGCGGCCGGCATTGTCCGGCCGCATTTGTTTTTCGCCATTTCTCGCCTGAGTTGCAGAGTTTCGCGGCGCGCCTGCAACTCCTCGGTCAGCTAAGCCCCTGACCTCGCGGCAAAGTCGAGATGACTGCGGCATCCTGATACTCCAGCCGATCTTTCCGCAAAGCGCAGAACTCGGCCTCGGTCTCGCGCATCGCGAGCAATCACCGATGCGGCGCGCCGGGAAATTTCCATCAAATAGCCTTACCTACTCACCCTTCCCGACAAGAACATTGATCAGCTTAGGGACCAAGCAACATCGATTGTGACCAGGGCGCGCGAAAACGATGGCGTGCATGTCGGAAGGAAACCGGACCTGTCGGTCTCGACGGAAGCGTTGATGCAATGTCCCCGATGTCGCATCATGCGCGCTTCGGTTGGACCGCGCGCGCCCGACGTCCTGAAGCTATCTCCCACGACACGTTCGTCGGAGACAGGAGGCTAGTGATGAGTGCTCCAGATCAGAACGATCCGGCGAAACCAGCGCCGCCCTGGGCGAACGAAGAGCTCCGCAGATATGCGCCGCGCCGCCACCAGACGGAGGCCGGCCCGACGGCATTCGATCCGCCCGCCGACGGCGTCCCCCTGCCGCATCATCTGGTGTCCCGGCCAAGCTTCCTGCCGGCGCGGCCAGCGGCCCTTGACCTCGACGATGAGGAGGTGCACCGCGCCTGGAGCGCGAAGCTCGATCCCGTGGTGATGCCCCTGCCGCCGGAGGATCCGGACAAATCGTTGCGGCTGGGCAGCATCATCAAGATCGGCGCCGCCGTCGGCATCGCGGCCTCCATTGCCCTGATGGTGGTCAACATGGTCTCCTTCGAGAACGGCGGGCCGACGCCGGGCGGCAAGAGCCCGATCATGCCGACCGCCGTGCTGGAAAGCCTGGCCCAGATCGATCCCGCGGAAGCCAAGGTCGCCCAGGAAGACCCGCCGCAGACGGTCGCCGCGCTCGCGGCTCCCAGCAGTACAGAACTGGCGATGCGGCCATGGCCCTCGGCGCCCACGTCGCCTGCGCCGGCCGCGGCAGCACCGGCGGTCTCGCCCCCCTCCCCTGCGCTCCCGATGGCCTCGCCTCGCCCGACCGTTCCGTTGCCGCGAGACGAGGTCGATGCGCTGATGAAGCGCGGACGCGACCTGCTCGCCGCGGGCGACGTCGCCAGCGCGCGCCTGATCCTGACGCGGCTTTCCGACGCCGGGATTGCGGACGCCTCCCTCCTGCTCGCGCGCACCTATGACCCGGCCGAACTGACGAAATCGCGGTTGCTCGGTGCCGTTCCCGACGCAGCCAAGGCGCGCGCCTGGTATCTCAGGGCTGCGGAGCAAGGATCGCCGGAAGCCAGCCGACGCATCTCGGCTGCGCGCTAACGCATAAATCTCGAAGCGCTCGAGACGCGACCCGGACCGCTCCCTGCGAGACGGTCGGCCGCGATCTGCTGCGCCCGAGAACCAAATATCGATGGGAGGACTGATGATGCACGGCATCCATGCCGCAGTTCGCGCCTGCTTGGCCGCCAGATGGAGCCGACGTCGCAGACCACGGGATGCAAAGAACAGCCCCCCTCGAGCAGCCGTATGCCTCGCGCTGGCTCTGTCCGCTCCGCTGGCGCTGACCGGACATCAAGCGGTCGCCGCGGACAACGAGATCCGCATCGGCAACACTATGCCCTACAGCGGCCCGGCTCTCGCCTATGGCGTCATCGGCAAGACGATCGCGGCCTACTTCAACAAGATCAATGCCGAAGGCGGCATCAACGGCCGGCGCGTCAACTTCATTTCCTACGACGACGGCTATGCGCCGCAGAAGACGGTCGAGATGACCCGCAAGCTCGTCGAGGAGGACAATGTCCTCCTGATGTTCGCCAGCCTGGGCACGGCTCCCAACCTGGCGGTCCGCCCTTATCTCAACGCCAACAAAGTTCCGCAATTGTTCGTGGCATCCGGCTCCTCGCAATGGGACCAGCCCCACGACTTTCCGTGGACCATGGGCTTTCAGCCGAGCTACCAGGCCGAGGCGCACGTCTATGCCCAGTACCTGCTGGAGACCCACAGCCGCGGCAAGATCGCGCTTCTCTATCAGGACGATGATTTCGGCAAGGATTACGTCAAGGGATTGAAGGACGGCCTGGGTGGCAAGCTTCCGATCGTCGCGGAAGCCACCTACAAGGTGACGGACGCCAACGTCAATCAGCAGATCGCCACGTTGAAGGCATCCGGCGCCGACATCTTCTTCGACGTGACCACGCCCAAGTTCGCCGTGATGGCGATCCGCCGCGCGGCCGAGCTCGGCTGGCGTCCGGACCACATCATCTCGACGGTCTCGGAATCGGTCTCCGCCGTGATGCAGCCGGCCGGCCTGCAGAATGCCGAAGGCATCTTGTCCGCGGGCTATTACTACGAGGGCGAGGAGGCCGCGGCTGCAGGCGATCCATCCTACCGCGAATGGTCCACCTTCATGGACCGCTATTTGCCCGACGTACCGAGAAGCAATGGTCTTGCGACCTTCGGCTACCTCGCCGCAAACGCGATGGTCGCAGTGCTGCGGAGTTGCGGCGACGACCTGTCGCGCGACAATATCATGAAGCAGGCGGCATCCCTGAAGAGCCTCAAATTGCCGATGCTGACGCCCGGCATCACCGTCAACACCAGCACCCATGATCACGCGCCGCTGGAGCAGATGCAGATGATGCAGTTCACCGGCGGCAAGTGGCAGCGCTTCGGTCCGGTCCGGAGCGGTATCGATCCCGGCAGCGTCAGCGATTCCTTCAAGACCATCTTCCGTTACGGCACGGCGAAGCGCGATCTGGCCAACCAGCTGAATGCCAATACCGTCACGCTGATGACCGGCTCGTTCGGCAGCACCTACGCCAACATGGGCGCGGACCTCGCATCCGCGCTCGACAAGGGGACGGAGCTGCGCATCCTTCCCGTGATCGGCCGCGGCTCGGTGCAATCGGTCGCCGACATCCTGCTGCTGCGCGGCGTCGACGCCGGCATCATCCGCAAGGACACCCTGGCCTTTCTCGAGCGCAAGGACTTCGCCAACAACATCCGCGAACAACTGGTCTATGTCGCCAAGCTGTTCAACGAGGAGATGCACGTGCTGGCGCCGAGATCGATCACCAGCCTGAACGAGCTCGACGGCAAGACCATCGCCGTCGACCTGCCCGACGGCGGCACCTTCGTCACCTCGATCAACGTGTTCGAGCGCCTCGGGATCAGGCCGCATCTGCTCTATATCGAGCCGCGGCTGGCGCTGGACATGCTGCGCAAGGGCGACATCGACGCGATCATCACGGTCGAGGGCAAGCCAGTGCAATGGCTGAGCCAGGTCAGCGATCCCAATCTGCATCTCGTGCCCGTCGACTACGACAAGGCTCTGCACGACGACTATCTGCCGGCGCAATTGTCCGCCGAGGACTATCCGAACCTCGTCGGCGCCTCGGCGCCGGTGAACACGATCGCGGCCGAGGCCGTGCTGGCGTCGTTCAACTGGCCGGCCGGCAGCGACCGTCACCGCCGGCTGTCTCTGCTGGTCGAGGCCTTCTTCAGCAACATGCAGGCGCTGCAACGGCCGCCATACCACCCGAAATGGCAGGAGGTGGCGCCGCTGGCGCCGATCGCGGGCTGGACAAGATTCAAGACGGCACAGGACTGGCTCGATCGCAATACACCGCCCGCCCAGATGCTGGGGGCGAATGCACAGGCCAACGATCTGCAGGCGAGCGGCGTTTCGGCCGATCCCCGGCTGTTCCGTGAATTCATGGAATGGCGAGCCAACCGCCAGAAGCGCGCCGCTCCGCGGCACCCACAGTAGCCGGGTCGCGCGGTCAAGCCGTGGCCGAGGCAGGGCTGATCCGCACCTGCACGTCGCAGGGACGCGCGAGGTAGGGCGCCGAGGTGACCAGCACGTCTGCCCCCGCCGCAGCATAGGCAGCGGCGTTCTGCGCATTCACGCCACCCGCGGCCGCAATGATCGGCCGCCGCGGCAGCGCCGCGCTGATGGCGATACGCTCCGTCAGCGCAGCGATGTCGGCAGGCGAAAATTTCTCGGCCTGGATGACGTCGAAGCCGGCCACGGCGGCGGCGACGGCCTGCTCGACCGTGGTGATCTCGATCACGAGCCGCTTCTCCGGCGCACTCCGCCGCAACCGCTCAGCGACATCGGCAAGCGGCGCATCGCCGAGAAACGCCCGGTGTTCCGGAAACACCAGCACCGTCTCCGACAGGCCAAGCCGATGCATCACCGCGCCACCCGCCTTCACCGCGGCAACGGCGAACGGCTTGGTTCCGGGGACGCTCTTGCGCGTGCAGGCGACCGCGATACCAGGCCTGATCGCGCGCGCCGCGCCGACGATCGCAGCCGCCCCGGTGGCGACGCCGGACCAGATCTCGATGAGCGTCTGCGCCACCTTCCAGCTCCGCAGCAGACCTGCCGCCGCGCCCTCTGCACGGAGGATCGGGGCCCCCTCCTCCAGCACCGTTCCGCTGCCGGCGAACAGTTCGACATGGCAGCCCGTGAGCTCGATCAAGGCCGCCGCATCCTCGGCCAGGGCCAATACCATGCGGTCGCGCGCAGCGAAGTGCATCAGGCCCGGCTCGGCGCCGATCCCGAGCGTCTCCGTCGTCAGATCGCCATAGGGGACATCGTCGCGGAGCAGCGCTTCCAGATCATGGTGCGTAGCGGTGGTCGGCGCGCGCGACATCTGCTCTTTCTCCACAGGCTGCATTCTCTATATAAACCCTGGTCGCCGCCCGCCCCCGATCGCCAGGCCCCGTATGATCCCGCACGATCTTCCTGCTTCCGCTGAGCCCAATCAGCCCCGTCTCGCCGCCATTCTCTACGGACCGGGCGACGATGCCGATGCCTTGCTGGACGCCTTTGCCCAGGAGCTGCTGCAACGGGGCGTCCGCGTCGGAGGCATCGTTCAGCGCAATACGAGAGACGAAGTCGGCAAGAAAAGCGGAATGGACGTGATCGATCTCGCCAATGGCGACACGATCTCGATCTGTCAGGACCTCGGCACCGGATCGACCGCCTGCAAGCTCGACACTGCGGGCCTTGCCGAAGCCGGCATGGCCGTTCACCGCGCCATCGCGGCCCACGCCGACCTCATCGTGATCAACAAGTTCTCCAAGCAGGAGGCTTCGGGAAGCGGGTTGCGTGGCGAGCTGGCCGACGCAATCACGTCGGGGATTCCGGTGCTGACGGCCGTGCCGCAGAAATGCATCGACGACTGGCGGACCTTTGCGGGCGACTTCGGCACGCTGCTGCAGCCGTCACGTTCCGCGATGGAAACCTGGTGGCTCGACCTGCGCGCGCGCCACGCGTCGACCGGCTGATCGGCACAGCGATTCGGCACCACGTTCCTATTTACCGATCATCACATCCGACGACTTGATGACGGCGGAGACGCTGTCGCCGACGGCAAGCGCGAGCTCCTCCACCGCCTCGTTGGTGATCGCCGAGAAGACCGTGAGTCCAGGGGCGAGCTCCACCTTGACGTGGGCCGTGGTCGCGCCCTTCTCAACAGAGATGATTTTTCCCGGCAAGACGTTTCGTGCACTCAGCTTCACGTGCTGTTCCTCATCCATTGCAGCGTCGTTGCTGCAACGAGATGTAAACAGAAAGCTCGACCGAACTCAATGATCTATATCAGTCACGATATAGCATTGACGACCGGCGGCACGTTTGTCGCATTTGCGACAGCACGCCGCCCCGGGGGCGCTCTCAGGCGGCCGGACATCAGCCGAACTTGAACAGCACCCCGTAGCCACCGCGCGGATAGCTCCACTCGATATCGCCGCTGGCCTCGCCGATGACCCGGCAGGTGCCGCATTCGATGCAGCCGTCCACCGTGATCTCGACCTGGCCCTTGTCGTTGAGCTCGTAGCAACGTGCCGGGCAGGCCTTGAGAAGCGCCTTTAGCTGCGGCGTCGGCGTCGTATGCGGACGGACCTTGATATGGGCCCGGCCGGGATCGACCTGATAGCGATTGTAGAACAGCTTGTCTTCGACCCTGACTGCGACGTCCGTGCTCATGTCTGATCTCCCTCGCCTAGGCTGTTTCGTTCATTCACCAATCATCGCCACGCCCGAGCAAATCTGAAGGCGTCGCCGAACAGGCCGGTCCATGACCTTGCATTCACGAAGGAGCGCACGGTGCTGCTCTCCTTCTCTTTCTTCGGCGTCCCGTCGACGCGCACGAAGTTCTGCATCGCCTTGGAGACGAGCTGCGGATAGGTCAGGAAGAAGTTCTGCGACTGGTTGTGCAGCAGCGCCGGCATGTCCTTGTATTTCTTCAGATCCTTGATGACGAAGGAGTCCTCCAGCATCTTCTTGTAAAGTGAGAGGTTCTCCTTGGTCATCGGATCGCGGCGCGACTTGACCTGGAAGATCGCCTCAGCCGCGATGCGTCCGGAAGTCATCGCGAGATTGGAGCCCTCGCGGTGAACAGCATTGTTGAGCTGGGCGGCATCGCCGACCACGACCCAGCCATCGCCGCAGAGCTGCGGGATCGCATTATAGCCGCCCTCGGGAATCAGGTGCGCCGAGTACTCCTTGACCTCAGACCCCTCGATCAGCGGCGCCACCGACGGATGCTGCTTGAACCGCTCGAGCAGGCCGTATGGCGTCTCGCCGGTCTTCTGGAAGTCGGAGACGAGGCAGCCGATGCCGAGCGAAATGCACTCCTTGTTGGAATAGATGAAGCCCATGCCGGTCATGCCGCGGGAAATCGTGCCGACGGCCTCGATGACGGCGCCTTCGTCGCCCTTCAGGTTGAAGCGCGCCTCGATCGTCTCGCGCGGCAGGAAGTGCATCTCCTTCACAGCCAGCGCGACGTTCTCCGGCTTCGGCCGCTCACGCAGGCCGGCGCGAGTCCCGAGCAGGCCGTTGACCCCTTCCGCGAGCACGACCACGTCGGCATGGATCTCGCCATCGCGCCGGTCGGTCTTGACGCCGATCACCTTGCCATAGGCATCCTGCGCCAGCTCGGTTACGGTCGTCTCGCACAGCACGGTGGCGCCGGCTTCCTTGACCTTGGACGAGAACCATTTGTCGAACTGGGCACGGATGATCGTGTAACGGTTCGGCTTCTCCTCATTGAAGTCGTCCGACTTGTAGTGCAGGCCGACATGCGACTTGTCGTCGAGCATCCAGAAGCGCTGCTCGACCAGATGCCGCTCCAGCGGTGCTTCCTCGCGGAAGTCCGGAATCAGCTTCTCCAGCATGTCGGCGTAGAGGATCGCGCCCTGCACGTTCTTCGAGCCGGAATACTCGCCGCGCTCGAGTTGCAGCACCTTCATGCCGCGCTTGGCCATGGTCAGCGCAGCAGCATTGCCGGCCATGCCGGCCCCCACGACGATCGCGTCGAACCGTTCCTCGATCATTGCCCTGCTCCCTCTCTGGTGCCTAGCTCGCGATGCGGTCGCGCGAATGCGGCGACAGACGTGCGCGGAATGCCTCGGTGAGCGCCGGCAGCAGCCGGATCGCATCGGTGACGATGCCGACATGCGCGAAGTCGAAGATCGGCGCGTTCTTGTCGGTGTTGATGGCAACGATCAGGTCGGCGCCCTCCACACCGACCCGATGCTGGATCGCGCCGGAGATGCCTGCGGCGATGTAGAGCTTGGGCCGGATGGTCTTGCCGGTCTGGCCTATCTGCCGATCGGAGGTCACCCAACCCTTCTGCACCAGCGGCCGCGAGCAGCCGAATTCGGCGCCGAGCACCGAAGCGAGCCCCTTGACGAGCTGGAAGTTCTCCGGCGAGCCAAGCCCGAGCCCGCCGGCCACGACGATGTCGGCATAGGCAAGATTGGACTTGGCGGAATCGCGATCCGGAATGAAGGACAGCACCTTGGTGACGATGTCCTCTTCCACGAGACCGAGCTTGTGCTCGATGATACGGCTCGCGGGCTTCTCGACGCGGTCCGGCATCGGCATCACGCGCGGGCGGACGGTCGCCATCTGTGGCCGATAGTTCAGCGTGTAGATCGTGCAGAGCAGCGAGCCGCCGAAGGTCGGCCGCGTTGCGGCCAGGGAGCCGTCGGCATCGACGTCGAGCTCGGTGCAGTCGGCGGTCAGACCGGTGAGCAGCGTCGTCGCAACGGAGCCTGCGAGGTCGCGGCCGAGCGTGGTGGCGCCGAGCAGCAGGATCTCAGGCTTGAAGGTGTTGACGACGTCGGTCAGCGCCTTGGTGTAGGCTTCGTTGCGATAGTCGGTGAGAACGCTGTCCGCGACGATGTAGGCGAGATCGGCGCCATAGCAGAACGACTCCGCGGCAGCGTGCTGCACGGCTTCTCCGGGTGGCCCGATCACGACGGCCGCGAGATCGACCTTCAGCTTGTCCGCAAGCTTGCGTCCGGCGCCCATCAGCTCCCAGGACACCGGGTGAACCTGCCCGCGCTCCTGCTCGATGAATACCCAGACGTGCTTGTAGGCCTTGAAATGCTCCGGCAGCTCCTTCTTGGTCGCGGCGCGACCGGCTGCGGCGGGCGGTGCTTTGGTGGGTTCGCTCATGATCGTCGTCCCTTGGTCCGTCAAAAGCCGTATGGATCAGAAGCCGTGCGCTGACGTCGTCAGTTCGGCTTCGAGCTTCGGCTGCCGCTTGAACAATTCCTCGATCAGGGCGTCGGCCGGCGCGCGACTCGAGAAGTCAACCATGGTTGCCTTCTCCGCCCGGGCCGACGGCGCGAAGACCCGCTTCACGATGGTCGGCGAGCCCTTCAGGCCGCACTTCGAGATGTCCTCGACGCCGGCGTCCTTGGCGCTCCAGGTGACGATCTGCGCGCGCGCTGCACGGAGCGCATCGGCCATGGCGCCGCGGCGGATCTCGTTGGTCGCCTCCAGCATCGTCACCAGGCACGGCAGCTTGGTCTTCAGCACCTGAACACCACCCTCGGAGCGACGCTCGGCTTCGATCGTGCGCGCCACCGGATCGACCTCGCTGATCTTCGCCACATAGGTGAGTTGCAGCAGGCCCAGCCGCTTGGCGATGCCCGGGCCGACCTGCGCGGTGTCGCCGTCGATCGTCTGCTTGCCGGTGAACACGATGTCGGGCGCGCCAAAGGTCTCGCTGACCTTGCGAATGGCTGTCGCCAGCGCATAGGTGGTCGCCAGCGTATCGGCGCCGGCGAAGAAGCGATCGGTCAGCAGCACGGCGCGGTCGGCCCCGTAGGTCAGCGCTCTGCGCAGCGAGTCCTCGGCGGACGGCGGTCCCATGGTCAGCACGGTCACTTCACCGCCGAACTTGTCGCGCAGCTGCAGCGCGGCCTCGAGCGCGAACAGATCGTAGGGATTGATGATGGTCGGCACACCCTGGCGCATGATGGTGTTGGTCACCGGATGAACGCGGATCTGCGCGGAGTCCGGAACCTGCTTGATGCAGACGACGATATGCATGCGATCACTCCGGTGTGTAGGTCTGCGATCAGGACAGCAATTGTCGTACCAGTTTCGGCCGCAATGATTATCGGCACGGATTCAACACCTTGGCGCATGAACCTGATCTCTGTTGCTGAGAACTCGCCGCCAAGGCCCGACACGTCGCAAGCAACACGCGTCGGGAATGCGACAGGAGCTTGAAAGCGCACGGCTCGCCTGAAAGCAGAAGCGCCGCCAGTCGTGCTGGCGGCGCTCGTAGGAGTGATCCTCAGTTCGTCCGTTACTTGAGCGTCGTCAGTGACACGAACGGCTTTGGAGCCGGTTTCGGCGGCGCCACCGCCTCCTTGAGCACCTTGAACACCCGCTGATCGAGCGGCGTGGAGACGAGGAAGTCCTGATAGGCCTGCTCCAGGAACGACTTGCAGCGGGCTGCGACATCCTCGTTGGAAACGTCGGAGAAGTCCTCGCTGACGAGATACTGCCCCATTCGCCGGAGGATATGCAGCCGGCAGACGTTGAGCACCTTGGGATCGTAGTCGACACCGAGCAGCTTGAAGAACTCCTCGGCAGCGGAGGTCTTCTTCAGTTCGTCCAGAACGTTCGGCGATGCCGCAGTCATTGCTTTGCTCCTTGGCTCAAAATCGGATCAACCTCGCAGAAAGAGGTCGGCGCCGGAAGCGGCGGTCCCTGGCGCATCTTTTGCCTGATGTGAGCGAGCTGCGCTTCGAGGAATTCGATCCGGTCCAGCATCACGGAAAGTGCCTCACCGACCGGATCAGGCATCAAATGATGATCCAGGTCGATGCGTCCGACGGTTCGACGATGGGTGAACTCCGGCCGCACCACCTTGGCGGGGATGCCGACCACGGTGACATCGGGCGGCGTGCTCTGAATGACGACGGAGTTGGCACCGACGCGAGTGCGCGGTCCGATCGTGATCGGTCCGAGGATCTTGGCGCCGGCGCCGACGACGACGCCGCTTTCCAGCGTCGGATGCCGCTTGCCCGGCGACCACGACGTGCCGCCCAGGGTGACGCCATGATAGAGCGTGACGTCGTCGCCGACCTCTGCCGTCTCGCCGATCACGACGCAGGCGCCGTGGTCGATGAAGAAGCGGCGCCCGATCTCCGCGCCCGGGTGGATATCGACATTCGACAGGAAACGTCCGAGCCACGACAACAAGCGTGCCGGAAAACGCCAGCCGCGAATCCACAGCCGATGCGCCAGGCGGTGCCAGATCAGCGCGTGAATGCCGGGATAGGTCAGCAGCGTCTCGATTTCGCTGCGCGCCGCCGGATCGCGCGAGCGGACGCACGCAATGTCCTCGCGGATCAGGCGGAGCAGCGAGGGCCGGCTCAGCTCGGCGACGATCGGCTTTGCAATGGGTGTGTCGACGATGTCGCTCATGATCAGGCAAAGCTCGCCAGCGGGTGATCGCAGACTTCGCGCCAGATGGCCGCAACGGCCTCTTTCGGCACTGGCCCCTTGTGAGTGACGGCATGCCTGCGCACGCGCGCCAGGATGCGCTGGGCCTGGTCGACGCTCGCCGGCAGGCGTAGATCCGACAGCAGCGAGGTGATCGCCGACAGCCCGGAATGCTTCCCGATCACGATCCGGTTGGAGCGGCCGAACAGTCCCGGATCGAGGGCCTGATAGGTGCGCTGATCCTTCAGCAGCCCGTCGACGTGAATGCCGGATTCATGGGTGAAGACGTGCTCGCCGACAATGGCCTTGTTGAGTGGAATGGCGCGCGCCGCGGCGGCCGCCACGACATTGGCGACGTGATCGAGTTCGGCCAGCACGATGCCGGTCTCGCGCCGGTAGAGCTGCCGCAGCGCGACCGCGACCTCCTCCAGCGGAGCATTTCCGGCGCGCTCGCCGAGGCCGATCACGGTGACCGATGCATGGGTCGCGCCCGCCTTGACCGCCGCCAGCGTGTTGGCGGTGGCAAGACCGAGATCATCATGGCCGTGAAACTCGATCTCCAGGTCCGTGGTCGCTCGCAAGGCGCCGACCAGCGCTGACGTCGCGTCGGGATCGAGCACGCTCAGGGTATCGGCGACGCGGAAGCGCCGGGCGCCGAGCGACTTCGCGGTCGCGATCACCTCGGCGAGAAAGCCGACATCGGCGCGCGACGAATCCTCACCGCCGACGGCAACGGCCAGTCCGCGGCTCCGCGCATAGCCGACCACGCGCTTGACCAGCTCCAACGCGGCGCTGCGGCTGCCGCCGAGCTTGGCGGCGATCTGCACATCGGATGTCGGGACGGAGACATTCACCATCGAGACGCCCGCCGCGATCGCCGCATCGACATCCGCCTCGCGCATCCGGCACCAGCCGATGATGGTCGCCGGCAGACCGGCCTCGACGATCGCCCTGATCGCAGCGATCTCGTCGGCCCCCATCGCCGGGGTGCCGGCCTCGATCTCGGGAACGCCGGCACGGGCAAGCGCACGGGCGATCGCGACCTTCTCTCCGAGGGCGAAGGCGACGCCCGGCGCCTGCTCGCCGTCGCGGAGCGTGGTATCGTTCAGGATGACCCGGGGCATCGGGCTCCCCGAGACCGTGCCCCCGTGGGCAGAGCCAGCCTCTCGGGCATTCCTGGGCCCGCGCTGTCCGGAGACGTCTGGCATTCACTCGCTCCGTCGCAACCTGTGTGCGGCCGCCAGAAGCACGACGCTCCATCACGGCCAGCAATTCACTCAGCAACGGCCATGCCACCGCCGGACCCGAATCTAATCAATTGAATTTACTTTACTTTTTGCGCGAAAATGGATTGTCGGATTCGTAACAGGGTCGGGAATCAGACGTCGAGGTGAAGTGACTCGGTCGCCCAGCGCCAAGCCGCGGCGACCTGCGCTGCCGTCAGGCGTGGCGCCTGCGGCGCAGATGGATGACGATGTCAATCCGTTCCATGCGATAGCCCGGCAGCGGCTCCGGCAGCTCCTCGAACGCGACATGCTCGGGCACATCGACGAGCTCGCCTTCGTCCTCATAGAAGAAGTGCGGATGCACGGTCGTATTGGTGTCGAAGAACGATTTCGAGCCGTCCACGCCGATCTGCCGCAGTAGCCCGAGCTCCACGAACTGATTGAGCGTGTTGTAGATGGTGGCCTGCGAGATCTTCATGCCGGTGGCGACGGCGGCGCCATAGAGCGCATCGGCGGTGATGTGGCGGTCACCGCTGCCGAACAGAATCCGGCTCAGTTGCTGACGCTGCTGGGTGGGACGCAACCCGGCCCGACGCAGCGCGTCCTCGCATCGACGCATCAGGATCTCGCCAGCTTCGCAGGTCTCTGCCTGGGGACAAGGTCCGCCGTCGGAGTTGCACGGGGATCGAAGCTGGCTGTCCATCAACATCGTCACGGTCCTCGAACTCACATCGCGGCGCCCGCCGCCTCCTGCAGCGCCACCTCGCGTCGCCGCTCGGCCATCCGGCTCTCGCCGCTCTCCTCGCCGAAACAGAGCGCGAAATCGTTGCACTGGGTGCAGACCGGCGTCGTGCACATGACGAAGCCATCGTCCTCGCACAGCATGCGGTAGAAGAAGCGCTTCCAGCGCATGTTCTTGGTGTTGCGGCTTGCGAGCGGCGCGAAATGGCGCGTCAGGAGCCGCGACAGCTCGGAGCGCTCGCGCAGGCCCAGGTCTTCCCAGAGATGGTTGGGCTCCATCGCGCGACGCGCCACCATGGCTGCGAGCCAACGGCCGACCTCGCCGTCCGTGGAGCGCTGCGCGGCGAGCAGATCGCGCACCATCCCGATCTCGTCGTCGTCCGGCGCGGCCACGGCCCCGGTGATCGGCAGCCATGAGGAGTCGATCGAGGCTGCAGGAAACAGCTGCGCCAGCAGTGCGATCAGCTCGACGGTCGAAAGCCCCGCTCGCTCCGCCAGCGCGCCATGCTCCATCGCTGAAACGGCGAGGATCGATGCGATGACGTGACGGTCGAAACCGATGTCGCTGTCGATCAGCGCGTCGTCGGGATCGACGCCGGTCAGCAGGCGGTAAATTTGGCGGCCGTGGTGCCGCCTGTCCTCTTCGAAGGATCCGTTGCGCGGCGACGGTTGCAGGCCAGCGGCAACGGACTCAGAGACGCCCACGATTGCGATGGTCATAGCGTGATCCCCTGCCGCCTGCCGGCGGGACATGCAATGAGGTACCGGCCTTCCGACGGGAGGAAGGCCGGTACCAAGACTGCTTAAGCCGTTGCGGCGAGATCGGCGGCAGTCTTTCCGATTTGGCTCTCGTCGACGGCCTTCATGATGCCGTGCTCCATCAACATGTCCTCGAGCTCGTCCATCGTGATCGGCGTCGGGATGATGCCCTTGCCGCCGTTGGCGTGGATCTTCTGCGCCAGCGAGCGGTAGTGGCCGGCCTGAACCGAGTCCGGCGCATATTCCAGCACGGTCATGCGGCGCAGCTCGGCGTGCTGCACGATGTTGTCGCGCGGCACGAAGTAGATCAGCTGGGTGCCGAGCTTCTTCGCCAGCGCCTCCGCCAGCTCCAGCTCCTTGTCGGTCTGGCGCTCGTTGCAGACCAGGCCGCCCAGGCGCACGCCGCCGGAGTTGGCATATTTCAGAATGCCCTTGGAGATGTTGTTGGCGGCATACATCGCCATCATCTCGCCGGACATCACGATGTAGATCTCCTGCGCCTTGTTCTCGCGGATCGGCATCGCGAAGCCGCCGCAGACCACGTCGCCGAGCACGTCGTAGGACACGTAGTCGATGTCCTCATAGGCGCCGTTCTCTTCCAGGAAGTTGATCGAGGTGATGACGCCGCGGCCGGCGCAGCCGACGCCCGGCTCCGGACCGCCGGACTCGACGCAGCGAATGTCGCGATAGCCGACCTTCATGACCTCTTCGATCTCGAGGTCCTCGACGCTGCCCGCGGCAGCGGCCAGACTCAGGATGGTGTCCTGCGCCTTGGCGTGCAGGATCAGGCGGGTCGAATCCGCCTTGGGATCGCAGCCGACGATCAGGATCCGGTGACCCATCTCGGCCAGCGCGGCCAGGGTATTTTGCGACGTCGTCGACTTGCCGATGCCGCCTTTGCCGTAGAATGCGATTTGTCGCAGTGATGACATTCTGCTCTCCATCAACCGATTGCCTATGTCGCGCCCGCTTGCAGCAGAGCGTGACCGCGTCCTCTTTGTGTCCGAACCGGCAGACGGGTTGTTGGGAAGGAGAGCATCGCTCGTCCGAAGCGTCGGCGTGCACTCAGCCCTCAACCATTGCCTGAGCGCAGTTTTGCAACCGCTGTGCCAGCACGCGCACAGCGCCAAAACGATCATGTTTCAAAGGAGATGCCGAGCAATCCGGACGCGATTGCGGGTTGTTGCAAACCCGACATCGGAATGCTTCGCAAGATGCGACGACACGCAGCCCTGTCTGAAACGACACAACGGCTGCGCCGCTTCAGCCGTGCAGGACCCGGAACGAGATTTGCTAGATCCCCTCCGCAGCCCTGCGGCACAGACGCTGACAACGTTGAGGAGGATGCAATGCAGATCGGAGTGGAAACGGCCAAGGCGGTGGACCAGCGGCGCGTGTTCGTGATCGATGACGACGAGATCACGCGCGCGGCCCTGCAGTTCATGTTGCACGATGAAATCGAGACACATGAATTGGCGACGCCAGAGGAGGCGTATGAGAAGGGTGTCGATTGGCTGGCACCGAACGTGGTGCTGCTCGGGGTTTCCTTCTTGAAGCAACGCGGCCCCGAGCTCGTCCGCGAGATCCTGGCGAAGTTCAAAGGCGTGCGGATTCTGATCGTGACCGCCAAGGCCGACGAGGCGATCGCGATCGAAGGTCTCAAGGCCGGCGCGCATGGCGCCGTGGTCAAGCCGCTCACGATCGAGTCGGTGCGCAAGAAGGTCGACACCATTCTCGGCCGCGCCGGCGGCGCGCAGCTGGTCCAGCTCGGCGGCGCCTGACGTGACGACCGTCGTCTTCTATGAGAAGCCGGGCTGCGGCACCAACGCCCGGCAGAAGCTGATGCTGGCACGCGCCGGCCACGATGTCGTCGCCAGGAATCTCTTGACCGAGCCCTGGACCGGCGAGCGGCTGCGGGCGTATTTCGCCGGGACGCCCGTCTGGAGCTGGTTCAATCCAGCCTCGCCGCGCGTGAAATCGGGAGCGATCGAGCCAGAGACAATCGAAGCCGTCGCAGCGATCGACCTGATGCTCGAGGATCCGCTGCTGATCCGTCGGCCATTGATCGAAGCCGGCGGCCGGTGCTGCGCCGGCTTCGATCGTGAACCCGTGATCTCGCTGCTCCGGCAGGGCGACGATCTGGACGATGTCCAGGGCTGCACGCGTCCGGAGGGGTCGACACCTTGTCCGGAGCCGCGTTGAGCGGCTCCGTTCTGCAAGCTCAGCGCTTCAACACCATGACCAGGCGATCGACGCGCTTGCCCTGCTTGAAGTGGGATTCGACGATCTCGTCGATATCCTCGGGCCTGGTCGGCCGATACCAGACGCCGTCTGGATAGACCACCATCATCGGTCCCGCGCTGCAGAAGCCGAAGCAGCCGGCCGCGGTGACGCCGATGTCCGTCAGCCGCTGCGCCTCGATGGTCTTGGTCAGCCGATCCCACAGCGGCTGTACGCCGAGCGCGCCGCAGCTGCCGCGCGGATGTCCGGGCGGACGCTGCGTCAGGCAGACGAAGGCGTGGTATTTGTAGAGCTGCGGAATCTCGAATGAATCATCCGCCTCGGCAACATCAGAATCGCTCATGACGCAGGCGCCTTGATACCCTTGTCGGCGAGCAGCGTCGCGAGCTCGCCGGCCTGGAACATCTCGCGCACGATGTCGCAGCCGCCGACGAATTCGCCCTTCACATAAAGCTGCGGAATGGTCGGCCAGCTGGAGAACTCCTTGATGCCCTCGCGAATGAAGGGATCGGCGAGCACGTTGACGCTCTCGTAAGCCACGTCCAGCTTGGCCAGGATCTGCGCCACCGCGGCGGAGAAGCCGCATTGCGGCGCGGCCGGCACGCCCTTCATGAACAGCACGACATCATTGCTGTCGATCAGCTTCTGAATGCGTTCGGATGTCGACATAGACTGGATCCTTTCCCTGAATGCGACCGATCAGCCGGATCGCAACGATCACTTCGGCAATGACGTCTCGAGCGCCAGCGCATGCAGCACGCCGCCCATCTGGCCCTTGAGAGCCGAATAGACCATCTGATGCTGTTGCACCCGGCTCTTTCCAACGAAAGCCTGTGAGGTGACGCGCGCCGAATAATGGTCGCCATCGCCTGCCAGATCCTCGATCAGGACGACGGCATCCGGGAACGCCTCCTTGATCAGACGCTCGATATCCGTTGCTGCCATCGCCATCGCTGCCACTCCCGCTGGATTGATGAAGGCCTCATGCAAGCTCCGAACCAGTCATTTGCGGGCGGCAATCGCCGGCTCGTCGGCATCTGACGACTTGCCCAGGCCAAACCGCCCGCGTTGCGTCGTCTTTGCTACATCAGCCACGGGGCAGCGAAGAGGCCGCGTTCAAAATCCAACATCGGCCCGTTCTTCCACCCGCCTTGTACCGACTCTGGCGCCGCTGCACCCGCTCGAAAACGGTCCGCGTCTTGCAGTGATTTGATCGAGGTCAATGCAGATGCTCGAACTCGTCAGCGAACCCGACACGATCAACTTCGGCGATCTGCCGCAGGAGATCGATGCGCTGCTGCAACAGGGCGTGGCGGCGTACCGCCGCGACCACGCGCAGGCGGACCGGCTGTTTCGCCAGGCGCTGGCGACCGCTCCGCAGCAGCTGCCGACCTACTTCTGTCTGTACAAGATTCACACCTATCAAGGCCATCTCGACGAGGCAGAGGCGGTCGCCGAGCTGGGCCTTGCGGAAGCGGCGCGCCAAGCCGGCTGGCCACGTGATTGGCGGCACTGGACGCCGCATGATCCGCTGCCGGATGGCGCCGGCCGCTTCGCGCTCTACACACTGAAGGCACTCGCCTTCATTCATCTGCGCAAGACTGATTCCGAGGGGGCTGCCGAAATGCTCGCGGCGCTGCGGCGACTCGATCCCGCCGGCGCCGTCGGATGGCCGGTCGTCGCCGCGCTGGCCGAGGGGCTCGGTTCGGATTGAGGCGACGCCAAGCATGAGCAGAGCGAACATGACACGAATTCCAACGACCATCCCCCGGTGCGAACCAGGATCATGAGAGGAACCAACGCATGATGACGATGCACGCCCCGCCCTCTCCTTCCCCGGCACAGAACGCCGTAGCGAGCGGCTCCCGGAATGCCGCCGAGAGCGTGATTGCCGCGTTGCGGACGGTCTACGACCCGGAAATTCCGGTGAACGTCTACGATCTCGGCCTGGTCTATCGAATCGCGCACGAGGGCGGCGGCGTCGTCGAGATCGACATGACCCTGACGGCGCCTGGCTGCCCGGTCGCGAGCGAGATCGTCCGCATGGTGGAGGACGCCGTACAGGCCGTCGACGGCGTCGCGTCGGTGAAAGTCGCGCTCGTGTTCGAGCCGCCATGGGACAAGTCGCGCATGTCCGAAGAGACCGCGCTGGAGCTGGGTTTGTTGTAACGCGCGCGAGCCGCGCCAACAGGAGCAGGAGCATCACATGCCTACGGAGAGCACGATCAAGCTGACCGCCAGCGACGGCCATACCTTTCAGGCGTTTCGTGCCGATCCAGCCGATGCGCCGAAGGGGGCGATCGTCGTCCTGCCGGATGGCACCGGCGCTGCCGGCAAGCTGCGCAAGGTCGCCGATGCCTTTGCGGCCAGCGGATATGTCGTGATTGCGCCGGAGCTGTCGCCTCCTGCGGCGATCGACGCGGCAACGGAGGGCGAGCCGGCCAAGACCGTGCCGGACCCGGCAGCGCCGCTGCTCGCCGAGATCCAGTCAACGGTCGACAGCGTCAAGGAATGCGGCAAGGTGGCGGTGGTCGGCTTCGGCGCCGGGGGCGGTCTCGCCTACGACGCGGCCAACCGCGTCTCCGGTGTGGCCTGCGCGGTGAGTTACTACGCGACGGGTGTCGTCAACGCGGCCGGCGCCAAGCGCAAGATTCCGACGCTGCTCCATTTCGGCGAGGCCGACATCGTCGTGCCGTTCGCGGAGGTGACCATGTTCCGCGCCTATCATCCCGAGGTCAGCGCGTTCTCCTATCCGAATGCCGCGCATGCGTTCGACGGTGACGGCGAGACTTATGATGAATCCGCAACTGCGCTGGCACATGACCGGACCCTGGCGTGGATCTCGCAATATGTCGTCGGGCAGCCGCCGATCACGCTGAAGAACGCCGGCGCCTACGCGCTCGCCAAGACCGACAAGAAAAAGAAGAAGAAAGCCGACGACGACATGGGGCCGCCGGCTGATTGACAATCCGATGGAGTGAGAGCGCCGCGATGCTGCCGACCACCATCCTCATCGACGAGCGGCCACGTTGCGTCGTGCGCCCCAACGACACCAAGGATCTCAACCGCTTCATCCGCAACGGCAAGCCTTTTCTGCTCGCCGAGGTGCCGGACGGCAGGATCACGCATCGCAATGCCAGCGAGGCCGAGATGATGCAATGGCAGAACGCCCTGGCGCTACACCGCGCCTGGGGCGGCGACGACGAGAACTTCTTCGGCGTGCCATTATATTAGCTCGGCCGTTCCAGAGCCGTAGGGTGGGCAAAGGCGCCACCGGCGGCAATTGCTAGGCTTGCCCGAAGCTCGCTGTGCCTACCATTCCATCGGCTGTCATCGGCTGATGGAGTCGCGGTGGGCACGCTTCGCTTTGCCCACCCTACGCGCCGCGCAGTCTCCGTCATTGCGAGCGCAGCGAAGCAATCTAGCGCAACACGACGATTCTGGATTGCTTCGTCGCCTTAGCTCCTCGCAATGACGCAACCGCAGGCCTATGGCCGCGCCGCGCGAGCATCGTGCGGGTTGCCGGCCTGGTTGCGCATCCAGTCGGCGAGCTTCGTCATGGCGGCGTCGACGTCGTGCCGCGCCTGGACGTCGGTCACCGTCTCCTCGAGCGCGCCGCGCATGCACAGCAGCCAGGCGTCGCGCTCGGCATTGCCGATGGCAAAGCCCATGTGACGCTGGCGCAGCCGCGGATGGCCTTTCTCCGGCGAGTACAGCTTGGGGCCGCCAAGCCATTCGGAGAGATAGCGCTTCAGGATCTGCTTGATAGGCCCGAGATTGCTGCCGTGCATGGCGCGGATGCCCTTGGCATCGGGCAAAGTATCCATTCGATGGTAGAAGGATTCGACGAGACGGTCGACCACGACGGCACCGCCGATCCGCTCATAGGGGGTCGCGACCGGCCCTGCACCCGGAGTTCCAGTCTCTGAAGTCCCAGCATCCGCCATCCGGCCGTTCCTGTCTCTACTCGTCCGAGCTCGGCTGCAGGATGACCTCAGCCGGGGCGCCAGGTCCCTGCTCGTCCACAAGCTCCAGCGTATCGACGCGCGACAATCCGCCGCCGCTGTCCATCAACACGATAGCGTCCTTCGGCATGCTGGCAAGAGCCTCGATCAGCTTGGCGACAGTCACGAGGCCTCCTTCACTGACGCATCCTGACCGGCGATGGGCGCGCCGGTCTCGTCAAAATTCAGCGTCACCGGATCCTCGTCGAGCATCACGATCTCGGCCCGGCTCAACGCCCCGCTGGCATGGTAGCTGTAGCTGTGCGTAAGCTCGATCTCGCCATAGACGATCTTCTCGAATCCGGTCAGCACGCCCGCGGCATCGAAATAGCCGCGGATGAACGTGTTGCGGTTCGAAAGCTGCTCCGGCGCAATCGCGGTGACCAGCCGCAGCGGCAGCTTGACGCCCGTGTACGAGACGAAGAATCGACACTCCCGTCCCGCATCGGTGCTCATGCTGCCGCGCGCGTCGAAGGTCGGCAACGCTGCCGTCACGAGACGGCTGCGGTCTTCAGGGCCTCGATCTGGTCTCGGGCCACCTTGAATACGCCGCGACCGCCGGCGAAGGTCTGATAGGCCTTCATTCCGATCGCCTCACTCAACTTGTCGAACCATTGCTGCGGCGTCAGGCCGACCGGCCGCTCGCTGATTTCAGCCACCGTGCCGTCATTGGCAAAGCGGACATGGAGCGTCACATTGTCCATCTGATCCTCCTGTTACAGACCCGAGCCAAAGCCGAGCAACTCGATCTTGACGTTCTCGGTGCCCAGGATGGTCGCCTGGCACGCGAGCCGGGATTTCGAGCCGACGCCGACGATGGTGTCGAGCTTCTCGTTCTCCAGCTTGGAGACCTTCGACACGCCCTTGCGTCCCTCCTGCAGAAAGATGTGACAGGAGCCGCACTTCGCCTGGCCCTCGCATTTGTGCTGGATGTCGACCTCGGCGCCGAGCAGCGCCGCGAGAATGGTGGTGCCCTCGCCCACCTCGATCGTCTTGCCTGATGGCATTACCGTCAATGTCGCCACTTGGATTCTCCTCTTCCAGTTTGAGATCAGAACTCGTCAGTAGATCGCCGCGCCCGCTCCGACATTGACCGATGCGTCCTTCATGGTCGCGACGATGAAGGCGATCTGGTCCGTGGTCAGGTGGACGTGGAACGGCAGGGCTACGACGCGATCGGCGACCTTCTCGGTCACGAGATAGTCGCCCCGCCGATAGCCCATGTTGAAATAGTGTCGTTGCAGATGCAGCGGATTGGAATAAGCGATCGCCTCGACCTGTTCGACCCTGAGATCCTCGACGATCGAATCGCGGCTCGACTTCGAGAACCGCGTGCCCAGATGCACCTGATACAGGAACCAGTTCACGTCGGTGACATCAGGCCCGACATAGGGATCCTTGATTCCCTCGAACGATTGCACTTGGCTATAATAGATCTGCTCGATCAGCTTGCGGCGTTCGAGGATCTCGTCGACTCGCCTCAGCTGTGCGAGGCCCAGCGCCGCCGTCACGTCGCTCATGACAGCCTGGTGGGACGGGCTGCTGCTGACCACGACCGAACCGCGCTCGTCCAGCCGGTGCAAGCGGTGGCGGCGTACGGC
Source organism: Bradyrhizobium sp. SZCCHNR2028 (assembly GCF_032380995.1). Lineage (NCBI taxonomy): Bacteria > Pseudomonadati > Pseudomonadota > Alphaproteobacteria > Hyphomicrobiales > Nitrobacteraceae > Bradyrhizobium > Bradyrhizobium sp. SZCCHNR2028. Next base: position 532,872 of record NZ_JAUHJF010000002.1, on the reverse strand, counting down.
GACCGCAATGTCGACGTCATCCGTGACGACCATGCCGCCCTCACCGCAGGTCAATGCAAAAGGCTGCGAGAAGTCGAACACCGACGCGACGCCGAAGGTGCCGACCAGCGCGCCCTGATATTTCGAGCCGATCGCCTCGGTCGAATCCTCGATCAGGGGCAGATTGTGCGCCTTGGCGATCGCCTGCAGCTCCGACCATTTGGCCGGATGCCCGTTGGTGTTGCCGGCCAGGATTGCCTTGGTCTTCTCAGTGAGGCGCGCCCCGATCTTGCTTGGCGCCAGCGTGCCCGAATAGTAGTCGATATCGACGAAGACCGGCTTAGCGCCGACGATACTGATCGCGTGCGCGACCTCGCGGAACGAATAGGACGACGCGATCACCTCGTCGCCGGGGCCGATCCCCATAGCCTTGAGGACGAGCACCAGGCCCAGCGTCCCGCTCGGCACCGCGATGGCATATTTGCGGCCGAGATAGGCCGCGAATGCCGCTTCGAATTCCTCGACGAGCGGACCGCAGGACAGCCGCGGCGACCGCAAAGTCGCCTCGACGGCCGCGATCTCCGCCGTCGTGATGTCGGGATCGGACAGCGGAATGAAGCCGGAGCCGACCGGCGTAAGTTCGGCCTCGTCCTGCTCCTGTCGATCGGCATCGTGCACCAGAACGGGATTGATCATGATCAGCTCCGCTTGGCGAGGATCAGGCCGGTGGCCTTCGCCGGATCGTCGGTCACCCCAGCGCAATGTTCGCTGGCGTCGAGCAGATGCAGATCGAACGCCGGATAGCTGCGGAACGGCGCCTCGGTAACATCGGAGGCATCGCATCGCGTCAGCGCCAGCTTGGGAAACCGACGGCGCAATTCGCCGAACGCCGCGCTGCCGGCATCGGGTCCAGTGAGGACCTGCTCGATCTCATTCAGTTCCTGCTCGGCAAGCGCCATGCCACCCGTCCTCTTTGCTACTGCCAGAATATCCGTTCAGGGTCGGCGTTCAGCTCGTCGACCGCCGAGGTCAGCCGCCTGTGCACACTGTGCAGCTCCCATGTCTCGTGAGCGTGATCTCTCCAGAACAGCTTCCACATCGCATTCGCTGGATCGTGACGCAGCAGCGCGACGTCGATCACCCCGCCGTCCTTGTCGATGTTGCGCGAGCAGCACGGACTCTGGACGTGATAGCCCTCGTTCGCCGGCAACACCGTCGGCTCGACGTAGCGGTAGCGCTTGCGCGACTTCAGCGCGCGCGCGATCCGCTTGCGATCCAGCTCGTTGGGATGCGCAGGCAGGACGAGGCTGGGCTGGAGCGCGGTTGCGGCCATGGCTGATCATCGCCCCTCAAACCGGGACGATCTCCTCTTCGAGACAGCCTACGACGAGCTGCTCGCCGAACTCGACGAGATAGATCGGCATATTCGCTTCCGTATGGGTGCCGACCTGGACGATCTCGCCCAAGTCGCCAACGCCGACGAGCTTGGCCTCGGCCGGCGCATTCGGGAACGAACCGTCGTTGACGAGATCGATCAGCGCCTTCACGCGCTGACCCCATTGATATTTCGGCAGGCGCGGCTCGATCATGACTTGTATGCTCCCGGCAGCGGCAGCTCGTCCTCGGCCTCCCCGCGGGGAACGGTGGACTCGAGCTCCTTGCGTTTCATGCCGACGCGATTCCCGCTTTCGAGAAACTCGACGCCGTAGATGTAGAACTGCTGCAGGAAGGTCCCGATCGACACGACGTAGCCGATCTCGCCCTTCTTCGCGAGGACCTCGCCGATCTCCTTGCCTGCATAGGTGCCGTCGTTGCGGATCGTGCGCTTCGCCTTGACCTTCTCGCCAAACGTGAAATACGGCGGCGCCGACAACTCCACGACCTCGCTGTCACGAACGATGTTGCTCATGCCGGTTTCTCCATCGCAGCTCCGAAGCGGCTCGCGAGCCGGCCGCGCGCCATCTCCTGCACCAGCGGGTCCTCGTCGCGCACCAGCTCCGCGAGCTCACTGAGCGCGATCCGGCTCGCCACCTCGTGACGCACCCGCCAATCGGCGTCCTTGCGCATCGCGGTGAGGAGATCCGGCGCGAGGCGCTCGGCGATCTCGAGCCGCACCCGCGGATCTGGGTCGCTGATCATGCCAAGCAGCCAGTCGCTCGGGATGCGCCGCGCGACGACGCGGCGGACCTCGGCCTCCGGGTCCCCCATCATGCGGCCCAGCACGGACGGCACGATGCGGCGCGCCACGACGAGACGGACGTAATAGTCGTCGTCCATCATCATCGGCATCAGATCTTCCGGATCGAGCACCGTCGCGATCCGGATGCGGACCTCGCGATGCGGATCATGGCGCAGCCGCAGCACCAGCCGCTTCGGCAGCCGCCGCGCGGCATTCCAGCGCACCGTCTCCTCGGGATCATCGAGCAGCGGCGGCAGAAAGAACGGACTGGCATGCTTCGCCGCGATCGCACGCACCTCGAAGTGCGGATGCTTGACGTAGCCGTTGGCGAGCGCCGGATTCCAGTTGAAGAAGCGGTCGATGCGGCGGGCGTAGCGGTCGTGCACGCAGGCGTGCCGAAGGCGACAGCCACCCGATGCGTTGAGCTGCGCGTGTTCGCAGCCCGCACAACTGATCTCGTTGCCCTGCCAGTCGATGGCCTCGTCGATGTCGTCATTCATCGTCGAGCTCCACCCGGTCGACCACCTCGAGCAGGACGCGTGCGCCGATCTTGTCGCTGGGATCGAGCTCGAGCAGCTTTTGCACCGCGAGCCGTCCCTCGACGAGATTGCCGAGGCGCATCTGCAAATAGGCGTATCCCTTCAAGGTGAACATGAAGAAACGCGGCAGCATGTTGTCATAGCTGCCGAACTCGGCATGACCGGCGCGAACGTCGCGCCAATGCGGCGGCAAGCGGTTCTCAACGGCCGCCTTGGCGAGGCACCGCTTGGCGATGCGCAACGCGTCAGCGAGCCGTCCCTTGTAGAAATAGAACCGATAGAAGCCGATCAGGACCGCCGCATGCCCAGGCGCCAGCGCTTCCGCCTTTTTCAGATGCGTCTCCGCGACATCGTCGAGATGATAGCTCTGGCCCGCCTGCCACAGATGATACTCGGCCTCCTCCGGTAGGCCGCCGCCGAGCAGCGCGTCGGCAAGCAGCGCGTCCTCGATGGCGGTCTGAGAGCTGGGCCGGGCGTCGGTGGGCATGGCGAGCTGTCCTAGTGCTCCAGCGCCTTCAAGGCATGGGTCGAGCACGAGACCTGCTTCGGATCATGAAACACGAGGCCGGTCTGCGTCGCCGTATCCGCGAAGTCGATGGTGACGCCGTCGAGCAGCAAACGGCTCTCCGCCGGCAGGAACAGCCTGACGCCATCGCGTTCAACCACCGCATCGCCGGGCTGCGGCGTCGCGAGGACGGTGATATCGGCGGCAAGTCCCGAGCAACCGCCGGGCGACACCGCGAGACGGAAACCAGAGCCCGCAGTGCCGTCAGCCCGCAGCATCATGCGCATGAACTTCTGCGCGGCTGGCGTGAGCGTGAAGTTCATCTCGGTCTCCCTCAAGCCGGCGGCTGATAGCGCGGGAACGAATTGTCGATCACGCAGGTGTTGTCGACCGGGCAGACCGCCGCGCATTGCGGCTCGTCGAAATGGCCGATGCATTCCGTGCACTTCTTCGGATCGATCACGAAGGTGCCGTTCTTCTCCGAGATCGCCACGTTCGGACATTCGGGTTCACAGGCCGAGCAGCTCGTGCACTGCGAGGCAATGATCTTCAAGGTCATCAAAGGCTCCTGTCGAAGGGGCCCGGCGACGCGACGGCGCCGCCGGGGTCTGATGTCACGCTGCCGAGATCAGGGCGCCCTGGCGAATTTCGGCGTCACCGCGCACGACGTGCTGGATCTCGCCACTGTTCACCTTGTCGAGGTAGCTCTTGAACCAGGCGATCGCGGACTTCTCGATGAACTCATGGGCGAACTGATCGACCGGCTCGATGCCCGCGGCCTGCAGGTCGCTCTTCGGGCAGCCGCCGATCTTGGCCACGAACACCGCATGGCAGTCGTTGATGGCGCGGATGACGGTCTCCAGGCTGTCCTCGTCGCCATAGCCGCCCTGGCAGTACAGGTCGACGCGGCGGTGACCGACGAACTTGGCTCCGGCCGTGGAAAGCTCGTAGACTTGGAACTCCTTGGCGTGTCCGAAATGCTCGTTGATCAGGCCCGAGCCCTTGGTCGCAACCGCGATCAGCAGCTTGATGTCGCTGGACTGGCCGGCGAGCGAGGCGAGCTCCTCCTGCTTCGCCACGACCTTGGCGACACGCTCCTGCTCGACCGCCTCCTGATAGGCCTTGCGGCTGTCGATGTCGTAGTTCACATCCATCGCCATGATCTTGTCGGTGGTGAATTCGGCGGAGCGGTCCTCGCCGAGCAGGCCCACGGCGTCGGCGCGGCACTGGCGGCAATGCCGCATCATGTTCATCTCGCCTTCGCACTCGTCCTGCAGCGCCTTCAGCTCCTGCGCGGTCGGTCCGCGCTGGCCGGTCAGGCCGAACACGGTGCCGTGCTCCGGCGAGGAGATCAGCGGCATGATGTTGTGCAGGAAGGCGCCACGCGACTTCACCGCCTTGTTGACCTCGACGAGGTGCTTGTCGTTGACGCCGGGGATCATCACCGAGTTGACCTTGCAGAGGATGCCGCGCTCGGTCAGCATCTCCAGGCCCTGCAGCTGCCTGTCGGTGAGCAGCTTGGCGGCTTCGACGCCGGTGTAGCGCTTGTGCTTCCAGAACACCCAGGGATAGATCTTGGCGCCGACTTCAGGGTCGACCATGTTGATGGTGATCGTGACGTGGTCGACGTTGAAGCCGGCGATGGTGTCGACATGGTCGGGCAGTGCGAGGCCGTTGGTCGAGAGACAGAGCTTGATGTCGGGCGCAGTCCGGGCGATCAGCTCGAAGGTCTTGAACGTCTTCTCCGGATTGGCGAGCGGATCGCCCGGACCGGCAATGCCCAGCACGGTCATCTGCGGAATGGTCGAGGCGACAGCGAGCACTTTCTTGGCGGCCTGTTCCGGCGACAGCTTCTCGCTGACCACGCCCGGACGCGACTCGTTGGCGCAGTCATATTTTCGGTTGCAGTAGTTGCACTGGATGTTGCAGGCGGGCGCGACGGCGACATGCATGCGCGCGTAGTGATGATGCGCCTCCTCGCTGTAGCAGGGATGGTTCTTCACCTTCTCCCAGATCTCCGGCGGCAGGTCGTTCTCGCCGGCGCCCGAGCCGCAGCTCGCCTTGCCGCTGCCGCCCGAGGTGCCGCAGCCCTTGTGTTCCGCGATGGTCTGCATCACCGAGCTCAGCTTGTCGCCGTCCGGTATCGTCGCCTGTTCGTGCTGCACTGACGCGTCCATGTCCGCTCCTTACGTTGCTGGCGAGCCGCAAACCGCCTTGGGCTAGAGTTCAGCAACTCGCGTGCCACGCCGCGGACAAGATCATTTCGTCAGACTATCAACGCCTTAGCCAGATCCTCGCGCCTGTCGCCTTGCCAACATGCGAAAGGCTCTCGTTTCGGGCGTTGTTAGAAACGTTACAGACTCGAATTGGGACACAGGAACGAACGACAAAACAGCGCAGCTTGCGGCCGCGCTGTTCGATTTCCGGTGTCGTGGTTTCGCTCAGCCGCCGATGATGATCTCGGTCGCGCGGGCCAGCGGAATCGCGATCGGCGTCAGCCGCTCGGCGATGAAGAACTTCAACTCGTTCTTCGACAATGAGTCAGGCTCGACCAGGACGTAATGCTCGGCGCCGGAGCGCTTGATCACCTGACGGCCATAGGTGCGCAGCAGCTGGTCGTTGAAGCGGCAGCCGATGAACAGGAAGCTTCGGTCGGTGCGCCGGTCCTTGACCGTATCGGGTATCGGCGTCTGGATGTCGATGTCGGTCAGGACCTCGACATAGTCGGCGTCGGTGATCAGGAAGTTCTTGGCTGGCGTGGTCCCGCCATGCGGCTTGTAGAGCAGCGTGGTCCAGCTTCCGGCCTTCTCGCGATCGCTCTCGGCGCCCGCAGCGTCGTAGAAGCGATACCAGCGGTCCTCGCCGATTCCGGCCCGCGTGATGCCCTGCACCTCGCCCCAATCGCCGCGCCCGGCGAGCGCCGTCCGCATCGCGCCGTCATACCAGCTGTCGACGACCATCGGCAGCGGCAGCGACGCCAGATACTGCTGCAGCGGTGTCGGCGCGACGGGCGCGGCAAAGGCTTCAGCCATCAGCGCCGTCACCGTCGAGCGGTGGCGCGTGCTCTCGATGTGCTGCGCGGAAGCCCACGCATTGCCCTTGGCGCGGCGCGGCAGCGCCACCTTGGTGCCGAAGAACGCGGCCAGCGCTTCAGGATTCATCGGCACCGCCGCGCCGGATTGCTCCGAGACGCCGGGACCGAGATACGGAACGACCTTGCCGGCCTTCAGCCGGGCCACGACGTCCTTGAGCAGGGCTTCGGCATCAGCCTGTCTGACGATGTCGATATGAGGAAGCGGCGCATTCATCACTCGTCCCCTTCGCCACCGCGCTTGCGCGCATTGATCGTGATCGGCAGCCGCGTGTCGGCGGCCATCTGCGGCAGTTCGAGCACCCAGCCATTGGCGATGCGAATCCAGCCACCCCACAAGGACTCGTGCTCGGACTCGACGATGGGTTCCTCGAGGTCCTTCTTGGGGACGTAGATCGACAGGCCCGTTTCCGGCGAGCGGCGGATCATGACTTTCATTACGTGAGCTCCGTGGATCGAAGGGGGTCCGCCGATTGTGAAGGATGATGCTGCAGCCAGGCCGGCGAGGTCTCACGCAGCCTGGCGACGATGTCGGGCAGGACCTGCAGCACGCGCGTGATGTCGTCGCCGGTGGTGTCGCGCGATAGCGAGAAGCGGACGGCGCCGCGAAGCAGATCCGACGGCACGTTCATCGCGCGCAGCACATGCGACGGCTCCATCGAGCCGGACGCGCAGGCCGAGCCGAGCGAAGCCGCGATGCCCGCCTGATTCAGGCGCATCACGATCGGCTCACCTTCGAGATGCTGGAAGGCGATGTTCAACGTGTTGGGCAGTCGGTGCTCGATATCGCCCAGCACGGCGCAATGGCCGACGCCCTGGATGATGCCCTGCTCCAGCCGGTCGCGCAGCGCGCGCACCCGGCCCTGCTCGTCAGCGAGATGTTGTCCGGCGAGGTCGGCCGCCTTGCCGAGACCGATGATCGCAGGCACGTTCTCGGTGCCGCCGCGGCGGCGGCGCTCCTGCGGGCCGCCGCGCAGCAGCGGCGCGAACGGCGTGCCCTTTCTGACATACAGCGCACCGATACCCTTGGGGCCGTGCAGCTTGTGGCCCGACAACGACAGCATGTCGACGCCGGCAGCTTTCAAATCGATCGCGACCTTGCCGACAGCCTGAACGGCATCGGTATGAAACAGCGCACCGGCGTCATGTGCGAGCTTCGCCAGCTCCGGAATCGGGAACAGCGTGCCGGTCTCGTTGTTGGCCCACATCACCGAGGCGATCGCAGTGCGGGGCCCGAGCGCGCGCTTGTAGGCCTCGAGATCGAGGCAACCGGCCGCATCGACGCCGATCAGATGCACCGTGAGGCCGCGCTTATCCCTGAGATACTCGACCAGCGACAGGATTGCGGGATGCTCCACCGCCGTCGTGACGATCTCATCACGGCCATCCTGCGTCTCCAGCGCCGACAGGATGGCCGTGCTGTCGGATTCCGTGCCGCCCGAGGTGAAGACGATCTCGTGATCGAACGTGGCGCCGAGCAGCGCCTGCAGGCTCTTGCGCGCCTGGCGGACGGCGCCGGCGACCTCGCTGCCGAACGCATGCGAGGACGAGGCATTGCCGAACTGGTCCGAGAAGAACGGCAACATCGCCGCGACGACTGCGGGATCGGCTCGTGTCGTGGCGTTGTTGTCGAGATAGACCGGACGCAAGGCCGCTCCTTAATGCCGCGCCTTGGCTGCGCCGGCCACCGGAACGAGGCGAACGAACTCGCCGAGCTTTTCGATCATGCGCGCCTGGATGCCCTCGAGCGTCGCGCTGGCGAGCTTGCAGAAGATGCAAGCGCCGGCGAGCTTGACCATGATCTTGTTGCCATCAATCTCGACGAGCTCGCAATCGCCGCCGTCGCGCTTGAGGTTCGGACGGACCTCCTCGATCACGGCCCGGATGATCCGCTCGCGCTCGCTCATCTGCGACGGCGCTTCGACGATGCCCTGGGATTCGACCAGCATGGTTTCACTTCTCGCGTGTTGAATGATCGAGCGAAGAATCAAGCGAACGACTTGCCGCAGCCACAGCTTGACTTGGCATTCGGATTCTCGAAGGTGAAGCCGGAGCCTTCCAGCGCGATGACGAAATCGATCGTCGTGCCTTCGAGATATTCGAGGCTCTTGTGATCGACCAGCACGCGCACGCCCTCGCGCTCGATCACGGTGTCCTCCGGCTCGCTGCCGCTGACGAGGCCCATATTGTATTTGAGCCCGGCGCAGCCGCCGGCTTCGACCATGATCCTGAGGCCGTCGACCGGCTTGTCGGAGGTCGTGATCGCGTTGCGAACCGCATTGATGGCGCTGTCGGTCAGGTTGATCATCATCGTCTTGCCTTTCCCATTCGGCTGTTGCGAACAGGAATGGCAAGTCTCATGCCATGCAGCAATTAACTGAAACGACACGGCTTTTCGCAAAGTCGCTGTGGCGTTTCCGACGCATGTCGGGTTTCCGACACGGATGATTTGCGCCGGCCTCGGACGTGCCGAAAGGATGTCGCGGCGGAAACCCGACAATGCTCTGAGGTCGCGGGCGAAAGACCAAGTAAATCAAGACGCAGCACACATCGGCAGACAATTTGCATTCCAGCCTTTTTCGACCGCGCCGTGCGGCGAGACGGCTCACCAGGACATGCGAGGGGATTGCTGATGACGACATTGGAGAAGACGGTTGCGATCGAGACCACCGCGCTCGCGCAGCTCGACAAGGAAGGACGGCTGCTCAACGCCGTCCTCAAGGCGCCGACCACCAAGCCGGGACGGTTCGGCTTCCGCGGCGACATCGCGCTGAAATTCCAGACCCAGGTCGCCGACGAGAAGCGGCCGCCGGACTTCTCGATCGAGCAGGTGCTGACGATCGTCAACGACGGCGAGGCGACCATTCCGGTGCTGGTCGGCTACATCCACTCGCTGGCCTATCTCGAGACGGCGGTCGAGGTGCTCAAGAGCCAGCTGCAGCCGAACGGCAAGTACTTCATGTTCTGCAACAACATCGACCTCCTGGCGAAGTATCGCATCAAGATGGGCGACGTGACGTTCTATGTCCTGCCTTGCGACGAATCCACGGTGTGGAAGGAGATGCTGGACCTGCTGTCGATCGACAAGAATGATATCAAGAAGCTCGATACCGCAGGCAAGCTCGACTACGTGCTCGACACCGCCAAGGACTTCAGTGAGAATTACGATCTCGTGCCTTACGCGGATGCACTGGCCAGGATGGAGCCGGTCAAGAACCGCAACGAGAACCGGCCTGTCTGACATCGTCCTTTTCTTCATATGCAAGATGAAGTCCCGGCAGTTGCCGTCGGGACTTCGCCGGGATCGCAGCCTCAGCCTTCCTCGCATTGCAGGCCGGTCTCGTCCTCATCCTCTTCATCCTCGACCAAGGTCACGCCGGTCACGCAGATGTCGCCATCGAGGACGCTCAACGCCACCGGCGTCAGGCTCTCGCCCTTGCACGGGCCGTCGACGCAGAGCCCGGTGCCGATCTCGAACAGCGAGCCGTGCTTGCCGCACAGGATGCGCAGGCCGTTGCCGTCCAGGAACTGATTTCGCTCCCAGTCGAGATTGACCTTGTCGTGCGGGCACATGTTCAGATATCCGAACACCTGCTTGCCCCAGCGGATCACGAAGATCGGCCACGGACGTTGCGTTCCGTCCTCGGCTACGATCATAAGCTGAAAGCCCATGGCGCGGCGGCTCGGGATGTCGTTGAAGCTGCAGATGGCGTAAGCGACGTCGGTCGTCATGTCGGGCCTCATCGATGTCTGGCGCATCTCCGACACGGCCGCTTCAGCGCAGCGGGAGCGGCGGTCGGCTCGCCTGCGGAACGCGTTGCAAGATTCGCGCAACTCCGCCCGTCCGCCTGGCTTTCTTCGCTGCTGCGAGAGACTGGCACAGAACTTGAAAATTTCTCCTGCAAGTCCGGCTTTGTAAGGAGATCGACATGAACGTGGCACTGGAATTCGTCGAGAGCTCGCTCGACGACATCAAGACGGCATTGGACGGCGGCACGCTGACGGTCTACTCGGTGGCGCGTCCGATCACCGCGGACAAGCCGGTCGACCGCAGCGGCGTGCTCGCGACCTTCACGTTCGGCTCGCCCGCCTTCGGCCCCGCGGTGGATGGCCTCGAGCAGCCGAACTTCGTCGCGACGTCCGTGCCGGCGGCCACCGTCGGCACGCCCGGCTTTGCGCGCGCCCGCAAGGCGGACGGCACCACTGTCGCCGATTTCTCCGCCGGCCCAGGCGAGCGCGAGATCAAGTTCACCGAAGTGTCATGCTCGCCCGGCGCGCCGGTTACGGTCGCGACCTTCAAGATCATCGCCGAAGGCGGCTGGCCAGAGCGTCCGGAATACTACGACACGCATCCACGCCCGGGCTATCCGATGCCGAAGACGCTGTGACGGCGGACGCCGTCACGCCTTGGACCAGGTCCCTCCTGTTGGTTTAACGACATCGCGAGCGAATGCATGAGCACAGACTTCTCTGACGCCCTGGTCAGCTCCGAATGGCTGGCGCAACATCTCACCGATCCCGCCACCAAGATCCTCGACTGCACCTGGCATCATCCGAGCACCAATCTCGATGGCCGTACGCAATATCGCGGCCGGCATCTGCCGGGCTCGGTGCATTTCGACATCGACCAGGTCGCCGACAAGTCGAGCCCGCTGCCGCACATGCTGCCGTCAGCGGAGGATTTCGCCCACAAGGTCGGGCTGCTCGGCATCAGCAATACCGACCGCGTCATCGTCTATGACCGCCACTATGGCGGCTCCGCCGCGGGCCGCGTGTGGTGGATGTTCCGCGTGTTCGGGCACGACAACGTCGCCCTGCTCGACGGCGGCTTCGGCAAATGGACCAAGGAGAAGAGGCCGGCCGAGATGACGCCGGTGCGCCCGGTGCCGGCGAGTTTCAGCGCAAGCTTCAGGCCGGAGCTTGTGACCACCTCGGCCGCCGTGCAGAGTGGCGGCGCGCAGCTGGTCGACGCCCGTGGGCCCGGCAAGTTCGATGGCACCCAAGCGGACGTGTTCACGTTCAAGCGCCAGGGCCACATCCCCGGCGCGATCAATCTGCCCTGGGCCGATCTGGTCGACCCGGACACGGGCGTGCTCATGGCGCCCGACGCGCTCGCAGCCCGATTCGCGAGTGCCGGCGTCGATCTGGAGAAGCCGATCGTCACCACCTGCGCCTCGGGCATCACGTCATGCATGCTGGCGCTGGCGCTCTATCGGCTGGGACGTCCGGATGTTGCCGTCTACGACGGGTCCTGGGCGGAATGGAGCCAGCTCGACGACACGGCGGTGGCGGCGTGATGTGCACAGACGAATGACGGGAGCACGAGCATGGCAAGAACCCTGGTCAAGACCACGCAGGACGGCCGCAAGGTCGAGGTGATTGGGCTGGCAATCTGTCTCGAAGGCGAGCTCGAGGCGTTCGAGCTGGTCGAAGTCAAGCTGCATCCGAACCGACGCAAGATCTGGGAGGCCGCGCCCGACGCGACCCACATGGCCGGCCGCATCACTTTGACCAAGGACGAGGCCGCGACCGTCGAGGGTGCGTTCGCTGCGGCCCAGGCCGAAATCCTCGCCAACCCCGCCGCGATCAACGAGCGCTTCCGGATCGCCGCGATGTGGAAGGCGCGGGAACAGGGGATCGAGTAGGCATTGATTCGTAGGGTGGGCAAAGCCAGCAGGCGACGCGCAGCGGCGTCCGATGGCGTGCCCACCATCTTCGTCCCGCACGCCGAAAAATGGTGGGCACGGCGCATTGGCTGAATCGGCGTGGAAAAACCGCCCAGGCGCCTTTGCCCACCCTACCAATCCATCGCCGTCATCGCGAGCGCAGCGACGCGATCCAGGGCAGCGCGAAAACTCTGGATTGCTTCGTCGCCTGCGGCTCCTCGCAATGACGGCCCTGGCGGTGGATACGCTACTGAAAAAGCCGCCCGCGGTAGCGATAGCTACCCTCGTCATCGACGTCGAACAGCTCGCCGATATCGGGATGCTTGACCGGCTCACCCGAAGCATCGGCAACCAAGTTCTGCTCCGGCACATAGGCGATGTAGCTGCTGTCGCCGCATTCGGCGAGCAGGTAGTAGAACGGCTGCTCCTTGTCGAGCCTGGTGTCCATGGTGATGGCGCGCCAGCCCTCTTCTTCCGAGAATGACAGGTCGACGTCGAACACGACACCGCGCAGGTCGTAGACGCGGTGCCGTATCACCTGGCCGATCGTGAACTTTGCCTCCATCCGCTCCATGACAGCACGCTCGCTGATCTCACGCCGCCGGCGAATGGGTCTGGCAGTTGGTCGGGCAGACCCGGGCGCAGGCGCCGCAGCCGATGCAGGCGCCGGTGTCGTGCATGACCATGATCTTCTTCTCGACCTCGTCATCCTCGTCGTCATCGAGCTCGACGAACTCGCCCTCGTCGTTGATGCCCTTCAAGGTCATGACCTCGCGACCGCAGACCTTGTAGCAGCGGCCGCAGCCGATACACTTTCCGGCGTCGATGGCGACCAGATAGTCCGGCCGCCAGTCGCGGCCGTCACGGGTTGAATTGGACATGATGACGGGTCCTATGTAAGCCTACGCGGTCTCGAGCTTCTTCAGCTCGGTCCGCTTCTTCTCCAACTCGGCAAAGGCTTCATGCGCCTTCTGCGCCGTCGGCAGGATCTGGTCCCAGTTGATGGGCAGCTCCTCCGACAAGTCGTGCAGGTTCATCTTGGCATCCATGGCACGTGCCGACAGCTTCTTGATCTCGGCCTTCAGGGTGTCCAGGTCGCTCATTGTCTCCATCCTCGCCGTTAGTAGTTTGCGACGTCCTTGAACTTCTCGATCATCTCAACGCCGGCGTTGACGAACTTGTCGCCCTCGTCGGCCAGCTTGCCGAGATTGTCGAAGCCGAAGCGGTGCACGTCGCGCAGCTGCTTGTTGACCACGATCAGCCGGCCGCCGATCAGCACCATGCGGCCAAAGCCCTCGTGGCTCATCTTCAGCATCGGCGAGATCATCACGCCGGTGGCCTTCTCGATCGACAGCGCGATCGCGTTGAAGAACAGTTCGAGCCGCCAGATCGTCTCCGGATCGGGATCGCCGATGATCGGCAGCGCCCGCCGCTTCTCCTTGTCCAGGATGTAGGGCTCGAGCAGGTCGATGTCCTTCTTGCCCTCCCAGGCGCCGTGGGTGTCCTGGGCGCGCCAGACCTTGATGAGTTCCTTGACGAAGGGTCGCTGCTCGGCGGGTACCGTTTCGACTGCTACCGCGGTATCGGACATGTTAGTTTCCTCATTCCTCGAAATCGAGAACGCGTTCCTGGCCCTTGGCGAGCGCCTTGCGCAGCCAGGGCGGCGGCGTGCCGGCCAGAACGGCCTGCAGCTTGCCCAGGAGATCGCTGATCTCCTCGGGCTGATTGACCTTCATCGGATGGATGTTGTTGGCGACGACACGCGCGGCGCCGGAGCCGCCGATCGCGGCGACATAGAGGATCGCGCAATCCTTGATTGCCTCGATCTTCGGCGCCAGCTTGTCCTCGTTGCCGTCCTCCTTGAGATCGCCGTCGAACTCGACGGTCTCGACGAAGCGATGCCCCGCAGTGTCGACATCGTAGATCGCGATGTTCTTGGCCCAGCCGAAATGGGCGTCGACGCGTTTCAGATCCTGGGTAGCGAATGCGACTTTCATGTCGTCGGTCCTTTCTCCTGAAACGTCAATGCAGTGGCGCCACGACGGCGGAGTCGATCGATGCCTGCTGGACGTCCTTCCACGGATCGAGCCAAGTGTCAGGCGTCGGCTGATGGTTGTCCTCGCGATCGGCGATGATGAGATTGGCCAGCGCGAAGACGAGGTCGCGGGTACCGCGATAGCCGACCGTCAGCAAATGCCCTGCCCCGAGCCGGTCGAACATCGGGAAGCCGATCCGATAGAACGGGATTTTGAGACGCGCCGCAGCCTGGCGGCCATGCGAATGCGTCATCATGAGACCGCAGTCGCGCGCCTTGGCGAGCGTCTCCAGGTCCTCGAGATCGCCGATCAGCACCTCCTCGCACGGCATGCGTTCGAGCACCGGCGACTGGGTCGTGGTGACGGCCACGGCAATTTGCGCACCCATGTCATGCAGCATGCTGGCGACATCGAACAGCAGATCCGGCTCGGCGCCAACAGCAAGCTTGCGGCCGCCGATGTGGAAATGGGCATCCAGCATGGCATCCGCGAGCTGGCCGCGCTGCCGGCGATATTTTGCCGGCACCGGACGCCCCGAGATATCGCTCAGGAACGTCATGAACTCGTCGTTCGGCAACAGCCCGCAGAGCCGCTCGAACAGCCGGTACGGCACGCCGGTCCTGGCCTGCATCGCCTCCGCCGCGCGCTTCATCTGCGCGCCGATCGCAATCGTCCAGGCCGCGCTGCCCATGGTCGCGATCTCTTCGAGCCCGATGCCGCCGATCGTGGTCGGCGTGAACTCGTCGGGAATGTGACCGTCGAGCGAGCCACCGATATCCGGCAGGAACGACGGCTCCAGGCCGAAATCCTCGAAGATCGTCCTGAGCTCCTCGATGTCGCCCGGCGTCAAATGGCAGCCCGGCAGCACGTTGACGCGGGCCGGATCGCGCCGCGTCGAGGTCGGCTTGTCGACCAGCACCTCGACCATCTTGGCGACTGTCTTGTCCCAGCCATCCTGGAACGCATCCTTGAAATCGGGCGTCGAGACATAGACCAGCGGGTAGGTCGCGAGCTCCGGATGCTTCTCGCGGATCAGCCTGATGTAGCCGTCGACGTCGTCCCCCTTGGTCTCGGTCACCCCGGTCGAGCAGATGCCGATGATCTCCGGCTTCTGCCTCTTATGGATGTTGAGGATCGCCTGCTCCACGTTCTCATAGCCGCCGAGCACGGTGGCGACCTCGCTCATCGCCGTCGTCTGCATCGGCACCGCTTCCTTGAAGTGGCGCACGAACAGCGTCAGCCCGAACGAGGTGCAGCCCTGCGAGCCGTGCAGCAGCGGCATCGCCCCGCGCAGGCCGAGGAAGGCGAACGCGCCGCCGATCGGCTGGCTCATCTTGAGCGGGTTGACCGCGCACGCCTTCTTCCCAATGGTGACCTTGGCCATGAGCGTCGCCTACTCCGCCGCCTGCAGCAGCTCGGCCGGCGCCTTCTGCGCCGCCAGGATGTCCTCGACCCGGCCGGCGCATGCCCCGCAACCGCCGGAGGCGTTGGTGTGAGTGCGGACGCCGGCGACGTCGGTCAGGCAATGCGCTTTGATCGCATCCTCGATGGTGCCGAGATCGACCGACTTGCAGTGGCAGATCTTCTTGGCGCGGCGCGCGGCTTCCGCAGCGACCGGATCGGCGGCAAGTGCCGCTGCTTCCGCATTCGCCTGCGCTATCGCCCTGGTCTGCCAGTTGTTGTCCGCGGTCTCCCAGGGCGCGCGCTTGCGCAGTTGCGCCCACATCGGGTTATAGATCGCCTTGTCGATCTCCGCGACCAGCTTCACCATGCCGATATAGCCCATGAAGGCGTGGGCGCGCTCCTGATTGATGTCGAGCCAGGGCATCGCCGCCTTCAGCGCCACGAACTGCGACTTACCGCCGGACAGCATGATGTCGGCCTTGGCGTCCTTGAGCATCTTGTACATCTCGCGCGGCGCCATATCGTCGATCATGTGCGCGTCCTGGCCCATCAGCTCCTTGATGCGCTCCTTGTCCTCCTTGGTGGACTTCTTGACGGAGGTGCCGACCAGCTCCATGCCGGCCTCCTGCAGCGCCGCGACCACCGACCACGACTTCACGCCGCCGGTAATCAAGAGCACCTTCTTGCCCGTCAGCCGCTGCTTGAACGGCTCGATCGCGGCCCACGCCTTGGCCTCCTCACGGGCGATGACGGCCTCGGTGCGATCCAGCAGATCGGCCGGCGCGCCGCGCTCGACCAGCAGGCGCGCGATCTCGCGCAGCGAGTCCGAGGAGTCCTGGATGCCGTAGAACGAGCCCTCGAAGAACGGAATGCCGTAACGCTCCTCCATCTTGCGGGCGACGTTGATCATCGCCTTGGAGCACACCATCATCGCCGCACGGGCGCGGTGCGACGACGCCACATCCTTGTAGCGACCGTCGCCGGAGATGCAGGCGGAGATGCGAATGCCGAGCTCGCCGAACAGCGGCTTCACCTGCCACAGCTCGCCGGACAGATTGTATTCGCCGATGATGTTGAGGTCGTAGGGCGTGGTGACCTCAGGCTCGACGGTGCCGATGACGTGATCGAGCAGCGCCTCGCCGGCGAGCTTGTTGCCGAGATTCTTCGGGCCGACGAAGCCGGGCGAATTGACGGGAATGCAGGGCTTGCCGAACTTCGCCGAGGCCGCCTTGCAGACCGCGTTGATGTCATCGCCGGTCATGGCCGGCACGCAGGTCTGGTAGACGAAGACCGCCGGCGGATCGTATTTCTCGATGATTTCCTTGATCGCCTTGTACAGCCGCTTCTCGCCGCCGAACACGACGTCGGTCTCGTTGATGTCGGTGGTGAAACCAGTGCGCCAGATCTGCGAGCCCGACGAGGCTGCACCGCGGTTGTCCCAGGAATTTCCTTCGCAGGCGATCGGTCCGTGCACCAGATGCGCGACGTCGGTCAGCGGCTGCAATGCGACCTTGGCGCCGTCGAAGGCGCAACCACCGGCCGCGCCGCCCGGCTGCAGCTGCTTGGTGCAGCCCTTCTTGCGCTCGGCCTCGGACTTGTTGGCGTTCTTGCCGCAACCCGGCTCGTTGAAGACGTTCTGGATCGTGGCCGAAAGCGAGCTCATTGGCTTCTCCTGTTGACGACCGATTGCGCGTCTTTCGAAAGACAAGGCTCAGGCACGACATGCCTCCCCTTGAGCCCTGCTCCCAACATCGAAACGCGGCGGCCCCGGAAGGCCGCCGCGCCGTCACTCAGCGGATGATATCGAAGCTGTAGTCCGACTTGGCCGGCACGTTGGTGTTGCGGTCGATCTCGTCGAAGATCTTGTCGAGGATCGTGACCAGCACGTTCAGGCCGCCTTGATAACCCCACACCGGATAGCGGTGCTTGTGGTGGCGATCGAAGATCGGGAAGCCGATGCGGATCAGCGGGGTGCCGGTGTCGCGCTCCAGATACTTGCCGTAGGTGTTGCCGATCAGGAAATCGACCGGCTCGGTGAACAGCAGCGAGCGCATGTGCCACAGATCCTTGCCGGGATACACGTGGCAGTTCTTGCCGAACGGCGAGCTATCGAACACGGCCTGCACCTTCTCGGCCCACTCCTTGTTGCCGTTGGTGGCGAGCACATGGGTCGGCTCGGCGCCGAGCTCGAGCAGGAACGCGGCGAGGCCGAGGCAGAGATCCGGGTCGCCGTAGATCGCGAACTTCTTGCCATGGATGTGCGCGCTGGAGTCGGCGATCGCATCGACCAGGCGGCCGCGCTCGAGGGCGATCGATTCCGGGATCTCCTTGCCGGTGATGCGCGACAGCGCCATCACGAAGGCATCGGTGCCGGTGACGCCGACCGGATGGTGGAACGAGACCACTTCCTGACCGTGGTTCTTGATCAGCGGCAGGGTCTTCTCGGTGCAATAGTGCTGCATCGAGATGGTCGCCTTGGCGTGGACGGCGTTGGCCGCGTCCTCCAAGGTCGTGCCGCCATCATACATGCGGAACTCGCCGTCGGTCGGGGTGTCGAACACGTTCGAGTTGTCGCCGAGGATCGTGTATTCGATCCCCATTTCCTCGAAGATGTGCTTGACCTCGCGGATGTTGCCCACGGTGTAGCCGTCGAAGCCGCCGATGAAGTTGATCTTCTCGTTCGGAACGCGCTCGAGCTTCGGCGCGGTGCCGGCTTTGCCGTCCCAAAAGTGCTCCAGGATTCCTTTCATCGCGTTGTCGTAGCCGGTGACGTGGCTGCCGACGAAGGCGGGCGTGTGGGCGAAGGGCACGTCGAACTCGGCCGGAACCGAGCCTTTTTCCTTCGAGGTCTTGATGAAGGCGTTGAGGTCGTCACCAATGACTTCCGCCATGCAGGTGGTGGAGACCGCGATCATCGACGGCTTGTACATGTTGTAGGCGTTGGCGAGGCCGTCGATCATGTTGTTGAGGCCGCCGAACACCGCTGCGTCCTCGGTCATCGACGACGACACGCAGGAGCTTGGCTCCTTGAAGTGGCGCGACAGATGGCTGCGGTAGTAGGCCACGCAGCCCTGCGAGCCGTGCACGAACGGCAGCGTCTTCTCGAAGCCGACGGCGACGAACACGGCGCCGAGCGGCTGGCAGGCCTTGGCCGGATTGACCGTCAGCGCCTCACGGGCAAAATTCTTCTCGCGATATTCGGGCGTCTTGGCCCATTCGCGGATGCGCTCGACCTCGGCGGGATCGCGCGGATTCTCGAACATCTTCTTCTTGTTCGCCAGCATCTGCTGGTATTCGGGACCACGGAAAAGCTCGAAGTGATCGAGCACATGTTCGGCACTCTGCGTCATGGGATAACCCTCTCTATTTTCCTGTGTCGATCAGGGAGCGCTGGCTCTCCGCCGAAGGAGAGCCAGGCCGTGGGTGGTGGTGTTACTCGGCAGCCTGGAGCAACGGCTTGGGCACCTGCTTCCAGGGCGCCTTTGCCATCTTCCAGACCGGCGAGTTGATGGCCATGTCCATGTCGCGGGCAAAGATCGCGAACCCGTCATAGCCATGGTAGGGACCCGAGTAGTCCCAGGAGTGCATCTGGCGGAACGGCACGCCCATCTTCTGGAACACGTACTTTTCCTTGATGCCCGAGCCGACCAGGTCCGGCTGGACCTTCTCGACGAACTTCTCGAACTCGTAGCCGGTCACGTCGTCATAGATCAGCGTGCCATCCTTGACGTAGTGCTGGGCGGTGCGCTGATAGTCGTCGTTGTGGCCGAACTCGTAGCCGGTGCCGACGACCTCCATGCCGAGGTCTTCATAGGCGCCGATCACGTGGCGCGGACGCAGACCGCCGACGAACAGCATCACAGTCTTGCCTTCGAGGCGCGGCCGGTACTTGGCGATCACGGCGTCCATCAGGGGCTGGTACTTCGCGATGACGCGCTCGGCACCTTCCTTGATCTTGTCGTCGAAATAGCTGGCGATCTTGCGCAGCGATTCGGCAATCTTGCTCGGCCCGAAGAAATTGTACTCGCACCACGGAATGTTGTACTTCTCTTCCATGTGGCGCGAGATGTAGTTCATCGAGCGGTAGCAGTGCAGCACGTTCAGCTTCGCCTTCGGCGTTGCCTCGAGCTCGGCCAGCGAGCCGTCGCCCGACCACTGGGCAATCACGCGCAGGCCCATCTCCTCGAGCAGGATGCGCGACGACCAGGCGTCGCCACCGATGTTGTAGTCGCCGATGATCGCGACGTCATAGTCCGACGGCTCGAAGCGCGGCGCAGCGTCGGCCGGGATCTTGTCGAACACCCAGTCCCGGATCGCGTCGTTGGCGATGTGGTGGCCGAGCGACTGCGACACGCCGCGGAAGCCTTCGCAGCGGACGGGAACGATGGTCTTGCCGTCATACTCCTTCGACTTGACCTTGGAGACCGCCTCGATGTCGTCGCCGATCAGGCCGATCGGGCATTCCGACTGCACGGTGATGCCGTTGTTCAGCGGAAACAGCTCCTGGATCTCGTCCATGATCTTGGCGAGCTTCTTGTCGCCGCCGAACACGATGTCCTTCTCCTGGAAGTCGGAGGTGAACTGCATCGTCACGAAGGTGTCGATGCCGGTCGTGCCGATGTAGTAGTTGCGGCGCGCCGCCCAGGAGTACTGGCCGCAGCCGACCGGGCCGTGGCTGATGTGAATCATGTCCTTGATCGGGCCCCACACCACGCCCTTGGAGCCGGCGTAGGCGCAGCCGCGAATGGTCATGACGCCGGGGATCGACTTGATGTTCGACTTGACGCCGCAGTCGGACTTGCCGTTCTCGTGCACGTTGAGGTGCTTGGCGCGACGCTTGGCAGTCTTCTCCGGATAGACCTTCAAGACCTCGGCGATCAGTTCCTTGTTGCGTGCCTTGATCTCGGCCACGCTTTGTTTCTCGATGACGCTCATCTGGCTTTTCCTCGATGATCGGTTGCGGGGGTCATCCGGCCCTTAGAGATCATGGGCCGGATGACCGGTGGCGGTTACGCCGTGGCGGCGAGCTCGGAGGCGGTCTTGCCGATCTGGCTCTCGTCGACCGCCTTCATGATGCCGTGCTCCATCAGCATGTCCTCGAGCTCGTCCATCGTGATCGGGGTCGGGATGATGCCCTTGCCGCCGTTGGCGTGGATCTTCTGCGCCAGCGAGCGGTAGTGGCCGGCCTGGACCGAGTCCGGCGCATATTCCAGAACCGTCATGCGGCGCAGCTCGGCGTGCTGCACGATGTTGTCGCGCGGCACGAAGTAGATCAGCTGGGTGCCGAGCTTCTTCGCCAGCGCCTCCGCCAGCTCCAGCTCCTTGTCGGTCTGGCGCTCGTTGCAGACCAGGCCGCCCAGGCGCACGCCGCCGGAGTTGGCATATTTCAGAATGCCCTTGGAGATGTTGTTGGCGGCATACATCGCCATCATCTCGCCGGACATCACGATGTAGATCTCCTGCGCCTTGTTCTCGCGGATCGGCATCGCGAAGCCGCCGCAGACCACGTCGCCGAGCACGTCGTAGGACACGTAGTCGATGTCCTCATAGGCGCCGTTCTCTTCCAGGAAGTTGATCGATGTGATGACGCCGCGGCCGGCGCAACCGACGCCCGGCTCCGGACCACCGGACTCGACGCAACGGATGTCGCGATAGCCGACCTTCATGACCTCCTCGATCTCGAGGTCCTCGACGCTGCCCGCGGCAGCGGCCAGGCTGAGGATGGTGTCCTGCGCCTTGGCGTGCAGGATCAGGCGGGTCGAATCCGCCTTCGGATCGCAGCCCACGATCAGGATCCGGTGTCCCATCTCGGCGAGTGCCGCGAGGGTGTTTTGTGACGTCGTCGACTTGCCGATGCCGCCTTTGCCGTAGAATGCGATTTGTCGCAGCGCTGCCATGATGCTCTCCATCAACCGATTGCCAATGTCTCGCATGCACCTTGCATCGCGAGACCGCGTCCTCTCTCCAGAACCGGCAGACGGGTTATTGGGAAGGAGAGCATCGCTCGTCCGAAGCGTCGGCGTGCACTCAGCCCTCAACCTTTGCCTGAGTCCAGTTTTGCAACGGCTGTGCCAGAGCTTTGGAATCGTTAAAAAGGCCATGTTTTGAAAGAGATGCGGCCAAGCTCGGCGCTAGGATGTACTTGTTGCAAATCCGACATCGGGGGTTTTCACCCGACGCTGCCGCGCCGTGCTGTCCGAAACGACACATGCCGCCGCGGCTCCGAGCGGCGCTTCCGTAGAGAACACCGGGGAGCGCTCGCGTGAGGCCGGCCAGGAGCGGCGGTACGGAGTTTGCTTGATGTAGATCAAACCCGCTTTCGAACGGGCCAGCAGGAGTACTATTGATGGCAATCAAGACGCGCGTCTTTGTCATTGAAGCCGATCAGGTGATCCGCTCGGCGCTCGGCTACATTCTCAGTGAGCGTCACGAGACCTTCACCTTCGCGGAGACCGCCGACGCATTGACCAAGGCCGCACGGACCACGCCCGACGCCGTCCTCATCGGGATGAGCATCCTGGAGGACGACGGCGCCGAGACCGTCGGCATGCTCGCCAGGACGATGCATCAGGCCGGCATCATCGTGGTCGCAGGATCGACCAAGTCGCCGCTCGCGCTGGCCGGCCTGCGGCAGGGCGCGGAAGCCATCATCGCCAAGCCGATCACCTTCGACGGCGTCACGCACGCGGTCGATTCCGTGCTGGCGCGGCGCGGTAGCGAGCCGGGCCTGACGGCATAGCTGGCCCTGGTATCCACGGAGATCAGCCGATGACGAGGAGGGGATGATGTTGAAGATGACCCAGACCGCGACGCCGGGGGCACCGGACATCGAGGACATCGTCGAGAATTTCGCGCTGCTCGACGACTGGGACGACCGCTACCGTTACGTGATCGAGTTGGGCCGCGGCCTGCCGCCGCTACCCGATACCGACCGCAATGATGGCAACAAGGTGCAGGGCTGCACCAGCCAGGTCTGGCTTGCCACCACGGTGCGGCACGACGCCGCAGTGCCGGCGCTCGACTTCATCGGCGACAGCGACGCCCACATCGTCCGCGGCCTGGTCGCGATCCTGCTCGCGATGGTGTCCGGCCGCACCGCATCCGAGATCCTGGCCGCCGATCCGATCGCGCTGTTCGAGAAACTCGGCCTGCGCGAGCATTTGACCCCGCAGCGCTCCAACGGCTTCCGCTCGATGGTGAGCCGCATCAGAGCCGACGCCCAGGCGGCGCTCGCGGCGGCAGCGTAGGTTTGGTTGTTTGATTGCTGCTTTGATTGATCGCGCGTATCGCGGCGAACTCGGTGCACCCTCTCCCCTTGTGGGAGAGGGGGGAGGCCGAAGGCAGCCGGGTAAGGGGTCTCTCGGCGCACTCAGAAGGTCATGGCTCGCGGAGACGACCCCTCACCCGAGCGATTCCAGGGCTGGTAGCGGTGCTGCCCTCTCCCACAAGGGGAGAGGGCGCATCAACGAGCAGCGCTTCTTCGCGATCACTGCGGGTAGGAAAAGGCGCCTCTACGAAAAGAATTCCTGCGCCTTCTTCAGCGCCCGCACCAGCACGTCGACCTCTTCCCGCGTGTTGTACATCGCGAACGACGCCCGGCACGTCGCGGTGACGCCGAAGCGCTCCAGCAGCGGCATGGCACAATGGGTGCCGGCGCGGACCGCGACGCCGGAGCGGTCGATGACGGTGGCGAAGTCGTGCGCATGCGCGCCCTGCATCTCGAACGAGACGATCGCCCCCTTGTCGGCGGCATTGCCGATGATGCGCAGCGAGTTGATCTCGCGCAGCTGCTCGGTGGCGTAGGCGACGAGATCATGCTCATGCGCGGCGATGCGCTGCTTGCCGATGGAGGCGACGTAGTCGATCGCAGCCCCCAGCCCGGCGGCTTCCACGATCGGCGGCGTGCCGGCCTCGAAGCGGTGCGGCGGATCGCCATAGGTCACCCAGTCGCGCGAAACCTCGCGGATCATCTCGCCGCCGCCGTTGAACGGCGGCATCGACGCCAGGAGCTCGCGCTTGCCATAGAGCGCGCCGATGCCGGTCGGGCCGTAGATCTTGTGGCCGGTGATGCAATAGAAATCCGCATCGAGATCGCGGACGTCGACCTCCATGTGCACGGCGGCCTGCGAGCCGTCGATCAGCACCGGGATGCCGCGCGCATGCGCGATGCGGATGACCTCCTTGACCGGCACGACCGTGCCGAGCACGTTCGACATCTGCGTCATCGCCACCATCTTGGTGCGCGGCGTCAGCAGCTTTTCGAATTCGTCGAGCAGGAAATTTCCGTCGTCGTCGACAGGAGCCCATTTGAGCACCGCGCCCTGGCGCTCCCGGAGGAAATGCCAGGGGATGATGTTGGCGTGGTGCTCCATGATCGAGAGCACGATCTCATCGCCCGGCCCGATCCGCTCGCGGCCGAAGGTCTGCGCGACCAGGTTCACGGCTTCCGTGGCGCCGCGCGTGAAGATGATCTGCTCAGGGCTTTCGGCATTCAGGAACGACGCCACCTTGGCGCGGGCGCCCTCATAGGCCTCGGTGGCGGCGTTGGCGAGATAATGCAGCCCCCGATGCACGTTGGCGTATTCGGACGTATAGACCTGGTTCATCCGGTCCAGTACGGCCTGCGGCTTCTGCGCCGACGCCGCGTTGTCGAGATAGACCAGCGGCTTGCCGTGCACCTGCATGCCGAGGATCGGAAAGTCCGCACGGATGCGGCCAACGTCGTAGCCGCTTCCGTTCACCGCTGCATGCATCACCTACTCCCGTTGTCCGAGCCAGCCCAGCATCGCTTCGGTCAACGCCGCCCGCACGCTCTCATCGGCGGCGCCTTCGATGATCTCGCCAACGAAGGCCTGGATCAGCAGCGCCTTGGCTTCCTTGGGCGGAATGCCGCGCGCCATCAGATAGAACAGCAGCTCGTCGTCGATCGCGCCGGTCGTGGTGCCGTGGCCGCACTGCACGTCGTCGGCGAAGATCTCGAGCTCCGGCTTGCTGTCGGCCTCGGCCTCGTCGGACAATAGCAGCGCCCGCGACATCATCTTGGCGTCGGTCTTCTGCGCGCCGGGACTGACCGTGATCTTGCCCTGGAAAACCGCGCGCGCGGTGTCGCCGACGACCGCCTTGAAGGTCTCGCGGCTCTGGCAGTTCTCAGCTGCGTGCTCGATCGCCAAGGTCGTGTCCGCATGCTGGGTGCCCGACAGCAGCGATCCGCCGCGGATGTCGGCAACAGTGCCCTCACCCGCGATATGCACGAACAGCTGGTTGCGCACCAGGCTGCCGCCGGCGACGAAGCCAAGCTGATTGAAGGTCGCACGCGCGCCGATATTGGCGAGCAGCGAGGAGATGTGCAGCGCGCTGTTGCCCTCCCGGGTCACCTTGACATGGTCGATCCGCGCCTCGTCGCCGACGACGAGCTGCATCGCGGTGTTGACTTGATATTCGCTTCCGTCGGGCCCCTGATGCGACTCGACGATGGTGGCGCTGGCCCCAGTTCCGATATTGACCAGCGACCGCGTGTACATCGAGGTTGCGACCCAGTTCGTCGTGACGAACGCGACGTGGATTGGTCGGCTCAGTGCCGTGCCCGGCGCGACCAGGATCACGACGCCATTGGCAGCCAGCGCGGTGTTGAGCGCCAACGCCGGATCGTCGTCAGGCACGACGGGGCCGAGACGCTGCGACAGCAGCGGCTTGTCGGCGGCGAGCGCGTCGGCCATCGGCTGGATGGTGAGGCCCGGCTCGAGATCGGCGAGGTCGGACAGCTCGGGCACGAAGGCACCGTCAACGATCATCAGCTTGCGGAAGCCAGCGCCCGCGAACAAGTCGCTCGCCTCGCGCGCCTTGGTTTTTGCCGCGTCGTCGGGCAGCGAGGCGAGCCGCTTGGCCTCCTTCATCTGCGTGCGCAAATCGGTGTAGCGCCACGCCTCGACGCGCCGGTGCGGCAGGCCGACCGCATTGAAACGGTCGAACGCAGCAGCGCGCACCGCGGTGATCTCCTCGCCGCCCGGCAGATAGCGGCGGGCGCCCTGATACAGATCGGCCAGTCCGAGTTCGGCCTTGGTCTTGCGGATCACGACGCCCATGTTCGTCCTCCCCGGCGCCTTAAGCCGCTTCGCTCTGGTACTGGGCGTAGCCGGTCGCCTCGAGCTCGCGCGCGAGGTCTTTGCCGCCGGTGCGGACGATGCGGCCCGCCGCGAACACATGGACGATGTCGGGCACGATGTAGTC
The DNA here is from genome assembly GCF_032380995.1 of Bradyrhizobium sp. SZCCHNR2028. Classification (NCBI taxonomy): domain Bacteria; kingdom Pseudomonadati; phylum Pseudomonadota; class Alphaproteobacteria; order Hyphomicrobiales; family Nitrobacteraceae; genus Bradyrhizobium; species Bradyrhizobium sp. SZCCHNR2028. Next base: position 507,246 of record NZ_JAUHJF010000002.1, on the reverse strand, counting down.
GAGGAGCCGCTGATAGTGGGTGATCACGATCATGCCTCGCTCGGCGGAGCGCAGCGCGTTGACGCCGTTGGCGACGACCTTCAGCGCGTCGATGTCGAGGCCGGAATCGGTCTCGTCGAGGACGCAGAGCGACGGCTGCAGCAGCGCCATCTGCAGGGTCTCGTTGCGCTTCTTCTCGCCGCCGGAGAAGCCGACATTGAGCGGCCGCTTCAGCATGTCGGCATCGATGTTCAGCGTCTTGGCGATCTCGCGCACGCGCTTGATCAGGTCCGGCGAGGACAGCTCCTCCTCGCCGCGCGCCTTGCGCTGGGCGTTGAAGGCGGCCCGCAGGAAGGTGAGCGTCGCGACGCCGGGGATCTCCAACGGATATTGGAACGCGAGGAACACGCCCTTGGCGGCGCGCTCGTCGGCGGACATCGCCAAGAGGTCCTCGCCATTGAGATAGACCTCGCCGGCCGTGACCTCGTAGCCGGGCTTGCCGGCCAGCACGTAGGACAGCGTCGACTTGCCGGCGCCGTTCGGGCCCATGATGGCGTGGATCTCGCCCTTGTTCACGGTCAGGTCCAGACCCTGGATGATCTTCCGTCCGCCTGCGATCTCGGCATGGAGCCCCTTGATTTCGAGCAAGGCCGTCATCGAACACTCCTTCTGATGCTGTCGCGGCGCGACGCCGTCATCCAACCGATCCTTCGAGGCTGATCGAGATCAGCTTCTGCGCCTCGACCGCGAACTCCATCGGCAATTGCTGCAGCACATCCTTGACGAAGCCGTTGACGACCAGGCCGACCGCTTCCTCCTGGGAGAGCCCGCGCTGGATGCAGTAGAACAGCACGTCCTCGGAGATCTTCGACGTCGTGGCCTCGTGCTCGAACACCGCGGAGGAGTTCTTGGCCTCGATGTAGGGCACGGTGTGCGCGCCGCATTTGTCGCCGATCAAGAGCGAGTCGCAGGCGGTGAAATTGCGCGCGCCGGAGGCCTTGCGATGGGCGCTGACCAGGCCGCGATAGGTGTTCTGCGACTTGCCGGCGGCGATGCCCTTGGATATGATCCGGCTCGACGTGTTCTTGCCGAGATGGATCATCTTAGTGCCGCTATCGACCTGCTGGAAGCCGTTCGAGATCGCGATCGAATAGAACTCGCCGCTGGAATTGTCGCCGCGCAGGATGCAGCTCGGATATTTCCAGGTGATCGCCGAGCCCGTCTCGACCTGGGTCCAGGAGATCTTCGAATTTGTGCCGCGACAGTCACCACGCTTGGTGACGAAATTATAGATGCCGCCGACGCCTTCGGAATTGCCGGGGTACCAGTTCTGCACCGTCGAATATTTGATCTCGGCGTCATCCAGCGCGACCAGCTCGACCACGGCGGCATGCAGCTGGTTCTCGTCGCGCTGCGGGGCCGTGCAGCCTTCGAGATAGGAGACGTAGGCGCCCTTGTCGGCGATGATCAGGGTACGCTCGAACTGGCCGGTGTTGCGCTCGTTGATGCGGAAGTAGGTCGACAGCTCCATCGGGCAGCGCACGCCCGGCGGGATGTAGACGAACGAGCCGTCGGAAAACACCGCCGAATTCAGCGTCGCGAAATAGTTGTCGGTGGTGGGCACCACCGTGCCAAGATATTTTTGGACGAGGTCGGGATGCTCGCGCAGCGCTTCGGAGATCGGCATGAAGATCACGCCGGCCTTCTTCAGTTCCTCTTTGAACGTCGTCGCCACCGACACCGAGTCGAACACGGCATCGACGGCGATCTTGCTGCGCGGCGCCGCGGCCTCGCCGTCGACATCCGCTTCCGCCGCCGCAGGCCGCTCGACGCCTTCGAGGATCTCGACCTCGCGCAGGGGAATGCCGAGCTTCTCGTAAGTCTTCAGGATCTCCGGATCGATCTCGTCGAGCGAGGCGACCTTCTTCTTCGGCTTCGGCGCGGCGTAGTAATAGAGATCTTGATAGTCGATCTTCGGGTATCCGACGCGCGCCCAGGTCGGCTCGGTCATCGTCAGCCAGCGGCGGTACGCCTCCAGCCGCCACTCCAGCATCCAGGTCGGCTCGTTCTTCTTGGCTGAGATGAAGCGGATCGTGTCTTCCGACAGCCCCTTCGGGGCCTTCTCGGACTCGATGACGGTCTCGAATCCGTAGCGATATTGATCGACGTCGATGCCCTTGACCCGATCAATGGTCTCCTGAACCGCTGCCATCTCTCACTCCGCTTGCAATGTTTCCGTCGTGGCCCGCGTCAGGCGGGCACGCAGGTGTCCGGCACCGGACAGACGGCAGCGCATTGCGGCGCGTCGAAGTGGCCCTCGCACTCCGTGCACTTCTTCGGATCGATGATGTACATGTCGTTCTTCAGCCGGATGGCCGCATTCGGACATTCGAACTCGCAAGCCCCGCAGACCGTGCATTGTGAGGCGATGATCTTGTAGGTCATGTGCAGCTCCCCGCGATCCCTGCGACATCGGACGACGTCATTCACGGGGTATCTTTCAAGCCGCGTGCCAGAGAGCATTTGGTTGATTTCTAAGGAGGATTCTAAAGATCGCTACGCCGGTCAGCTGTCGCTCTCCCGACAGCATGTCGCAAGTGCGACAGGCCGCATGAAGTCGCGTGCGCGTTTGGGTCGAGCCCCCGCCACGAAGGCAGTGAGCCCCCTCCCCCCTGCGGGGAGGGGTCGGGGGTGGGGGTCCACGAGGGTATGAACCGGGCTGAGTCCTGACAATTCAGACCGGGTTGATTCCTGACAGGCAAGCTTCGTCCGATTCGAAGGAGGATCGGTCGATGCCTTTCAGGGAGAGCAGTCCTGTGGAGCAGCGTATCGGGTTGTTTCGGGAGTACGACACGGGAGCTTTTTCGGTGACGGAGCTGTGCGCGCGGCACGGCATCAGCCGGGAGACGTTCTACGTTTGGGAGCGCCGCCGCGCGAGCGGGGATCCGCAGTGGTTCGAGGAGAAGAGCCACGCCGTGCAGAACTGCCCGCACGCCACAGCGGACCGGCTGGCACGGCGCATCATCGCAACACGACGACGGTTTCCGCATTTTGGCCCCAAGAAGATCAAGGCCTGGCTCGCGCGCGAGCGGCCGGAGGTCGACTGGCCGGCGGCCTCGACGATCGGCGACCTCCTGAAGCGTGAAGGCCTGGTCGAAGCGCAGCCACGCCGACTCACCGATGCGGCGAGCCGCTATCTCATCGAGGTGCGCATTGTCGATCCGACCTGGGCTGGCGTGAAGGGCGCTCTGGAGCGCGTTTTCAAGGATATCGGCCTTCCCGACGCGATCCGCTCCGACAATGGAGTACCGTTCGGATCGACGGGAGCTGGCGGCCTTTCGGCGCTCTCGGTGTGGTGGCTCAAGCTCGGCATCGAGCCACGCTACATCCCACCAGCGAGCCCGCAGGACAACGGCCGGCACGAGCGCATGCACCGCACGCTGAAGGCCGAGACGTCGAAGCCACCGGCAGACACGGCCGCCGAGCAGCAGCGACGCTTCGACGCCTTTCGCCGCCACTTCAACGAGGAGCGGCCGCACGAGGCGCTCGACCAGGTGGCCCCCGTCAAGCTCTGGCGCAGGCCGGTGCGCTTCATGCCAGACCGTCTCGATGATCCCTGGTACGACGCCGATCACGAGGTCCGCCGCGTGCGTCCCACCGGGGACATCAAATGGCAAGGCGAGCACGTCTTCGTTGGCGAAGCGCTCGCCGGCGAACTCATCGGCCTCGCCAAGCACGATACCGGCGGCCACATCGTCCGCTTCTGGGGCCGAGACCTCGGGCTGATCGACCGCGACCGCCGTTTCCTGCGCTTTGCTCCGCCGCGTGCGCGGCTCCGCGTCGCGCAGGAAACGGCGGAGACAACACAGCAGTGATCGAATAGTGTCAGGGATCAGCCCGGTCCAAAATGTCAGGGATCAACCCGGTCGGTCAGAGCACGCTGCACGTGATGCGCGCTAATGCTGTCACCAGCGGAGTGACGACGTGTGATGTAACGAGCAGCTCAGCGGACGTGAGTACAGCGAGCGAACTCACGACGATCAGCGCCCGGAGACCCCCACCCCCGACCCCTCCCCGCAAGGGGGAGGGGAGCCGACCGTCGCCGGGGCGCGATCTCGAGTTTCACGACTATCGTTACGCGGGCGACAGCATGCACGTGAAATAAAAAAGGGCGCGCCATCTGCGCGCCCCTCATGAGACCCAACCCGTTCAGAACCGCTTCACCTCGATATTGTGCTTCTTCAGCGCGTAGCCGATCTGGCGCGGCGTGAGGCCGAGCAGGCGCGCGGCCTTGGCCTGGACCCAGCCGGAGCGCTCCATCGCCTGCACGATGCGGTCGCGCTCCGGCACCGCGCCGCCCTCCGTACTCTCGGAATACTCGCCGTCATCGGCATCGATGGCCGGCAACTCGACGGGAGCCTCGATCGGCGCCGACGTCCGCGGCAGGATCGGCAGCGGCACCATGGGCTGGCCGCGCGGCGGTGGCGGGGTTACCGTGTTACCCTTCCACAGGATCGCCGACATGCACTCGTTGCGGCTGCAGGCGAAGTCGTCCATGCTGATCGCCGAGCCCGTTGCCATGGTCGCGGTCCGTTGCACGCAGTTCTCCAGCTCGCGCACATTGCCGGGGAAGCCGCAATGCATCAGCACCTCGATCGCGCTGACGTCGAACGTCAGGTCGCGCTCGTTCTCGCAATTGAAGCGGCGCAGGAACTCGCGCGCCAGCTGCGGAATGTCGCTGCGACGCTCGCGCAACGGCGGCAATTTGATCGGCACCACGCTGATCCGGTAGTAGAGGTCGGCGCGGAACTCGTTGCGCGACACCGCCTCCTCGAGGTTGCGGTTGGTGGCGGTGACGATGCGGACATCGACCTTGATGGTCTGATTGCCGCCGACGCGCTCGAACTCCTGCTCCTGCAACACGCGCAGGAGCTTGGCCTGGAACGCCGGTGAGATCTCGCCGATCTCGTCGAGGAACAAGGTGCCCTTGTCGGCCAGTTCGAAGCGGCCCTTGCGCGCGTTGATCGCGCCGGTGAAGGCGCCCTTCTCATGGCCGAACAGCTCCGATTCCAGCACTGTCTCTGGCAATGCGGCGCAGTTGATCTTGATGAACGGCCGCTTGGCGCGATTGGACAGTTCATGGATCGCCTTCGCCACAAGCTCCTTGCCGGTGCCGGATTCGCCGCGCAGCAGCACCGGCGCATTCGACTTGGCGACGACGTTGATCTTCTCCAACAATGCGCGCAGCGCCGGGCTGTCGCCGACGATGCCGTCGACCAGCACCTTCTTGCGATCCTTCGGCGCCGGCTTCAGCTCCGACAGCTCCTTCTGCAGCCGGTGGCTTTCCGCCATCAGCCGCTCGCGGTCACGCGCGACGACCCGATGAAGCTTGATGGTCTGGCCGATCAGGTTGGCGACCATGGTCAGGAAGCGAACGTCGGAATCGAGCCGGAACACGGCGCGGCCGTCCCAGACACGGTCGATCGTCAGCGTGCCGACGACGCGCTGGTCGATGCGGATGGGAACGCCAAGGAAGGACACGCGGGTGTCGGCACCGACGCCGAGCGTCACCGCGTCGACGGCGCTGAAGGCGGGATGATCGGCGACGTTCTCCGCGATCAGCGGCACGGCGGTGGCGACGATCTGGTCGATCGCCTTCTGCGGCAGACGTTCGCGATAGCGCTGATCGCTGCCTTCGCTCCACCCGGCCCCCACCGCAAGATCGGGAATGCCGTCATCGGCGAGCAGCGACACCACGCCGTGGCGCATCTGCATGAAGGACTGCAGCAGGTTGACGACATTGGCGAGGGTGATCTCCAACCGCGTCGGCGCCGCCAGGATCTTCGAGATTTCGAAAATGCCCGTCAGGGCGATCTCGCTGAGCGGGATCGGAGCGGCGTTGGACCTGACGTCCTGAGCTTCGACCTGACGTGTTTCCGTTTGGACCATGGCCGCTTCTCTGATCGTCACGAACGCCTCGGTGAAGCCGCCCGTGATTGTAGATGTTCTAACATCCTCCCCCAACTGCAGATGATTGTCGTGCCTAACTTTGCTGCATTGCCGCAGAAGTAGTGTGCAACGGACAGAACAGAAAAGCTGCAGGCTTTCATGATGTTAACAAATGAGTTTGCACCCGTCACGATGCGTGCATTGCACGTCCGCGCGGGCGGCAAAAACGGTGCGCCTGCCGATTTCGCGTTGTCTTCTCGACACCTAATATCCGCGCATTCGTCTGCCTGTTTGCGATCGGATCGCAACGGACAACACTGAACACCAACTTTCCACCTTCGGCCCGCCGCTCGTCGCCTTCGGCTGCAAGCCATGGGTATGACGTGTTCACATCCGCGTGTCGGCCGCGCGCGGCTGTGATCAACCTAGAGGTGCTGCCCCCCGTTGATCTGGATCTCCTCGCCGGTCACGTAGCTAGCCGCATCCGAGCACAGGAAGAACAGCACCTTGGCGACCTCCTCCGGAGCGCCGATCCGGCGCATCGGGATCAGCGGCGAGAACCGCGCCTCGGTCTCCGGGGACACCATCTCGGTCTTGATCTCGCCGGGCGCGATGGCGTTGACGCGGATGCCATGCGGCGCGAAGTCGTGCGCCATCTCGCGGGTCAGGCAGGCGAGCGCCGCCTTCGAGGTCGCATAGGCGGTGCCCGCAAACGGATGGACGCGGGTGCCGACGATCGACGTCACGTTGACGACCGCGCCCTGCCCGCGCTTCAGCTCCTCGAACAGCCCGCGCGCGAGCAAGATCGGTCCGAGAAAGTTGACGTGAAAGACGGTCATCCAGGTCTCGACCGAAGTCGACAGCGAATCCAGCCGGCCGCCGTCGCCGGCCTTCGGAGAGATCGCGGCATTGTTGATCAAGGCATGCAGCGGCGCGCCGTCGAGCCGCTGCTTGATGTCGGCAATCGCGCGCGGAATCGCCTTGCGATCGCTGAGATCGACCTGGACGTGGTTGTCGGGACCGGCGTCCCACGGACAGCGAGCACCGTCGAACGGCTGGCGCGAGCAGGTGATGATGCGCCAGCCGGCGTCGGAGAACAGCTTTGCGGTCGCATGACCGATGCCGCGCGAGCCGCCGGTCAGCACGAGCGTTTTCTGCTCAGTGCGCGCGGGCCGCTCGGCGGCCGCCATGTCTCGATGGAACGGGCACGCCGCGATGGTCTCGGCCGCCGCCATGGCGGGCTCGCGGACGTCCTGGTCGAGAACGAGACTCACGTCATCCGTCCTGATCCTGCGCCGCAACGCCACCAGGACGCCGGCTGCCAAGCTTCGGCTGCTGCCTTTGCCTCAGACGTGGTCTGGGCGCAGGCTCCGCGACGATCGGAAATATCAGCGGTATTGCCATGCGTCGGTTGTGCAGATTCCGGGCCAGCGAAAACGGCGGGCAAAGCAGCCCTTTTCTGTCGGGTTCGCGACAGATTGGCGCGTTCTGGACACATCCAGCGTCGGCTTTGTGCTTCGTCCTTTGCAAGACCTTCAAAGAGCGATCGTTTTCAAAACGATGGCTGATGGTCCAACTCTTGCTCGACGGATTTGATCATTCGAACGGGAAGACGGCTTGCCAGCCGCACGACGACAGCCACGAGACGCCAACGCCGTATGAACCGGGACATGAGGACGAATGCAGTGCGCTTCGCCGTGGTCCTCGGGACCAACGACGTCGCGTCCGCGATCGGCGTGCATCTGCATCGTGCGGGCTTCTGCGTGGTGCTGTCGCATGATCCCAATCCGCCGGTCATGCGCCGCAAGATGGCGTTTCACGACGCTCTGTTCGGCGACACCGTCCGCATCGAGAACGTGACCGGCGAGCGCATCGAGAGCACGATGGAGGTGTTCAAGGCGCTCGGCGATCCCCGGCACGTCCTGGTCACCCCGCTCGGGTTGCTCGATCTCCTGCCGGTCCGTACCATCGACGTCCTGATCGACGCGCGGATGCAGCGGCGCGAGGTGACCCCGAATTTGCGCGGCATGACGCGGCTCTCGATCGGCATCGGTCCGGGCTTCTCGCCAACAGCCAATTGCGATATCGCGATCGAGACCCGGCCGGACCGGCTCGGCCAGATCGTGCGCGAGGGCTGGACGCTGGCAACGGATGATGTCGGCGCGCTCGTCGGCGTCGAGCGCCTGGTGCGTTCGCCGCACGAGGGCCGATGGCATACCCCGATCGAGATCGGCACGCGCATCTACAAGGGCTTCGTGATCGGCCATCTCTCCGGCGCACCGGTCACGGCCCCTTATGACGGCATCCTGCGCGGCATCGTCCGCGACGGCAGCGACGTGCCGGCCGGCATCGCGCTCGCCGAGATCGATCCACGCGGCCGCCATGCGCAGTGGACCGGGATCGATGCGCAGGGACAGGCGCTCGCCCAGGCGACGCTGGCCGCAATACGGCTGCACGCCGCAAACTGCATCAGGACGAGCGCGAGCGTGCCCGCCGATCAGATCGTTTCGAACGATTCTGATTAGCCCGTATCCGGCGCGCCGGCCTTGGCATCCCGGTTGCTTATCGTTTGCAGGAGCGAGCAACAGCCATGATCATCTGTTCCTGCAACGTCATCAGCGACACGGCCATTCGCAACATCGTCACGGCGGCCGACATCACCTTCGGCTCGCCGGCGCAAGTGTATGATTGTCTCGGCTGCACGGTCCAATGCGGCCTCTGCTCACGCTCGGTGAAGCGGATTCTCGATGAGCGGCAGGGTGATAGGGTTGCTGCGGCGGTATGGCCGGTGCAGGCCGAGCCCGTGCCGTGCGCGATGGTGTCGGTGGCCTGAGGCGATCACAGCGCACGACATGGCACATCGCGCGCTGTCGGATGTCGGACAAATGCGACAGGCGCGTGCCTCCCCCCAGCGGATCGATCGGATGAGCGGCTTACCGTCGGTCGCCGCGCGTCGCACCCGACGCGCAGCTCGGCGAATCCTCTCCTGAAGTTCAGTGTCGCTGGTCCGGTCCATGGTTCTCCCTCGCATGAGGCTGCCTCGACGGCGTGACCTTGCGTGGTAATCAGACGACATCGTTGAACGACAGCGCAGCCAACAAGGCCGCGCTGCCCAGCGCGAGCAGGGTTCTAGTCATCTGATCACCACGAGCTACCAGCGCGTGCTCCGGGCTGCGGCTCACGCGGATCGCAAGTCGCTCGTTGAATGCGGCGTCCGGTGGTTGGTTCCTAGCGGCCGAACTCACGCCGCGTCGGCCGGCACCATGGCCTCGATCGTGACGCCCGTGCCGGTGGAGGCTACCGTCAGCGTGCCGCCGAGCGCCAGCAGCCGCTCGCGCATGCCGGTGAGGCCGAAGCCGAGCTTGTGCTCCGGACTGAATCCGCGGCCGTCGTCGCGGACGCGCACCCGCGTGTAGCTGCGGCGGTGGCCGGCCGTCGTCTGCTGCAGCGGCTCGATGGTGACGTCGACCGCGGTGGCCTCGGCGTGGCGGAACACGTTGGTCAGCGCTTCCTGCACCACCCGGTAGATCGTCAGCTCCGCCGTCTCATTGCTACGCACGACCATGTCGGTGAACCTGGTCTCGATCACGACCTCCGGCCTTGACTCCTGCCACAGCCGCACCAATGCGCCGAGCGCCTCGCGCAAGCCCAGCTCGGCGAGACCCACGGGCCGCAGCCGCTCGAGGATGCGGCGGTTGAACTGCTGCACGGCGTTGACCTGGTCGAGGATCGCCTGGCCGTGCCGGCGCATCGCCGCGACGTCGAGCGTCGCAGCCTCCGGCAGCCGCATCAGCGCACTGGCATGGGCGCGCAGCGCGAACAGATGCGGCCCGAACTCGTCATGCAGCTCGCGCGCGATCTCCTTGCGCTCGTGGTCCTGCAACGACACCGTGCGCTCGGCCAGACGGCGCTTCTCCTCCACCGCCTCGCCGAGCGCGCCGGCGAGATGGTTGAGCTTGGCGCAGAGCGCCGCGAGCTCGGGCGCGCCGCCCGGCTTGACGCGGGTATCATAGGCGCCGGCCTCGATCCGGCTCATCGCCTCCGATAGATCCGCCAGCGGCGCCAGCGCGCGGCCGACCACGAGCATGGTGATCGCGAACAAGGCCAGCCCGACCAGCGAGCCGACGACGAGCTGGGTGACGATGCCGTCCCAGATTTCCGCGATCTCGTCGTCGGGATGCGACGTGATCACCAGCGTGTCGCTCCGGCCGGCGACGATGACCGGCATGCTGACCGAGGTCTTGTCGGGATGCACCAGTGCGATGAACCACGCCGGCGCCGCGCGGCCGACGCCCGGAGAGGGCGGAGTCTGCGCCGGCATTCCCTGCCGTCTCACGCTGACGTGACGAAGCTGTCGGAGATCGCCGACGATCCGATCGAGGCGCGCGTCCGGATCGGGCGCGTCATTGACCTCGTCCATGATGGTCTCGACGAAGGCCCGTGTCAGGCGGATGACGCTCTGGTCCTCGGCCAGCACGCGCGGCGCCGCCTCCAGCACGAGACGGCCGATGTTGATGGCGAGGCCCAGCGTCAGCAGCAGCGCCAGCAGCACGTTGATGCGGGTCCGCAACGACCAATTCTGCCACATTCTCTCCGCCTCAAAGCCACCGGGTTTCACGCGTCCTCACATTGACAGACAAATCCGCCGGCGATCTAATTGCAACATGATGCCAGACCGCGCAGCATGCATCCATGATGCATCGCAACAATGACGCGAGTTGGAAGTCCGGGACCCCAAGGCCATGCGCGTACTGATCGTCGATGACCATCCCATTGTGGCATCAGGCTGCCGGGCCCTGCTCTCGACCGATCCGGACCTCGAGCTGCTCGAAGCCGCCGATGCCGAGAGCGGCGAAGCCAGCTTCATCGCGCGCCGGCCGGACGTCTGCGTCGTCGACATCAACCTGCCGACCGTCTCCGGCTTCGAGCTGGCGCGGCGCATCCTCGCCCACGATGCCAATGCCCGGCTGATCATGTTCAGCATGAACGACGATCCGGTGTTCGCGGCGCGCGCCATCGACATCGGCGCCAAGGGCTACGTCTCCAAGAGCGGCGACCCGAACGATCTCGCCGAGGCGATCCGCGAGGTCGCGCGCGGCGGCAGCTATCTGCCGCCGGCGATCGCCCGCAGCATCGCCTTCGCGGGCGCCGCGGTCGCGCAGAGCCCGCTGGCGAAGCTGACCTCGCGCGAGCTCGAGATCCTCCGCCTGCTCAGCGCCGGCAAGAGCCTGTCCGAGATTGCCTGGCTGATCCACTCGTCCTACAAGACCGTCGCCAACACCTCCTCGATCATCCGCCAGAAGCTCGGCGTGCGAACATCCGGCGAGTTGGTGCGTTTGGCGATCGAGAACGGCGTCGCTTGACTCGCCCCGATTGAACGACGCAGCTTGACACGCGTTGGCGGCACGCGCGCCAGCGGCCCGACATCATTGCCGAACAGGTGATCCCATGACCCTCACGACCGTCTCCCAGAACAAATCCCATGGCGGCGTCCAGGGCGTCTACCGCCACGCCAGCCAGGAGACCAAGACCGAGATGACGTTCTCGGTGTTCGTGCCGCCGCATGCCGACGGCGCGAAGCTGCCGGTCGTCTGGTATCTCTCCGGCCTGACCTGCACCCACGCCAACGTCACCGAGAAGGGCGAGTTTCGTGCCGCCTGCGCCGAGCTCGGCCTGGTCTTCGTGGCGCCCGACACCTCGCCGCGCGGCGACGGCGTGCCGGGCGATCCCAACAATGCCTATGATTTCGGCCTCGGCGCCGGCTTCTATGTCGACGCGACCGAGGCACCGTTCGCGAAGAACTACCGGATGTGGAGCTACGTCACCGAGGAGCTACCGAGCGTGGTCGCGGCGAACTTCCCGGTCGACCCGCGCCGGCAGTCGGTGATGGGCCACTCGATGGGCGGCCATGGCGCGCTCACCGTGGCGCTGCGCAACCCGGACCGCTACCGCGCGGCCAGCGCGTTCTCGCCGATCGTCGCGCCCTCGCAGGTGCCGTGGGGCGAGAAGGCCCTGGGCGGCTATCTCGGCGCCGACAAGGCGGCGTGGCGCAAGCACGATGCGGTGGCGCTGATCGAGGACGGCGCGCGCGTCTCCGACCTGCTGGTAGATGTCGGCACCGCCGATCAGTTCCTGACCCAGCAGTTGCGCCCGGAGCTGCTGAAGGCGGCGTGCGAGAAAGCGAACATCCCGCTCTTGCTGCGCAAGCAGGAAGGCTACGACCACAGCTACTACTTCATCTCGACCTACATGGCCGATCACCTGCGCTGGCACGCCGCGCGGCTCGGCCGCTGATATCAGCCGCGGACGTGATTTGCCCGACGGGTGCGATGACGCGCCCATCGAGGCGATTTTGTCTCCCCGGCGCCCGGATTCCACGTGCGCGACGAGGCGGATTTCGCTCGGCGCCACAAGGCGATCCCAGCGTCCAGCCCGGCGGCGACAAAAATTTCACTTTCGTTTTTCCGGAAATCGTGATTGTTTAGCCCCATCCCGCCTCGTCGAGAGGGCGTATCGCGGTCGTCACGAACGTGGAGGTGGGATGCGGTGGACGCCGGCGGCGCGCAGCATGCTCAGGGCATCACATGCCCCGTGAGAGCGTGCGGACGAACGCGTCACGGCGTATGGCCAAGTCGCGTGGTCCTGGCATCCCGATGCTGATGCCTCCGCGGCGGCGTGCTCACAGCGCGTCGTCGCGCACGGTGACCAGAAAGCCCGGCGCACCGGGGAGAACGCGAAGCAACCGTTAAGACCATCCGCGCAGGGAGGGCCGGGATGTCCCAGCCGAACCTGTGGTACCTGCCGCCTGCATTTCTTTCTGCAGGCGGGCCATGGGGGCGGCAGGCTCCCGGCCTTCCCTGCGCCTCTTGTTTTCCAAGGGGCGACCGGCACGCAAAGCTCGGGCGTCATCCGCCGCGAGAATGCACCGTCATATCTCGTCGGCTACTGCGCCTGCGGCGCACCGTAGTTCGGCGCCAGCAGGCGGTTGCGGACGAGCCAAGCCATGGTGCGCGTCCAGGATTCGTCGGTGTTGCCGCGCATATCCGCAGTCATCGCCGCGACCGGCTTGCCGGTGTGAACGTCGCGCAGATAGATGTTCATGTTGAGGATGAGATTGGAGACCTTCTGCACCGTCCCGGTGATGGCGAGATCGGCGCCGATGTCGCCCGCGAGCTTGACGTCGCAGCCGCCGCAGGCCTGCAGATTGCTGTGGTGCGCCGCATCGTTAATGGAAGCGATGTCGAGCACGCGAAAACGTCCGGAGTCCTGCAGCGCCGCGCGCAGTTGCTCGGCCGCATGCGCCAGCCTGTTCTGCTCGTCCTGGCGCGGGCCCTGCACCTCGCCCTGCAGGCTGGTGTCGATCAGCTCGAAGTCGAACACCGCCACCTTGGTCGGCTCGGCATGCACTGATGTCGCAGACATCAGGATCAGGAACGCGGGGAGAACGGCAGGTTTCAAGGTCGTGATCCGAAATGACGCGACAGCGGCCAAAAGTGGGGTTGAAAGCTAGGCCAATTCGTTCATCTTGCAAGACGAAACCTCGCCGGACAAGGACGAGGGAACAATGGGAGGACATGTGGTCCTGGGAGTTCTGGCCCGATCTCTGATGGGCGCGATCGGCCTCATCGCCGCCGCAACTGCCGCCAGCGCGGCGGATCCGGTTGACATCGCGATCGGCTATCTCGGCCGCGCCAACGTGCGGCAGACCTTGTCGCCGCTCGACCAGCCTGCGGCCGATGATGGCGTGGCCGGCGCGAAGCTCGCGATCGAGGACAACAACACCACCGGCAAGTTCCTCAACCAGCGCTTCACTTTGATCGACCGCCGCGTCAAGGATGACGAGGACGCCGCGCAGGCCGCCAATGAGCTCGCCGGCAAGACGGGATTCGTCCTCGTGGACCTGCCGGCAGATGCGCTGCTGAAGGTCGCAGATGCGTTGCGGGGCCGCGGCGTCACCCTGCTCAATGTCGGCGCCACCGACGACCGGCTGCGCGAGCAGGACTGCCGCGCCAACGTCATCCATGTCGCACCGACGCGCTCGATGCTGGCCGACGGCCTGGCGCAATATCTGGTCTGGAAGCAGTGGAAGCGCTGGCTGCTCGTCACCGGTTCGCACGACAACGACAGACTGTTCGCCGACGCGCTGCGCCGCGCCGCCACCCGCTTCGGCGCCAAGATCGTCGAGGAGCGCACCTTCGCGGACACCGGCGGCGCGCGCCGCACCGACAGCGGTGTGACCTTGATCCAGCGCCAGATGCCGGTGTTCACGCAGAAGGCGCCGGCCTATGACGTGCTGGTCACCGCCGACGAGAGCGAGGTGTTCGCCTCCTATTTGCCCTATCGCACCTGGGATGCGAGGCCCGTCGCCGGCTCCGCTGGCCTGCGTCCGACCAGTTGGGATCCTTCACAGGACCAATGGGGCGCCACCCAGCTGCAGAACCGCTTCATGAAGCTCGCCTCGCGCCGCATGGACGCCTTGGACATGCAGGCCTGGATGGCCGTGCGCATGGTCGGCGAGGTCGCCTCGCGCACCAACTCCGGCGACGCCAAGACGATGACCGACTACCTCAAGAGCCAGAACTTCACGATCGCCGCCTTCAAGGGCACCCGCCTCTCGCTGCGCGACTGGAACCTGCAGCTCCGCCAGCCGATCCTCTTAGCCGACGGCCGCATGATCGTCTCGGTCTCCCCGCAGGAGGGCTTCCTGCACCAGGTCTCCGAACTCGACACCCTCGGTATCGACCGCCCCGAAACCAAGTGCAAGCTGCAATGATGTCGGATCGAACCATGCTGATGAGAATGCCTAGTCCGACATGCCGGGCCGACATGCGTGCTGGTGTGGAGCCTTCCGCACACGCGCGTCCCGAAGGGCGATCGCAGCTTTGCAAGCGCTTCGGCACAGCAGTCAGCCTGCTCATCGCCGCACTCGTCATGGCCCATGCAGCCCCCGCCTCCGCCTACGTCGCCTTCGTCTCCAACGAAAAAGGCAACACCGTCTCCGTCATCGACACCGACACCTGGACGGTCACCAAGACCATCAAGGTCGGCCAGCGGCCGCGCGGCATCGCGTTCACGCGCGACGGCAAGTTCGTGATGGTCGCGGTCGGCGATGACGACACCATTCAGGTGATCGATGCCAAGAAGATGGAGGTGGTGGATACCCTGCCCTCCGGCCCCGATCCCGAGCTGTTCGCGCAGGACGCCGCCGGCAAGACGCTCTATGTCGCCAACGAGAACGACAACACCGTCACGGTGCTCGACCTCGAGAAGCGCGTCCGCATCGGCGACGTCCAGGTCGGCGTCGAGCCCGAGGGCATGATGCTCAGCCCGGACGGCAAGATCCTGATCTGCACCTCCGAAACCACCAACATGGCGCATTTCATCGACACGGCAACCCGCAAGATCGTCGCCAACGTGCTGGTCGATGCGCGGCCGCGCTTTGCCGAGTTCAAGAGTGACGGCTCGGAGCTGTGGGTCTCGGCCGAGATTGGCGGCACCGTCTCGATCATCGACCCGGCCAAGCGCGAGGTCACCGGCAAGATCAAGTTCGCCGTGCCCGGCCTGCGCAGCGAGGCGATCCAGCCGGTCGGCATCGCCCTGACCAAGGACGGCAAGACCGGCTTCGTCGCGCTCGGCCCGGCCAACCGTGTCGCCGTCGTCGACGGCGCCACCCACGAGGTGAAGAAGTATCTCCTGGTCGGCCAGCGCGTCTGGCACATGGAGTTCACACCGGACGAGAAATATCTGCTCGTCACCAACGGCGTCTCCAACGACGTCTCGGTGATCGACGTCGCCGCGCAGAAGGTGATCAAGACCATCCAGGTCGGCGAGCTGCCCTGGGGCATCACGATTGCACAGCCATGACGACGCAAAACGCACCCGCTCTCGACTCGACAGGCTCTGCATCGCAGCCGGCGCCCGAGCGGGTCCCCGCGCTGTCGGTCGCCGGCGTCAGCCATTCCTACGGCGCACGCAAGGCGCTCAACGACGTCAGCTTCGCCGTCCAGCCTGCGAGCTTCACCGCCCTGCTCGGCCTCAACGGCGCCGGCAAGAGCACGCTGTTCTCGCTCATCACGCGGCTGTTCGCGGTGCAGACCGGCCAGATCGGCATTTTCGGCCATGACATCGGCCGGACGCCGGGCGAGGCGCTGCGGCTACTCGGCGTCGTGTTCCAGCCGCGCACGCTCGATCTCGATCTGTCGCTGACCCAGAACCTGCTCTACCACGCAGCGCTGCACGGCATCGCCCGCCGCGAGGCCCGCGCGCGCAGCGAGGAGCTGCTGGCGCGGATCGGCCTCGCCGACCGCGCCGGCAACAAGGTGCGCGACCTCTCCGGCGGCCAGATGCGCCGGCTGGAGATTGCTCGCGCCCTGCTGCACCGGCCGCGCCTCTTGCTGCTCGACGAGGCCACCGTCGGCCTCGACGTCAAGGCGCGCGCCGACATCGTCGGCCATGTCCGCCAACTCGTCGCCGAGCAGGGCATCGGCGTGCTCTGGGCGACGCATCTGTTCGACGAGATCGCGGCGACCGACGATCTCGTGGTGCTGCATCAAGGCCGCGTGCTGGCGCGCGGGCCCGTCCCGCAGGTCATCGCCGAGGCCGGTGCGACCGACGTCAACGCGGCGTTCGCGCGGCTGACGACCCAGGCCAGTCCGGCGCGGAGCTCCGAGCCATGACCGTCACCACCGTGCACGCCCCCCCACCCACACGCAGCGGCTTCTCGGCCGGCGAATACATCACTTGCCTCACCGGCATCGTCTGGCGCGAGGGCCTGCGCTTCCTGCATCAGCGCGAGCGCTTTGTCTCGGCGCTGGTGCGGCCGCTGGTCTGGCTGTTCATCTTCGCCGCCGGCTTCCGCCAGGTGCTGGGTATCTCAATCATTCCGCCGTACGAGACCTACATCCTTTATGAGGTCTATATCGCACCCGGCCTGATGGCGATGATCCAGTTGTTCAACGGCATGCAGTCGTCGCTGTCGATGGTCTATGATCGCGAGATGGGCAACATGCGCACCTTGCTGGTGAGCCCGCTGCCGCGCGGCTATCTCCTGTTCTGCAAGCTGCTCGCCGGCACCGCCGTCTCGGTGCTGCAGGTCTATGCGTTTCTCGCCATCGCCTGGTTCTGGGACATCACCCCGCCGCCGATGGGCTATCTGACGGTGCTGCCGGCGCTGATCCTGTCCGGCCTGATGCTCGGCGCGCTGGGCATGCTGATTTCCTCCGGCATCAAGCAGCTCGAGAATTTCGCCGGCGTCATGAACTTCGTGATCTTCCCGATGTTCTTCGCCTCGTCGGCGCTCTACCCGCTCTGGCGGGTCGAGGAAGGCAGTCCCTGGCTGGCTTATCTCTGCGAAGCCAACCCCTTCACCCACGCGGTCGAGCTCATCCGCTTTGCGCTGTACGGCAAGCTGAACTGGGTTTCGCTCGCGGTGGTCGGCGGCTGCACCGCCGTATTCATGATCGGCGCGATCCTGGCCTATGATCCGTCGCGGGGTTTTGTCAGGCGTGGTCCCGGAGGCGAGGCATGAGGTTGAGAACGATACTGGCGGCCGTCGCCATCGCTGCGTCAGCCAGTGCTGCGCAAGGCGCCGATCCGCGCTATCCGGACTGGCCCTGCCCGCAGGCCAAGGTGCCGGAAATCTCCATCGCGGCGGTGTGGTCCGGCCCGCCGATCGACGATGTCGGCGCGAGCTGGAAGGACGATGCGAAGGTGGCCGAGCTCGTCGCCAAGCTTGCCGCGCGCCGTATCCCGCTGGAGCAGGCCCAGAAGGACGCCGCCGATTTCCTCACCGGTACGGCCGAGGAGAAGACACGCAAGGGCAAGCTGCTGTTCGTCGGGCTGTTCGACACGCTGAACGCGCAGCGGACATCGGTCATGAACGGCCTCGAGCGCGTCATGCGCAAGCAGCGCGAGGCCGTCGACAAAGTGCGCGGCGACACGATCAAGCTGCAGGAGATGCAGAGCAGCGCCGCGCCGGATCAGGCCAAGGTCGAGGAAATGACCAACCAGTTGAACTGGGAGACGCGCATCTTCGAGGATCGGCGTCGCGTGATGAAGTTCGTCTGCGAGGTGCCGACCGCAATCGACCAGCGCCTGTTCGCGCTGGCCCGGGAGATCCAGCAGGACATGGAGTAGCTGTTTTGATGCGCTCTCGCCGCCCTCCCCGCTCACTCCTCAGGCCGCGGCTCAGGCTGCGTCTGCTGCAGCGGCAGGTCGGCGCGGCTCCAGCCGTCGGTCCCGTCGGGATACCAGGCGACGTTGCGATAGCCGTAGGTCAGCGCGCGCCTGGCGGCATTCCACGACATCCAGCAGTCTTCGAGGCAGTAGAACACGAGCAGACGACCGAGATCGCCGCCCGACGCGTGCGCCAGCCCGCGCCTCAGATAGTCCTCAGTCTGGGGCGCCAGCACACCATAGCCGGTATCGGGCAGCCACATGCTGCCGGGAATGTCCAGGCGCGGCTGCTCGCGCCACACCGTCCCTGCCGGCAGATTCTTCGGCTTGGGCGGGCGCGGCAGCACGTCGACGAAGGCGGCGGACTTCGCGCGCCAGATCGCCTCGGTCTCCCGCGTCGACAGCACGCGTGCACCGGCCAGGGTCGTCGGCACCGGCGCGCGGTAGTTCTCGGTCCGGTAGCTGTCCGGCTCCGGCACGAGATCATCGGCTCGGACCGCCGCGACGATCAGCAGCACGCCTGCCAACGCCGCCGCGGCGAGCCGAACGATCATGGCGATGTCTTCGCCGCAGCCTCGGCGGTGATCAGATGATTGCTCTCGTCCAGCAGCGGCACCCCGAAGTCCAGCAGGATCTTGTTGATCTCACCCTGGTTCTCCTGGATCAGCTTGTTGAGCTGACGGCGCCAGTTCTGGTCCGCGCCACGGACGCCCATGGCGATGCGATAGATCAGCTTCGGTCCGCTGGTCTCTTTCACCAGCGGCGTCACGTGCAGCTGCGGGCTCGCCTGCTTGGCGTAGTACCCGGCCATCGGGCCCCACAGCACGCCGGCATCGATATCGCCGGACTTCAGATCGTTGATCATCGCCTCTGCCGAGGAATCGACGCGGGTGTCGATCATCAGCGGATAGGGCTTTGCGGTCGGCATCAGCCCGGCCAGCGCCATGTTGGTCGCCGGCGGCGTGCCCGCCACGATGCCGATGTGCTTGCCCTTGAGCCTGGCATCCTCCAGCGTCGTCACATCGGCGAGATCGGAGCCCGGCTTGGTCACGATCGCGTAGGCCGTCCGGTAATAGGGACTGGTGCTCTGCACCAGGTCGTCCCCTTGGGGAAAGCCCATGATCACGTCGCAACGGTGCGAGCCGAGCGTCATGCGCACGAATCCGGTGGCCTGCGGGAAGAACGTGTAGTCCACCTTCTTCTGCAGCTTGGCGGCAAAGAACTCGGCCAGCTTGTTCTCGAAGCCGTCGCCCTTCTCGTTCGAGAACGGCAGGTTACGCGGATCGGCGCAGACCCTGAGCACCTTGGGATCGACCAGCTCGATCGACAGGTCCAGGCCATCATTGCTCTGCGCGAAAGCGGCGGCCGGTCCGAGCAGAGTGAGCCCCGCGGCAACGGCCAGCGAGCAGGCAAGTTTGTGACGCTTCGTCATCCGTATTTCCATCCCTATCGAACGCATCGCGGTATTTTTGAAAATGCTAGGCCGCCGGCCGCTCCGGTGCAACAGCCGCCGTCATCGCGAAGAGTTGACCCATTGCTGCACCGCAACGTCCATCGTCTGACGCACACCTCTCACGCGAGCAAGGCAAGCCGATGGTGAGACAATTGATCATCGCGATCACCGCCTGGGGGGCGCTGGCGCTCGGCAGCGCCGCTCTTGCCATGCCGCCGGAACTCGAGGTCAGCGAGATCGCGCCCGGCGTGTTCGTTCACATCGGCCAGACCGCGCTGATGAACGCGGCGAACGAGGGCGCCATCGCCAATGTCGGTTTCATCGTCGGCAACGACGCGGTCGCCGTGATCGACACCGGCGGCAGCGTCCGCGAAGGCCGCGCGCTGCTGGCAGCGATCCGCGCCCGTACCGCCAAGCCGGTGCGCTACGTCGTCAACACTCACGCCCATCCGGATCACGCATTCGGCAACGCGGCATTCGAGGGCGACGGCACGCGCTTCGTCGGCGCCAAGAACCTGCCGCGCGCGCTTGCATTGCGCGGACCGCACTACATCGAGGCGTTCCGGCGCCTGATGGGTGCCGAGCTGATCGACGAGGTCCGTCTCGTCGCCCCGTCGATCCTCGTGGACGACGAGATGATGCTCGACCTCGGCGGCCGTACCCTCACGCTCAAGGCCTGGAGCACCGCGCATAGCGACTGCGACCTGTCCGTCTATGATGACCGGAGCCGGATCTTGTTCGCCGGCGATCTCGTATTCCTGCGTCACATCCCGGTGATGGATGGCAGCCTGCGTGGCTGGATCGCCGACATGGCCGCGCTCGCGACCATCCCGGCCGAGCGCGTCGTCCCGGGCCATGGCCCTGTCGGCCCGTGGCCACTGGCGCTCAGCGACGAGCGTCGCTACCTCGACATATTGGCCCACGACGTTCGCGGGCTGATCAAGGCAGGCAGGCCGATCGCGGACGCCGCTGGGGCCGCGGGATCGGAGCGCGGCAAATGGGAGCTGTTCGACGACTACAATGCCCGCAACGCAACGGCGGCATTCTCGGAAATGGAATGGGAATGAGGGCGGCAACGCGCTATGATTGTTAATTCACCCGACTGCCCGAGGAGGATTGCGCCATGATCCGGCTCCACCTGCCGTCCACCCTGCTTCTCGGGGCATGCCTCGCGCTTGCCTTCGCACCTGCGAAGGCCGCTGATGGTTACGATCCCTGGCCGGGACTCGTCCAGGACATCTTCAACAACAAGGCGATGCAGGACGGCACCAATGTGCTGTCGATCGAGATGCCGACGCGCGCCGAGGATGCCTCGGTCGTTCCGGTCACCCTGCGCAGCAAGCTGTCGCCCGCCGACGAGCGCCGCATCAAGACCATCACGCTGGTGATCGACCAGAATCCCGCGCCGATGGCGGCCAAGTTTACGCTCGGCGCGGACGCCAACGTGACCGCGATTTCGACGCGGGTCCGCGTCAACAACTACACGGATGTGCATGCGGTGGCCGAGCTCACCGACGGCCAGCTCTATGTGGTCAAGACCTTCGTCAAGGCTTCCGGAGGCTGCTCGGCCCCGGCGGCGAAGAATCCGGACGAGGCCAAGGCGCGCATCGGCCAGATGCGCTACCGGCAGTTCATGCAGAGCAGCGACGGCGCCACGAGCGGCATCCGCGAAGCGCAGGTCATGGTCGGGCATCCCAACAATTCCGGGCTCCAGATGGACCAGGTGACGCAGCTCTACATTCCGGCCTTCTTCATCGACCGGCTGACGCTGTCGCAGGACGGCAGCCTGGTGCTGTCGGTCGAAGGCGGCATCTCGATCTCGGAGGATCCCAATATCCGCTTCACCTACGTGTCGAACGGCGCCAAGCAATTCCGTGCGGAAGCGAAGGATACGCAGGGCCACGTGTTCGAGCACGACTGGCCGGCCGACGGCTCAGGGACTTGATGCGGCAGAGCGGCAGCGCTTCAGAAGCATCTCACTTCGGCTTCGGCCTGCGCCCGACGGAGATCGTTCAGCGCGTTGGCGGCCTGCTCGGACGTGCGGAACTGGGTGCCGAGAGTGCTGTGCACCTGGGACATGCTGAGGACGGTCTCGGCCGTGACGTAGCGCTCATAGGGAAGGATCGAGGCGATCACGTCGATCGAGCAGGAGCACTGCGCGATCGCCTCCCGGGTCTCGCCATTGGCCTTCATGCAGCCGAACACATATTCGGCCCGCGCAGAGGTCGGATAGTCGTTGAGATCCTCGGCGTGAGCCGACCCGCGCAGCGCGATCATGGCAATGAGGGTGGCGACAATCGGTCCTACCGGAACAGCACTACGCATCACAGTCCTCCGCGGCATCGCAGCCGAAGCTATGCTAAGGGAATGAGGCTGAAAAGAACACATCTCGAGGAAATGCAGACGGGCTCATGACGCAGATCGGTCGTTTGTTGATGGCGATTGTCGCCTGCGCCCTGCTGCCGGTTACGGCATGCTGCGCCGCCGAGACCGTCAAGGTTGCAGTGCAGAAGACCGGCACCTTCGCCTGGGAGCTGGCCGTGATCCGCGCCCGCCAGCTGGACAAACAGGCGGATATCGCGATCGATGCGGTCGAGCTTGCGAGCCCGGAGGCCGGCAAGATCGCGTTGCGTGCCGGCAATGCCGACATCATGGTATCGGACTGGCTGTGGGTGTCGCGCGAGCGTGCGCTCGGCGCCAAGCTGACCTTCTATCCCTATTCGAGCGCGCTCGGCGCCGTGATGGTGCCGGCGACCTCACCGATCAAGACGCTTGCCGATCTGAAGGGACGCAAGCTCGCGGTGGCCGGCGGCCCGCTCGACAAGAGCTGGCTGCTGCTGCAGGCCACGCTCAAGCGCGACGGCGTCGATCTGAAATCGCAGGCAACCATCACCTATGGGGCACCGCCGCTGCTGGCCGCCAAGCTGGCCGACGGCGAGATGGATGCGGGCTTGAACTTCTGGAATTTCTGCGCGGCCCTGGAGGCCAAGGGCTTCCGCCGGCTTGCCGGCATCGAGGACCTGCTGCCGCCATTCGGCGCCAAGGGCCGCACCGCGATGATCGGCTATGTCTTCGACGAGGACTGGGCCGCCAAGCATCGCGATCTCGTCGCACGCTTCCTAACCGTCACGGCCAAGGCCAAGGAGATCCTGGCGACTTCCGACGCCGACTGGCAAACGATCGCCCCGCTGACCGGCGCACAGGACGACGCCACCTTGCGCGCCTATCGCGACCGCTATCGCGAAGGTATTCCGCGCCGGCCGGTGGCAGAGGAAGAGGCCGACGCCCGCGTTCTCTACGGCGTTCTCGCCTCGATCGGCGGTCGCGATCTGGTCGGCCCCGCGACTGAGCTCAGTCCCGGCACCTACTACAGGGCGGATGCGAGGGATTAGTGCTGCGGCTGTTGTCCTTTGCGCTTCTGCTCGCCACCTGGTGGATTGCCGCGGCTGTCGCCGGCAGCGCCAAGCTGCCATTGCCATCGGCCGTGCTTGCGGTTGCGGTGGCGGAGGCGCGGTCCGGCGCGCTGTTTCTGCATCTCGGCGCAACGCTCGCCCGCGTCGCCCTCGCCTTCACTCTGTCGATGGCACTCGGCTCGGCAATCGGCTTTTTGATGGGGCGCAGCCAGCTCGCCAACCGCCTCGGCGATCCCTGGCTGATCCTGCTGCTCAATCTGCCGGCGCTGGTGGTGATCGTGCTCGCCTATATCTGGGCCGGTCTCACCGAGGTCGCTGCGATCGCGGCGATCGCGATCAACAAGCTGCCGACGGCCGTCGTCACCCTGCGTGAAGGCGCCCGCGCGCTCGATCCATCGCTCGACGAGATGGCCAAGGTGTTTTCCTTTTCGCGCGGACGCATCCTCCGCCACGTCCTGCTGCCGCAGCTCGCACCTTATATTGCGGCTGCCGCGCGCTCCGGCCTTTCATTGGTCTGGAAGATCGTGCTGGTGGCCGAACTGCTCGGACGGCCCAACGGCATCGGCTTCGAGATCGGCGTCGCCTTCCAGCTGTTCGACATTCCGCTGCTGCTCGCCTACTCGCTCAGCTTTGCTGCCGTGGTGCTGGTGATCGAGGCCGTCATCGTCCAGCCGTTCGAGCAGCGCGCATCGAGGTGGCGGCTCCGTGCGGCTTGAGGTCGATATCAGGTCCAAGAGCTACACCAGCGCCAATGGCAAGCGCCAGGAGGTGATTGCGGGCATTGCTTTTGCGCTGCAGCGGGGCGAGGTCGGCGTCGTCGTCGGCCCCTCCGGGTGCGGCAAGAGCACGATGCTGCGGATCCTCGCCGGTCTGGACAACGACTATCAGGGCCAGGTATCGCGGCCTGAGGGAGCCCGGCTGGCGATGGTGTTCCAGGAGCCGCGGCTGCTGCCGTGGCGATCGGTGGAGGACAACGTCCGGCTGGCAGCGCCCGGTGTCGCCGAGGACAGGCTGGCCGCGATCTTCGGCGTGCTCGAGCTCGAGGGACATCGCAGCCATTTTCCAGGCGAGTTGTCGCTCGGCCTGGCCCGCCGCGTCGCGCTGGCGCGCGCCTTTGCGGTCGAGCCGGATTTCCTCATCCTGGATGAGCCGCTGGCTTCGCTCGACGACGCGCTCGCCGCGCGGCTGCGCGAGGAGATTGCGACGCTGGTGGCCAACAGGCCGATGATCACGCTCCTGGTCACGCACAGCATGGACGACGCGGCGCGGCTCGGCGACCGGATCTTCCTGCTATCCTCGCGCCCCGCCCGTCTGCTGCATGCCGTCCCGATCGACCTGCCGCGCGCGCAGCGCAACAACGACACCGTTGCGGCGACCAAGGCCGATCTGGCGCGACTGGATTTTTCCGTGTCATAGTCATGGCAATCAAAGGACATCGGAAACCCAGGGAAATGCCATGAAACGCGGACTCGCCGTGACGGCAACCATTCTGTTCGCCATGCCGCTCGCAGCCGTCGCACAAAGTAAGGGCATCCGGCTCTGGAATCTGACCACCGCAACGATGACCGGTTTTCAGCTCTCTCCGGCCGGCCAGAACAACTGGGGTCCGAACCAGACGCTGAGCGACAAGGACAAGGAGCTCGATCACGACGAACGGCTGAAGCTCACCGGCATTGAGCCTGGGCGCTACGACGCCAAGGTGAGCTATGCCGGCGAGCGGCAGTGCGTCGTACGCGGCCTCGACATCAAGGCTGACGCCGTGATCTCGGTCGCGGACAAGGACCTCAAGGAGTGCACGAAGTAGGCAGCCAGCGTGCCGACGGCCAAGCCGGCCTCAGGCCTTGTCGTTAGTGTGCGGATATTCGCAGCGCCACCGCACCGCCGTCCATTTCGGGTGCTCGCCGATCCACTGGGCGATGTAGGGCGGCGCCTTCATCGCGCATTGCTGCAGAGAGGCGCCGCCATCTGCGAAAACGAGATGCTGCTCCTCGCAGGTGGCCGGAGACAGGACTGCGCAGACGGTGATGACGAGATCGATGGGGCTCATGGCTCGTTGTCCTTCGATAAGCCTGAAGCAACGTACCTGAAACTACGACATCCGGCTGCATCAGTTTCTCTTTGCGCAACAAATTATCCAGCGGAACCAATGCTGGAACGACCATCCCCGGGCCAAGCCGGCCCTGACGCTTGATCCGAACCGGCAGATCGGCTGCAATGGACTCGGTCGATCGACCTCAAGAAGAGCGAATGCGGAGGAAGCAGATGCCCAAGGTTCTCGTACTCTACAAGACCCCCAAGAGCGCCGAGGCATTCGACAAACACTACATGAACGTCCACGTGCCGCTGGCGAAGAAGATTCCCGGCCTGAAGAGCTACGATATCAGCCGCGGCCCGGTGAATGGGCCGGCGGGCGCCACCAACATCCACCTCGTTGCCACCCTGGTATTCGATTCGATGCAGGCGCTGCAGGCGGGAATGGGCTCTGCCGAAGGCAAGGCGGCGGCGGGCGATCTGCCCAACTTCGCCGATGGCGGCGTCGATCTGTATATCTTCGACACGCAGGACGTTTGATCCTTGGACGGTCCTCAGGCCGTCACCAACGTTCGGCGGTGTGCCCGTCATACCCGATCGGCCGAGAGGCCGGTCGCCGGGACGATCTCGCGGGTCGTCTGCAGAATGGATCCGCCAAGCCAGTCCGAAGCAAATTTTGCTCTTCGTGGCTTGGCAGACCGCTACGCGCTACTTGCGCGCCGCACAGGCGTACATGTTGATTTCCATGCCAACCGGCACTTCGACGATCTTCGGTGTCTTCCAGGCCATTTCAAGCTCCCAAGTTCGACTATCATTGACTGACGCATTGCTCGCGCCGACGTCGAAGCTAGGACCGCATCAGGTGGAACGCAAGGCTCCGCAACCGTGGAGCATTTCCCAGCGGTTGGCGATCGATTGAACGAAACAAAAATCCACCCACCTGGCTGGACGCCGTTCCGCCTCAATCCTCGTAGGACGTGCCCCCTGAGCGGGACGGCAGCTTCGCTCACGCACCGCCCGGCTGCACATAGCAGAACACATATCGATTGCGGCTCAGGAAGATGATGCCGTGCCCCGTCGGATTTCCCTTGTCCCACTTCAGCTTGTGATCGGGGACCTCGATTTCGGTACCGACATCGATGTGCGGACGGCCACGCGGCTCATCGGGACGGTCATCGGTGATGATGACATAGGTCTTGCCGTTGCGGACATGGATCTCATCGGCAAAGTAGGCGTCAGCCTCACCGCAGCATGATGCCGTCGGGACATCGGGCTGCATCAACGCCTCGTACCATTGACGCAATGCAGGATCGACCGCTCCCCACTGACCGAGATCACGCGCACTCGCACTCACCCAAAGGCAACAAAGCATGCCGAGCCAAAGGATGGTTCGTCTCATCCGCCTACTCCTCTGTTGTCCCGGCATGATGCAGTGAAGCAATGTTCGTGCCGCAACGCAGCATAGGAGCGGTGCCATCATGCCGAACTCGATCAGCGAGCAGCGACAACGGCTTGGCTGCTCCGTCCGAATCGAACGAGGAGGGCTTCCCGATGAGACGGGGGTCGTTGCCACCTTTTCGTATTGACGGTTCCTGATTTCGAGGGGAGTGTTGTTCCCGCAGCGTCAGGATAGGCGCGCATAAAAATCTCGGAGGAAAATGAATGAAGCGGATCGCGCTGGCCGCAGGCCTCGCCATTTTTGCATCACATGGTGCAAGCGCGCAGAGCGCCGATCAGTTGGTCAAGGGTGCAACTGATACGGCAAACGTCCTCAACTACGGCATGGGCTACAATCTGCAGCGGTTCAGCCCGCTCACCCAGATCAACAAGGACAACGCCAAGAACCTGGTCCCGGTCTGGAACTACAGTTTCGCCGATGATCGCAGTGAAGAATCGCAGCCGCTGGTCTATCAGGGCGTGCTCTACGTCACGACCCACAATGCGACGATGGCCGTCGACGCCAAGACCGGCAAGCAGATCTGGAAGAGCAAGATCGACTATCCCGCCGAGACGCCGCGCGTGGTCTGCTGCGGCATCATCAATCGCGGCGCCGCACTGTACGACGGCAAGGTGTTCCGGACGACGCTCGATGCCAACGTGATTGCGCTCGATGCCAAAACCGGCAAGGAGCTGTGGCGCCAGAAAGCCGCCGATATCAAGGAAGGCTACTCGATGACCGTCGCGCCGCTGGTGGCCGACGGCGTCGTTTTGACGGGCATCTCCGGCGCCGAGTTCGGCACCCGCGGCTTCATCGATGGTTGGGATCCCGCGACGGGCAAGCATTTGTGGCGCACGCACACGGTCCCGAGCCCGGATGAACCCGGCGGCGACACCTGGAAGGGCGACACCTGGAAGCTGGGCGGCGGCTCGACCTGGATCACCGGCTCCTACGATCCCGAGCAGAACACCGTGTTCTGGGGCGTCGGTAATCCCGGACCGTTCAACGCGGCGGTGCGCCCGGGCGACAACCTCTACACCTGCTCGGTGCTCGCGCTCGATCCGAAGACCGGCAAGATGAAGTGGCACTTCCAGTTCTCGCCGAACAATCCGTTCGACTACGACGCGGTCGCGGAGATGGTGCTCGCCGACATGAACGTCGAGGGCAAGCCGACCAAGGTGCTGATGAACGCCAACCGCAATGGCTTCTTCTACGTGCTCGATCGCACCAATGGGAAGCTGCTCGCGGCCAACCCCTATGTGAAGGTGAACTGGGCCTCCAGCATCGACCTGAAGACCGGGAAGCCGGTCGAGACCGACGTGACGCGTGATGCGCGCGAGGGCAAGAAGGTCACGGTCTATCCGTCGATTCTCGGCGGCAAGAACTGGGAACCGATGTCGTTCAATCCGCAAACGGGATTGGCCTATGCCAATACGCTCGTGTTCGGCGGTCACTACAAGACCGAGCCTGCGACCTACAAGGCCGGCGAGTGGTACCTCGGCATGGACCTGACGGATCTGTGGGATTGGCCGGAAGGGCCGCGCGGTCAGCTCAAGGCCATCGATCCGATGACCGGCAAGACCAAGTGGGAGCAGCCGAGCGACATCCCGCGCTTCTCCGGCGTGCTGTCCACGGCAGGCGGCGTGGTGTTCTCGGGCAAGCTGACCGGCGAGTTCGAAGCTTTCGACGCCGACAGCGGCAAGAAGCTGTGGCAGTTCCAGACCGGCTCCGGCATCGAGGGCCAGCCCGTCACCTGGCAGCAGGACGGCGTGCAGTATGTCGCTGTCACCTCCGGCTACGGCGGCGTCTACTCGCTGTTCTCCGGTGACGAGCGCCTCGCCAACGTTCCGGCAGGCGGCTCGTTGTGGGTCTTCGCGGTCAAGAATTGAGTGCGGATCGCCCGTGAGACAGACCATGTTCATGAGAACGGCGGCGGCCTTCGCCGCCGTCATGGCGACTTTGGCCGTGCCATCGACGACCGCCCTCGCCCAACAACAAGATGGCAGCGCTGCACACAGCCAGGTCGACCTCGGCAAGACGACGTTCGCTCAGAAGTGCTCGCACTGCCACGGGCCCAACATGGTGAACTCCGGCACTGTGACGCCCGACCTGCGCCGGTTTCCCGATGACCAGCCTCGTTTCGTCACCACGGTGAAGCAGGGCAAGAACGGCCGCATGCCGCCCTGGGGCGATATTCTCAGCGATGACGAGATCACCGCGCTGTGGGCCTACGTTTCGAGCCGGAGAGCGCAATGATGCGCCATCTCTGCTGTTGGTTGGCCGCCTTGATGATTTCGACGGTGTCGTCAGCGGCTTCAGCCGCTGACGACGTGCTGCGCATCTGCCTCGACGAAAATCTTCCGCCGCTCTCGGTCCATCATCGTGGCAAGCCCGGCGGCGGCTTCGATGTCCTGCTCGGTCAGGCGATCGCCGATCGCCTCGGCAGGAAGCTCGAGATCCAGTGGTACGAAAGCAAATTGGACGAAGATTCCAGTCCAGCGCTGGAGGCGAATGCACTGCTATCGGACGGACGCTGTTCGTTGCTCGGCAGCTATGCGTTCACGCAGGACGGCTTGGTCGCGCCGGGCGTCAAGACGGCCAAGCTGCCGGACTTCGATGGCGCCACGCGCGACGACCGCCGCCGCCGTGTTCCGCTCGGCACGCTGATGCCGAGCAAGCCGTATATGTTCTCAACACTGACCGTCGTTCTCGGACCTTCCGCGAAACCGCGTCCGATTACCGACATCGGCGATCTGGCCGGGCTGCGGCTGGCAATCGAGAGCGGCACGTTGGCGGATGCCATCCTGATGACGTTCGACAAGGGACGGCTGATCGACGACATCACTCATTTGATTCCGGCGCGGGACGATCTGCTCGGCGCGCTCGAACAGGGCAAGTTCGACGCGACCCTGCTCGATAGCAGACGTTTCGATGCGTATCGGGCGGCTCATCCCGACACCAAGCTCGGCGGGTCGGGCTACAGCTATCCGATCGGCGTGAACCGAGGTTATGTCGGGCTGGCCAGTTCGGCCGAGCTCATCACATCGGTCGACAAGGCATTGACGGAGCTCGACGGCTCCGGGGCCCTGGCGAATCTCGGTCGGTCCGCCGGACTGACCTATCTTCCGCCGCGCGAGCCGGTGATTCTCGGCGATGCATTCCAGAGGATCATCCGGAGCGGCGCACGCTAGCGCGGTCGCTCCACGACCGCTCAGCGCGCCGCAGTCTTGTGAACCGACGATGGCACGACGCCGAAATATTTGCGGAAAACGCGACTGAAGTGCGACGAGCTCGAAAAGCCCCATGAGAACGCGACATCGGTGATGGTCTTGCCGCTCTGCGTCTCCAGCTCCTGCCGGCAATGCTGAAGCCGGGCCCGCCAGATGTAGTCGCTGACCGTCATCCCACGATCGCTGAAGACCATGTGAAGGTAGCGCTTGGTGCAACCCAGGGCCGCCGAAATCTGATCGATGCACAGATCGGGATCGCGCAGATGCTCGCGGATGAAGGCTTGAGCGCGGATATAGACCGCCTCGGGTCCCGCACGGTCCAGCATTCGATCGGCTTCGCGCAGCGGCAGCAGCAGCAGATCGATCAGCGACTCGGCGACGCTGGCCGCCGAGTTGGGCGACAGCCGGGTCGCCTCGTCGAACGCGGCATGGGTGACGTCATGCGCAATCCGGCCGGTCCCGCTCCGCGCCGACAGCTTGTATGCCGGCATCTTCTCCGACCGGAAACCGCGCTCCTGCAACAGCTCCTTGGGCACGATGACAACGTCATGGCGCGTCAACGCGGGGCTGATGATCGTGTGCGGCGACGACACATCGTAGGCGAGGCAATCGCCGGGGCCGATCTCGATCTGGCGGCCATCCTGCTCGAAATAGGACGTTCCATAGGTCTGGAACAAGATCTTGATGTAGGGATGTGCCGCCTTTTGCGCACGCGCATAGGAATGCGCAATGCGGTGCTGGCTGGCCTCGATCTGGCAGAGCTTCAGGCGCGACACCGTCGTGAAATTGATGCGCCCCTCGAATGAGGCCCCCTCCAGCGGATCGACATCGAAACGTCCGCACAGGTCGGTCAGTGCATCTGACCAACGCTGGATCTGGCTCTTCGGCGAGAAGCCCGAAGTATTAAGCGAGCGGATCGTATCGGACATGTTTCATCCACCGATTCATGATCGAAACGCAACGGGTCCGCCGCAGGACGGCGAACGAGACTGCAGCAAGATTGCTCCCATTTTAAGGCTGCGGCTCTTTCGCGGCGCACTCGTTCCATAACGCGCCCTGCCTGATCCTCCGCCTTCATCTCTGTAAGGTCAAGGGAAACGTCAACCCTCGGTGGAACCGCGATGCTGCAAATTGATGCTGCGCAGCAAGAGTGGCCCTCATGTTGCGGACCAGCAAAGCAAAATCTCCTTCAAAAACTTCTATTCGCTTCACTCTTGAGCAAGCTCTTTTCTCTTTTGGGCAAGTTTCCCGGTTGGGAAGTGGATAATCAATGATGCCGAAAACGAATACTGGGCCGCGTGATGCGGAACCTCAGTTGAACCCGGGAGGAAAGACGATGCGAAGAGTGCTACTCGCAACATGTCTGACGTCAGTCGCGGCGCTTGCCGCGGGTGGCGCGTGGGCCAGTGAAGAGCTGGTCAAGATGTCGGCCAACCCGAAGGACTGGGTGATGCCGGCGGGAGACTACGCCAATACGCGTTACTCCAAGCTCAACCAGATCACCGCCCAGAACGTCGGCAAGCTGCAGGTCGCGTGGACCTTCTCCACCGGCGTGCTGCGCGGCCATGAAGGCGGACCGCTCATCATCGGCAACCTGATGTATGTGCATACGCCGTTCCCGAACAAGGTGTATGCGCTCGATCTCGCGCAGGACAACAAGATCGTCTGGAAGTACGAGCCCAAGCAGGACCCGAACGTCATTCCGGTGATGTGCTGCGACACGGTCAACCGCGGCGTCGCCTATGGTGACGGCAAGATCTTCCTGCATCAGGCCGACGACAAGCTGGTGGCGATCGACGCCAAGACCGGCCAGCATGTCTGGACCGCCGTCAACGGCGATCCGACCAAGGGCCAGACCGGCACCTCGGCGCCGCTGGTGGTGAAGGACAAGGTCCTGGTCGGCACGTCCGGCGGCGAGTTCGGCGTCCAGTGCAGCATGACCGCTTACGACATCAAGAGCGGCAAGCAGGTCTGGAAGGCCTATTCCGAAGGTCCGGATGACCAGATCCTGTTCGATGCCAACACCACCGCGCTCGGCAAGCCGGTCGGCAAGGACTCGAGCCTGAAGACTTGGCAAGGCGATCAGTGGAAGACCGGCGGCGGCTGCACCTGGGGCTGGATCTCCTACGATCCGCAGCTCGACATGGTCTATTACGGGTCGGGCAATCCCTCGACCTGGAACCCGAAGCAGCGTCCCGGCGACAACAAGTGGTCGATGACGATCTTCGCCCGCCACGCCGACACCGGCGTCGCGAAATGGGTCTATCAGATGACGCCCCACGACGAGTGGGACTATGACGGCGTCAATGAGATGATCCTGTCGGACCAGTCGATCAACGGTCAGCCGCGCAAGCTGCTCACGCACTTCGATCGTAACGGCCTCGGCTATACGCTCGACCGTGCCAGCGGCGAGCTCCTCGTCGCCGAAAAGTTCGACCCGAAGGTGAACTGGACCACCGGCGTCGACATGGACAAGAACTCGCCGACCTACGGCCGTCCGAAGGTCGTCGATCAATACTCGACCGACAAGCAGGGTGAAGACGTCAACACCAAGGGCATCTGCCCGGCGGCGCTCGGCACCAAGGATGAACAGCCGGCCGCATACTCGCCGGACACGCAGCTGTTCTACGTACCGACCAACCATGTCTGCATGGACTACGAGCCCTTCAAGGTGAGCTACACCGCAGGTCAGCCCTATGTCGGCGCGACGCTGTCGATGTATCCGCCGGCGGGTGAGACCCATATGGGCAACTTCATCGCCTGGGACGGCAAGACCGGCAAGATCGCCTGGTCGAACAAGGAGCCGTTCTCGGTGTGGTCGGGTGCGCTCGCAACGGCCGGCGGCGTGGTGTTCTACGGAACGCTCGAAGGCTACCTCAAGGCGGTCGATGCCAAGACGGGCAAGGAGCTCTACAAGTTCAAGACTCCGTCCGGCATCATCGGCAACGTCACGACCTACGAGGCAGGCGGCAAGCAGTATGTCGCCGTGCTCTCGGGTGTCGGTGGCTGGGCCGGCATCGGTCTCGCGGCGGGCCTGACGGATCCGACCGCCGGTCTCGGTGCGGTCGGCGGCTACGCAGCGCTGAGCAACTACACCGCCCTGGGCGGCGCGCTCACCGTGTTCTCGCTCCCGCAGCAGTGAGCTAGGCACCTGCTTCCGGCGCATGGATCTCGTCCATGCGCCGGTTCGCCTGCCCCAGAAAATTGAGGGAAGACGCCCTTGCGTAGAATCTGTTTTGCGGTCGCCACGGCTCTGATCCTGGCAACCGGCGGGATGACTGTCGCCGAAAATGCCTGGGCGGAAAGTCCGGGAGATCCTGCGGCCGTCAAGTCCGAGGACGGGAAGTACTTCGATAAGGATGGCAATCCGACCTACAAGGTGGGCGCCGACGGATCGGTCGACTGGTACACCTACTCCGGATACCGCCGCTATCATTCCGAATGCCACGTCTGCCACGGGCCCGACGGCATGGGATCGACTTATGCGCCTGCGCTGAAGGACTCGGTCAAGACCATGAGCTACGGCGATTTCATCGGTGTCATCGCCAGCGGCCGCAAGAATGTCAGCACGTCCCAGGAGAACGTCATGCCGGCTTTCGGCGACAATCCGAACGTGGCCTGCTACATGGACGACCTCTACATCTACCTGCGCGCCCGCGGCAATGACGCGGTGGGACGCGTTCGCCCGGCCAAGCACGAGGACAAACCGCCAGCCTATACGGAAGCGGAGAACTCCTGCATGGGCAAGAAATGACTGACGACGGGGACCGCGCCTGAACAGTTTCCCTGGGCAGCGTCGCGGGCTCAAGAGAATGAAAGAGGAGTTTGAGACATGAAGACGCGCGCCGCGGTCGCTTTCGAAGCCAAGAAGCCGCTGGAGATCGTCGAGGTCGACCTCGAAGGGCCGAAGGCCGGCGAGGTACTGGTCGAGATCAAGGCCACCGGCATCTGCCACACCGATGCCTACACGCTCGACGGTTTCGACAGCGAGGGCATCTTCCCCTCGATCCTCGGCCATGAGGGCGCCGGCATCGTGCGCGAGGTCGGCCCTGGCGTGACCTCGGTCAAGCCCGGCGATCACGTCATTCCGCTCTACACACCGGAATGCCGCCAGTGCAAGAGCTGCCTCAGCCGCAAGACCAATCTCTGCACCGCGATCCGCGCCACGCAGGGCAAGGGCCTGATGCCCGACGGCACGTCGCGCTTCAGCTACAAGGGCCAGGCCATCTACCACTACATGGGCTGCTCGACCTTCTCCAACTTCACCGTGCTGCCGGAGATCGCGGTCGCGAAGATTCGCGAGGACGCGCCCTTCGACAAGAGCTGCTATATCGGCTGCGGCGTCACCACGGGCGTCGGCGCAGTCGTTAATACGGCCAAGGTCACGCCCGGCTCGAACGTCATCGTCTTCGGCCTCGGCGGCATCGGCCTCAACGTGCTCCAGGGCGCGCGGATGGCGGGCGCCGACAAGATCGTCGGCGTCGACGTCAATGACAGCAAGGAGGAATGGGGGCGCCGCTTCGGCATGACCCACTTCGTCAACCCGAAGAAGGTGACCGGCGACATCGTCCAGCATCTGGTTGCGCTGACGGATGGCGGTGCCGACTACACCTTCGACTGCACCGGCAATACCACGGTGATGCGCCAGGCGCTGGAAGCCTGCCATCGCGGCTGGGGCGAATCGATCATCATCGGTGTCGCCGAAGCCGGCAAGGAGATCGCGACCCGCCCGTTCCAGCTCGTCACCGGACGCGTCTGGAAGGGCACGGCGTTCGGCGGCGCGCGCGGGCGCACCGACGTTCCCAAGATCGTCGACTGGTACATGAACGGGAAGATCGAAATCGACCCGATGATCACCCACACGCTCAAGCTCGAAGACATCAACAAGGGCTTCGACCTGATGCATGAGGGCAAATCGATCCGTTCCGTCGTCGTGTTCTGACCCCAAGCACGCAAAACTGAGGAGGATTGCGCCATGACTGTCCACATCCATCCGTCCGTCGATAACGGCGTCAAACAAGGAAGCGGCCATTTCGCCGGCGGCACGCTGGTCTGCAAATGCCACGACCGGCCGGTCAAGGTCGGCATCAAGGGCGATGTCGCGCATAACCACGCGTGCGGCTGCACCAAATGCTGGAAGCCCTCCGGCGCGACCTTCTCGGTCGTTGCAGTGGTGCCGCGGCAGAACGTCACGGTGCTGGAGAACGGCGACAAGCTCAAGATCGTCGATCCCTCCGCCGTCATCCAGCGCTACGCCTGCACGGGCTGCGGCACGCATATGTATGGCCGCATCGAGAACACGGGCCACCCGTTCTACGGCCTCGACTTCATTCACCCCGAGCTGTTCCAGGAGCAGGGTTCGGCCGCGCCGGGCTTTGCGGCCTTCGTCTCCTCGGTGATCGAGTCGGGCGTGAAGCCGGAACAGATGGGCGAGATTCGGGCGCGATTGAAGGAGCTGGGGCTCGAGCCCTATGACTGCCTGTCGCCGGCCCTGATGGATGCGATTGCCACCCACGTGGCGAAAGCAAAGGCGGCCTGACGGCCGCCACGTACCAAGCGTACCAACTGAAGCGTTCCTTCCTGAAGACTTGGTGCCTCGCCTGCCCCACGCTGGCGAGGCATTCTTTTTTTGTCGTCGTTTTGGTCTGGCGGCCGCCATTGTTGTCGGCGCATCGCCCATTGTTCCGCATCTGCGTTGCAGCGGGCTGCACGCGCAGCGCTCGTCTGCTCTGACAACACACGCGCCTGTGTAGACCGATGCCTGTCCCGGTCTGCTATCATTAGTCGTTTTCCGACAACTCTCGATTGATCCGGCGCGTGCACGTAAGGACATGTGGTCCCGCGCGCGTCCACCAACGATCAGAACAGCGACCATTGGTCCGACAGAGCGAGGGCGAACATGATCAAGGTGAAAATCAACGGACAGGAGCAGAGCTGGGATGGCGATCCGAGCCTGCCGCTGCTGTGGTATCTGCGCGACGAGCTGGGTTTGACCGGAACGAAATATGGGTGCGGCGCAGCGCTGTGCGGCGCCTGCACCGTGATAGTCGACAAGGAAGCGGCGCGCGCCTGCATCACCGCAGTGTCGGATGTCGCGGGACGGGAGGTCACCACCATCGAAGGTCTGCATCCGACTGGAGATCATCCGGTGCAGAAGGCGTGGCGGCAGGTCAACGTGCCGCAATGCGGCTTCTGCCAGGCCGGGCAGATCATGCAGGCGGCCGCACTCTTGAACGAGAATCCCAAGCCGTCGCATGACCAGATCAGGGATGCGATGGCCGGCAACATCTGCCGCTGCGGCTGCTATCAGCGCATCGAGAATGCGGTCCATCTGGCCTCGACGGGGGTGTGATCATGAGCATCATCGCAAATCCCGACATCGCAAAGTCCGCGTCTCGCCGCGGCTTCGAGCGGCATCTCAAGGTCGAGAACGTCTCGCGCCGTACCATCCTGCAGACGCTGGGCCTCGCCGGCGGGTTCGTGCTCGCGGCTCCCTTGCTGTCGCGCCCGGCGTTTGCCGCCTATGAAACCGGCGCCGGCAAGATGCCGCACGGCACCGTGGTCGATCCCAAGGTTTTCGTTTCGATCGCCCCCGACGGCATCGTGTCGATCCTCGCCCACCGCTCCGAGATGGGCACGGGCGTGCGTACCAGCCTGCCACTGATCGTGGCGGAGGAAATGGAAGCCGACTGGTCGCGCGTGCGCGTCGTGCAGGCTCCCGGCGACGAGGTGAAGTTCGGCAACCAGGATACCGACGGTTCGCGCAGCACGCGGCACTATCTGCTGCCGATGCGACAGATCGGCGCCATGGCGCGGGCGATGCTCGAAGCCGCGGCGGCCAAGCGCCTCGGCGTGCCGCCGAGCGAAGTGAAAGCCGTCAATCATGAGGTCGTGCACAGCGCCAGCGGCCGCCGCCTCGGCTTCGGCGAGCTCGCGGCCGATGCAGCCAATCTGCCGGTCCCTGCGGTCGACACCGTGCAGCTGAAGTCGCCGAAGGACTTCCGTTATCTCGGCAAGGGCCAGGTCAGTATCGTCGATCTGCACGACATCACCGTCGGCAAGGCGCGCTATGGCGCCGACGTCCGCCTGCCCGGCATGAAATACGCGGTCATCGCCCGGCCGCCGGTGACCGGCGGCAAGGTCAAGTCGTTCGATCCGGCCGAGGCGCTGAAGGTGCCCGGCGTCGAGCAGGTGATCGAGGTCAAGGGCTGGCCCTGGCCGTCGAAGTTCCAGCCGCTTGGCGGCGTCGCCGTGATCGCGCGCAACACCGGCGCCGCGATCAAGGGCCGCGACGTGCTCAAGATCGAGTGGGACGACGGCGCCAATGCGAGCTACGACTCTGTCGCCTATCGGGCCGAGCTCGAGGCCGCCGCGCGCCAGCCGGGCCTCGTCGTACGCGAGGAAGGCGACGTCGAGGCCGCGCTGAAGTCGGCCGACAAGGTGATCACCGGCGAGTACTATCTGCCGCATTTCGCCCATGCCAGCATGGAGCCGCCGGTCGCGGTCGCCGACGTCAAGGGCGACAAGGCCGAGATCTGGGCGCCTGTGCAGAGCCCCGGCGGCACGCACGAGGATGTCGCCAAGACGCTGCAGATCCCGCCGGAGAACGTGACCGTCAACGTCACCCTGCTCGGCGGCGGGTTCGGGCGGAAGTCCAAATGCGACTTCGCGCTCGAGGCTGCCCTGCTGTCGAAGACGCTGGGCGCACCGGTCAAGGTGCAGTGGACGCGCGATGACGACCTCCATCACGATTTCCTGCACACCGTGTCGGTGGAGCGCATCGAAGCCGGGCTCGACAAGAGCGGCAAGGTGGTGGCCTGGCGCCACCGCAGCGCCGCGCCAACCATCCTGTCGACCTTCGCGGCGGGCGCCGATCATGCCGCGCCGTTCGAGCTCGGCATGGGCCTCGTCGACATGCCGTTCGAGATCGCCAACATCCAATGTGAGAATCCCGCCGCCAAGGCGATGACCCGCATCGGCTGGTTCCGCTCGGTCTCCAACATCCCGCGCGCCTTCGCCGTGCAGTCGATGGTCGGCGAGATCGCGCACGCGACCGGCCGCGACCAGAAGGACACGCTGCTCGATCTGATCGGCACTCCGCGCGTCCTGAAGCTCGCCTCGGTGAAGGATCTCTGGAACTACGGCGAGCCCTACGAGAGCTATCCGATCGACACCGGCCGGCTGCGCCGCGTCGTCGAGTTCGTGGCCGAGAAGGGCAATTGGGGCCGCTCGGTGCCCAAGGGCCACGGCCTCGGCATCGCCGCGCATCGCAGCTTCGTCAGCTACATCGCCACCATCGTGGAGGTGTCGGTCGACGACAAGGGCAAGCTCGTGGTGCATCAGGTCGACACCGCGATCGACTGCGGCACCTTCGTCAACCCCGAGCGCATCGCCTCGCAGCTCGAAGGCGCCGCGATCATGGGGCTGAGCCTCGCCAAATATGGCGAGATCAGCTTCAAGAATGGCCGGGTGCAGCAGCGCAACTTCGACGACCATCCGGTGGTCCGAATCGACGAGGCGCCGCTGGTCACCAACGTGCACATCGTGCCCGTTGATCCCGACACGCCGCCGAGCGGCGTCGGCGAGCCGGGCGTGCCGCCATTCGCGCCGGCGCTCGCCAACGCGATCTTTGCCGCCACCGGCAAGCGCCTGCGCGCATTGCCGATCGGCAATCAGCTCGCGACGTGAGCTTGCAGCAATCACCAGATCATTGGCCGGAGCGATCCGGCCGATGACCACGCCAGAAGAAGCAGGATCAGTCAGCGCCCGTAGCGCACCGAGGCATAGCGGCCGATCACGGCGGACGGCGAGTTTTGCATCACCGCGCTCGAGACCGGCGTCGCCGGCACCTTCCGCCTCACCGTGCGCAAGGACATGGACATCACCTGGCCGTTCGCCGAGAACGCCACCCACCTGATGTCGATCGGCCTCGACGAGGATCTCGACGACGCCGCCAAGCAGGCGGTGCGCGAGATGGTCAAGCACGTCTGCGCCCGCACCAACCTGTCGCGCAACCAGGCCTACATGCTGTGCTCGCTGGCCGGCAATCTGCGCGTCACCCAGCTGGTGGACGGCAACAAGGGCATCCACATGCTGCTGCCGAAGGCGTATCTCTGAGCCCTCCTCTACCGGTTGACGAAGCGGTCGTGCGCGGTCAGCACGACCTGCCCGCTCGCATCGACCGCCTGGAAGGTCACATCGGCATCCACAGACTCGGGCATGGTCAGCGTCACCCGCAGCGCCTCCGAGCCGTCCGGCTCGACCTCGATCGCATCCGCCGCCGCATGACCGACAATGGCGAGCGCCGCATCGATGCCGCTGATGCCGAGCTTGAAGCTCTGCACGGCGGACGACTTGTTGAGCAGCTTCACCGTGTAGCCGTTGCGCACCGAGCCATCCGACAGCCGCACCGACATCGGATCGCGATCGTGCTGCACCGACAGCACGGCGGTGGTCTTCGTGACGAACGAAACAGCGATCACGCCGGCCACAGCGACGCAGGCGAGCGCGAGCCCGATCGTCTTCGGCCGCGCCAGCCGTGAGACACGCGGCTCGCCGACACGGCCACGCTCGATGTTGCGCCAGCTCTCGTAGTCGATCAGGCCGCGCGGACGGTCGAGCTTGGCCATCACGCCGTCGCAGGCATCGACGCAGAGGCCGCAATTGATGCAGGCGAAGCTCGGCCCCTGGCGGATGTCGATGCCGATCGGGCAGACCGCGACGCAGGCGCCACAATCGACGCAATCGCCGGCCGGCAACCCCTGCGATCGCGCCTCGGCGGCCTTTTTCGCCGACATCCGGGTCTCGCCGCGATAATCGCGATAGTTCACCGTGAAGGCTTCTGGATCCCAGATCGCGCCCTGCAGACGCGGCCACGGGCACATGAAGGTGCAGACCTGCTCGCGCGCGAAACCGGCGAGGCCATAGGTCGTGCCGGCGAACACCAAGGTCCAGGTCAGCGCGGTCGCCGACATCTCGCCATGGACGAGATCGCGCAGCAACTCCGGCGCGTCGGTGAAGTAGAAGATCAGGGTGCCGCCGGTGCCGAGCGCGATCGCCATCCACAGCGCGTGCTTGGTGGCGATCTGCGCGATTCGCCGCGCCGTCAGCGGCGCGCCGACGTTCTTCAGCCGCTGCCGGCGGTCGCCCTCGACGAGGCGCTCGACCAGCAGGAACAGGTCGGTCCACAC
Source organism: Bradyrhizobium sp. SZCCHNR2028 (assembly GCF_032380995.1). Lineage (NCBI taxonomy): Bacteria > Pseudomonadati > Pseudomonadota > Alphaproteobacteria > Hyphomicrobiales > Nitrobacteraceae > Bradyrhizobium > Bradyrhizobium sp. SZCCHNR2028. Next base: position 467,389 of record NZ_JAUHJF010000002.1, on the reverse strand, counting down.
CGTCTGCGGACAGGCGAAGCCGCACCACAGGCGGCCGGCCAGCGCGTTGACCAGGACGAGGATGAAGGTCGCCAGCAGCATCGCCGCGGTGATGAGATAGAGATCCTGCGGCCAGATCTCGGCGGGGCCAAGATAGAGCTTTCCGTGGGCGAAATCGAGCAGCACGGCTTGGCCCGGCGCATTCGGCCCGCGGTTCCAGCGCACGAACGGCGTGATGTAGTAGACGGCGAGCGTCAGAACGAGAATCAGCCATTTCAGCCGCCGGATTGGCCCCTTGACGCCCTGCGGAACCACCGGGCCGCCAGCGCTGCGCAACGACCGTGCCGGGCCGCGGGCCTGACCCTGGCCCTTGCTTTGGCCTTGGCCCTGCGCCATGCGCCTCGTCTTGGCGTGATCGATCTCGATGGTGATGGCCACGGCTGCCCTCGTTCGCTCGGCTGATGCAGGGCAACGATAGGCGGCGGTGCCCGGCGGCTCTTTGTCGGGCCACAAACTTGCGAACGGGTGGCAGCGCCTGTTTGCGCGGGAACAACGATAGTTCCCGTCCGGCAGGCGATGAGAGGCGCGGCGCCGCGAGCGCCACGGCGGCAGTCGCAGCATCCGGAGGGATGGCTGCGGCTGCCGCGCTTGTTGGATAGCGCGCGTAGCGACGCTCGCTGCTCGCCTCTCCCCGCGTGCGGGGAGAAGGAGCGTACCGGCATTGCGGCGGCGACTTCCGTTCCGATCGGCAGCGTTAACATGCTGCACACGACGTGTGATCCAGCCCCTCCACTCAAACGATCTTGATCGACATATCCGGCAGGCCCTCGAGCTTGCACAAGAGCACGTCGCCCTTGACGACCGGGCCGACATTCTCCGGCGTGCCGGAATAGATGATGTCGCCGGCCTTCAGCTCGAACGCCTCGGACAGTTTCGCGATCTGCTCGGCGACGTTCCAGATCATCTTGGTCAGGTCGGAGTTCTGCCGGACCGTGCCGTTGACCGCGAGCGAGATCGCGCCCTTGGTGAAGTGGCCGACCTTCGCCACCGGATGGATCGGGCCGAGCACAGCGGCATGATCAAAACTCTTGCCGATCTCCCATGGCTTCTTCTCGGCGGCCATGCCGTTCTGCAGGTCACGGCGGGTCATGTCGAGGCCGAGCGCGTAGCCATAGACATGATCGAGCGCGGACTCGGCGGGAATGTTGGTGCCGCCGGATTTCAGCGCCGCGACCAGTTCGACCTCGTGATGATAGTTCTTGGTCAGCGACGGATAGGGATGATCGGCGACCTCGCCGATCGCGACATTCTGGATCGCGTCGGTCGGCTTCTGGAAGAAGAACGGCGGCTCGCGGTTCGGATCGGAGCCGCGCTCGATGGCATGCGCCGCGTAGTTGCGGCCGATGCAGTAGATGCGGCGGACGGGGAAGACGCCCTGCTCGCCGGCGATCGGAATGGTGGTCGCCGGCACGGCGAAGATCGGCTTCGGCCCGGCCTGCGCCGCGGCAGGGTAAGTGTCCGTCATGATCGCAGCCGCTGCGGCGGCGCTGCCGGCGACGAGAAGATCGCGGCGTGAGGTGTCTGCCATGGGTTTCCTCCTGGGATCAGCCGTTGCGGCCGGCTGATTTGTTGGTGGTGGCGCGCCAGCATCGGCGCCCCGCTCAACTGATAAGCATATCCAGTATGCCAGCGCCACTATGCGCACGCGCCGTCGCTCTCGCGACGCAACACACGCCCGAAGCGATGCTCGAGACCCTCGCCGGAAACGCGAGGGCGCAGGGAAGGCCGGACCTCGACTGAGGCCCGAGGCCCGCCTGCGGAAAAAATGCAGGCGGCAGGAACCACAGGTTCAGCCGGACAGACCCGGCCTTCCCTGCGCGATGGGTGAACGTCTGCTCCGAGCTCTCCCCGGGGACCGGCTTGTTTGCCCCCGTCACCTGCGCAACCCGTCAGGTCAGCAACAGGCTTGGCGCCAGCATCGGGGCGCCAGGACCACACGGCTTGAACGTCCGCGAGCTGACAGTCGTCTTGCGCAAAAGCGCCTGACAGACCCGCGGCCACCGCTCCCCGCCTCAACGTATCGTGACGACGCGTACGCCCCTCTGAATGAGGCGGGATAAGCGATATAAGCACATTTTCCGATAAAACGAAAGAGAAATTTCGACTGAGGCTGCCAAGGACTGTCCACCGAAAGTTCCGGTCCTACTTAAGATTTTTTCAACATGCGCCAGGCATACGACATCTAAGCACGGTGCAGCCCACCGGATGCGGAGGGATTCACAACGCAAGGGAGCCTTGACCGGCCACCGGTCGTGATCCATTCATCACGGTCAAAATCCCTGCTCGGGTTACTTGCCTGTATCGCCCTGCTCGCGGCGGCCCTCTTCATGGTCCAAGATCCTGAGGCCAATCACCTCATCGGATACGCCGGAATCGGCTTCTTCAGCCTCGGCATCCCCTTCGTCGGGTGGAGCATCTTTCGTCCGGACAGCTTGGTCCTCACTCCCGATGGCGTCACCCAGCATACGCTGTTCCGAAGCGGCCTCTTGAAATGGAAGGACGTGCACGCCTTTCGTCCGTACTCCCCCACGCCGGGATCGAGAGAACAGCTCATCGGCTACGACGTCGTGGGCAATTCCAACAAGGAAGGGCGGTTCGTTAAAGTCGCCCGATCGCTTGCGGGCGCCGACGGCACGCTTGGCGGCGGATGGGAGATGCAACCTGCAGCTCTCGCGGATCTGCTCAATAGAGCCCGCGCGCATTGGTTGCAGCAGGGCGATAAGATCTGTTAGCATCGTAGAGGCCGGTCTGCTGATCCGGGGGCGCGTGCGCTTCGTTTCTGTGTTTCCACCACCCAAACGGCAACCGCCATGACCGAGCCGACACCACCCGGGAGACGCCGCATGCTGCTCTGGCTCACCGGCATCGTCGTGCTCGCGCTGGCCGGCGCCATCGCCGCGGGGCCGATCATGAGCCGGGTCGAACAACCCAAATACGACGTCGTCTTGCGCGACGGCGACTTCGAGATCCGCGCCTATGCGCCGATGATCATCGCGCAGGCCGAGGTGCAGGGTGCGCGCAAGCCCGCCATCGAGGAAGGGTTCCGCATTGTCGGGGCCTACATCTTCGGCGCTAACCAGGCGAAGGCGAAGATCGCCATGACCGCGCCGGTGCAGCAGCAGGCCAGCGCCACCATCGCGCCCGCCGATGGCGTCGCCAGCGACCGCTGGAGCATCAGCTTCGTGATGCCCTCGAACTGGTCGCTCGACACTCTGCCGCCGCCGGCCGATGCCCGGATCAAGCTGACGGCCCAGTCTGCGCAGCGCATGGTCGCGATCACCTTTTCGGGCTCCACCTCCGACGGCATCATCGCTGACAAAACTCACCAACTGCGTGACTACGCGCAGCGCAAGGGGCTGACCGTCACCGGATCGCCGCTGCTCGCGTTCTACAATCCGCCCTGGACCCTGCCGATGCTACGGCGGAACGAGGTCATGCTGGCGTGTAGTTGCTAAAGCGAGATGAGAGAGAGCGGCTTGATTTTGCAGTCAAGGTCGGCTCGCAACTGTCACCACGACGCGCGACGAGCTCCCTCTTTGGCTTTGCCGAGTCCTCTCCTCGGTCATTCCGGGGCGCGCGCAGCGCGAACCCGGAATCCATCCTTCAGCACGTCGCGCGGCTCGATGGATTCCGGGCTCGTCGCGCTTGCGCGCGCCGCCCCGGAATGACGCGAAGATCAAACGCGCCAGAACCCATGTCGTGACTTCAATCGGAGATTAGGCGCCCTACCCCTCGATGATCGCCACCGCCCGCGTCCATCCGGCCGAGGCGCGCTCGATCTTGACCGGGAAACACGACACCATGAACCCCGTCGACGGCAGTTGCTCCAGATTGTGCAGCTTCTCCAGATGGCAATAGCCGATGTGGCGGCCGGCCTTGTGGCCTTCCCAGATCAGCGCGGCATCGTGGGTCTCGGCGTATTTCTGCGCGGTGAACACGAACGGCGCGTCCCAGCTCCAGCCGTCGGTACCGGTCAGGCGCACGCCGCGCTCAAGCAGATACATCGTCGCCTCATAGCCCATGCCGCAGCCGGAGTTGACGTAGTTGGCCTGGCCGAAGCGCGCGCCGGCCGAGGTATTGACGACGACGATCTCGAGCGGCGACAGCGTGTGGCCGATGCGCTTGAGCTCATCCTCGACATCCCTCGCGGTCACCACATAGCCGTCCGGGAAACGACGGAAGTCGAGCTTCACGCCCGGCTGCAGACACCACTCCAGCGGCACCTCGTCGATGGTCCAGGCGCGCTCGCCGCGGTTCATCGTCGGATGAAAGTGCCAGGGCGCATCGAGATGCGTGCCGTTGTGGGTCGACAGATTGACCTGCTCGACCGCCCAGCCCTGCCCGTCCGGCAGATCCTCGGCCTTCAGCCCGTCGAAAAACTGCAGCATCCGCGGCAGGCCTTGCTGGTGATCAATGTATTGGATGGTCGGGTGCGCTCCCGGCGGATCGGCCGGCACGTCGTTCTGCAAGGGCACGGAGATGTCGATCAGTCTGCGGGCCATGGGCGGTCCTCTCTTGTCATCGTTCTTGGTTGTTGTCGTCGGCAGCAGGATCAGACGTCCTGCCGCTCGACCTTGTTCTTCAGGATGCCGATCTTCTCGACCTCGAGCTCGATCACGTCGCCATGTTCGAGATACCAGCCGAGCTCCAGGCCACAGCCATTGCCGACGGTGCCCGAGCCGATGAACTCGCCCGGCATCAGAGTCTCGTCCTTGCTGATATAGGCGATCAGCTCCTCGAACGAAAACAGCATGCCCTCGCTGACGCCGCGCGAGCGCACCTCGCCGTTGACCCGCGCCTCCATCTTCAGGCGATAGGGATCGCCGATCTCGTCCGGGGTCACGATCCACGGCCCCATCACGTTGCCGCCGTCAAAGCTCTTGCCTTTGGAGGGGCCGAGCCGGCCGTCCATCTCGATGCGCTGCGTGTCGCGCGCGGAGAAGTCGTTGAAGATCGTGAAGCCGAAAATGTGGTCGCGCGCCTTCGCCGCCGAAATGTCCTTGCCCCTGCCCTTGGTGATGACGCCGAACTCGAGCTCGTAATCCATCACCTTGCTGTAACCAGGCCATTTCACCGTCGTGTTGGGGCCACGCACGCTGAAGCGGTTGGTGATGTAGAAGATCGGGACCTTGCGATAGACCTCGGGCAATTCGCCGAGCGGCTCGGCATCGATGCGCGCGAGCTCCTCCGCGTCGCCGCGCTGCCGCGCCGCGAGCTTTCGCTGGCCGCGCGGCGCCTGCAGGATGTGCAGCGGAAATAACATGCCGTCGCGCATCTGGCGCGGCTCCGGCACCGGGGCCAGCAGCTCGGTGCCGCCGACGTCGCGCGAGAGGCTTTCGTCGCTGCCATGGCGCTCGACCAGCGCGCGTGCTGCGTCGAGCGCAGCTTCGCCGGCATCGATCAACGACAGCATCGAGCCGAACGCCGGATTGCTCTTGCCAGCGCGATCGGCGGCCGCGGTGAGGTCGAAAAGCTTGGAATCGCCGCCATGGACGACGCCGATCCGCTCCCCGCCTTCCGCTCGAAATGTCGCAAGTTTCACGCTGGCCTCCCCTTGTGTTCTATCGGAAAATATACAAACATAGAAAATATCGATAAACAAGAGGCGCCCGAGAGACGGACGCCCGGGGGAGGAGTCAAGGATGCGTCATCGGATCATCAGTGCTGCGCTCGGATCGGTGCTGGCCACGCTTGTGCTCACATCTGCGACACGCGCCGAGAAGATCCAGATCGGCTGCACCGCCACCTCGGACTGCGCCTCGGCGATGGTCGCGGTCGATGAGGGTCTCTTCAAGAAGCACGGGCTCGACGCCGAGATGGTGCTGATCGGGATCAACTCGAACATCCCCGCCGCCATCCTCTCCAATTCGATCCAGATCGGCGGGCCGACCTCGACGGTGTTCCTCCAGGCGGCCGATGGCGGTCTCGACCTCGTCGCGGTCTCCGGCGCCTCGATCATGAACAAGACCTCGAACGATGCGGTCGCCGCCTTCGTGCGCAACGGCATCACCATCACTGGGCCGCAGGACTTCAAGGGCAAGAAGGTGGGCGCCCCCGGCATCGGCGCGTTCCTTCAGGTGCTGTTCGTGAAATGGCTGGTCGAGAAGGGCGTCGATCCGAAGAGCATCAACTTCGTCGAAGTGACGTTCCCGACCATGGCCGACACCATCAAGTCGGGCGGCGTCGATGCGGTGCTGACGGCGGAGCCTTTCGTGATGCGCATGACCAATGCCAATCTCGGCACGGTGGGCGCGCACTACGCGGCCGAGCTCGCCCGCACCGAGCCGATCATCTTCTATGCGGCCTCGCGCGAATGGGCGGAGAAGAACCGGGAGACCGTCAGGAAATTCCGCGCGGCCATCGCCGAGGCGGCACCGGTCGTCAACAGCGACCGGGAGAAGGCCTCGGCCGCGATCGCCAAGTTCACCAAGCAGCCGCTAGAGCTGGTCAAGCTGACGACGCCCAACTACGCCGAGCCGGTCCTGAAACCCGAGCAGCTTGGTTGGTGGATCGACGTGATGTCCGCGCAGAAGATGCTGCAGAGCAAGCTCGATCTCAAGAAGCTGATCCTCGACTGATGACGGCACCACACCCGATCCCGCAGACCGAGCCGCCGAGCAGCGACACGCTCAGCGAGCGCGCCGCCGCGCTGATCGAGCGCGACATCGTCGCCGGCGTCCTCGCCCCCGGCTCGCGGCTTGGGATCGTCGAGCTTGCCAAGCGCTACGAGATCGGGCCGACGCCGGTCCGGGAAGGGCTGTCCCGGCTGGTGTCGCGCGGCCTGATCGTCGGCATCGGCCAGCGCGGCTTTCGCGTGGCCGAGGTCAGCCGCGACGATCTCGTTGACATCACGCGCATGCGCACGGTCGTGGAAAAAGAGGCGCTGCGGCTGGCGATGCAGAGCGGCGACGACCAATGGGAGGCCGGCATCATCGCCGCGCTCCATCAGATGCGCCGCTACATCCAGCGCATGCAGAGCGAGTTCCGCGAAGGCGCTCCGGAGTTCGATCGCTTGCACAAGGCGTTTCACACCGCGCTGCTGGGGGCCTGCGGATCACGGCGCCTGCTCGCCGCTCATTCGGATCTCTACGACCAGGCCTACCGCTACCGCCGCGTCATGATGCGCAGCTTCGAGGATGGCAGCGGCTTCATCAAGGAGCACGAGACGCTCGCCGACCTCGTGCTCGCGCGCAATGCCGCCGCGGCCCAAGCGCGGCTTGAGGCACATCTGCGCTCGACCGTCGATATCGTCTATCCGCATCCGAAGGGATCCTGAGATGGCAGAGCCTGCCCTCGCATTGGTGCAATCATCTCCCTCGCCTGTGCGCGCGCAGATCGCCTTCGACGATGTCGCGCTGGTGCTCGGCGGCAAGACGATCATCGACACGATCAGCCTGGAGGTCGCAGCTGGCGAGATCCTGTGCGTGGTCGGCGCCTCCGGCTGCGGCAAGACCACGGCGCTGCGGCTCGCCGCCGGCCTCTATCAGCCGAGCGGCGGCACGGTGCGTTTCGAGGGCGAGGCGATGCGCGCGCCGCGGCGCGAGATCGCGGTCGTGTTCCAGGACTATGGCAAGGCGCTGCTGCCGTGGCGCACCGCCGCCGGGAACATCTCGCTGGCGCTGGAGACGATCGGCATGCCCGCCATCAAGCGCGAGACACGCATCGCCGAACTGCTGGCCAAGGTCGGGCTGGCCGGCCATGCGGCCAAATATCCGACGGAGATGTCCGGCGGCATGCAGCAGCGGCTGCAGATCGCGCGCTGTCTCGCGCAGGATCCCAAGGTGCTGCTGATGGATGAGCCGTTCGGCGCGCTGGACGCGATGACGCGACAGGGGCTGCAGGACGAGATGCTGGCGCTGGTGGCGGCGACCGGCGCCACCGTCGTGTTCGTCACGCATGATCTGGAGGAAGCGATCTATCTCGGCGACCGCGTGGTCGGCCTGCTGCCGCATCCCGGCCGCGTCGGCCTCACGATGCAGATCGACCTGCCGCGGCCGCGCGACCAGTTGGCGACGCGCGAGCATCCGGAGTTCCTGCGGCTGCGGCGCGAGCTGTTCGACTTCATCAAGGCGAGCGAATGACGATGCCGGATCGCGTCAAGCCCGCCCTGCTGCCGTTCGCGGCGCTGCTCGTGTTCGAGGCCTGGATGCGGCTCGCCGGCGTGCAGAGCGACTCGCTGGCGCCGCCGAGCGCGATCGCGCTCGCCTTGCTGGGCGCGCTGACCGACGGCTCGCTGCTGGCGGCGACGCGCGACACGCTCGCCTCGGTGTTCGCCGGCCTCGCGCTCGGCGGCACCATCGGCCTCGTGCTGGGCATCGCGCTTGGCCTGTCGCCTATCTTCAACCGGCTGATGGAGGTCACGATCGAGGCGATCAGGCCCATTCCTTCAGTGGCGCTGCTGCCGATCGCGCTGATCGCGCTCGGCTTCGGCTATCGCATGGAGATCGCGATCGTCGCCTTTGCCTGCGTCTGGCCGGTGCTGATCGTGACGCGTGCCGCGGTGGGCGGCATCGAGCCGCGGCTGCTCGAGGTGGCGCGCGTGCTGCGGCTGACGCAGCGCGATCGCATCAGGAAGATCGTCATCCCCGCCGCCCTGCCCCGTATCTTCCTGGCGTTCCGGCTCGCCGCCGGCATCGCGCTGATCGTCGCCGTCACGGTGGAGATCGCGATCAACCCGCTCGGCCTCGGCGCCGGCATCATGACCGCGCAGCAGGCGTTGCGGCCGGACTTGATGCTCGCTTATCTCGTCTGGATCGGCGTCACGGGTTTCGCCCTCAACACCGTGCTGATGGCTGCACAGCGGAGCTTGTTCGGACGTGCGGCTGCCATGGGAGAGCAGGCATGAAATGGTCTGACATCGCCTGGCGCCTCGCCAGCTTCGCCGTCGCCGCCGGCATCATCGTGCTGTGGCAGTTCGCCGCCGATCAGCGCCTGATATCACCGGTGTTTCTTCCCAGTCCCGACCGCGCCTGGGCGGCGCTGCTGCGCGGCTTCACCAGCGGCGATCTCCTGACCAAGCTCACGGGCACCCTCACGCATATGGCCTATGGCTGGCTGCTCGCCTCCGCCGCCGGCATCGCGCTCGGCGCCATGATCGGCTCCTCGAAGACGATGCGCATCTACGTCGCGCCGACGCTGGAGCTGCTGCGGCCGCTGCCGGTCTCGGCGATCATTCCCGTCGCCATCGCCTTTCTTGGACTGAGCCAGGGCATGGCGCTGTTCGTGATCGCGTTCGGCTCGCTGTGGCCGCTGCTGCTCGGGACGATCCACGGCTTCGCCGCGGTCGAGCCGCGACTCTATGAAGTCGCGCGGGTGCTGCACATGTCGCGGCTCGCCGTGATCTTCAAGATCGCGCTGCCATCGGCCGCACCCGACATCCTCGCCGGCATGCGGCTGAGCCTCACGGTCGCGCTGATCCTCGCCGTCGTCTGCGAGATGCTCGCCGGTCTCGACGGCCTCGGCCAATGGGTGCTGCTGTCGGCGCGCTCGTTCCGCTCGGCGGATCTGTTTGCCGGCGTGATGCTGCTCGGAATCATCGGCTACATGACCGCGCTCGCGATGGGCGCGGCCGAGAGCCGGCTGCTGCGCTGGCAGCACGCGCGGCGGTGAGGCTCAGGTCGCGCGCGATCGCGGTGAAATATTGCCGGAGGCCGCTCAAGCCGGCTTCCAGGAGCGCGACTGGACCGACCGCCCATGGCTCCGATTGCGGAGCCAGCACCTGACCCGCCCCCGAAAGAAAGAGGCCGCCGACACACAAGGTGCAGGCGGCCCAAGTCCAGGGAGGAAACGCCCCAAGAAGGGCTAGGTTTTACTTACTAGATCAGGAGAGTCGCGGGTATCCGGATGATACCGGAGGTTGTCATCGCGCTGACGGGTTCCTATCCCGACCGAGATACCGCCAGGTCACGCCGTCTGACGCTCCTCGTGGCGAACGAATTCCAGCGTGACCTTCTCGACATCGGAGTCGCCCCACTCTGCTCTCCGTTCCTCCTCCTGCAGCGACTGTTCGAGCGGCGCGCGGGCGTCCTCGAGGCCGGCGGCACGGCACAGCGAGAGCAGCGACGTGTAGGCGGCGATCTCAAAATTTCTCGAATGCGTTTTGTTGGCGAAGGTGTTCTTCAGGAACTCGTCGCCGGACATCGCATGTCCGATGGCCGCCGAGAACGAATCCTTCTCAGCGCCACATGGTCGGTGTGACAAGATGCGCGCCATCGGACCGTTTCCGACCGAGAACGCCACGGCTTTGTGCAGCCTGATCGACATTGGGCGCGGGATCGATTGCGGGCGCGTGGTCGAGCTGGATCACGGGAACCGTGGCGGAATGTTCCGGAGCGCTGCGCTGATCGCGCGCGCAAGGAGAAGCGGAACTTACCGAATCACTCGGCTGGTCAACGGGGTCGTGCATGTGGCAGCTCCGAGCCCTGAAGCGGCGTTTACTAATCTCTTCCGAGACTAGGCGATATCAACTGCGTTAATCCATGCGCGATCTCGCCGCGTGCGGCCGATTCGCCCGCAACGCGACGAACCAGCGTGTGCTTGCCATCCGTTCATGGCTGCTCGATGACGCCTCCCGCACTGCACGCGAGATCGTGATGGGCGTTGCACCGGCATCAGCGCTCGCGCGCGCCGACGCGGTCGAGCAGTGCCGCACCGGTGCGAATGCCATTGTAGAAGCAGTCGATCGTCATGTTCTCGTTCGGCGCGTGATTGGCCTCGTCGGCATTCGCATAGGGAACGACGAAGGCCGGGACGCCGAGGATCTTGGTGAAGACGTAGTCCGGCAGACTGCCGCCAGTGCACGGAAATTCGAGGGGCGTGACGCCCTGTGCCAATCGAATCGCGTCGCGGATGATTGCGCCATAGGGCGAATCGAGCGGCACGCGCGAGGGCAGCATGCCGCCGCGGGGGATGAACTCGACCTCGGGCGCGTGCTTCCTGACATGGGCCTCGACCTTGGCCAGCACGTCGCCCGGCGTCATCGCTTCGACCAGGCGGATGTCGCATTTCACGACCGCCTCGCACGGCAGGACGGTCTTGCTGCCGGGGCCGCCATAGCCGCCGTGAAAGCCATTGATGGTGAGCGTCGGGTGGAACATCAGCCGCTCGTAGTAGCCGCGTTCTGCCGGCGCATCGAGGCGGCTGAGACCGAGGCTTGCCTTGGCGGCATCGAGATCGAGCGGCAAACGCTTCACCGCAGCGACGTCAAGCGCACTTGGCGGCACGATCGCGTCGTGGAGACCGTCGATGGTGATCTCGCCGGCGGCATTCTTCATCGTCGCAAGCAGATGCACCAGGGTCCAGATCGGATTCGGCACGATGCCGCCGAGATTGCCGGAATGAACGTCGCGGATGGCGTGCTTGGCGCGCAGCTCGAACGAGCACATGCCACGGACGCCATAGGTCATGGTCGGCCGTCCCGACGCATGCATCGGGCCGTCGGCGGTGACCACGAAATCGGCCTTCAACTTCTCGCGATGCGTGGCGACAAACTCGGCAATGCGTGGGCTGCCGATTTCCTCCTCGCCTTCGAGCAGGAAGATGACGTTGCACGGCAGCTCGCCGTGAACCTTGAGATGCGATTCGATCGCCATGAGCTGCGCGAAATGCTGCCCTTTGTTGTCGCCGATGCCGCGGGCATAGATGCGGCCGTCGCGGATGGTCGGCTCGAACGGCGGACTCAGCCACAGCTCCAGCGGATCCGGCGGCTGCACGTCGTAGTGCCCGTAGAGGAGCACGGTCGGCGCGCCCGGCTTGTTGTGCCAGCGTCCCAGCACCATCGGATGACCCGCGGTCGGCACCGCCTCGGCCTCGAGGCCGATCTCCCGCAGCATCCTCACCAGCAGCGCAGCCACCTCGGCAATGCCGACATTGTGCGCGCTGATCGAGGGATGGCGCACATAGTCCATCACGCGGGTGAGAAAATGCTCCCTCTCGGCGTCGATGTGCCGGAACACGGCAGCGAGACCGGCGGAAGGAGATGGAACGGTGCGGGCATCGCTCATGAGGTCGTCTTTCGTCGCGTGACGTTGCAGTCATACCATGTTCGATCGAAATCCCCTTAAAAGCAAATGACGCGCGGAGCGAGTCCGCGCGTCACCCTCGATCACATTTGTCCGAGCCGAGGCGTTGTGCTCAGCCCTTCAAGGCGGTGATGACGATCTCGATCAGCGCGCCGCCGCCGAGATCGGAGACGCCGACCGTGGCGCGAACCGGCAGATCGTCGCCGAAGAACTCGGTCCAGGCCGCATCCATCTCCTTCTTCTTCGACAGGTCGGTGACGAAGATCTGGCCCGAGACGACGCGTGACTTGTCGGTGCCGGCCTCTTTCAGGAAGCCGTCGATCTTGCCGAGAATATTACGGGTCTGCTCGCCCATCGACACCGAGGTGTCGTCGGCGATGGTGCCGCCGATGAAGACGAAGCCGTTGGCCTCGACGATGCGGTGATGAATGGCGGAGCGGATCTTGCGGGTGATCGTCATCATGTCCTCATGTCGTTGACGAAGGGGTGGAAGTCTGAAAGCGCGCAATGCTGAGATCGCCGATGCGCGTCTGGGTGCCGCCGTGCACGATGAGCTCGGCCATCACCGCGCCGGCGCCGGGGCCGAGCTGGAAGCCGTGCGCGGAGAAGCCGAACTGGTGATACAGCCCCTCGTGCCGCGCACTCGGTCCAAACACCGGAATGTCGTCGCGCATGCGCGCCTCGATGCCGGCCCAGGCACGCACGATGGTCGCGCTGCGCATCACCTCGAACAGCTCCGCGACGGTGCGCGCGCTCTCCGATAGCTTGCGCCAGTCGAGCACGGTCTCGTTGCGATCCTGATAGGGGATGGCGAGGTGCCCGCCGCCGATCAGCACCGTGCCGTTGGGGAACTGCTTGAATGACAGTTTGCGGCCGCGCAGGATGACGACGGGATCGATGAAGTGCGCGACGGGAGACGTGATCATCAGCATCGGCGCGATGGTCTCGACCGGGACCGGCTCGCCGAACAGCGCGGCGATCCGTCCCGCCCAGGCGCCGGCGGCATTGACCAGCACAGGCGCGGCAAAGCTCTCAGAGCCGACGTCGACATGCCAGAGCTTGCCGTCCTTGCGGATGTTGGTCGCGGGCACGCCCTCGCGAATGAGGGCACCGAGCTGCTCAGCCTTGCGGCGGAACGCGGTGGTGGTTCGCGCGGGCTGCGCCGCGCCGTCCCGCCGCGACACCACGCCGCCCGGACAGCTCTCCGCCACCGCCGGCACGAGGCGGCGCAATTCCGTGCCGTCGATCAGCTCCTCATGGCTGAAGCCGCGCGCATTGAGATCGGCGACGCGGGCACGGCAGGCGTCGAGCTCCGCGTCGTTCTCGGCGACCAGCACCTGGCCGAAGCTTTCGAAGCCGCAATCATCGTCGACCAGGTCGCTGATGTTCTCCCAGATGCCCATCGAGCGGATCGACAGCGGAATCTCCGCGACGTCGCGCGCGAGCTGGCGCACGCCGCCGGCGTTGACACCGGAGGCGTGGCGGCCGGCATAGTCCTTCTCGATCAGCACCGGCTTCAACCCGGCCAGGCATAGATGCAGCGCGGTCGAGCAGCCGTGGATGCCGCCACCCACGATGATGGCATCCTTCTTCACCGTCATCCGCGCACCACGGCCTTGGTCGCCTCTTCGGTCTTCGGCAGGCTCGCGAGCTCGGACAGCATGATCGGCTTCACCGGCGCGCGCAGCCGGTAGTAGCCGATCTCCTGCGGGCTCTTGCCGCGCGCCTGCGCCATCAGCTCGGTGACGGTGAGGCCACACAGCCGCCCCTGGCACGGCCCCATGCCGGTCCGGCGATAGGCCTTGAGCTGGTTCGGTCCGGTGGCCCCGATCGCGACGGAGTCGAGCACATCCCTGGCGGTGATCTCCTCACAGCGGCACACGATGGTGTCGCCTTGCGGAATACGGAATTGCTTGGCCGGCTGGAATAGAACGTCGAGGAAGACACGGCCACGCTCGGCGCGTTTCAACTGCGCTGAATAGTCCAAAACCTTTGCCTGGGGCCGAAGGGCCTTGATGGCGCTGGCTGCCGCGATACGTCCGCGCCACAGCGCGGCCTGCGCACCGCCGATGCCGGCACCGTCGCCGGCAATCGCGATGCCCGGAATCGAGCTGTTGCCGCCGGCGTCCAGCACGGGCGTCCAGCACAGCTGCAGCTCATTCCAGCGATGCTCGACGCCAGCGGCCATCGCCAGATTGACGTTCGGCACCACGCCCTGGTGCAAGAATAACAGCTCGGCCGGCAGCGTCTCCCGCTTGCCGCCCGCGGCGACATAGCTGACGGCGTCGAGCTTGCCGTTGCCGGTGGCGGCGAGCTCTACCACGCCCGTGGTGACCGGCACCTTCGCGCGCACCTCGCGCATCATCGCCAGCCCCTTGAGAAAATAGGACGAGGTCACGAAGGCGAAGGCGTGCGGCAGTGCTGTGACGTAGTTCGCGCGCGGCGTGGTGTCGAGCACGCGGTCGATGCGGCCGCCAAGCCGCAGGATCTGGGCGGCGAGCAGCCACGGCAGCGGTCCCTGCCCTGCGATCACCGTCGGACAATCCGGCACCAGCCCCGACGATTTCAGCATCGTCTGCGCCGCGCCCGCCGTCATCACGCCGGGCAGGGTCCAGCCGGGAATCGGGAACGGGCGCTCCTGCGCCCCGGTCGCGATGATGACCCGCCCGGCCTTGATGAAGGCCGAGCCGCCGCCGACGGAGACGCCGAGCTCGAGCTTGCGATCGAGGCTCCACACCGTGGCCCGATGGATGATCTCGGCCCCGCTGGTCTCGGCAGACTTTGCGATCTCGGCCCCGGACCAATAATCGGTGCCGAGCAGCGCTTCACTCTTCACCGGCGTCGAACTGATCGCGCGCCAGACCTGCCCGCCGGGACCAGCATTCTCGTCCAGCAGCAAAGTCGACAGGCCGGCGCCGGCCGTCGCGGTCGCTGCGGCCAGCCCGGCCGGGCCAGCGCCGATCACCACGACGTCGTATTGATCATGCTTCGGCGCCGCGCTCATTTGCCGATCTCCCGCTTGCCCTTCTGGATTTCGATTTGCATGCCCTCGGCGACCGGGACCAGGCAGCCCTGCCGATTGCCGACGCCATCGATTGTGACCAGGCAATCGAAGCACACGCCCATCATGCAGTAGGGCAGCCGCTTGGCGCCGCTGACCGCGGTCGAGCGCCTGACGTCGAGACCCGACGCAAGCAGCGCCGCCGAGACCGTGTCGCCTTCGCGCGCGGCGATCGCCTTGCCTTCGACATGGATCGTCACCGATCGCCTGGCGTCACCCTCTGCTCGCTTGAACATCATCATCTCCGCGCCCGTGCCGGGCCTCTCACTATCAGTAGTAGCCACTGCCGCCCGCTTCCGCTTCGCCGTCGAAGCGCCTGGCTGTGAATGCGCTGACCAGCTCCGGCTCCAGCGCGCCGTCCTTGACCATGCGCGCGATGTCGAACGCGTGGTTCGCCGCGAGCGTCACGCCGGAATGGCAGCAGGCGACGAAGGCGCCTGGGTGGCTCTCCGACTGCTCGTAGATCGGGAAGCCGTCCTTCGGCATCACGCGGATGCCGGTCCAGCTCCTGACGACGTTGAGCCGCGCCAGATGCGGGAAGGTGCGCTGGGCGCGATCGGCCATGACAGCGTTGATCGGATGGTTCTGCACGCGATCGTCGAGCTCGTCCTCCTTGCTGTCGCCGATCATCACCGTGCCTTCGTCGGTCTGGCGGATCGTGGTCAGCGGATGCGGCAGGAACGGCATCGTGCGCTCGGTCACGACGATCTGGCCGCGCGTCGGGCCCATCGGCGCCGACAGCCCGACCATCGGCGCCAGGGTCTGGTTGGCATTCCCTGCAGCGAGCACCACCTTCGCTGCGCGTACCTCGCCCTGCGCCGTCGTCAGCCTGAACTCATCGCCCTCACGGGCAATCGCGCCGACCGCGCGTTCTGGCAGATAGTCGACGCCGAACTGCTTCATGCCGGCATGCAGGGCGCGGAAGGTGCGCAGCGAATTCACGTGGCCATCATAGGGACAGAAGCTGCCGCCGGAGACCTCCGGGCCGATCAGCGGCAGCATCTTCTTCACCTCTGCCGCCGGCAGCATCTCCATCTGATAGTCGGCGGCGCCGACCTGATTGTGCATTCGCGCCACGAGCTGCGCGCGCTGCTCGTACTCGGCCACGCCGAGGGTAAGGTGAAAGCCGCCGTTCTGCTGCAGCACGACGTCGAGCCCGGTCTGAGCCTTCAGCTCCTCGGCGAGCTTCGGCCACGCCTTGGAGCCGCGCACCGTCCAGCCGGTATAGGCCGGCATGCCCAGGCCCTTGCTCTGCACCCACACCAGCGCGAAGTTGGCGCGCGAGGCGCGTTTGGCGATATCGCCCTCGTCGAGCACGGCGACGCGCTGGCCGAGCCGGCCGAGCCCCCAGGCAATCGCAGAGCCGAGCAGGCCGCCGCCGACGACGGCGACGTCATAGTCTCTCATCGTAGTGTCTCCTATCGTCCTGCGTCGCCGCCTTTGGCGGTGAGCACGCGGTCGAGCCCGTAGAAGCGGTCGAGCAGGATCAGGACGGTCATGGTGATGGCGATGACGCTGGCCGATACCGATGTCACCAGCGGATCGATGTTGTCCTGGATGTAGAGGAACATGCGCACCGGCAGGGTCTCGGTGCCGGGCGTCGCCAGGAACACGGTCATGGTCAGATCGTCGAACGACTGGATGAAGGCGAGCATCCAACCGCTGACGATGCCGGGCAGGATCGCGGGCAAGGTGACGCGGCGAAACATCGTCCAGCCGTTGGCGCCGAGCGAGATCGCGGCCATCTCGACGGAGCGGTCCATGCCGGTCGCGGACGCGAGCGTCAGCCGCAGCGCGAACGGAAACACCACGACGACATGGGCGATCACCAGCGCGACGAAGGTGCCGCCGATGCCGACCGACGTGAAGAAGCGCAGGAAGGCGATGCCGAGCACGACATGCGGGATCATCAGCGGCGACAGGAACAGCGCCGACAGCGCGTCACGGCCGCGGAAGCGATAGCGGCTGATCGCGAGCGCCGCCGGCACCGCGAACAGCAGCGCCACGCACGACGACAGCGCGCCGAGCCACAGGCTTACGCCGAAGGCGTGGACGAATTCCGGATAGTCGGCGAGCGCCCTGAACCAGCGCAGCGAGAAGCTCGTGATCGGAATCGACAGAAAGCCTTCCGGCGTGAACGCGACCCAGCACACGACGAGTATCGGCGCCACCATGAAGACGACGAAGACGGCATGGAAGATCAGCGCCAGAGGACCGTTCCTGCTCATCGGAACATCTCCTGGTAGCGGCGCTCGATCAGCGCATTGGAGCCGACCACGATCAGGACGAGCGCGATCAGCAGCAGCACGGCAACCGCGGCGCCGAGCGGCCAGTTCAACGTGTTGAGGAATTCGTCATAGGCGAGCGTCGCGGCGACCTTGAGCCTGCGGCCGCCGATGATCGCCGGCGTCGCAAAGGCGCTGGCGGACAGCGAGAATACGATGATGGCGCCCGACAGCACGCCCGGCATGATCTGCGGCAGCACGATGCGGCGGACCACCGTCAGCGAGCTTGCACCCAGCGACAACGCCGCATTCTCGACCTGCGGATCGAGCCGCTGCAGTGCGGTCCATACCGCGAGCACCATGAACGGCATCATCGCGTGCGCCAGCGCGATCACCATGCCGGTCTCGGTGAACATGAACCGGACCGGCGAATCGATCAGGCCTGATGTCATCAGGAGCTTGTTGGCGAGCCCGTTGTTGCCGCCGAACAGGAGCGCCCAGCCGAGCGTGCGCGCAACCACCGAGATCAGCAGCGGGCCGATGATCACCAGCAGGAAGAGGCCCTTCCACGGCCCCTGCATGCGGTTGAGGATGTAGGCCTCGGGCACGCCGAACACCGCCGTTATCAAGGTCGCCAGCACCGCGACGCGGAAGGTGCGCCAGAACATCTCGGCGTAGTAGGGGTCGTCGAAGATCTCGATCCAGTTCTTCAGGATGAAGACTGGCTCGATGCCCTTGTACTGGCCCCAATCATGGAACGACAGCATCACCGTCATCGCCAACGGGATCACGACGACTCCCAGGAACAGCATCAAGGCCGGCAGCGCCAGCGAAAGGCCGGCGCGCGTCTCGGACGAGTTGGACGCGATGGTCGCGCTCATGCTGCAGCCTTCGCGGCGCGCAGGCTCATGTCCGAGACCTGCCAGACGAGATGCACCGCTGCGCCCTGCTCAGGCTGCGGTTGGCCGTCATTCTGCCGGATCACGATGGCGGGCCCGCATTCGGTGTCGCATTGGAACAGCCAGTGATTGCCCTGGAAGATGCGGCTTGCGATGCGCCCTGCAAGACCGGCGTCACCGAAGTTGATGCGCTCGGGCCGAACACTGACGGCGACGGAGCCGGCCACGCCGGCCGGCGCCGGCGCGCTCCAAGATCCCGCCACCAGTCTGGCCTGCCCCCCGGTGCGGTCCACGGTCGCAGCAAACTCGTTGGTCTTGCCGAGAAATTGCGCGACGAAGGCGGAGGCCGGCTGCTCGTACACCTGCTGCGGCGTGCCGATCTGCTCGATCCTCCCCTTGCTCATCACGACGATGCGGTCGGATAGCGACATCGCCTCGATCTGATCATGGGTGACGAGGATGGTCGTGGTGCCGAGATTGCGCTGGATCTGGCGCAGCTCGATCTGCATGTCCTCGCGCAGGCGCGCATCGAGATTGGACAGGGGCTCATCGAGCAGCAGCAGGCTCGGGCGGATCACCAGCGCGCGCGCCAGTGCGACGCGCTGCTGCTGGCCGCCGGACATGCGGCGCGGATGACGGTCCTCATAGCCGGCGAGGCCGACAAGTGCGAGCGCCGCGCGCACGCGCTCCTCACGATCCTTGCGCGCGACCTTGCGCATCTCCAGGCCGAAGGCGACGTTCTCGGCCGCCGTCATGTGCGGAAACAGCGCGTAGCTCTGGAACACGATGCCGAGCCCGCGCTTCGCCGGCGGCATCGCGACCAGATCCCTGCCCTCGAGCCGGATCGCGCCGTGCGACGGGTCGAGGAAGCCCGCGATCATCTGCAAGGTTGTCGTCTTGCCGCAGCCGGACGGCCCCAGGAACGAGATGAACTCGCCCTTGGCGACGCCGAGGCTGAACTCCTCGACCGCCGTGTTGGGGCCGAAGGACTTGCCGACGCGATCAAGCTCGAGGAAGGACATGCTTTGGATCCAGATGGGCGAGGAATGCTGGCGCCGCGCGCACGGTGCACTCCCCTCCCCCTTGCGGGGAGGGGCCGGGGGTGGGAGGCGGCCCGAAGACCATTGGTGTGGTCCCTCCCTCCCAACCCTCCCCCACAAGGGGAGAGGGAGAAGACCGCCGTCGACGAGAGAGGTTCGCAACAAACGACTGATTAGCGCTCGACTTCGCGATTCCAGCGCTTGGTCCATTCCTCGCGCTTCTCGTTGACCACGCTCCAATCGGGCGCATAGACCTTGGCGGCACGCTCGCCGATCGGCGCCATCGCGCCGACGCCCTCGGGCACGACCACGGACTTCACCACCGGGCCGTAGCCATATTCCTTCAACATGGTGAGCTGGATCTTCGGATCGAGCAGCAGCTTGATGAAGCTCGACGCCAGCGGCGAGACCGAGGTCTTGGCGATCGGACACGCCGTCGTCAGCAGGCTGACGGCACCTTCCTTCGGATAGACGAAATCGACCGGGAAGCCGGTGTTGGCGAAGCTCTGCACACGGCCGCTGCCCCACACGGCGATGACGGCCTGGCCCGATTGGAAGAGCTCGGTCATCTTGCCCGGCGACGGCTCGTAGGCCAGCACGTTCGGATTGATGTCGGTCTTGAAGATCTTGAAGCCGGCATCGACGTTCGCTTCGCTGCCGCCGTTCATCTTGGCCAGCATCAGCAGGACGTTGAGGCCGTAGGTGTTGTTGATCGGCGGGATGACGAGCAGCTGCTTGTATTTCGGATCCTTGAGATCATTCCACGACGTCGGCGCGGCCCAGCCTTTCTCGGCGAACACCTTTTTGTTGTACATCAGGCCGGTAGCGACGAGACCGATCGCGACCGCCTTGTCGTCCTTGAAGCGCGCGACATCGAGGAGATCGCCAGGCAGCCCGGTGACCTTGTCGCAGAAGCCGAGCTGGATCGCCTGGTACATCGGACCGTCGTCGACGATGGCGACGTCGATCTGCTGATTGCCCTTCTGCGCCTGCAGCTTGGCGAGTGTGTCGGTGGAGTTGCCGGCGACGTATTCGACCTTGACGCCGTTGGCCTGCTCGAACGGCGGGATCACTTCCTCGCGGATGGTCTTCTCGAACGAGCCACCATAGCCGGCGACATAGAGCGTCTTCTGCTGAGCCCAGACCTGGGAGGCTGAAGCCAGGACGGCGACGCTGACCGCCATCAGGAGTTTAGGGTGCTTCATCGGACCGATCTCCATCATCTTGGATATGAGACGGTATTAATTAACCGCCCCAGGGAGATCGGGCTTGGCCGATGCATCCGCAGTCCAGAAAACCCGGAGCTGACGAGCCTAAAAAACGAGCCACCCCTCACCCTGCCAAAAAAGATCGCAGCAGAGGCTTTGATCGTCCAATGAATAATGGCACCCTATTCATACGCAAATGTTATGGACTGGAGGACTGATGGCGCGGATCAACTCGCGGCAGGTCGAAGCCTTCCGGGCGATGATGCTGAGCGGCAGTGTGACCGAAGCCGCCAAGCTGATGGCGGTGACGCAGCCGGCGGTCAGCCGGCTGCTACGCGACCTTCAGGCGCTGCTCAAGATGGAGCTGTTCGAACGGCGCGGCACCGGGCTGGTGCCGACCGCCGCGGCAACGGCGCTCTACATGGAGGTGGAACGCTCCTTCGTCGGGCTCGATCGCATCACTGCAGCAGCCGAGGAAATTCGCGGCCGGCGCACCGGCACGTTGCGCATCGCCGCCCTGCCCGCTCTTGCCAATGGCTATCTGCCACGGCTGGCGGGCGGCTTCCTGCAGGAGCGGCCCAATCTCAATCTCGCATTTTTCGGCGTGATCTCGCCGATCGTGATCGACTGGGTGCTGAACGCGCAATGCGACGTCGGCTTTGCCGAAGTGCCGATCGCCCATGCCGGCCTGCCGAGTATCAAGCTGCCGGCGCTGGCGCGCGTTGCCGTCCTCCCGGCAGGCCATCGGCTTTGTGCGAAGACAATCTTGGTGCCGCGCGACTTCGAGGGGGAGACCTTCATCTCGCTCTCGTCAGGCTCCACCAGCCGGCATCTGATCGATCAGATCTTCCATCGCGAGGATGTCAGGCGCGTGCTGCGGGTCGAGACGACGCTGTCGGAAATCATGTGCGGGATGGTGTCGTCGGGACTGGGCGTCTCGATTTGTGATCCGTTCACCGCGCGCGAATTCGATGGCCGCGGCGTGGTGATGCGGCCATTCACGCCGCGCATCGATTTCGAATTCGCCGCGGTGTTTCCGCCGCAGCGCAGCCCCTCGCCGGTGGCGCTGGACCTCGTCGAGTCGGTGCGACAGGCCCTGGAAGAGCTCAGCCGGGCATCAAGCGCTGGAGAAACCGGGGAAGGCTTGGTCGGGGGCCTGGTGGGCGCACCTACGACCCGCTGATTGAGCGGCGTATGATCCGGTCCTTCGCCTAGACCAGGGTTCAACTGGTCAGGCCGCGGGCGCTTCAGCGATTGCGCCTCCAGGCGCCGGATCGCGCGGAAACCGCCATGCCGACAGCTCCGCAAGCTCAGCTTCGGGCCGTTGCGCGACGATTTCGCCGCGTCCCAGGTAGAGACGACCCGTATTGCCGTCGACGGTGATCCAGTCGCCGGGGGACACGACCGCTGCGCCGATACGCGCCTGCTGCGCTTCACCATCGACCCGGATCGCGGCGCAACCGACCACGCAGGGCTTGCCCATCTGACGGGCGACAAGCGAGGCATGCGCGGTGCGGGCGCCAACGGCCGTGACGATCCCGGAAGCTGCAGCGAAACCCGCGATGTCTGCGGTGCTGGTGTCGTGACGGATCAGAATGACCGGATCACCTGCCGCCGCGAGGCGTTCCGCGGACGCGCTGTCGAAGGCCGCCCGCCCCGTTGCGACACCGCCGGAAGCCGCAACTCCCACGGCTGCTGGCTGGCCGGTCGAAACGAGCGAGGTCTCCGTGAGTGCCTCGACGTCGATGCCATCAAGTCTTCCCAGGGCCTCTTCCCGCGTGATCGATCCTTCGTGCACGAGGTCGACCGCGATGCGGAGCGCGGCGCGCGGGGTGCGCTTGGCGGCTCTTGTCTGCAGGATCCACAATCGGCCTTCCTCGATGGTGAATTCGATGTCCTGCACATCGCGAAATTCACTTTCCAGCCGCTTCAGAGTTGCACGCAGCCCCAGCGCCACATCCGGCAGCGCCCGTGACAGGGCCCTCTCGGTTTCCGGCGTCCTTCGGCCGGAGACGACGTCCTCGCCCTGCGAATCGAACATGACGTCGATGACCGGCTCGTCCGCTCCCGTCGAGGGATCGCGCGAGAATGCGACGCCCGCACCGGACGACATGCCGCCATTGCCGAACACCATGGCCTGCACCATGACCGCCGTGCCCTTGAGATGCTCGAGGCCCTCGAGCCGGCGATAGGTCCGCGCCCGCTCACTGGTCCAGGATCGATAGACGGCCCGCGCCGAGCGTTCCAGCTGCACCGCGGCATCTTCGAGCCATCCGTCATCATCGGCCTCTTCCAGAAGCTTGTGTTCGTCGCAAACCAGCCGCTCGAGCGCCTCGCTGTCCAGCTCACGCTCGTTGCTGACGCCTTCGGCGGCAATCATCTGGCTCAATCGCTCGGCAAGCGGGGCGGGATCGATCCCGATGACCGTTTCGGCGTAGCTCTCGAGCAGGCGCCGCCGGCAGTCCCAGGCCAGCCGCGGCCGCCCCGTTGCGCGCACCAGACCGCGCACGGCGCGCGACGTGCAGCCGACATTGAGAACGGTATCCAGCATGCCCGGCATCGACCGCGCCGCACCGGACCTGACGGACACGAGCAGCGGATTGCGCGAGCAGCCGAACGACTTTCCGGTCGCCTGCTCGAGAAAGGCGATCCCTCCTTTCAGTCCGTCAACGAGCTGGCGCGTTGCCTGCCCCTTGCCGGCCACCACGTCGGCGCAGAGCTGCACCGGCAGCACGAACGCAGGCGGCACCGGCAAACCCAGCGCCGCCATCCGTGCGAGATTTGCCGCCTTCGCCCCGACCTCTTCGGCGCCAGGCAGCTCGCGCCGGCCATCCCCGATCCGCACCATCGTCATCACTTCGTTCCCTAGGCCGAGAGGTCACTCATCGTGTAGCGCCGCAGCAAATGGCCGAAGCTCGCCAGGCAGTCGGTCGCGCGCTCGATCGCCCGCGCGAGCTCCAGAGCGCCAAGAGAGGCTGCCAGATCGAGCCCGCCGGAGAATACGCTCGCAGTGATTTCCCGTTCTTTGGCATCCGCCTGGTGCTCGGCATCCATCAGCCGGGCAACCGCCGCCAACGCATCTTCCGAATCTGCCCGGCGGCCTTCCTGGACCTCGGCAGCGGCGGCGAGGCCCGACGCGGCGTGCTCGGTTGCCGACACCGCCACCAACGCGAGCGCCCCCAGTGCGGATCTGATCTCGGGCTTCAGCGCGCCCGGCGCCAGCGACGCAATGAACGCAGCCTGCTCCAACTCATCGATCGCCTGCTCGATCCGGTCGACCAGGTCGCCGATCACCGGCCGCGCAGCGAGCCGCGCGATTTCCGCACGCGCCTCGATGGCGATCCTGTCGGCCTTCCGCTCGATCCGGCCCGCCCGCTCCGCGAGCTGCCTGACCAACATCGGCTCCGGCTCGATCATCGACACGGCCTGTTGGACCAGCGCCGCCACATCGCGCGCCAGGCCGATCTGTCGGAGCACCATCGCGAGCAATCCGCTATCGACGCGATCGAGATGCCTGACCAACTCGGCGCTGATCCGGTCCCGCGCCAGCCGTGACGACTGCCCCTCGCGCAAAGCCTCGGTCGAGACCTGCAGGCACGTCTTGAGGAAACCGATCGCGGCCTCGCGCCCCAGCACCTGGTCGAGCCGCTCGCCGAAGCCGATGCGCGTCGGTGCCGCGCTGCGCACGGCTGCGCCGAGCAGCTCGCTGCCGCCAAGCTCCAGAAAGCCGCGGTGACCGACACGCTGCCGCGCCGCCCATTCCAGGATACGAACCGCATCGGTCTTGGCGACCCAGCTGCGCAGCAGTTTGCGCGCTTTGTTCCAGTCGATCAGGAACACCAGCGAAGATCCGATGGCGGCGAGCAATTCGTCGCGATCGTCGGGCGCTCCATACTCACAAGATCCGGTGACGAGATAGAACGTCCCGTCGTCCTCGAGCCCCGCGGCGGCATGCTTGTCCAGGCCGCTCCATTTCAGCGAACACTCGTCGAACAGCGATACGAAGAACTTCGCGCGCGCCAGATGAACGTCGGTATAGGTGATGGTCACGGCTCTCGCCGTGACCACGATGACGATCACATGCGCATCGGTGGTGCCGATGTCGTTCTGGATGACCAGCCGGTCGCCCGCCCGGATTGCGGTCGTATCGAGCCCGGGATGATTGAACTTGAGCGGTCTCGTCTCGTTGAGCCCGCGCATGAAGCTCGCGATCGGTGCGCGATCGGCGTCCTGCACGCCGAAGACATGTGCGCCGGCGATGACCTCCTCCGAGTTGCTCGCGGCCAGACGGTTCAATGCCTTGTGCAGGTCCATCACCAGCCGATGCAGGCTGTCCGGTCCGTCATGCTCGACCCCGGTCAGCCGACCGACGCGGGCGATCTCGATCTCCGGCGTCGCTTCGAGGTGACCCGCGCTGCGGATCGAGGCCAGGCGTCTTTCGAACTGCTGACCTTCCGACGGATTGCCTGCGGCGGCGGCACCGATCATCGCGAGAATATCGCCCTCGATGCCCTTCAGCAGAGGAGCGAGTCCCGGTGCCACCACCTTGTCGTCGCCAGCCAGATGTGCTCCGCCGATCAGTGTGACGAGCGCCGCAGGCGCCAGCCCGGCAGCGCGGCTCTCCATCGCGAGATCAGGCACGTTCGCGCGCGGCTGTCTTGCATGTTGGACCGCGGCCTGCAGCGCGCTGAGGCGGAGCTTGATGCGATCGTTGGCGGCCAATCCCTCTGCCACGAGCTGCGGCAGCAGGATGTCGGGTTGTCCGAGCTCTCTGACAATTTCAGTTTTCATCGGCGCACGTCGCAGTTTGATAACGGCCTCGTAGCAGCCGGCGAACGGTGCAGTGTTGCGCTGGATCATTCATCGAAGTGTCACATTCGGCGATCAGCGCTGAAGCTCGGCAGTCCGTAGGTTACGCGCGTCTTTCCCAAAATGTCGCAGTCGTGCGATCGATGCCTTCGTCCAAGCCTGCGACGACAGAGCTGAACCTTCGTCTGGATCGAGAAAAAGGTTAGCCAGCGCCCCTTCAAAGGCCGACCTATCCCCCGGCTATGAGTCCGGGTACTAGAACTCGATCAGTACCTTCAGGGCGTGCGTACTGGCAGCTGCTCCGAAGGTCTCATAGGCGTCCAGGATCTTTTCGAACTTGAACCGATGGGTGATGAGCTTCTTCGCGTCGATCCTGCGAGATTGTACCGTTTTAAGCAGCATCGGCGTGGTGACAGTGTCGACGAGCCTTGTCGTGATCGCAATATTGCGGTCCCACAGTCGCTCCAGGTGCAAATCGACCTTGACGCCGTGAACACCGATATTGGCAATGACGCCGCCGGGCGCAACGATATCCTCGCAGACGATGAAGCTCGCCGGCACACCGACCGCTTCCATGGCGGTGTCGACGCCGCGACCGCCCGTCATCTCCATGATCTTTTCAACAGCCTTGCCATCCTTGTTGTTGATGACAGTTGTGGCGCCGAAGCGGGACGACATCTCCAGGCGATTGTCGTCGAGGTCGATCATGATGATTTCGGCCGGCGAGTAAAATTGGGCCGTCAGCAGGGCTGCCAAGCCGATCGGGCCGGCGCCGACGATCGCCACCGTCGAGCCGGGCTGGACCTTACCGTTGAGCACGCCGCACTCGAAGCCGGTCGGAAGAATATCGCTCAGCATCACCAACGCGTCTTCCTCGGTTCCGGCCGGCACATGATAAAGGCTGGTGTCGGCAAACGGAGTACGCACGTATTCCGCCTGCGTTCCGTCGATTCGGTTGCCAAGGATCCATCCGCCGTTCACACAATGGGAATACATTCCGCGCCGGCAATAGTCGCAGGTCCCGCAGGAGGAAATGCAGGAGATGATGACGTGATCGCCCGGCCTGAAGGCGGTAACGGCGCCGCCGATCTTGTCGACGATGCCGACGCCCTCATGGCCAAGAATTCGGCCGGGTACACAGGTCGGAACGTCGCCTTTCAATATGTGAAGGTCAGTCCCGCAGATTGTCGTCTTCACAAGCTTGACGATGGCGTCGGTCGGAGCCGAAATCTCGGGTTTCGGCCTTTCCTCAACGCCCTTCTTTCCCGGACCGTTATAGACGAGCGCCTTCATGACCATCTCCTCTGCGTCGCGGACGAAAAATTCGCAGAGGAAGCTAAATGGGCGACGATGCGCGAGCTTGATGTTGGTCAAACCTCTCCATCCGGCTGTATCACGATGATTTGTCGGAACCAAGATCCAGCATCGAGAGCCAATCCACCGCATGGCCGTTTGCCGCCGTACTAGGCAGCTAGGCGGAGCGCGTGCACATCGACCTCACCCATGTGATAGATATTGCCGCCTCATCTCCGCCGACGCTGCCCAAGGCACCTCGAACGCCGGACCGACGGGAATCTCGACCAACCTCTCGTTCCCTCGCTGGATAAGCAGGGCACTGAGGCCCTGCGCCTGCGCCAGCGCCTTGCTCTGCACCGGACCGAGGACCATGAATGCCGTCGCCCATGCGTCAGCATCCATGCAGCTTGCCGCGACGACGGAGACTGAGGCGATTGCGTTGTCGATGGGACCGCCGCGTGACCGGTCCATGGTGTGAGACAGACGTTTTCGCCCGAGATCGATCCAATGCCGGTAATCGCCTGAAGTAGCGACCGCCGCGTCCCATAATTCAATGACGCCAAGCGGACCGCGCCGTTCGTAGTCGGGCTTTTCCACCGCCACGCGCCACGGTGTTCCGTCCGCCTTGGCGCCTCGTGCTTTCAGCTCTCCATCCAGACTGACGAGCGCATTGGAAATACCGAAGGCCTCGACCGTTCGCATCATCTCGTCCACGGCGAAACCCTTGGCGATTCCTGAAAGGTCCAACGTAGACTGCGCGTGTTTGCGCACCCTGCTTCCCGGCACATCCAGCTCTAGAACCGTATGGGTTGGCGGCAGTCGCTCACGAAGCGCCATCTGGATCGCGTCCTTGTCGGGAGCAGAGGCAGCAGGTCCGAAGCCCCAGGCATTGACCAGGTGCCCCAGGCCGATGTCAAAGGCTCCGCCCGATGCATGTCCGATCGTCACGCCCCGTTGCAGAACTTGCATGATCTCGGCAGGTAGGGATACCCAGACGCCTTGCGCGGCCGAGTTCAATCGCATCAGATCGCTGTCCGGCTTCCATGTGGACATCTGGCGGTCGACGCGATCGACGGCACGAGCCAGGGCGGCCTCCAGTGCGGCAATGTCGGTGTCAGGAAAAGCATAGACCAGCGCCGACCAGCGCGTTCCCATCGTGGCGCCGCTCAATGCGTGGCGAACAAGATCAGTAGACATCTTCAGCAAGCCTCCCCTGGGCCTTGAGCACCATGGGCGTCAGGCCGGTCGGCGCGAGCACATCAGCTATCGCCTCCGTCACGCCCGCCGCCATGTCGCGCCCACCACACACCATGACCTGCGCACCACCGGCGATCAGGGCACGAAATCGATCGGCGTCCTTGCGCAGCCGATCCTGCACATAGCCGCCGCCTTTCACGCGCGAGAAGGCGGTGGCGAGGCTCGTCAGCCGTCTGTCATTCAGCCAGCCGGCGATCTCGCGCTCATAGAGGAAGTCCGAGGCTGGATCGCGACCGCCGAAATAGAGATGCATGGGCCTGCGCGAGAAATTGGCGCGGACCAATCCCGCCAGGGGACCAATGCCGGTGCCGGCGCCGATCAGGATGACCGGCTTTCGTCCGCGCGCCGGACGGAAGGCTGGATTGGCCTTCACGAAGGCCTCGACGCTGTCGCCCGGCTCAAGCCCGTGAAGCAGGCCCGAGCAAAGCCCGCCGGGATGTTTGCGCACGCAGATCTCGACAAATCCATCGCTGGTCGAACTGGCCAACGAATAATAGCGCGGTGAGGTGCAGCCCGGCGGCACGATGCCTATGAGGTCGCCTGCCGTGAAGCGCGGCCAGCCGCCCCCTGCGACGCGCGCGAACATGTGGCTCATCGGCAGCGCGAAGCGCAGCACGCAGGTTGGCGCCTGCACCTCCGCGCCGTAGTCGACGCGGTCGACAAGCGTCAGGGTATGCGTGCGCGGCCGCTCAGGCACGTGCAGCAGCGCCAGCTCTTCGCCCATGACCTGCGACAGCGCCTCGCCCCACCGCGCGAATTCCTGCGCGGATTGACGGTCAATCGTCTCCAGCGGCATCAGCGACGCCCAGCCCTTCCGCGCCAACGTCGCTTCGACGTCGCGAGCGAAACGGCAGAATTGCGGAAATTGCCGGTCACCGAAGCCGAGGACCGCGATTGGGAAAGGCGGCGGCTCTGTGATCCCGTCAAGGCGTTTGAGGAACACGCTGGCCGTCGCGGGAGCCGCGCCGTCGCCATAGGTCGCGGCCAGCAGGAACATGCGCCGCGCCGATGGATAGGATCGCAACAAGCTATCCATCGAGGCCGTATGAACCCCGTGTCCGTTAGCCGTCAGGGCGGCGTGCAGCGTGCGGGCAAAGCCCCATGTGCTGCCACCCTCGCTCCCGACCAGGATCACGGTGTCGGCGTTCTTGGCGATAACGTTGTCAGCAATTGGAGCATATGCACGGCGCCGGCTCCACCACATCACAGCTCCGCTCAAGCCAAGTACCGGAACGTTGAGGGCACTGACGCCCAGCAGCAAGCCGAGCCACCACAGCCCTTGGCCGGTGTGCAGCATGTAGATGAATTCGTAGATCTGCCGGGCGATTGAATGGTCGTGCCAAGCCAGCAGGCCTCCGCCCGCGGGATCGACATATCCTTCGCCGGTCACGGTGGTCAGGTGAAAGAGATCGTCCGGGTTCGCCGGGTTGGGAAAAGTCAGCACTCGGAGCTGGGAAAGATCGATCCCGCGCAAGGCCGTGATTTGCTCGACGGGAAGAGCCGGGCCGCGGGTCGTCGCCGTCGGGAAAGCGGGCGCCTGCGACATGCCGTCCGAAATCAGTCCGAACGTGGTGAGCGACAGATAGAGCGCCGTCAGAGTTGACAGCAGAAGCCCACCAGCCGCCAGCCGGCCGAGGTCGGTATGTAGTCGCTGAATGCCATTGCCGCGCGCCCGGCTGAGAATCTGTTCCCATCCTCCCATGCACCGGGCGGTCATCTGCAGGCCAGACAGCAGCAGGACCAGCATCGCCAGCGCGCCGACGCCGGCGGCCACGCGCCCGCTATCGCCGAGAAAGAACGAGCGATGCAGGTTGGTCATCCAGCGTTCGAATGCCGAGCGCGTGTAGTCCGAAACAAATTCACCGCTCACAGGGTTCACCACGCTCGCGGCCGGGCCATCGTTCCCGGAATAGAAGGCGATGATCTTACCGGAGGGCAGGCGTTTGAGCTCCTCCACACCAGGATAGGTGCCGACGACTCGGCCAGCCAAAGCGGCGACGGTGACACTGCTTGGCGAAATTGCTTCAGCCCGATCCCAGGCCGGAATCGCCGACAGCACCGAACCGCTGATCGCGAGTGCCATCAGCGGAATGATGACGAAAAGGCCTAGAATCCGATGAATCCAGCGCAGCATGACATCCATCCCTGTCCATAGGCCTACATGGCGTAGGTGAAGGAGCGGACGTAGCTGCGGCCCGCCGCGGGCCGACTTGCCCCCGCGGATGTCAGCGGAACGACCACCTCGGACGGGCTGTCCCGCATGTCCTCGGCGGCGGCATCGATGTGGAGCTTGTAGCCTGCATCAAAGAGCGCATCCGCGAGGTCCAGCGTGACTTTCAGCGTCCGGCCGGCACCGACGCTGGCACCCGTAATGCCGTTGATTTCGGCGGGGTTTCCGCGGGATCCTCGGTTCCAACCGCTGAGATGGCTGTAATATTTGGACTTTGAGCCCGCCACCCACAGCGTGCCTTTATAGGCGCCCGTGGAATCGGTCACGTAAAGCGCGAGATAGGCTCCGTTCCCGCCATAGTTGCTGAGCGTGGTGGTCAGCGTGACAGGACGCGCCATGGCGAGCCCGGGAGCGGTCAGCGCGGTGGTGACGGCAAGGACGGCGAGCAGCGATTTCATTGTTGGTCTCCAGCAGTGGCGTATTGATCGCACCAAGACTGAAGACCGCAGATGACGTGCTCCTGAAGGTCGATAGGAATCTGCTTCAGGCAGCCGTCAGGTTGGACCTTTTCAAAAACGGCAAACGCCCCGCAGCAAGCGGGGCGCACTTGAACGCGATGTGTTCGTTCGCCTCAGGCAATGGAAGTCAATGGCGCCGACTCTCACCTTCTCTGATCACGGCTCCAACGAGATGGACTCCGCACCACGGCATCACTTGACTTCGGCCTTGGGGACGGCACCGCCCTGAAAAAGCCCGTTGGAAGGCGGTACTCCCGCTGGCTCAGGGGCTCCCTCCGGCCCGGAGCGTCCACTACGCCGGGCACCGTCTTCCTCATCATCGCGGTTCCTGCCGTGCTCTCCACGCTTCTGTTTCACGCGGATCACGGCGAGCGATGCGGGATCTACCTTTGCCTCG
The DNA here is from genome assembly GCF_032380995.1 of Bradyrhizobium sp. SZCCHNR2028. Lineage (NCBI taxonomy): Bacteria > Pseudomonadati > Pseudomonadota > Alphaproteobacteria > Hyphomicrobiales > Nitrobacteraceae > Bradyrhizobium > Bradyrhizobium sp. SZCCHNR2028. Next base: position 436,450 of record NZ_JAUHJF010000002.1, on the reverse strand, counting down.
ATCTCACGACCGTTCTCGTCCTGCCCTCGAATCTCGAAGCATCCATCGTCGATCTTGATCCTTCGCACGGTCCAGCCGCGCGCCTTTGCCATTTGCTCGACTGCTTCGCGCGGCTGCCATTGGGCCATGGGAACCTTGCAGTCGTCATTATCAGCCACCGCCAGACCCGGCGCCAGAGTGCCCATCAGAATGGCCACGATCACTGCTATCGCTTTCACGTTTCCTGCTCCCGTTCGAAGCCTCAACCTGTCGTCCTTGTGAGCCGGTTTCCTGACGGCGACCTGAAGACGCTGTGGCTTTTGCGTCAGGTCAACGTCAGATTCCCCTCTATGACTATCTATGATCCGAGATGGATGGGGGGTGGGCGGAATGAGGCGATGCGGATATTGCTGATTGAAGACGACACGATTCTGGGCGCCGCGGTGCGCGACCAGATCGTCTCCGATGGACACTCAGTTGACTGGGTTACCCGCCTTGATGCCGCGCAGGACCATCTGCGCAGCACGGCCTATGACCTGCTTCTACTGGATCTGATGCTGCCCGACGGTCGCGGTATCAAGCTCCTGCGCGATCTCCGCACCGAGGGCATGGTGACGCCGGTCATCATCCTGACGGCACTCGATCAACTCTCCGATCGCATTGAAGGCCTCAACGCCGGCGCGGACGATTACATGATCAAGCCCTTCGATCTTTCGGAGCTTTCGGCGCGGCTGAACGCCGTCGCGCGTCGCTATTCCGGCAATCCGAATCCACTTGTCGGGATCGGCGATCTCCAGATCGATCTGGCCGCCCGCTCAATCACCCGTGCAGGAAAGAACATCAACTTGACAGCGCGGGAATGGGTGCTGTTCGAGACCTTCGTGCAGCGACCGCGTCGGGTCCTGTCAAAGACCATTCTTGAGGAACGGCTCTATTCATTTGGAGAAGAGATCGAGAGCAACACCATCGAGGTGCACGTCAGTCGGCTTCGCAAGAAGCTCGGACACGACGTCATCGAGACGGTGCGTGGTCTCGGTTACCGACTGGGACACAGCGCATGATGCCGCCGCGCAGCTTGCAGTGGCGCATCTCGCTGTGGCTAGGACTCGGCATCGCACTTCTCTGGATCGTCGCAGCCGTCGCGACAGCTCAAAGGCTGCGCCACGAAATGAACAGGGTTTTCGATAGTGCGCTCGAGGAAACAGCCCAGCGCATCCTGCCACTCGCAGTGCTCGACATCCTGGACCGCGAGGACGGCGACACCTCGCAGCGTATTGCGACCCTGAGGGAGCATGACGAGTACTTCACTTATATCGTGCGCGACGCGCGCGGGTCCGTGCTGCTGCGCTCGCACCGCGCTGACGACGCGATATTTCCGCCTTTCGCCAAGACGGGGTTCGTCGACACAGCGACCCACCGACTCTACTTCGACGCCGCGCTGCGAAACACGGTGACGATCGCCGTGGCAGAACCGCTTGCCCACCGTCGCGAGGTCGCAAACAAGGCTCTCCTCGGCCTGGCTCTGCCGCTCGGCCTCTTGGTGCCTCTCGGTCTTGTGGCGGTTTGGGGCGTCGTGCGCGTCTCGATGGCGCCGGTCAGGCGCCTGGGGAGGGGTATAGAGGCGCGTGGCAGCGGCGACCTGTCTCCGATTCCGGTCGCAGACCTGCCCTCCGAGATCGCACCGATTGCCGACGCTGTGAACCACCTGTTGGAAGGGCTTCGGCGTGCACTAGAAGCTGAGCGAAGCTTTACTGCCAACTCTGCGCACGAACTGCGTACACCGATCGCCGCCGCGTTGGCGCAGACACAGCGGCTGATCGCGGAGACGCAGGACGCTGCGGCGCAAAGTCGGGCACAGCAGATCGAGACGGCGCTGCGGCGGCTTTGGCGACTGTCTGAAAAGTTGATGCAACTGGCAAAGGCCGAGGGCGGGCGCCTTCAAGCCAAGGAGACGATCGACATCGCATCCGTGCTGAAATTAGTCTCAGACGAGATAATGCGCGATCCGGCCACGGCCGGCCGGCTTGTTCTCAATATTCCTGCGACGCCGGTTCTGTTGGATATTGATACCGATGCTTTTGCCATTCTGGCGCGCAACCTGATCGAGAATGGCCTCAAGCACGGAGCGTCGGACGCTCCGGTCACAGTGACACTTTCAAACATTGGCGTGCTCACGGTGACCAACGAAGGACCGCCGGTTCCGCCAGAGTTGCTGACGCGCCTGTCCCGCCCCTTCGAGCGCGGTCGTACTGATGCAGAAGGGTCCGGCCTGGGCCTGGCGATTGCAAGAGCCATCGCCTCCGGCGTTGGCGGCGAGCTTATTCTAACATCTCCGTTGCCTGGAGCGCAGAGTGGTTTCCAGGCCCGCTTTTCCCTCCAAGCCTTGGGCCCAGTTGAAGAAAGTGCGAGTAAAAAGGGAAAAAACCCCGGCGCGGTAGGCTCGACGCATTGCATGTGATGAGAATACGAAAAACCGGGCGCGTCCCCACCTGTCCACGACGGGAGGCCAGGCCGGCAGACCGACGGCCGCTAGGTCACTCCGGAAGGCGAGCGGCTGAACAGCGACGGCCGCCGCGAGGTTCTCGGCATGGACATCGTCCCTCCGAGACATTCTGGACGGCGTTCCTGCACGTGCTCGCCCGCCGTGGGCTGTGCGGCGTCAAACTTGTGATCTCCGACGCGGATGAAGACATCAAGGCTTCAGTCAGCAAGGTCCTGTCCGCATCGCGCCAAGCTGCATTCGACCGATCCGATCGAGCGGCTCAATGGCGAGATCAAGCGCCGGCATCTTCCGAAATGACCGCTTGTCGGAATGGCTTCACGGGATCAGCCAATTCACGGGATCAGCCAAGAGTCCTTGAAAGGCTTGGTGGGCGCACTAGGGCTCGAACCTAGGACCCGCTGATTAAGAGTCAGCTGCTCTACCAACTGAGCTATGCGCCCGGATCTTGCATCCGGAGAAAGCCTTCCGCGAGAGCCGGTCGTTTAGCAAAGCGATTCCGAGATGTCCAGCGATCCCTGAGGATTTTTCGGCACTTTCGATGCAGAAAAACCGCCGGCGGGCGGCGGTTTTCCCCAAGTGAAATCAGACGGATCGTTAAACGGCTGTCAGAGCCGCCCGGACTCGCGTTCCTCCTCGGACCAGCCCATGCGGCCCATCGGTCCCGGGCCGAAACGATGCTCGCCGAAGCCCGGACCATCCTCCGTGCCGCCCTCGCCGCGCTCCATCCAGCGGTGATGGCGCGGACCGTCCGGTCCCATCATGCGCCCCATCGGCCGGGTCAGCATCGACAGCCGGCGCTTCTGGCCGTCGTCGAGCGTCTTGTAGAGCGGGTCGGCGGCGTCGGCGACCTTCTTCATCGCATCCGCCGTGACCGCCATGGTGTCGGCACGCTCGCGCAGCCGCGCCACCGGATCGACATCCTTGTCCTGCGCCTCATCGGCGGCCTTCATTCGCGCGTTGGCACGATCGAACCGCAGCTTGACGAGATCGCGCACCGCGCTCTCGACCGGCGGCCACAACTTCTCCTGGTCCGCCGTCAGCTTCAGTCCGGCATGGACGGAAGCGATGCGCGCATCGAGCATGGCGGCGCGATCTTCCGGATTCATGCGCGCATGGTGCATGTGATCATGAAACCAGCCGCGCTGGGCGTAGACCGCGGTCGAGCCGGCGATGGCGAGCACGGCGACAGCGGCGATGGTGAACTTTCTCATGCCAACCTCCTTGGAAAGTCGGATCAGCATGAGCCTGCCGTTCCGCGCCTTCAACTTACAGTTTGGACAGAGTGTGCGACCTTACGAAGATGTAATTGCTTCAAATACCTTTCTGTTTTTGCAAATCAGTTTCAGTTCGTTGCCGCGCCTCAAAGCATCCCCAGCATGCGCGGCAACCACAGCGAGATTTCCGGCACGTATGTGACGAGCGCGAGGAAGCCCAGCATCGTCAGCAGCCAGGGCATGACGGCGATGGTCAGTTCGGTGATGCCCATCTTGGCGATGCCGGAGGCGACGTAGAGGTTGAGCCCGACGGGCGGGTGGCACATGCCGACCTCCATGTTGACCACCATCAGGATGCCCAGATGCACCGGATGGATGCCGAGCTTGACCGCGACCGGGAACAGGATCGGCGCCATGATCAAGACGATCGAGGTCGCCTCCATCACGTTGCCGGCGAGCAGCAGGAGGATGTTGACGACCAAGAGGAACACGATCCAGTTGACGCCGGCCGCCGCCATCCAGTTGGCGATCTGTTGCGGGATGTTCTCATTGGCCATCAGGAACGAGAACAGCACGGCATTGGTGATGATGTAGAGGATCATCGCGCTCATGTTGGCCGAGCCGAGCAGCACCTTCGGCACGTCCTTCAGCGACATGTCGCGATAGACGAACACCGCGATGACGAAGGCATAGACGGCGCTGACGGCCGCGGCCTCGGTCGGCGTGAATTTGCCGGTGTAGATGCCGCCGAGCACGATCACGATCAGCAGCAGGCCCCAGACGCATTTGCGGAAGGCCGTGAAGCGCTCGGCCCAGCTCGCCCGCGGCATCCGTGGATAGTCGTTCTTCCAGGCCCGGTAGAAGGTCGTGAAGCCGAGCAGGCTCGCCAACATCAGCCCGGGAATGACCCCGGCGATGAACAGCTGACCGACGGAGGCGGAGGAGACGCGATGGCCGGCCGGATCGAGCGCGATGCTACCGCCGGTCGCGACCGCATAGACCACCATCACGATCGAGGGCGGGATCAGGATGCCAAGCGCGCCCGAGGTGGTGATGACGCCGGCACCAAAGCGCTTCGGGAAGCCTTGGCGGACCATCGCCGGCAGCATGATCGAGCCGATCGCGATCACCGTGGCCGGCGACGAGCCGGATACGGCCGCAAACAGCGCGCAGGCCATGACGCCGGCGAGGCCCAGGCCGCCATACCAGTGCCCGACCATCGAGGTCGCGAAATTGATCATCCGCCGGGCGACGCCGCCATGGGTCAGGAAGTTGCCGGCCAGGATAAAGAACGGGATCGCCATGATCTCGAAATTGTCGATGCCCGTGAACAATTTCAGCGCGACCGACTCGGTCGGCACGTTGGTCATGAAGAAGACGAAGGACAGCACGGTCAAGCCGAGCGCGATCGAGATCGGCATGCCCGTCAGCATCAGGAAGATGAGCAGGCTGAAGATGAGGAGGCTGCTCATCGCGCGGCCTCCACGCCCGTCGTCTCGATGCCCTCGACGGCCGCATGATCATGATGCGGTAGCTCGTCGTGGCGGAGATAGTGCCAGGCGACCTGCAGGAAGCGGAAGCACATCAGATAGGAGCCGAGCGGGATGCAGAGGTAGACGAGCCAGCTCGGCAGCTCCATGTCGGGCGTCACCTGGTCGGTCTGCGACAGGCCGTAGACGAACTTGGCGCCCATCGTGCCGATGATGGAGGTGAACAGCGCTCCGCAAAGCAGGCCGAACAGCACCGTCACCTTGCGCAGCGATGGCCGCATCATGTTGACGACGACGTCGACGCCGACATGGATGCCCGTGCGCACGCCGTAGGCGGCGCCGAACTTCGCCATCCACACGAACATGTAGATGCAGAGCTCCTGCGCCCAGGACAGGTCGATCGGAAACAGGATCGGATAGAGGAACGGCACGCCGACCAGATAGCGGTGCAGCACGGCCACGAAGATGATCGAGGTCGCCGCCGCGATCAGGAATGCGATCAGGATCTCCTCGAGCCGATCGAGGATGCGCAACAGAAAGCCCAAGTCCCCTACCCCCACAATCAAACGTCCGCGGCGCTTGGCTGCGCCGTCTGCCTTCTTGCGCGCCGAGTGCTTCACCCTCTCGGTGCGCAGACCATGGCCCGCGCACCGCTCGCCTCACGCCATCAGTTGGTCGTGCCGCGCGTCTCCTTCAGGAACTCGTCGATCAGCGGCTGGCCGACGCGCCCCGCGACGTCCTTGTACACCGGCATCATCGCCTTGCGCATCGCCTCGTCCTGGGCCGGCGTCAGCTTGACCAGCTCGGTCTTGCCGGATTTGCGGATCTCCTCGAGCGCGTCGTCGTTCTCCTTCGCCGACTGGTTGTTGCCGTAGGCGGTCGCTTCCTTCATCGCCTTCTCGCAGGCGGCGCGGATATCCGGCGGCAGGCCGTCCCAGAACTTCTTGTTCACGACCACGACGTAACCGATGTAGCCGTGATTGGTCAGCGTGATGTACTTCTGCACCTCGTGCATCTTCTGGGTATAGATGTTCGAGGGCGTGTTCTCCTGGCCGTCGACGACGCCGGTCTGCAGCGCCTGGTAGACTTCCGAGAACGCCATCACCTGCGGAATCGCGCCGAGCGTCCGGAACTGCGCATCCAGCACCTTCGAAGACTGGATGCGGAACTTCAGACCCTTGTAGTCGGCGGGATCGACGAGCTTCTTGTTGGCGCTCATCTGCTTGAAACCGTTGTCCCAGTAGGCGAGCCCGATCATTCCCTTGGGCTCGAGCAGCTTCAGCAGCCTGGCGCCGAGCGGGCCGTCGGTCACCTTCCGCAGGGTGGCGAGGTCGGGCAGGATGTAGGGTAGATCGAACACCTCGAATTCCTTGATGCCGATCGGGCCGAACTTCGAGTTCGACGGCGCCAGCATCTGCACCGCGCCGAGTTGCAGCGCCTCGAGCTCTTCCTTGTCCTTGTAGAGCTGCGAGTTCGGATAGACTTCGACCTTGACCTTGCCGTCGGTGTACTTCTCGGCCAGCTCCTTGAACTTGTCGGCGGCGAGGCCCTTCGGGGTGTTCGACGCCACCACGTGGCTGAACTTGATCACGATCGGATTGTCGGCGGCCAGGGCCGGGCCGGCCAGAGCGAGCACCGCGAGCGAGGCGGCGGTGGCGATCACATGGCGAAACTTGAAGTGCAAGGTGTCCTCCCGACGTTTCGGGGGACATTGCAATGACGCCCCCGCTTTGTATGCCAAGGACATTGTTAGCGGGTCGCCGGCCGGAATGCCATTGACCGTTAGCCGCAGAGGCGAGGATTCCCGTGCTGCAGCGCAAAAATGGTGGTGACTGTCATTCCGGGGCAGCCGCGCAAGCGGCTGAGCCCGGAATCCGGAGGTTATCGGCGCTGGCGCAAGCCAAGCTCGGGATTCCGGGTTCGACGCTGCGCGTCGCCCCGGAATGACGAAGCAAGGTTCGGCCCCAACCGACGATCGTGAGCTCAGCTCGCCGCTGCGGCCGCCGTACCCGCGCCTTGCGCCACGTCGCGCTGGCGCTTCATGACGAGCTTGTTGAGCGCACCCAGATAGGCCTTCGCAGATGCCACCAGCGTATCCGGATCCGCCGCGCGCGCGGTCATCGAGCGGCCATCCTGCGACAGCCGGACCGAGACCTCGGCCTGCGCGTCGGTGCCCTCGGTGACGGCGTGGACCTGGTACAGCTCCAGCTTGGCCTCGTGCGGCACCAGCGACTTGATGCAGTTGAAGACGGCATCGACCGGCCCGTTGCCCTCGCTCTCCTCGATCTTCGTCACACCGTCGACGTCGAGCTTCATGGTGGCGCGCTGCGGGCCACGGGTGCCGGCAATCACCGACAGCGACAGCAGCTTGATCCGGTCATGGGCACTGACCATGCCCTCGTCGATCAAGGCCTCGATGTCCTCGTCGTAGATGTGCTTCTTGCGATCGGCCAGCGCCTTGAAGCGGACGAAGGCGTCCTCGACCTGGTTGCCTGCCAGCTTGTGGCCCATCTCCTCCAGCTTGTGGACGAAGGCGTGACGGCCGGAATGCTTGCCCATCACCAGCGAGGTCTGCTTCACGCCGACCGTCTCCGGCAGCATGATCTCGTAGGTCTGCGCGTTCTTCAGCATGCCGTCCTGATGGATGCCGCTCTCATGCGCGAACGCATTACGGCCGACGATGGCCTTGTTGTACTGCACCGGGAACGAGGTCGCGGCCGAGACCACCTTCGAGGCGTGGGTGAGCTGCGTGGTGTCGATCTTGTTCCAGTACGGCAGCTTGTCGTTGCGCACGCGCATCGCCATCACGACCTCTTCCAGGGCCGCATTGCCGGCGCGCTCGCCGATGCCGTTGATGGTGCATTCGATCTGGCGGGCGCCGGCGCGGACGCCGGCCATCGAGTTGGCGACCGCCATGCCGAGGTCGTTGTGGCAGTGGACCGAGAACACCGCCTTGTCGGAGTTCGGCACGCTCTCGCGCACGCGCTTGAACAGGTCGTAATACTCCTCCGGCACGGCATAGCCGACGGTGTCGGGAATGTTGATGGTGGTGGCGCCGGCCTTGATCGCAGCCTCGACGCAGCGGCACAGGAAGTCGAACTCGGTGCGGGTGCCGTCCTCGGACGACCATTCGACGTCGTCGGTGTGGTTGCGCGCGCGCGTCACCGAGGAGATCACCAGCTCGAACACCTGCTGCGGGTCCATCTGCAGCTTGTACTTCATGTGCACCGGCGAGGTGGACAGGAAGGTATGGATGCGGCCGCGCCTGGCCGGGCGGATGGCTTCCGCACAGCGGTCGATGTCCTTGGCGCCGGCGCGCGACAGGCCGCAGATCACCGCGTTCTGGGACCGCTTGGCGATCTCGTTGACAGCCTCGAAGTCACCGTCGGACGCGATCGGGAAACCGGCCTCGATGATGTCGACGCCCATGCCGTCCAGCATGGCCGCGATGTTGAGCTTCTCCTCGAAGGTCATGGTGGCGCCGGGGCACTGCTCGCCGTCGCGCAGGGTGGTGTCGAAAATGACGACGCGGTCCTTGTCGGACTGAACGGGATTGGACATCTGCTTTCCTCGAACTTTTCGGGTGGTGCGCGTGGCTTCCAGAGGCGCTGAAGGGTGTTTCGGTGTCGAAGCAGCCCCCTGAGTGCCCAGGCGCATCCCGCCCAGCCGGCCCTCAGGGGCAGCTAAGAAGCAGAAGCTCGATCGCGCCGATCAGGTCGGCGGGCTGCAGCGCGGCGAGCGCGATCGTCCGGGCGTCTGCCCCGGCGATGGCCTCGATCTCTGCGCTGCGAATCAGCATTGCCAAACCCTTTGCGAGAACACGAAAACTGTGCGGCAAAACCGTTGACGGTTTGTTGCCGAGGTGCCCTCGACAGCGCTTTTACTGGGAATGGGAGGGTCTCGCAACGCCGAATAATGGTCAGGAGGGGTGACGTATTGGGGCGGGCACGCGCCGCTCTCCCTATAAATAGGGTCATCCCGGGCAAGGCCGCCAACGCGCCAGCGTTGGCGGACGCCGACCCGGGATCCATACGCCGCGGCGGATTTGGCTGGGCGAGTTGGAGCGGCCATCGTGCCTCGCAGATCTCCCTGGGGTTATGGATCCCGGATCGGCGCACGCGTGACCGCGCGCTTGTCCGGGATGACGGTGAGGGTGTGGTTGTCGGCATCTGCACCAGCACGCATTTCACGCTCCCGCGACACATCCGTGCCCGAGTTGTTCACCGGCATCGAACCCTCTTCCATCAGAGGGTGCAGGGAAGACCGGGCGTCTGCCGACACCCGCGGCCCCCGTGCGATAGAAAATGCACGGGGCAGGAACCACAGGATCGGCCAGGACAACCCGGCCTTCCCTGCGCAACGGCTTTACGGCTTACTTCGCGCTCTCCCTGGGGATCGGCGTTCTTGCCCCCATCGCCCGCGCCGCGGCTTCGCGCAACGGCACGAACTTGACCTCAGCATCGGGAGGCCAGGACCACACGACTTCGCCGTCCGCAAAACGCCGGTCGTCCACCGGCGCCTCACGGCCATCGCTCCCCGCACTCCACGTATCGTGACGACGCGTACGCCCCTCTTCGACGAGGCGGGATGGCGCATACAATCACGATTTCTGAAAAAAAGAAAGTAGAATTTTTGTGCATGATGCAGCGACACGGCCTGTGTTAGGCACGAGCCATGACCAACCGCCTCTTTCTCCACGGCGTCCCCGATACGCCCGCGATCTGGGGACCGCTGATCGCAGCGCTCGGCGCAACCGTCGCCGTGCCCTGCCTGCCGGGCTTCTGCGGCGAGCCGCCCGCGGGCTTCGCAGGCACCAAGGACGCCTACGCGGACTGGCTCCTGGCGCTGATCGAGGCGCAGCATGCGGCGTTCGGGCCGATCGATCTGGTCGGGCATGATTGGGGCGCGCTGCTGGTGCTGCGGGCGGCGTCGCTGCGGCCCGAACTGGTGCGCTCCTGGGCCATTGCGGGCGCGGCGCTCGATGCGGACTATCGGGGACATCTGATCGCGCGGATCTGGAACACGCCGATCCTGGGCGAGCTGTTCATGGCGCTGTCGTCACAACGCATGATGGCGCGTGCGTTCCGCCAGAGCGGCCTGCCAGCAGAGCTTGCTGCGCGCGAAGCCGCGGCATGGCAGGCACCGATGCGCCGGTCGATCCTCGCGCTGTATCGCTCCGCCAACGCGCTTCGCTTCAGCGGTGACTGGATCGAACGGCTGGCGAATCTGCCACGCCGCGGCCTCGTGATCTCGGGCACGCGTGATCCTTACATGTCGCTCGACACCCTCAGCCGCTTCGCGCAGCGCCATGGCGCCCAGCTCCATGTCGAGCAGGACGCCGGCCACTGGAGCATCGTCGAGCGGCCGCAGAGCATTGCCGCCGCGCTGCGGGCGCATTGGTCCGACCGAGAGGACCGATGAGGATGATTGCCGGCCACACATTCGCTGTCGTCCCGGGCAAGTCCGACAACGCGCAAGCGTTGGCGGACCTTACCCGGGACCCATACGCCGCGGCCGACGTGGCTGGGCGAGAACGGTCGGCCATCGTGCCTCGCACATCTCCCTGGGGCTATGGATCCCGGATCGGCGCGCGCGTTGCGCGCTTGTCCGGGACGACACCGGGTATGAGGCGAGCGCCGGTGGCAGTATGACGGCGCGCGGCGATCATCACGCAATCTTTGATTGATTGTCGCGCTCTGATAGCATGTCCTACGCCCCGTTCGCCGGGGGAATGCCATGTTGCGTGTCAGGACCGGATTCTGGTTTACCGTCGCCCTGCTGCTCGTCTGTCCGCTCACGCCCCACGCGGCCGCCGATGAGGCGAGCCGAGCCGGCTTTCCGCAATCCGACTGGCCAATCGCCACCCCCGAGGATGAGGGGATGGATTCGGCGGCCTTGGCGAAGCTCGTCGCCGCGGGCAAGACGTTCAGGTTCGACAGCCTGCTGATCACGCGCCATGGCCGCATCGTGCTCGATGCCAGCTACGCGCCCTACAAGGCCGACGAGCCGCACATCATCAATTCCGCGACCAAAGCCGTGGTCTCGACGCTGATTGCGATGCTGCTCAAGGACGGCGTGCTCGACAGTCTCGATCATCCGGTGCTCGACTTCTTCAAGGATCGCAAGATCGACAATGTCGACGCGCGCAAGCAGGCGCTCACGGTGCAGCACCTGCTCAACATGACTTCCGGGTTCGACTGGGACGAGGGTTATAGCGGCGGCGCCGAGACATCCCTCTACGAGATGGGCCGGAGCCCGGATTGGGTGCAGTACATCCTTGACCGGCCGATGGCGCAAGCGCCCGGCGAGATGTTCTACTACAACAGCGGCAACTCCCATCTGCTCTCCGCGATCGTCACGAAGCTCACCGGCAAGAGCGCAGAGGACTTCGCCAAGGAGAGGCTGTTTGGGCCGCTCGGGATCACCGAGCACGCCTGGTTCAAGGATGCCCAGGGAATTTCCGCCGGCGGTTTCGGGCTGGCGCTGAAGCCGCGCGACATGGCGAAGATCGGCTACCTCTATCTGCGGCGCGGCCGCTGGGGCGAGCAGCAATTGCTGCCGCCGGACTGGATCGAAGCCGTCAACCACGCCACCGTCAGCATGAATGCGAAGTTCGATCCGGGGCTCTCCTACGCCGATCAGTTCTGGGCCCTGCCGGACAAACACGTGTTCATGGCGGTCGGCTACCACTGCCAGGTCATCATGGTGCTGCCCGACCGCGACATCGTGGCGGTGATGACCGCGCGCGAGTTCTGTCCATTCCGCAAGCTCGCCAACACCATTTCGGCGACTGTGACATCTGACAGCGCCCTGCCTGCGGCGCCGGAAGCGGCAGCCGCGCTCGCCGCTGATGTCCGCGAGGTCGCGACGGAAACGCGAGGCCCGGTCGGAGCCTTGCCGGAGATGGCGGCTTCCATCTCGGGCAAGACCTACAGCTTCCCGCCCGGCCCGCTCGGCATCAACACGATCAAGCTGGACCTCACGGGACCGGAACCGCAGGTCACCTGGGACATCCCCTCGCGGGACCGCGCCGGAGGCACGGTGCATCTGCAGAGCCCGATCGGCCTCGATGGCCTCTATCGCAAGACCGCGCCGCCCCATCCCTGGCAGCCCTTCACCTACCGGGCCATGAAGGGCAGCTGGATCGACGCCACGACCTTCGTGATCGACGCCCAGTTCATTGGCCAGGGCGAGGAGCGCAATTGGCGGCTCAGCTTCGACGGCGACAAGGTGACGTTCCGAACGAAGGGCCGCTACGGCAAGGACGTAGTGGTCGAGGGTCATGCGGCGCCATGAGTCCTCGGCGGCTCTGCGCAGCCTGACGAAAGTCGAGCGCAAATGCTGCAGCACTGATCGGCTCCGTTCGGCTGGGCGGAGACATGCCGCACGGCGAGAATTGGAACAGTTCTCATAGCGCTCTGCGTGCCGCGGGCGGCGGATGCGATCTCCCGTCGTTTTCTCAAACAGATCATCTCGTGTATGTCTGCCCTCCCGCCGAGGCTCTCACTCCGCGGCGGGGGATCGTTTTTCGATTGCGGTGGCATAATGTTGAGATTGCTGGAGCGTCTGGGTCTCCGTTTCGAGGATACCGTCGAGGAGCGGCGTTTCGTCGACCATTACGTCCGCGGCAGCACCGCCTGGACGCAGATCGCGATGCTGCTCGGCGCCCTCACCTTTGCCGGCTACACGCTGTGGGACTGGGTGCTCTATCCCGAGATCGTGCCGACCACGTTCGCGATCCGCGGCGGGACCGCCGCGCTGGTGCTGTTGCCGCTGACGGCTTTGCTGTCGACGCCGGCGCGCCGATGGGCCGAGCCGATTCACCTGGTTTATTGCGTGATCCCCGGCTGCGTGCTGCCGACGATCTACTGGGTGCTGCCCTCGGGCTTCACCTACTCCGCGGCCGGCATGATCATCGTCATCCTGTTCGTATCGACCATGCTGCCGTTGCGCACCGGCTCCTACGCGATCTTCTGTGCAACGAGCTGGAGCGCGCTGGCGGTGGCCGAGAGTCTTGCGACCGAGCCGCTGCCGCCCGGCCTGCGCTTCATCGATCATTCGCTGGTCGGCAATGCCTGCCTGCTCTCGCTCTATGCCGTCGGGGCGCGGGAGTACCAGGCACGCAAGCAGTTCCGCACCGCCGAGGCGCTGCAGCGCGAGAAGGAACGCTCCGAGGCCTCGTTGCGCGATCTGCATGCCACGCAGGCTCATCTGGTGCAGGCCGAGAAGCTGGCCTCGCTCGGCCAGCTCGTCGCCGGCGTCGGCCACGAGGTCAGCACACCGCTGGGCCTCGCGCTGACCACGTCGACGGCGATGGAAGGCGACGTCGAGGCGATCGCCCGCATGCTCGGCGGCGGCCCGGTGCGGCGCTCGGATCTGGCGCGGGGGGTCGAGCGGCTGCAGCAGGGTCTGCACCTGACGACGCAGAGCCTGCACCGTGCCTCCGAGATGGTGCACAGCTTCAAGCAGGTCGCCGTCGACCAGGCCAACGAAACGCTGCAGACGTTCGAACTGCTGGGCTGGATGAGCGATCACGTCGCGAAGCTCCGCCCGCTGCTGGCGCGCCAGGGACTGACGGTCGTGCTCTCCTGCCCGGAGGGCATCGTGCTCACCAGCTATCCCGGCGCGCTCGGACAGGTCATCAGCATCCTCGCCTTCAATGCGGCGACGCATGCCTATCCTGGCGACATCAGCGGCGTCTTCACCGTGGAGGTCGCACCACCCAGCGAGGACTCGGTGCGCATCGTTTGTGCCGACGAGGGCGTCGGCATGCGCGACCACGTGCGCGGCCGGGTGTTCGATCCGTTCTTCACCACGCGCCGCGAGAAGGGCAATGCCGGCCTCGGCCTGCACATCGCCTTCAACCTCGTCGCGTCCACGCTCGGGGGTCGCATCGAGCTCGACAGCCAGCCGCAGCAGGGCACGCGCGTGACGCTCGACATTCCGCTGATCGGGCCCGGCAAGCCGGCGGAGCTGGAGCTCGCCGCGGCACAATAGTCCCGGTCGATCGCGCGCATCGATGGGGCACGATGAGCGCGCATTCCGGCACGACGTATCCGATGCGCTGACAAGGGTCGGCGCCGAGTCCCGAAAAATGAGACCGACGGTGCTTCATTCGCCAAAGCGGGTGAAGAAGCGCCGCGCATGCGCAACGTCTGCACGTTCGTGCATCGGTCTGCGCACCCCATGATCAGTTCGCGCGCGAGGCCGCAAAGCTGCCGCGTGCGCGCGCATGTCCGAACCAATTCAGAACATTTCGGCGCCGCGCTGCTTAGAGCAATTCAACTCAGCGCGGCGTGTTCATCGCTCGACCTCGTTGCTACACACCACGTCATGCAAGCCGTTCGCTTGAACGGCGCGACGTTGGAAGTGAAAGTAAACGATGACGAAGATGGAAGGCCGGCGCGATCCGCGCTCCGGCATGTGTCACACGATTGCGATCCTGAGTGCCCTGACCGCCGACCTGCTCTGCTCCTCCACAGTCCATGCTCAATCCGAGCTGCCGCCGGTGACGGTGGACTCGTCGACACCGAAGCGTAAACCTCAAGCCACCTCTGGCGCGCCACAGCGCCGCGCCCAGGCGCAGCCGGCACGGCGCGCCGCGCAACCACCGCCGATGCCGACGCGCGCCGAGCGCGCCGCAGCCGAGGCCGCGGTGCTCGATGCCGCCAAGCTCAACTATCGCGCCATGCCGAGCGCGACGACCCTGCGCAGCGGCGCCTCGCCGCTCGATGCGGCGCAGTCGGTCAATGTCGTGCCCGCGCAGGTGATCAAGGATCAGTTGCCGCGCAATCTCGACGACGCGCTCGCCAACATCTCTGGCGTCACCCAGACCAACACGCTCGCCGGCACCCAGGACGCGGTGATGCGGCGCGGCTTCGGCGACAACCGCGACGGCTCGATCATGCGCAACGGCATGCCGCTGGTGCAGGGACGCAGCCTCACCGCCGCGGTCGAGAGCGTCGAGGTGCTGAAGGGGCCGGCCTCGCTGCTCTACGGCATCATGGATCCCGGCGGCATCGTCAACACCATCAGCAAGCGGCCGGAGCTGTATCAGCACGGCTCGGTCACGCTGCTCGGCTCGGCCTATGCCAACGACAAGACCGGCGCGGACGGCACCGTGGACGTGACGGGCCCGATCGGCGATGGCGGGCTCGCCTATCGCTTCATCGGCTACGGCGTCAGCGAGGACTATTGGCGCAATTTCGGCCGCCACCGCGAGATGCTGGTGGCGCCGTCGCTCGCCTGGTACGGCGACATGACGACCGTCCAGCTCACCTACGAGCATCGCGAGTTCATCAGCCCGTTCGATCGCGGCACCGCCTTCGTCAACGGCGCGCCGCTGGCGATCCCCGCGACGCGGCGGCTCGACGAGCCCTACAACAACATGTGGGGACAATCCGACCTCGTCCAGGCCTCGGTCGAGCAGAGGCTCAACGAGGACTGGAAGCTGACCGCGGCCTACAGCTACAACACCGAGACCTACAGCGCCAACCAGTTGCGCATCACCTCCATCGACGCGACCACCGGCGCGGAGACGCGCAGCAACGACGGCACCTGGGGCTCGCTCAGCAGGGTCAGCTACGGCACCTCCTATCTGCAGGGCGGCTTCTGGATCGGCGGGATGCGCAACGAGGTGCTAGTCGGCGGCGACGCGCAGTATCGCACCATCTATCGCCAGGACCTCATCCGGCAGAAGGTCTCGACGTTCAACATCTACAACCCGGTCTATGGGCTGATCCAGCCGGGCACGACGATCTCGGCCACCGACAGCGACCAGACCGACAAGCTCGGCACCTACTCGCTGTTCCTGCAGGACACGCTGCATCTCACCGACAAGCTCGCGCTGGTCGGCGGCGTGCGCTACATGGACTACGAGCAGATCGCCGGACGCGGACGCCCGTTCAAGGCCAACACCGATGTCGCCGCCGACAAGGTGCTGCCGCTCGGCGGCGCCATCCTCAAGCTCAGCGACCAGCTCTCGCTCTATGCCAGCTACACGCAATCGCTGAAGCCAAACTCGACGATCGCCCCGCTCAGCGGCGGCGTCGTGCTCGGCTCCAGCATCGCGCCGGAAGAAGGCACGGCCTGGGAGGCCGGCTTCAAGTTCGACCTCGACAAGCGGCTGTCCGGCACCATCGCCGTCTACGACATCGACAAGCGCAACGTGCTGGTGTCGCAGACCAATGCCAGCAACGTGGTCGAATACACCACCGCCGGCAAGGCGCGCTCGCGCGGCGCCGAGATCGACGTCACCGGCAAGCTCTCCGACCACTGGAGCATGATCGGCAGCTACGGCTACACCGACGCGCGGGTCACGGAGGATCCGGTCTATGCCGGCAAGCGGCTGCAGAACGTCGCGCTCAACACCGCCTCGCTCTATCTCGTCTACGACTTCGGTACCGCCCTGCCCGGCCAGCTGCGGCTCGGCGGCGGCGCGCGCTATGTCGGCGACCGCGCCGGCGATGCCGCCAACAGCTTCGTGCTGCCGTCCTATGTGGTCGCCGATCTCTTCGCGACCTATGAGACCAGGCACCAGAACCTGCCGGTGATCTATCAGCTCAACGTCAAGAACCTGTTCGACAACGTCTACTATCCGTCGGCCGTGAGCGCGCTGAACGTCGCGGTCGGCGATGCCAGGCGGGTGTCGCTGTCGGCCACGGTGAAGTTCTAGCAACGAGGCAGGGAGGACGCCGCTTGACGCCATTGCGCATCAAACCAGCGCTGCTGCAGATCCACTCCGTCCTGGGCCTCGCGGCGGCGCTGATCCTCGCCTTGATGGGCCTCACCGGCGCGGTCATGAGCTTCGAGGACGAGATCCAGGCCGGCCTCAACGCCTCGCTGGCGCGCGTCGCTCCGCGGGTGGAGGCGCCGCTCGCGCCGTCGGAACTCGTCGCGCGGCTGCAGGCCGATCCCGAGGCCGGCAAGGTGGCCGCAATCACGCTGTCGCGCGATCCCACCGCCGCCGTGCGCATCCGCTTCGCGCGCGGCCAGGACGGCGGGCGGCCAACCTCGGCGCTGGTCGATCCCTATGACGGCCGCGTGCTCGGCCCGATCAGCGGCGAGGCGTTCTTCGCCACGGTCCGCCGGCTGCATCGCTGGCTGCTGCTGCCGGGCGACGGCAATGGCGCCGGCCGCCAGATCACCGGCGCCGCGGTGCTCGGGCTCGTGGTGCTGCTGATCACGGGCCTCGTGCTGCGCTGGCCACGACGGGCCGGCAGCGCGACGCTGTGGCTCAAGCCGCAGCTCGGCCTGAACGGTCGCGGCCTGCATCGCTCGCTGCACAGCGTGATCGGCACGTGGGTGCTGCCAATCTACCTTGTGATGGCGCTGACCGGGCTGTCCTATTCCTACGCCTGGTACAAGGACGGCCTGACCTGGCTGCTCGCGCCGTCCTCGTCGCCCGCCCCGATGCCCGGCAAGGCCTCACGCGACGGCCGGGCAGATTCCACAGCGCAGGCCAAGCTCGTCGCGCTCGACGCAGTGTGGGCCACGTTGCGCGAACAGATCGGGGATCGCTTTGCCGTGATGCAGATCACCTTGCCCACGGGCGTCGGCACGGCGGCGCGCGTGCGCACCTGGCCGAGCGAGGCGCACGACGGCCGGAGCGACGAATTCCGCATCGACGGCGCGACCGGCCGGCTGCTCGCGGCCGAGCGTTACGCCGACAAGACCGTGGGCGAGCGCGCCCTGGCGCGGATCCTGGATATCCACCGCGGCAGCATTCTCGGCTGGCCCGGCCAATTCGTCTTCATGCTCGCCGCCGCGCTGATGCCGCTGTTCGGGATCACCGGCGTGCTGCTCTACGTCTCGCGCAGACGGCTGCGCCGTCGGCCAGAGCCGGCACGGACGATCCAGCTCGCTCCGGGTGAATGAGGACGCGCGCTCAGGCCACCGCGCGGGCGTGCGGCGCGCGCCGGACGGCGTTGGCGGCGATGATCACGTGCAGCAGCAGCGACAGGCCGCCAGCAGCGCTGCGGCCATGAACGCGGCACCGGCAACCCAGTGACGGGTGAGAAGGTCCAGTATCACCTATTGATGTGCGAGTCGGCTGACTTGCCAAGCCGGCTTGTCCCGGAGCGACGCCGCCTGCTCCGGGAGGCTGCGGCCTCATGTCCCGTCGCAGCCTCCAAACCTTATGGGGCGCGGCGCGACCTACTTCAGCAGCACCAGGCATTCGCCGGCCGGCGTGGCGTTGGCGCGGGCGGTGTCGCGATCGAACTTCCCGGCCATCACCAGCGGCCTGACACGCTCGACGATCGCGTCCTTGACGACGCTGTCCGGGCCGATGGCCGGCGCGGTCACGTCGTAGATCTGCTTCGCCACCGGCGACAGCTTGGCGGCGCAGCTGTCGGCGGCGGTGCGGTTGCCGGCCAGCGCGGCCTGCGACAGAAGACATTGGGAGACGGCGATGATTGTGACAAACGGGAATGCGACGCGCAGCATGGCAATCAGTCCTTCGTTCAAATGAGGTTCAGCCGGTGCAAGCAGGCTCGGCCCGGAGCCCATCCACTCATTGTCCGGCCGCCCGCATGCGGGCTCTGATCTAACCCGAGCCGGCGGCAACGCCTACTCGATTTCGCCCGTCCGCCAGCCAAGGTCCAGACCGTGCAGCAAGCTCCTGAAATGCTTCGAAAAACCCCGGTGCAGAAGCGCACGCGGCAGACCCTGGACGTGATCTTCGAGGCGACCGCTCAACTTCTGCAGAGCGGCGGCGGCAAGGGCCTGAGCACGAACGCCATCGCCGAGCGCGCGGGCTTCTCGATCGGCACGCTCTACAGCTACTTCAGGGACAAGACCTCGCTGTTGCGTGCGCTGGTGCTGCGCGAGTTCGCCCGCCAGGAGGCGCAGTTCGCGGAGGCGCTGGAGACGCATCGCGGGCTCGGCCGCGAGGCGATCGTGCGCGCGGCGGTGCGCCAGGGCTTTGCCCCGTTCGCCGGCCGTCACCGCGTGCGGCGCTATCTGCTCGGCCTGTTGGGCCATGACGCGGAGCTGCAGAAGGCGCTGCACGAGATGGTGGACCGCATGACCGAGCGGCTGATCGAGGCGGCGGGATTGCGGAGCGAGACGATGCCGGCCGCGCGCCGCTTCATCCTGGTGCGCGCTGCGCTGGGACCGATCCGGGCCGCCGTCATGCGCGAACATCGCCTCGTCGGCACACGCGAGCTGGAGGACGAGCTGGTGCGGCTGATGCTGTTTCTGATGGAGCAGGACACGGCGCCGGCGCGATCGGTCTAGTCACGAGCGATCGCGCCGCGCAGCCGACGAACGCCGTGCGGGTCTGTTCGGCGCGGTCTCGGATGGCCGATGGCGGCGCAGATCGCGGATGGCGCGCGAGAGCTCCTGATCCGACATCGGATGCACCAACGGATCGGAACGGCCGTCGTTCCCCACCGTGCTGCTCTCGCCATCGGCAGCTGCACCGCCGAACAAGCGCCGGACCAGGTCGAGGAACGCAATGTGGGGCATGACTGTTCTCCCGAGGCGGCGCCCGGTGACATTACCCGCATCTTCTGCGCTCAACTTTAGTTCGGAACTGCCGGCGGCATCATCTCATTTGATATGCGAGAGGACGACACGGGCACGATTGCGATGGAAGCGAACCGGACCGTCATCACCAAGCTCAAGGAGCATTCGCAGCTCTCGAACGACGACGTCGCCGAGATCAAGACGCTCAGCTTCGCCCCGCGCGAGCTGGTCGATCATGAGGACCTGATCCGCCAGGGCGACGAGCCGGACCGCTCCGTCGTCGTGCTGTCCGGATGGGTGGCGCGCTATCACCTGCTGCCGAGCGGCGCGCGGCAATATCTCTCCTTCCACATGCCAGGCGACTGGCCTGACGCCCAGGCGCTGTTCCTCGACCGCATGGATCATGCGGTCTGCGCGATCGGACCGGCCGCCGTGGCCAGCGTGCTGCACAAGGAGCTGATCCGGGCGATGAGCCGGCGCCCGGCGCTCGGCTTTGCGATCTGGCGCGAGACCCTGATCGATGCGTCGATCTTCCGCGAGGCCGTCACCAACAACAGCGCGCGGAGCAAGCCGGCGCGCATGGCGCATCTGTTCTGCGAGCTGTTCTATCGCGCCAGGGCGCTCGGCCACGTCCGGGACGATCAGTTGCCGTTGCCGGTGAGCCTGGTGCAGCTCGGCGAGGCGCTGGGCATGGCAATCGCGACGGTCAACCGCACGCTGGTCGATCTGCGCGCCAGCCGCGCCGTCGATTTCCGCAGCGGCATGCTGACGGTGCACGATTGGACGCGGCTATGCGCGATCGGCGAATTCGATCCCGGCTATCTGCACCTGAAGAAGCAGCCGCGCTGAGGCACAGGTCTCAGCGCGGCCAATCGCGTGGGATCGTAGATCCCACCTCTTACGGCGCGTCAGCTCAGGCGAGCTTGGTGACGAGCGTGACCGCGTAGGCGTACGGCCCGTTCGGGCTCTTCTCGGCGATCCAGGCGCAGTACCAGTCGGAGCCGTAGCGCAGGCCCGTGTCCCATCCCGAGCCGCCGCCATGCTCGTTGTCCCACGACCAGGCCTTGCGGTCCTTCTTCGGATCGGAAGGGAAGCTGCTGCCGCTGTAGACGGAGATCTGCCCCTGCTGCGCGCGGAACGGGGCGTTCGTGCTCCACTTGAGCCACAGATTGCCCTGTTCCTCGTAGGACGTGAGCGACCATTGGAAGGACGCCGAGGCGGTCTGCGGATTGGTGCTGGTGGTTGAGGTCTGCTCAATGACTGCCATGATGGTCTCCGTTCAAAATGAGATGAAAAATCTTCACGATAGTGGCTGCCCAAAAGACAACCATTAATTGCATAGCTGATAAAGCTCGCCCCGACAACGTGCGCTGTTCGCACAACGCCGTGATCGCGCGGCGGGCGTCGCGTTCAGCCATGGCCGCAGGTCACTGCGCTCAGATGCAGAGACCGATCACCTTGATGCTGAGGTGGCAGTCCTTGGAGGAGGATGTCGGCGGCTTGGCGCCCCAGCGCGTCGCCGGCGTGGCGTTGCCTTTCTCGGATCGGGTCGCGGTCTGCGCGACGACGGCCTTGGCCTTGCTCTTCGGAGCGCCCTTCGGCTTGTCGGCGTCGTAGTCGCCCGCGATCACCATCGCCCAATAGGTGCGCTTGCCGCTGGCATTCTTTGCGCTGGCGATGCCGACCTTGGTCGCCTTGGGCAGCAGCAGATTCTTGCGATGACCCGCCGAGTTGATCCACTGTCCCAGCGTCTTGTCGAAATTGTCATAGCCGTAGGCGATGTTCTCGGCCGCGCGGCCGGCCTTCGACGGCGCCACGCGGCGCGTGAACGGGCCGAGCACCTCGTGGCTGAGATCGTCCTTGTCGGCCATCGCACGCGCCTGCTCCATCGCGATGCGGTCGAGCGTCGCGTCGCGCGTCACGCGGCCTTCGCCATGCGCAAGCCGGAACGCCGAGATCTGATCGGCCGGTGCGGCGTCGCCGGCAAATGCCGCATGGGCCGACAGCGCCAGCAGCGCTGCAACCAAAACCGCGCCAAAGCCGCGCAACGTGAAACGAAGCTCCCGCATGCTAGGACACGTACTCATCAATCCGGAGTGGGTAAGCGCAGCTCGACCGCCGTTTCGGTCCGAAGCGACGGACGTGCTGCACCGCCGCGGAACCACCCGATATGACAATGCCGGAATTCAGTCCAATGCGGGAGGTCGATACTTCTCTATTCTATTTCGACACTTTGTGCCAAGTCGGCGCCACCGTGCTGGCGGGCGCGGCCTCCGAGATCGAGAACGTCAGCCACGTGTTCCAGCCCGACGGCCGGTTGGCGGCGTCGAACTCGCCATATCCCTTCAGCCCCAGGAACGCCTGATTGCTGCCGATCTGGAAAATATATCCGATCTGCGGGCCAACGCCGAGGACGCGCGAGCGGAAGCCGCCGAGAACGGCGGGTTGACCGAAGTCGTCGGTAATCTGCTGATAGGCGTAGCCGACGAAACCGACGAAGACCTGCTTCGACAGGAACTGCGACACGCCCCAGTCCAGATGGAAATCGATGCCGCTCTGGTATTGGGTATCGGGATTCTTGAAATTGTAGGTCAAGCCGCCGACGGCCGAGAATTCCGTGCCGGTCGTCGGATTCAAATAAGTGTAGCCGCCGCCAAAGTCGATGGCGCCGTGACCGATGCCGATGTTGGCCAACCGGTTCCGACTGTAGTCGCCGACGGGAATATCGCCGGCGCCATATACCATGGTATTGTGGACGCCGTTATTCCACTTGAGCTTCACGGTCGGATAGAGATCTCCGTAAGAGACGAGTGCGTCTTCGAGGAATCCGGTGCGCGTGCTGACGATCGGACCGGCAACCGTCGTCAACGTACCGGCGATGCTCGCGGAATTTCTGCCGTAGACGCTGGCCAGCGTCGCCGACAACTGGCCGCCGAGTACGGGCGTCGCAAACGTGTAGGTCGGCGCGATGAACATCAGATCGGCCTGGCCGCGCAAAGCCAGATTGAGATCGATGTTGACGGTCGGAGAAAATCGTCCGACCTGGAACTCGCGCGACGCCGCGGCCGCGCCTGAGGCACCCACGCTCGTATGGTAGTAGATGGCAGCCACCGACCAGCCCGGCGTGGCAGGCGTTGCGGCGAGGCTGCCGTACAATCCCGGCAGCCAGAACGAAATGCCGCTCTCATCGGCATGGGCGACCAGAGGCGAAAACGAAGCGAACGCGGCGGACGCGAAAACGCCGCTCAGCCACAATCGCAGGAAGCCGGACCTGCGTCCCGATCTATCGCGCTGCAATCGTACCCCCCACGCTCCCATTTCAGGCGGCATGCCTGAGTTGTCGTCGACGACTACGGCTTGTAGTCGCTCATCCCAGGTCCGGTCTTGTCGTAGACATTGAAAAACTCGTCCGACATGATCGTAGCGATACCACTTTTGGGTACCTCGGTCAGATCTTTCTCAAGCGTCTTGATCCGGAACTTCCACCCGGGCGGGAGCTGCTTGAAGTTGCTTGCTCCTGCGGCAACGAATTGTTCGAAGGTATGCTGCGGCTTGAGGCCTAGCTGGAATCCCTTCATGATCCAGGTATTGCCCTCGGCATCGTCGAGAAGAAGCGCCAGGGCGCCCTTTTTCCAACCGAGCCCGCTCTCCCGCGCGATGGTGATCGGCTTGTACGGAGTGGTTTCCGAGACGCTCACGTTGCTGCCAAGGTTCAACTGGGCGACCCATGCGGTGGCGATTCCGTTGAACTCTCTTTGCTTTCCGACGGTGACCTCGACCCAATCCGGCAGCCAGATTTTCGGACCATTCAACGATGCGCCGAGCACGCCGAAGTCCTTCTTCATGGCCTCGAAATCAAGGCCTTCGACCAACATTTGCGGGGCAGTGTCTCTCGACGCGGGGATTCCCTTCGAGGTGAATATGCTGTTGTGGCAGGCGGCAACCACCTTCCCCGTCTTCGCATCGCGACCTGCGAGAAAGATCTCGATGAAACGAACCTTGCTGGTGTTATCGAAGCGCCTGCTGACAGCGCCGTTGCCGTCAGCGAGAACCTCGGGCTCCGCGGTGCCTGCATTTTGCGCGACCGCTCCCCCTAGGCTCGAGGCCAGAAGGATCGTCGCCAGAATGGCTGTCTTCATTGCCGCTCCTTCTCAAGGGACCGATCACTGACCTGGCGAGCGCGAAGAGCGCATCAATCGGACAGTCCCTTCTTCAACGCCGCTGCCTTGCGGGCTTGGACGGCTTCTTCAGTGTCGGCCTTCTTCATATCCACTAGATCAATCGTCACCTTGCCGATCTTGCCTGTGAACTTGAACGGCATTTTGTAGGCCTCGGTAACAGGCGTGCCTTCATCGGCGCCGACGTCAGCGCCTTCGTCCGCGGAGTAGAAGCAGCATTGGGTTCGTTCGATCCGGCCGGTCGCGACGGTCTTTCCGTTCACGAGGATCGTGCCCACGCCACCCTTGCCCAGGCCGCCACCGTCGTAGGCGAACTCAAAGCGCAATGCGGCTTTGCCTGCCGGAAGAGCCTGCTTGGCGGTCACGGTGTATCGCTGCAGACCGAGAAAGTTATACGTATAGGTCGGCTTGCCGTCCTTCAGGTAGAAGGTCCAGCCACCGAACCGTCCGGCCTGGGCGATGATGACGCCATTGGCTCCGCCCTTCGGGATGTCCAGATCGGCAGTAATGGCGTGCGATTGGTTCTTCAGGTTGATGAAGACATTCTCCGTCATCCCGATCATGCCTTCGTAGACCGTCAGGCTGGTGCGGCCGGCCATCAGGTCGGGACGTCCGACCAGCGCCGCGTTGGTGCGCTCCAGGGTGCGGTCGTCGAGCGGCAGCACGTTGTATTTCACGGCTTCCCTCAGGAACAGCTCCTGCATCTCCTTCAGCTTGTTCGGATTTTTGGCCGCCAGATCGTTGCTCAGGCTGAAGTCCGATCGCGCATCGTAAAGCTCCCAGATATCCTGCTGGAGCGGCCGCCGCGGCTTGGTTTCCCAGGCCGCCCGGTGCACCGTGCCGGCCAGCCAGCCGTCGCTGTAGATCGCACGGTTGCCGAAGATTTCGAAATACTGCGTCGCATGCCTGCTCGGCGCCTTGGCGTCGGCAAAGCTGTAGGCCATGCTCACGCCCTCGATGGGAGTCTGGACCGTTCCATTTACGCTCTTGGGCTCGGGCAGTTTCACTGCTTCGAGAATGGTCGGCACGATGTCGATGACGTGATGCCACTGCGGGCGAAGCTCGCCTTTCGCCGCGATCCCCTTCGGCCAATGGACGACCATGCCGTTGCGGGTGCCGCCATAGCTCGAGGCCACTTGCTTGGTCCAGGTAAACGGAGTGTCGCCAGCGACCGCCCAGCCGGCGGCGTAATGGCCGTAGGTGTTGGGACCGCCGAGTTCGTCATAGTGCTTCAAGACGTCCTGGACGGATTCCTGCACTCCATTGAAATAGGTCATCTCGTTGTAAAGGCCATTCGCGCCGCCTTCGGCGCTCGCGCCGTTGTCGCCGACGATGTAGAAGATCAACGTATTGTCGAGTTGGCCCGTTGTCTTGATGGCGTCGATCAGGCGGCCGATCTCGGTGTCGGTGTATTCGCCAAATCCAGCGAATACTTCCATCTGGCGCACGAACAGCTTCTTCTCGTCAGCGCTCAGCTTGTCCCAGTCCTGGATGGCGTCCGGCTTCGGGGCGAGCTTGGTATCGGGTGGCACCACGCCGAGCTTGATCTGCCGCGCCAACGTCTCCTCGCGCAGCTTGTCCCAGCCCTGATCGAACTTGCCCTTGTACTTGGCAATCCATTCTTTGGGCACCTGATGCGGGGCATGGGTGGCGCCGGGTGCAAAATACATGAAGAACGGCTTGTCCGGCGTCAGCGATTTCTCCGACCGCATCCAGTCGATCGCCTTGTCGGTCATGTCGGTCATGAAATGATAGTTCGGGTCCTTCGACGGCTCCACCTGGGTCATGCCATCGTAAATCAGCGGCGCCCATTGATTGGTTTCGCCGCCCATGAAGCCATAGAACTTGTCGAAGCCCTGGCGCGTCGGCCAGCGGTCGGTCGGGCCGGAGGGACTGACCTCCCATGCCGCGGTCTCGTGATTTTTGCCGAAATGCGCCGTGCTGTAGCCGTTCAACCGCAGCATCTCCGCGACGGACGCGACATTGTTGGGACGCTGGCCCGTCTGTCCCGGGAAGGTCGTCGCGGTTTCCGCGATCGATCCGAAATTGTTCATGTGATGGTTGCGGCCGCTGAGCAGCGCCGCGCGGGTCGGCGAACAAAGCGCCGTGGTGTGAAACTCGTTGTAGCGGAGACCCTCGTTGGCGAGGCGGTCGACCGTCGGCATCCTGATTGGGCCGCCAAACGCGCTCGACTGGCCGAAGCCCATGTCGTCGATGAGCACGATCAGTACATTGGGTGCACCGGCCGGCGCCTTGACTTCAAACCGCGGCGGCGGCGTCGCATCGCGCGCATCGAATACGGTGCTGTGTGGAGGGTTCGGTTCAGGAATCGGCAGAACCGATCGCTCGGTCGGCAACACAGCACTCGGCGGCGCCGACTGTTGGGCCAATGCTGGAAGCACGAGTAGCGTCGTCAACGACAGCACCGACGCAGCCAACTTCATTCGCTTCATGATCACTGCCTTTGGATGAGACAATTGACAAATGACACAATTGACACGGCTTCTCGCTGCCGGAACGATCCTGCCCGCAAACCGCGATCATCGGCGCGGGCAATGACGTTCGGCCGGCCCAACCGGCTCGCGGAGAGCGATAATTCTATAATTCTAGCGTCTGCCGACGCGATTAACCGGCCCGCCTCGATTCATCGGCGTTCCCCGCACGCGCACGCCTGGGGCCACCACGGCGCGCGCCACCGGGCGGGGCCGCAGCACGACGCCGGGCCTGACGACGCAGCCGACGGGATACTCGACATACTGACAATACACCACGGCACTTGCCCTTTCGGTGCTCGCGGCTACGAACCCCGTCACCAGCAACAGCCCTGTCAGGGCAACTGATAATTTCATCTTGGCATCCTCCCATCGGAAAGCTCATCATCGGCCCCTCCGGGAGGCACACCTTGATGCAGGTCAAGCAACCTTGGCAGACATTCCTGCATGTGCGGAGATGACCGACGGAGCAGCTTGATCGCAAGCTCACCAATTTGGGGCGTGAGGTACAAGCGTTGACACGCAGGCCGCCAAAAGCCGGCACGAAGGGACCGCGGAAGGGATCCGCCGCGGCCCCATCACCGGCTGCGCCGGCGGATCGGCTTGCTTCCGGCGAAACGGCCTTCTCCAGGCGCGCGATCTGGATAGCAGTAGCGGTCACGATCGCGCTCGTGCTGGTGGTCGGCATGGTTTTTCATCTCCTCAAGGCCGACGGACCGGCCTCCACGGCGCAGGCCTCATTCGTCGCCACCTATGTGGGCAGCGAAAGCTGCGCCGGCTGCCATCAGGCGGAAGCCAAATTATGGGATATTTCGCAGCACAAGGCCGCGATGGCGCACGCGACCGACAAGACGGTGCTCGGCGATTTCAACAAGAGCTTCGACTACTTCGGTGTGCATTCCCGCCTCTTCCGCGATGGCGGAAAATTCATGATCGAAACCGACGGGCCCGACGGCAAGCTTGCCGTGTTTGAGGTGAAGTACACGTTCGGTGTCGATCCGCTGCAACAATATCTCGTCGAATTTCCAGATGGGCGTATCCAGGCGCTGCCGATCGCATGGGACGGCCGGCCCAAGGACAAAGGCGGCCAGCGCTGGTTCCATCTCCATCCCGAAGAAGAGATCAAGCACGACGACGTCCTGCACTGGACCAAGCTGAACCAGAACTGGAACTTCATGTGCGCGGAATGCCACTCGACCGGCGTGCGCAAGCATTACGACGCCGCGACGGATCGCTTCGCGACGACATGGGCGGAAATCAGCGTCGGTTGCGAGACCTGTCACGGTCAGGGCTCCGCCCACGCCGCCTGGGCCCGTGACAAGCAACGCTGGTGGCCGTTCGGCAAGCACGAGGATCCGAGCAAAGGATTGCTGGTCCGTTTCGACGAACGGCGCGGCGTCAGCTGGCCGATCGATCCGCGGAGCGGAAATGCGACGCGTTCAGCCGCGCCGGCCGCGCTGCGAAAGGAGATCGAGACCTGCGGGCTATGCCACGCGCGCCGTGCCGGCTTCAGCGAGGACTGGGCACCCGGTCAATCGCTGTCCCAGACCCATATTGTCGAGGCGCTGGCGCGGACCACTTATCATGCCGATGGCCAGATCCGCGATGTGGAGGAGCCTTATAACTATACGCCGTTCAAGCAGAGCAAGATGTTTGCCGCCGGCGTGACCTGCAGCGATTGTCACGAGCCGCACGGCGCAAAGCTCCGAGCCTCCGGCGAAGGCGTTTGCCTGCAATGCCATGCGTCCGAAAAATACGCCGATGCGAAGCATCGCCATCACGCGGGCGCCGATCCGGCGCCGACCTGCATGTCGTGCCACATGCCGGCGCGCACCTATATGCAGATCGACCTGCGTCACGATCACGCCTTCCGCGTTCCGCGCCCTGATCTTTCGGTCGAGCTGGGGACCCCGAACGCCTGCAACGACTGCCACAGCGACAAGCCGGCGCAATGGGCCGCCGCCGCGATCGAGCAATGGTTCGGGCCCGACCGAAAGGGCTTCCAGACCTATGGGCCCGCGTTCCGCGCAGCACGCAGCGACCAGGCCGACGCCGCCGCGCTGCTTGGCCTTCTGGCCGCGGACAGGAACGCGCCGGCCGTGGCGCGTGCGAGCGCGCTCGGCGAACTCGCCTCGCGCATCGCTCCGGCGAGCATTGCGGCCGCACGGGCAGGCCTTGTCGATCCCGATCCCATGGTGCGGATCGGCGCGCTGGACATGCTGGAAAACGTGCCCGCCGGCCAGATCTGGCCGCTGGTCTCGCCGCTGCTCACCGATCCGGTGCGTGGCGTGCGGATCAGGGTCGCCTCCCTGCTCGCTTCCGTTCCGACCGCAAGCCAGCCGCTGCCCGATCGCGCACGCTTCGATCAGGCGGCACACGAATTCATCACGGCGCAGCGCGCCAATGCCGAACGGCCCGAGGCCCGCACCGCACTGGCAAACTTCCTGGCCTTGCGCGGACAGACCGGGGACGCAGAGACCGAGTACAAGGCAGCCCTCAGGCTCAGCCCGCACTATGCGGCGGCCGCCATCAATCTGGCCGACCTCTATCGCCAAATTGGCCGCGACGGCGACGGAGAAACCGTTCTGCGCGGAGCAATTGCGGCATCACCTACCGACGCGGCCGCGCATCACGCACTCGGCCTGACCTTGACCCGGCTGAAGCGGCACGACGAGGCGCTCGCCGAGTTGCGCAGAGCAACCGAACTCGAACCGGGTCGCGCTCGCTATATCTATGTCTACGCGGTGGCGCTGCATTCCGGCGGGCGAGCCGACGAGGCAATGACGGTCCTAAAGGAAGCTCTGGAAAGCCATCCCAATGATAGGGATGTGCTGTCCGCTCTGGTTTCGCTCAGCCGCGCGACAGGCGATGCAAAGGCGGCGCTGGGCTACGCCGAAAGGCTCGCAATCATGACGCCGGAGGACCGGAATCTGGCGGCGTTCATCGGCGAGATCAGGCGGCAGATTGACAAGCCAAACTAAGATAGCTGGCTCTCCTGCCTTAGCTCACAAAGGGCGCCCGAGAACCTCAAATGGAGCGAGCGCGAAATCGACGCCGAAATGACTGGGGACGCAACAAAGTCGAACGGGTCTTCAATGAGATCAAGCACTGTCGGCGGATCGCAACGCAACCACCTCGATCGGGTAGACGTCGATCGCCGGCTCCTCATAGGGATGCGCAGCGCGGATCGCCTGTAGCACGGCCTTCAGCCGGTCCTCGGCGCAGACGGTCTCGATGCGCTCCTCCTCGACCGTCTCGAGCTGGCCGACCCCGCCGATGGCTGGATTGGCGCCTCCCAGCGGACGAAACCGGCCCACGCCCTTCGCGGTAAACGAACAGTGGTCGTAATTGCCGATGCGGCCGGCGCCGGCCTCGCCCATCGCGTGGCGCACGGCGTCACCCGCTGCTTCCGGGACATAGACGACGATCTTGTAGGTCTTCATGCTGGCCTGGATCCGGACGTCGATCACACGGCCGTTACCATCGCGTCGCCGCCGGCGCAATTTTCAGCGGGTCACGGCGGGTCACAATCGCGCCAACGGCCGGCGCCGGTGACCAGCCATTCCGAAACACGCCTTGTGCGACGCAGCAAAGCCGATAGGTATGGGTGCCCATTTCCGCATTTCCCTACACCATGGAAGGCCCGCGCCTTGGCTGATACCAGTGCCGACACCATCGAGATCGTCCGTCACCGGCCGATGGGCTTCACCGAATTCGTCATCGTGGTCGCGGCGATCATGGCGCTCAATCCGCTGGCGATGGACATGATGCTGCCGGCGCTGCCGAACATCGGCGCCTCATTCCACATCGACGTCGCCAACCGGCTGCAGACCGTGCTGTCGGCGTTCGTCATCGGCTTCGGCCTCGGTCAGTTCGTCATCGGCCCACTGTCCGACAGCTTCGGCCGGCGCCCGGTGCTGATCGGCGGCATGGTGCTGTACGCGGTCGCCAGCCTGTTCGCGATCGCCGCCCCGTCGTTCGAGCTGCTGCTGCTGGCGCGCGCGCTCGAAGGCCTCGGCACCGCGGCGACGCGGGTGATCGCGACCTCGATCGTGCGCGACTGCTATGCCGGCCGCCGCATGGCGAGCGTGGTCTCGCTGGCGATGATGGTGTTCATCGCCATCCCCGTGATCGCACCGTCGTTCGGGCAGGCGGTGATGCTGCTGACGCAGTGGCGTGGCATCTTCGTGGTGCTGACCTTGTACGGCATCGTCGCGCTGCTGTGGACCGCGGTGCGGCTGCCCGAGACGCTGCCGGAGAGCGAGCGCAAGCCGTTCTCGATCGCCGCGATCACCGCCGCCTTCCGCAACACCCTCACCAACCGCCAGACGCTGGGCTATGCGCTCGCGGCCAGCGGCATCTTCGGCGCCATCCTCGGCTATGTCCTGTCCTCGCAGCAGCTATTCACCGGCGTCTTTCATCTCGGCCACTACTTCCCGCTCGCCTTCGCGGCGATCGCGGTGACCATTGCCGTGGCCGGCTTCCTCAATGCCCGCCTCGTCGGACGGCTCGGCATGCGCATGATCTCGCACGGCGCGCTGGTCGGCAGCGTCGTCATCGCACTGGCATGCTTCAGCGCGGCCGTTCTCGGCATGCTGCCGCTGTGGCTGTTCATGCTGCTGTCGGCCGGCATGATGTTTACGTTCGGCCTTATGTTCGCGAACTTCACCGCCCTGGCAATGGAGCCGCAGCGGGCGAATGCCGGCACCGCGTCCTCGCTCTACGGCTCGATCACGACCCTGCTCGGCATGGCCGCCGGCGCCATCGTCGGCCAGGCCTTCGACGGCTCCGCGCTGCCCTTCGCCGCGGGCTTCCTGGCCTGCACGTCGAGCGCGCTCGTCATCGTGCTGATCACCGAGAAGGGCCGGCTGTTCCACGGCTCCGGCAAACCGGTCTAGATCTGATGCGGCCACCGCAGTCGCGATGCCAACTTCTTCGGCGCGGCGGCTGCGCACGCAAGGGCAGCTCCCGGGCCTCGACCGCAAGCAGCCAGCAGCGGGACCGATAGGCCGCTTTTGTACTGAAGCTGACATTTACAAATGACCGAGTTCTGGACTAGGGTTCCTGAGCCCCACGCCCTGCCGTAAGCAGGCGTGAAGCCAGCCGCAGCGACGGATCACGGGCAAGTATTGTTCAGGCCGCCCTGCGCGCCCATGCCCACGTGTTCCAGTGCGAAACAAACCAGTCGCTTTCGGCGCTGGCGCTGCAATCGGCGCGCTAGGCGGTCTAATCGGCCTCGGCGGCGCGGAGTTCAGGCTGCCGCTGCTGATCAGCCTATTTCGTTTCCGAGGCCTCGAAGCCGTCATCTTGAACAAGGCCACTAGCCTGATTGTGGTCGCGGCCGCGCTAGCGTTCCGTGCCCGTACAGTGCCCTTTGCCGAGATCGGCGAACATTGGTCAATCATCGCGAACCTTCTCGCCGGCAGCCTTGTCGGGGCGTATGTCGGTGCTTCATGGGCTACGCGCCTGAAATCGGAAACACTCTACAAAATCATTGCAACGCTGCTGGTTGTTATAGCTGGCGTGCTGTTGTTCGTTCATGACGCTTCTGCCGGGGCTACCGCGCCGTTCGCCGGCTGGCGCCTGGTTGCCGCTGGCGTACTGGCAGGTTTCATTATCGGTGTGATCGCTTCGCTGCTAGGCGTAGCCGGAGGTGAGTTTCTTATTCCCACGCTGATCCTGCTGTTCGGCCTTGATGTAAAGCTGGCGGGAAGCCTTTCGTTGGCAGTCAGCCTTCCGACGATGCTTGTCGGATTTGCGCGTTACAGCCGAGATCAGAGCTTCGTCGTGGTCCGAGACAATGCGTCATTCATGCTGGCAATGGCTGCCGGTTCTATCGTTGGCGCCTTTGTTGGCGGCCTGCTACTTGGCGTCGTCCCGAGTGCCATCCTCCTGCCGACGCTCGCCGCAATACTGTTGATTTCGGCGGTGAAGGTATGGCGACATGAGTAGGAATGGCACATCTGCTGTCAGCCCGAAGCAGAAGAATTCAGCGTTCTTGAGACTTCGCCGCCCGAGCATACCAATGTGCTCCCAGCGCCTCGACGAAGCTGTTATCGACGATATGGACGAGGTCTCGCCGATCTCGCAGTACGCGCCATCCAAGGCAATGAACCATCGCGACAGCCAGCGCGTGAGTTGGTCGGCTGCAGCGGTTGCCATAGCATTCGGTCCTCTCCCAATGGGAGAAGTGGACCTCTGCTGCCGCACCAAGCGCGCAAGTTCTCAGATGCAGGGGCCCTGCCCGCGCTGCGGGCACAGCTTCAGCACGCTCGACAGCGTCAACAGCAGACGCGCGCTGCGCGTCGAATTGTCGGGTGCGCGGTAGCTGAGCGGCACGGCGACGCCGAGATCGGCGCGCCAGTCGTTCGGGAAGGTGAAGCGCACCCCGGCGCCCGCCGAGGTCAGCGCCACGCCGTCGGACGGCCGGAAGCCGTCGTTCCAGGCGAGCCCGGCATCGAAGAATCCGTAGAGCTGATAGCTCGTGAGATACTGCCAGTTCGGTTTCTGCTCGAAGCGGACCTCGAACGTGCCGGCGACGCCATTGTCGCCGCTGATCTCGGCGCTGCCATAGCCGCGGCCATAGGCGAGGCCGCCAAGATAGAACTGCTGCGAATTGTACAGCGGACCCGAGGCGAGCTGCCCGGCGGCCGCGAGCTTCAGCGACCACGCCTCGGACAAGGTCTGATAGCGTGCGAACCAGCCGTTGAAGACCGAGAAGCTCGGCGAGGCGCCCGTGCGCGAGGCGAGTGGATCGTCGAGCCGCGTCGCGCCGAACGCGTTCAGTCCCTGCCGATAGGCCAGCGTGAAATAGCTGTCGCCGCCGACATCATCCTTCCAGCGGTAGTCGGCGGTGAAGGTCAGCGTCCGGATGCGATCGCGATACCAGATGCCGAACAGGTCACGCTCGGTCACGTCGCTGAAGGCGGCCGCGAGATTGAGCTTCAGCGAGGCGCGCTGCGACTGGATCGGCGCGAGGCCGCCGCGCAGCTCGAGCGTCTCGGTCACGGTGTTGTCGTTGAACAGCCGTCTCCAGTCGCCCGGTCGCACCTCGCTATACAGCGCGGAAGCGCCGATATGCGCCCCGTCGGTGCCGACCGGCACGTCGTAGGACAGTCGCCCGAACGCGAGTTGGCGCGGATCGCCGGGAGTTGTCGACATGTTGGCCGTGAGCGTGTCGCCCGGCAGCAGATAGGAGTTGAAGGCGGCGGTGGCATAGCTCTGCCACGGGCCCACCGTCGACGAGCCGAGATTGTCGATCCCGGTAAAGCCGTAGACGTGCCAGGTCTGCAGCTCGATCACCAGGCGGAACCGGCCGGTGGTGCCGCCGATCTCTTCCAAGGAGGAATCAACCAGACGGACGCCGCCGCGGCCGTTGATCAGCAGCAACTGCCGCTCCAGGGTCTCGAGCCGGGACGGCTGCTCCGCCAGCACGGGGCCAAGCATCGGCCTGATGCCGAACTCTTCCGCGCCGGCGCCCTTCAAGGCCACTTCGGTGATGCTGCCTTCGACGATCTGGATCCGCACCCGGCCATCGCGGATGTCCTGCGGCGGGATGATCGCACGGCTGAGATGATAGCCGGCGGCGCGATACTGATCGCTGATCGCTGTCGCGATCGCAGCGAGGTCGGCCTGCGACACCGGCTTGCCGAGATAGGGCTGATAGCTCGCGGCGAGCTGCTCGGCAGGCAGCGCGGACGCCCCCGTCAGGGTGACGGCGCGCATGGTAAACAAGGGCTTGCGATCGCCGCCGCCCTGGGTCGCGAATTGCGGCGCCCGCGGCCGCGGCGGCGCCGGCTGCGTTGAGCGCGACTGCTGCTCGTCGAAATATCGCTCGGTCTGCCGCGGATCGAAGCTCGGTTGGCTGACCTGCTGCGCGTGGGCCGTCGCTGCAAACAGGGCCGCCGAAAGCGAAATGCCGGCGGCAAGCGCGGCTCCATGCAGCCGTCGCGATGCGTGCGGTATGATGGCCCTGTCGCGCCAACCCGCAGCCCTTCCGGTTCGCTCAACACAACCAGCGCGCATGGCTCGTTTTTAGTTTGTTAAGGTCAATGAAGCGTAAATGCGGGAAGCAAACACGGCTGCAACTCCTAAGGGTCTCTTGAAACATTTCGATTAGTTTCAAAAGCCGCCAACGACGCGAGTTCGTGCCATGTCCTTCAAGCGCTTCCTGATACCGGCGTTAGTCGCCGCGTGCCTTTTCGGTGCAACACCGGCCGCATTCGCGGCCGACGGTGAGCCGTGGCTGGTGAGCAAATCGTCCGGTGAGGTCTGGGTCACCACCCAGGGCGCAGCGCAGGTGTCGCTCGGTCGCGAGGACCCGCTGAAGCCAGGCGATACGATCCGCACCGGGCCGACCGGCCGCGTCCGGCTGACACGCGGCGCCGAGACGATCGTCATCGCGCCGAACTCCGAAGTCGGCCTGCCCGCCGCGCCCAAGGACGGCATGGCGACGACCATCCTGCAGCGCGCCGGCTCGATCCTGCTCGACGTCGAGAAGCGCAATGTCCAGCATTTCGAGGTCGAGACGCCCTATCTCGCCGCCGTCGTGAAGGGCACGCAGTTCAGCGTCACGATCTCAGGCCGCAGCACCAAGGTCGAGGTCAGCCGCGGCCAGGTGCAGGTGTCGGATTTCAAGACCGGCCAGATCGCCCAGGTGATGCCCGGCCAGGCCGCCACCGCCTTTGCGACCGGCCGCTCCGGCCTCAGCCTGTCCGGTTCCGGCACCTTCAGCCCGATCGAGCACGGCCGCCCGCGCGCCTCCACGATCGATCGCGTTCCGGTGCCGCGCGACGGCCTGCATCCGCCGCGCGAAGCGAAGGGGAGCGTGATCCACGCACTGAACGCCAACGGCTCGGGCGCAACGGTCGTCGCACAGCAGCATTCGGCAACGGGCCTCGGCGGCGCGAAGCCGGGTGTCGTGCGGATCTCGTCATCGATCGGCGAGGTCAACCTGAACATCCAGAAGGCGACGCGCGGCCTCGCCCATGGCGCCCACACGCCGAGCGCCGGTGCAGGACGAAGCACCGCCTGGAATGACGCGCGCGGCAACAGCGGCAATGCGACGAGCAACTCGGCCACCGCAAGCGGCACGTCGGGAGACTCCTCGATCGCAGCCGCCGTCACCGCAGCGATCGGCTCACCGAGCGGCTCCGCCAGCGCCAATGCCGCCAGCAATGGCAACGGCGGCAACGGCAACAACAATGGCGGCAGTGGCAACGGCAACAACGGCCACGGCAACAACGGCCACAGCAACAACGGTAACGGCAACGGCGGTAACGGAAACAGCGGCAACGGAAACAGCGGCAACGGAAACAGCGGTAGCGGCAACGGCAATAGCGGCGACCATGGCAATGGCAGCCACGGCAACGGCAATGCCCACGCCTACGGTCACAACAAGAACTGAGGATCCGCCATCGAGCTTCACGCCGGCATGCGTGGTCATGGGGGAGCGCAGGCCAGCAGGGTTCCTGATGGCTCTGCGGTCGGAGTGGGATGAGATTGGAATCGCGAAAGCGGGCGTCGACGTGGCACGCAGTCATTGGGGAGAGGGCATGTTCAGGCGGTTCATGCCGCATATTCTGGTGGTCGTTGCGCTGCTGACGGTCGGCCTGTCAGGCGGCCACGAGCTGTTGAGCCAAGCTCTCGTCGATCTGCGCTTCCGCCTCGACAACCGCCCTGCCAGCGGCGAGATCGCGGTGGTCGCGATCGACCCGCGCTCGATCGAAGCCATCGGCGTTTGGCCGTGGCCGCGGACCCAGTATGCGCACCTGCTGGAGCAGTTGCAGCGCGCCGGTGTCCGCGACGTCGCCTTCGACGTCGATTTCAG
Source organism: Bradyrhizobium sp. SZCCHNR2028 (assembly GCF_032380995.1). NCBI lineage: Bacteria > Pseudomonadati > Pseudomonadota > Alphaproteobacteria > Hyphomicrobiales > Nitrobacteraceae > Bradyrhizobium > Bradyrhizobium sp. SZCCHNR2028. The sequence goes on along the minus strand of NZ_JAUHJF010000002.1, from coordinate 400,296 downwards.
CACGCCGTCCGACGCGGCCGGCGATCAGGCCTTCCTGAACGCGCTGCAGAATGCCAGAAGCTCGGTCGTGCTGCCGGTCTTCAGGCAGCTCGATGCGGCGGGGAAGGAAACCGCCATTCACCTCAACCGACCGCTGCCACAGTTCGAGCAGCTCGCATGGTCGGCCTTCGTGAACATCGAGGTGGCACGCGACGGTCGCGTCAGAAGCTACGCTTTCGGCGAAAATGATGAGACCGGCGGCGCGAAGACCTACCTGCAGTCCATGGGAGCGTTCCTCGCCGGAAGCGATGCGGTCAAGCACAGCTCGTTCCTGGTCGACTACGGCATCGATCCATCGTCCCTGCCGCGGGTGTCGTATGTCGACGTCGTCCGCGGCGACGCGGCGGCGCTGGCCAGGCTCAAGGACAAGCGGGTGATCGTCGGCGCGACCGCCATCGAGCTCGGCGACTACTACAGCGTGCCGAACGGCCGCGTTCTGCCCGGCGTCATGCTGCAGGCGCTAGCGGCCGAGTCCATCATTCAGCACCGCACCCTGCTCTCGACATCGACGACGGCCACAATGGCCGGCCTGCTGCTGATCGTCATCATCATGCTGGCGAGCTGGCGGCAGCTCTCGGCGGCGCGGCGCGCGCTGCTGATCGCCATGATCAGCGTCCTGATCGAGGCCGCGGCGCTGCTGCTGCACGACCGCTATGCCCTGGTGCTCGACACCTCGCTGCTGCAGATCGCGCTGGTCGCCTATCTCGCGGCAACGGCCCTCGACGAGATCGGCTTCCGCGGCCTGCTACGGCACGTTGCCGAGAGCCGCTTCGAGCGAATCGCGATGTCGATCGGCGACGGGCTTGTCTGCACCGACCGGGACCGGCGGATCACGGTGTGGAATCCGGGCGCCGTCGCGATCTTCGGTTACGGTGCCGACGAGATCATCGGCCAGCCCTTCGCGCGCCTGCGCGCCGACGGCAGCGACACGCATGACCTGTTTCCGCAGCAGGAGGCGGCGCTGCCGGCGACGTTGCTGCCCGGCGGATCCACGATCGAGTTCGACGGCCGCCGCAAGGACGGCGAGGTGTTTCCGGTCGAGGCGAGCTTCTCCGCCTGGCAGGGCGCCGACGGCCTGCAATACGGCGTGATCCTGCGCGACATCTCGGTGCGCAAGCGCGAGGCCGAGCGCATCCGCTACCTCGCCGAGCACGACACGCTGACCGCGCTGATCAACCGCAACACGCTGCAGAGCGAGCTCGCCGCCATGATCGAGACCGCGGATGCCGCGTCCGACCGCGTGGCGCTGCTGGTGATCGGGCTCGATGCGTTCCAGCGCATCAACGACATGCTCGGCCACGCCTTCGGCGACAGCGTCTTGCGCGCGGCGGCCGAGCGGCTCCGCACCGAGATCGGCAACATGGGCCGCGTCGCCCGGCTCAGCGGCGACGAGTTCGCCGTCGCCATTCCCTGCTCCGCCATCGGCGGCACCGTGGCCGAGCTCGCCGACCATCTGTCGCAGCTGTTCGAGGCGCCGCTGGACGCGGGCACGCGTCAGCAGCGCGTCAAGGTCACCCTCGGCGTCGCGGTGCATCCCGAGGGCGGGCACTCGGCAGACGAGTTGCTCAGCAACGCGCACCTCGCCCTCTGTCGCGCCAAGATGGACCGGCCGGGCAGCCATGTGCTCTTCGAGAGCGCCATCCGCCGCGAGCTCGAGCAGCGATTGACGCTGGAGGCCGAGCTTGCGCTCGCCGTCGAGCGGAACGAATTCGAGCTGTTCTACCAGCCGCAAGTGGAGCTGTTGAACGGCCGCGTGATCGGCGCCGAGGCGCTGATCCGCTGGCGTCATCCGACGCGCGGCCTCGTGCCTCCTGGTGATTTCATTCCGGTCGTCAACACCTCGCATCTGTCCGAGGCGGTTGCGACCTGGGTCATGGCCACCGCCTGCCGGCAGGCGCGGCAATGGCAGCTCGCCGGCCACGACATCCGCGTCGGCGTCAACCTGTCGCCGTCCCAGTTCCAGTCCGGCGACCTCGCCGCCTTCGTCAGCAAGCTGCTCACGTCGACCGGCCTGTCGCCGCGCCTGCTCGAGCTCGAAGTCACCGAGGACATCCTGCTGCACGACGAACCCGGCGTGCTGCAGACGTTCAACCGGCTGCAGGCGCTCGGCGTCAGCCTGGTGTTCGACGATTTCGGCACCGGCTATGCGAGCCTGAGCTACCTGAAGAAATTCCCGCTCGATGGCCTGAAGATCGACCGCTCCTTCGTGCGTGACGTGCTGACCCAGGCCGACGACGCGGCCATCGTCGGCTCGACGGTCAGCCTCAGCAAACAGCTCGGCCTGTCCGTGATCGCCGAGGGCATCGAGAACGAGGCGACGGCGGAGTTCCTGCTGCGGCTCGGCTGCGAGCAGGGACAGGGCTATCACTTCGGCAAACCGATGCCGGCCACCGATTTCGAGCGTCGATTCCTGGTGGCGGGCGACGCCGACCGGCGGCAGGCCGGCGCGGCGTGAGGCAATGCCGGGTGATTGCGGCTTTGGCTTCGCGTCTCAGCCGCCGCCCTTCTTGCCGCCCTTGCCTTCGCTCTCCAGCGCCTTCCGCACCGCCTTGAACTCCTCGCGCGAGGCGGCATCGACGCGCGGAAAATGCAGATCCAGGCTTTCCAGCGCGGCGACGATGGTCGAGCCGATGACGACACGGGCGAACCATTTGTGGTCGGCCGGAACGACATGCCACGGCGCATAGGGCGTCGAGGTGTGGCGCACGATGTCCTGATAGACCGCCTGGTAGCGGGGCCACTTCGCGCGCTCGATGATGTCCCCCATCGAGAACTTCCAGTTCTTCGCCGGCTCCTCCAGCCGGTCGAGAAAGCGCGCGCGCTGCTCCTCCTTGGAGATGTTGAGGAAGAACTTCAGGATCACGGTGCCGTTGCGCGACAAGTAACGCTCGAAAGCGGAGATGTCCTCGAAGCGCTCGCGCCAGATGTTCTTGGTGACGAGCCTCGGGGGCAGCTTCTCGGCCTTGAGGATCTCCGGATGCACGCGCGTGACCAGGCATTCCTCGTAGTAGGAACGGTTGAAGATGCCGATGCGGCCGCGCTCGGGGAGCGCGATGGCGCTGCGCCACATGAAATCGTGATCGAGCTCCTTCGAGGTCGGCTGCTTGAACGAGGTGACCTCGCAGCCCTGCGGATTGACGCCCTCGAAGATGCTCTTGATGGCGCTGTCCTTGCCCGAGGCATCCATGCCCTGCAGCAGCACCAGCACCGACCAGCGGTCCTGCGCGTACAGCTTCTCCTGGAAATCGGAGAGGCGCTGGCGGTTCTGCTCGATGATCGCCTCGCCCTGCTCCTTGTCGAGACCGCCCTTGACCTTGGTCTTGTGCGATTTGAGGTGAAATCTGTGCCCGCCATCGATCCGGAACGGCGAGATGAAACCATCGAGCTCATCGGCCAGCGTGCGCGGTTTCTTGCTCATGAGGACGGCTCTCCGGGGCTGAATTGCGTTTCGAGGAAGGCGGTCACGAAGCGCGGCATCGCCGCAGTCAGATCGCTCCTGCTTCGAACCAGCCGGATCGAGCAGAGTTCCGGCTCGTCCTGGGCCGCGAGATTGGCCTCGATGCGGCGCTGCAGAGCCTCGCCCATGTCGGAGGCGTCGAGCACGCGCATCAGCGCGATCGACGCGCCGGTCACGACACAGTCCCAATGCGCCGCGGCCTGATAGTCCGATGGCGCGAGCCCGGTCTCCTCTTCGACCTCCCGCGCGACGTTGGCGGCGAGATCGAGCACGCCGTTGTTGACGTCGGCGAGATCCGGCGTGCCGGCGGGAAAATACAGCCGGCCGGCATTGGCCGTATGCACGCCCATCTCGCCGAGTACGAAGGCGCCGTCGGCGGCACGCAGCGCGCCCATGCCGAAGCCGTTGAAGGCGGAGCGATCCGGAAAGCCCCAGTCGCGCCACGCCAGCAGGCTGGCGAAATCGGTCTCGAAATAGCTCGCTTCGAACAGGCCGTCCGCGAAGCGCGGGTTGCGCCCTAGCAGCACGCGACCGTTCCACAGGCCCGGCTTGGCGCGCCGGCATTCGGCGAAATGCGCCGCGATGTCGTCGCGGCGCTGGTTCGCGAACGGCCACTCCCACGGCTCGACCTTGAGGTCGAGCGCGGTGACGCGGTGGATGACGACCTCGGTCATTCCCCTACTTCGTGCCCTTCGCCTGTTCGACGAACTTGTTGGTGAAGGTCTTGCTGACGTCGACATTGGCCTTGGCGACGTCGGGCGAGCCGGTGCTGAACACCGCGAGCACGGCGTCGGCGCCCTTCGGGTCCATCTTGCCGGTCTGCGAGTACATCGGGATGGTGTTCTTCAGCGCCGCGAGATAGAGCGCCTTGTCCTTGCCGACCAGCTCCTCCGGCATCTTCGCCATGATCTCCTCCGGCGTATGCGAATGGATCCAGCCCAGCGTCGCCACGATGGCGTTGGTCAGCGCCTGCGTCTCCTTGTCATGGCCGGCAATCCAGGCCGCCGTCGAGTACAGCGCGCCGCCGGGATACTCGCCGCCGAACACCTCCAGCGTGTCGTGCTGGGTGCGGGTATCGCTGAGGATCTTGAGATCCGGATGCTTGCCCTGCAGCACGGTGACCGAGGGATCGAGCATCACGGCCGCATCGATCTGGCCCTGCTCCATCGCAGCCACGGCGGTCGCGCCGAGACCGACGCCGATCACGGCCGTGCCCGACGGATCGAGGCCGTTCTTCTTCAGCATGTACTTCAGGAAGAAGTCGGTCGAGGAGCCCGGCGCGCTGACGCCGACCTTCTTGCCGGCGAGATCCTTGACCGAGCTGATCTCCTTGTTGTGCGACGGCGCCACGACGAGCACGAGCCCGGGATAGCGGTCGTAGACGACGAAGGACTGCATCTCCTGCTTCTTGGCCGCGAGATTGACGCAGTGATCGAAATAGCCGGAGACGACGTCGGCGCTGCCGCCGAGCACGGCCTTCAGCGCATCCGAGCCGCCCTTGAGGTCGACCAGCTCGACCTCGAGCCCAGCCTTCTCATATTCGCCAAGCTGCTTGGCCAGCACGGTCGGCAGATAGCACAGGCAGGCGCCGCCCCCGATTGCGATCGTGACCTTGGTGGCGGCGCTGGCGAGACCGGTGCTTAGCGTCAGCGCCAGCAGCGCGCCGGTGACCCGGCCCAACATCTTGTTCATTGATTTCCTCCGTTCATGTTATCGGTCAGATTAGGCGTGTGTGCTGTGAATGAGAAGGCCGCCCCGAATTGCCGCTGTCGTCCCGGCGAACGCCGGGACCCATACCGCGTGATGTCGCGGTTGGAGAAGACTGGTCATCGCGCATGCCACAAACGACGTCCTGTGGTTATGGGTCCCCGCATTCGCGGGGACGACAGCGGTGGGCATGGCGGCACCGCGCCCCTCATCGCCCATCCGCCGCATCCGGGCGCCACACCAGCAGCCGACGCTCCACCAGCGTGACACAGATGTCGATCAGGATGACGAACGCCGACAGCACGAACATGCCGGCAAATACGCCGGCGACGTCGAAGATGCCTTCGGCCTGCTGGATCAGATAGCCGAGGCCGGCCGCGGAGCCGAGATATTCGCCGACGACAGCGCCGACGACGGCGAAGCCCACCGACGTGTGCAGCGACGAAAACATCCACGACAGCGCCGACGGCCAATAGACGTGGCGCATCAGTTGCCGCTCGCTCATGCCGAGCATGCGGGCATTGTCGCGCACCACGGTCGAGACCTCCTTGACGCCCTGATAGACGTTGAAGAACACGATGAAGAACACCAGCGTCACGCCGAGCGCGACCTTGGACCAGATGCCGAGGCCGAGCCACAGCGTGAAGATCGGCGCCAGCACCACGCGCGGCAGCGCATTTGCCATCTTGACGTAGGGGTCGAACACCGCGGCCACCAGCGGCTTGCGCGCGAACCAGAAGCCGACCAGCACGCCGCCGAGCGAGCCGATCGCGAACGCCAGGATCGACTCCCACAGCGTGATCGCGAGGTGCTTCCAGATCGCGCCGGTGGCGAACCATTTGACGACCTGCGCGAACACGTCGACCGGGTTGGAGAAGAAGAATGGCGGAAGCCAGATGCGTCCAAACACGGGCACGGTGGCGAGCAGTTGCCACAGCGCAATCGCGATGATCGCGACGAGCAATTGCAGCGCGAGCAGACCGAGACGCGACATCACGCTGCTCCATGCGGTGTGGTGGGTACGAAGGTGAAGCCTCTCACGCCGCTCTGCTCCCCTCCCCCTTGCGGGGAGGGGTTGGGGGTGGGGGTGCCACGAGCACCAATCTTTGCTGGGTACCCCCCACCCCAACCCTCCCCCGCAAGGGGGGAGGGAGCGCACCGCCGTGGCCGAGAAGGAAGCGCGCGACAACTCAAGCCCTGCAAACGCCCCGTCACACTGCCTCCGCCTGCTTGTAGGTCTTCTCGACCTCGGCCTTCAGCGTCTGCCAGATCTCGCGGTGCAGCTCGTGGAACTCGTGCTTCATGCGCACCTCGAAGATGTCGCGCGGGCGCGGCAGCGTGACGCGCCAGTCGCCGATGATGCGCGAGGCGGGACCGGCCGACATGATGACGACGCGGTCGGCGAGCGCGATCGCCTCCTCCAGGTCATGGGTCACGAACAGCACCGCCTTGCGGTCGGCATTCCAGAGATCGAGCAGCAAATTGCCCATGATCTGCCGCGTCTGCGCGTCCAGCGGCCCGAACGGCTCGTCCATCAGGATGATGCGCGGATTACGGATCAGCACTTGGGCAAGGCCGACGCGCTTGCGCTGGCCGCCCGACAGCATGTGCGGATAGCGGTTGCCGAATGCGCCGAGGCCGACCGAGGTCAGCCATTGCTGCGCCTTGGCGGCCGCATCCTTCGACGGCGTGCCCGCGACCTCGAGCCCGATCGCGACGTTCTCCAGCGCGGTCTTCCATGGGAACAGCGCATCGGCCTGGAACAGGTAGCCGGCGTCGCGATTGAGGCCGGCCAGAGGCTGGCCGAAGATGCGCACGTGGCCGGCGGCCGGCTTCAGCAGGCCCGCCGCCACGTTGAGAAGGGTGGATTTGCCGCAGCCGGTCGGCCCGACGATGGCGACGAACTCGCCGTCGGCGACGCTGAGATCCGCCGTCTCGACGGCGGTGTAGGTGCGTCCGCCGGCGAGACGGAATGCCACCGTCGTTCGCTCCAGCGCGACCGCGGCGGCCGTGGGCATCGTCACGTCCAAGTTCCTCCCCCGAGAATGGCCGGGACGGCTTAGCCGCTTGCGGGGCGAAGTTCAACGCGGCGGCCGGACGTGCTAGGTGTTCTGCCTGAGCCCAAGGCCAACCGTTCCACAAGGCCGCATGCAGCGCACGCCGTTCATCGTCTACGCCAATGTCCGCAAGAGTTTCCCCGGCGCGGCAGGCGCTGTGACCGCGGTCGACGGCGTATCGCTGGAGATCGCCGAGGGTGAGTTCCTGGCAATCGTGGGCGGCTCCGGCTCGGGCAAGACCACGCTGCTGCGGCTGACCAACCGCCTGATCGAGCTGGACGGCGGCACGATCCGGATTGCCGGCGAGGATATCGCCGGCCTCGATCCTGTCAGCCTGCGTCGCCGGGTTGGCAATGTGTTCCAGAACGGGGCGCTGTTTCCGCACATGACGGTTGCCGCCAATATCGGCATCACCCCCAGGCTGCTGGGGACCCCGCCGGCCGAGATCGCCACGCGCGTCGACGAGCTGCTCGACCTCGTCCAGCTCGACCGCAAGGCGCATCGCGACCGGCTGCCGCACGAGCTCTCCGGCGGCCAGCGCCAGCGTGTCGGCGTCGCCCGCGCGCTCGCGGCGCGGCCGCGCATCGTGCTGATGGACGAGCCGTTCGGCGCGCTCGATCCGCTGACGCGCGATGCTCTCGGCGGCGACTATCGCGCGCTGCACGACAAGCTCGCGCTGACCACGATCATGATCACGCATGACATCACCGAGGCGCTGCTGCTCGCCGACCGCATCGCGGTGATGCGCGGCGGACGCCTGATCGAGATCGGCACGCCGGCCGAGCTCGCGGCCAGCCGCGACCCCTACGTGACGGAGCTGATGACGACGCCGCGGCGGCAGGCGGCGCGGCTGGTGGCGCTGCTGCCCGACAGCGGGGCGGCATGAGCGTCCTGTCGGATCCACGCTTCGCCGAGGCGCTGTCGCATCTCGCCGACTATCTCGGCAGCCATCTGCGCGTCAGCATCGCGGCGCTCGCGCTCGGTCTCGCCATCAGCTTCCCGCTCGCGCTCGTCGCGCGCAATCGCCCTGCCCTGCGCAATCTGCTGCTCGGCGTCGCCAGCGTGGTGCAGACGGTGCCGGGACTGGCGCTGCTGGCGCTGTTCTATCCGCTGCTGCTGGCGCTGGCGGCACTGAGCTTGCGCTGGTTCGGCCTGTCGTTCTCGGCCTTCGGCTTCCTGCCGGCCATGCTGGCGCTGGCGCTGTATTCGATGCTGCCCGTGCTGCGCAACACCATCACCGGGCTGAACGGCGTCGACGCCAGCCTGATCGAGGCCGCCAAGGGCGTCGGCATGACCGAGCGCCAGGCGCTGACGATGGTGGAGCTGCCGCTGGCGCTGCCGGTCATCATGGCCGGCATCCGCACCGCGGCGGTGTGGGTGATCGGCACCGCGACCTTGTCGACGCCGATCGGCCAGACCTCGCTCGGCAACTACATCTTTGCCGGATTGCAGACCCAGAACTGGGTGCTGGTCGTGTTCGGCTGCGTCGCCGCCGCGGTGCTGGCGCTTGCGGTCGATCAGTTGCTAGCGCTGATCGAGCATGGCTTGCGCATGCGCAGCCGCGCCCGCGTGGGCCTCGGCACCGCGACGATCGCGCTGATGGTCGGTGCCAGCCTGCTGCCCTCGCTCGCCGGCACGTCCGCGCGCTACGTGATCGGCGCCAAGACCTTCACCGAACAATATGTGCTGTCGGCGCTGCTCAGCGAGCGGCTGCAGGCGGCAGGCCTCACGGCCACATCCCGCGCCGGCCTCGGCTCCAGCGTCATCTATGGTGCGCTCAAGAGCGGCGATATCGATCTCTATGTCGAGTATTCCGGCACGCTGTGGGCGAACCAGTTCCACCACACGGAGCAGCTGCCGCGCGTCGCACTGCTCGATGCGTTGAAGCAGGATCTCGCCAAGGACAAGGTCACCCTGCTCGGCGAGCTCGGCTTCGAGAACGCCTATGCGCTGGTGATGCCGCGCAAGAAGGCGGAAGCCCTCGGCATCCGCTCGATCGCCGACCTCGCGCGACATGCCTCCAAGATGTCGATCGCCGGCGACTACGAGTTCTTCTCGCGCCCGGAATGGGCGGCCCTGCGCGACGCCTATGGTCTCGCCTTCCGCGCCCAGCGCCAGATGCAGCCGGACTTCATGTATGCCGCGGTCGCCTCCGGCGAGGTCGACGTCATCGCCGGCTACACCAGCGACGGGCTGATCGCGAAATACGACCTCGTCGTGCTCGACGATCCCAAGCAGGCGATCCCGCCTTACGACGCGATCCTGCTGCTGTCGCCGAAGCGCGCCGAGGACCACGCATTGCAGGATGCGTTACGGCCGCTGCTCGGCCGCATCGACATCGCGACCATGCAGCAGGCCAATCTGCGCGCTTCCGGTAGTGATGCACAGTCCTCGCCGCAGGCGGTGGCGCGCTGGCTGTGGAGCAAGATCGCGAAGTAAGCCCTGCCTTCGCAGCAGGTCATTGCGAGGCGCGTAGCGCCGAAGCAATCCAGAGTCCTTGCGGAGCCCTGGATTGCTTCGCTTCGCTCGCAATGACGGCGGTGGTTGGCGCTGCGACCGCCGCACCAATCAGCTGGGCACGCTCACATCCCCGGCTCGATCGGCTTCTCCACCGCGCCGCCATTCTCGGCCCAGTCCTTGAACGCGCCGACGTTGAACACCTTGGCGTAGCCGAGATCCTTCAGCGTCTTGCCCGACAGCGCCGAGCGGCCGCCCGAAGCGCAATACAGGATCACGCTCTTGTCCTTGGCGAAATTCTTGTCGTGATAGGGCGAGTCCGGATCGGCGCGGAATTCGAGCATGCCGCGCGAAACGTGCACGGCGCCGGCAATCTTGCCACTCTTCTCGATCTCCGGCGCATCGCGCACGTCGACGACGAGGGTGTTGCCCTTGGCGATCATGACCTGCGCCTCGGCCGGCGTGATCTTCGGAACCGCGGCGTTGGCCGCTTCCAGCATCTGCTTGACTGATGTCGACATCGATTGGCCTCCCGGACGTTGAGGCGGCACCGGTAGCGGGCCTCCACCCGCGTCACAAGCCACGATCGGGCGAGCATCGCGCGTGGCCACCGCACGTCCGACATTCGTCCACATAGTGGACGATGAATCATCACATCTACAAATATATGGACTCTCAAAAATTCCTGGATCATTCTCCGCCGCATGCCCGCACCTCCACGATCCGCCCTCGCCGTCCGCAATCGCGCCCTCGAAACGATGCTGGCCGACAGCGCCGGCGACGCCGCCTTTGCCACCACGCTGGCCAAGGGCCTCATCGTGCTGGAGGCGTTCGGGACGGAATCTCCCGTGCTCGGAAACATGGACATATCGGTGCGCACCGGAATTCCGCGGCCTACGGTCGCCCGGCTGACCCACACGCTCACCGAGCTCGGCTATCTCTCCTTCGACCAGGACCTCGCGAAATATCGCCTTGGTGTCCGCGCGCTGCGGATGGCGCATCCGCTGCTCGCCGACATGCCGTTCCGGCAGCTCGCACGACCGTTGATGCAGGATTTTGCCGCCAGCGTGCGCGGCACCGTCTCGATCGGCCTGCTCGACGGCAACGCCGTGGTGTATGTCGAGACGGCGCGCTCCGGCGATGTCGGGCCGCACGTTCCCGACATCGGCATGCCGATCACCGTGGTCGCGACCGCGATGGGACGCGCGGCGGCCGCGATCCTGCCTCCAGCCGAAGCCGCGCGCTTCGACGCGCAGCTCGCCGCCGACGATGCCAAGCAATGGGCCAGCTTCCGCACGCTCTATTTCGACGGCATCACGCAATGTGCCGAGCGCGGCTTCTGCACCTGTGTCGGCGAATACATGCCCGCGATTCACGCCGTCGCTGCGCCGCTGCATTACGCGAACAGCTCCGGCCGCGCCTTCGCGGTCAATTGCGGCATTCCCGCTTTCCGGCTGCAGCCGGGTCAGCTCGAGGCCGAGATCGGTCCGCGCATCACGGCGCTCGCCGCCAGCATCCGGGCGCTCATCAACGAAGCCGAGCCCGAGATCATCAGGCGCGCGCCGGAGCCGGCGCTTGCGGCCGAAGCCGGCTGAGACAGGTGCATCACGACATGGCCGGGCCACTCCAGGGTTTGCGCGTTCTGGACATCGCGACGATCATCGCTGCACCGTTCGCGGCGACGCTGCTCGCCGACTACGGCGCCGAGGTTCTGAAGATCGAGATGCCGGGCCATGGCGACGGTGTCCGCACCTTTCCGCCGTTCAAGGACGGCAAGCCGCTGTGGTGGAAGACCGCCAACCGCAACAAGAGCCTCGCGACGCTCGACCTGCGCACGCCGGAGGGGCTCGCGCTGTTCAAGCGGCTGCTGCCGCGCTTCGACGTCCTGATCGAGAACTTCCGCCCGGGCACGCTCGACCGCTGGGGGCTGACGAAAGAGGTGCTGTGGTCGATCCAGCCGCGCCTCGTCATCCTGCGCGCCACCGCGTTCGGCCAGGACGGGCCTTACCGCGACCGTCCGGGCTTTGCCCGCATCTTCGAGGCGATGGGCGGGCTCACCTACATCACCGGCGAGGCCGAGGGCGAGCCGACCCATCCTGGCTATCCGATCGGCGATGCCATCGGCGGCGCGTTCGGCGCACTCGGCGTGCTGGCGGCGTTGTGGAAGCGGGCTGTTGATCCCGAGGCGCCGGGCGAGGAGATCGACCTGGCGCTGACGGAGGCTGTGTTCCGGCTGCTCGACGTGCTGCCGGTCGAGCACGACCAGCTCGGCTTCAGCCGCAGCCGGATTGGCAATGCCAACGGCTACTCGGCGCCGGCCGCGGTCTATCGCACCCGCGACGATCGCTGGGTGACGCTCGCCGGCTCGACCAACGCGCTCTACGCCGCCAATTGCCGCGCGATCGATCGTCCCGACCTGATCGACGATCCACGCTTCGCCGACAACGCGTCGCGGGTGACGCATGCCGCCGAACTCAACGCGATCTTCGCCGCCTGGTGCGCCGCGCATGACCTGGATGGTGTCGTCGCCCGCTTCACCGCGGCCAAGGGAACGATCGCGCCGATCTACGCGATCGACCAGATCGCGACTGATCCGCAGGCGATCGCGCGCGAGATGATCACGCGCGTGCCCGACCGCGATTTCGGCTCGGTGGCGATGTCGAACGTCGTGCCGCGCTTTGGCAACGATCCCGCCACGCTGCGCCATGCCGCCGGCGACGTCGGCCAGGACAACCGCGAGGTCTACCAGGGCTGGCTCGGACTATCAGACCAGGAGATGGACGATCTCGCCCGCAGGAAGGTGATCTGACGCGGCGCGAGCAAAGACGACAAGGCGCGGCGAAGAACGCGCCGGAGCAGCCCGGACAACGGATGCAGCAGACAGGGAGACGCGCGATGAGACAACCGACGATGACGCGCCGCGGCCTGCTCGGCGCAGGAGCCGCGCTGGCGCTGGGCAACGGCCCTCTCGCACGCGCCGAGGGCGACTGGCCGACCCGCATGGTGCGGCTGATCTGTCCCTATGGCGCGGGCGGTGCCAGCGACATCTCGCTGCGCCTCCTGGCGTTGGAGTTCGAGCACCATCTCGGCCAGCAGTTCATCATCGAGAACAAGCCGGGCGCCGGCAGCCGCATCGCCAACGACCTCGTCGCCCGCGCCGCACCCGACGGCTACACCCTGCTCTACGCCGCCGCGCCCTATGTCACCGCCGAAGCGCTGTTCGGCAAGCTGACCTACGATCCGGTCAAGGACCTGCGCCCCGTGGCCGGCACGGTCGTTGCGCCGATCTTCCTGATGATCAGCGCCAACGCGCCGTTCAAGACGCTGGCCGAGCTCATCGCCTACGGCAGGTCCAAGCCCGAGGGCCTGACCTTCGCCTCGCCGGGCGCCGGCTCGCAGCCGCATCTCGCCGCCGAGCTGCTGTTCCGCGACGCCAAGGTGACCGGCCTCAACATTCCCTTCCGCGGCGACTCGATGGCCTACACCGAGCTGCTCGCCGGCCGCGTCGATGCGACGCTGACCGCGATCAGCACCGCGCTGCCCTACATCCAGGCCGGCCAGTTCCGCGTGCTCGGCGTCGCCGCCACCGAGCCCAGCGCGATCTATCCGCAGGCGCCGACCCTGCGCGAGCAGGGCCTGCCGAACGTGGTGGCGTCGGGCTGGTACGGCTTCATGGCGCCGAGCGCGACGCCGCAGCCGATCGTCGACCGGCTGTCGCGCGAGATTCTCGCCGATCTCGCAGCCCCCGAGGTGAAGCAGAAGCTGCTCGCCCAGGGGCTCGATCCGCAGCCGCGCGACGCTGCAGCGTTCGGCCAGTTCATCGCCGACGAAACCAAGAAGTGGAGCGCGGTCATCCGCGACGCCGCCATCAAGGCCGAGTGAGTTTCACAAAAGATATTCAGGGAGTGGATGTGATGAGGATTGGGACCACTGCGCTGGCCGCGCTTGCTCTGCTGTCGCTCGCGGCAACCGCGCCGGCGTTGGCCGCCGAGAAGAAGTACGATACCGGCGCCAGCGACAGCGAGATCAAGGTCGGGCAGACCGTGCCGCTGAGCGGCCCGGCGTCGGCCTATGCCACCATCGGCAAGGCGCAGGCCGCCTATATGAAGATGATCAACGACCAGGGCGGCGTGAACGGCCGCAAGATCAACCTGATCCAGTATGACGACGCCTACTCGCCGCCGAAGACGGTCGAGCAGGTGCGCAAGCTGGTCGAGAGCGACGAGGTGCTCTTGACGTTCCAGATCATCGGCACCGCGCCGAACGTCGCCGTGCAGAAATATCTCAACACGAAGAAGGTGCCGCAGCTGTTCGCGGCCACCGGCGCCTCGCGCTTCACCGATCCCAAGAACTTTCCTTGGACGATGGGCTTCAATCCGAGCTACGTCGTCGAAGGCCGCATCTACGGCCAGTACATCCTCAAGACCCATCCCGACGCCAAGATCGGCGTGCTCTACCAGAACGACGATCTCGGCCGCGACTATCTCGCCGGCCTCAGGGCCGGGCTCGGCGACAAGGCCGCCAAGATGATCGTGGCCGAATCGTCGTACGAGATCACCGAGCCGACGATCGATTCTCACATCCTGAAGCTGAAGGACGCCGGCGCCGATCTGCTGTTCAGTGCCTCGACGCCGAAGCAGGCGGCGCAGGCCATCAAGAAGGTCGCCGAGCTCGGCTGGAAGCCGGTCCACATCGTCGACATCAATGCCAATTCGCTCGGCGCCACCCTGAAGCCCGCCGGGCTCGAGAATGCCAAGGGCCTGATCAGCGTCGGCTACGTCAAGGACCCGCTCGAGGAGGGCTTCAAGAACGACCCCGGCGTGCAGCGCTATCTCGCCTTCATGGAGAAGTACTATCCCGACGGCGACAAGGGCTCGAACTTCAACGTCTACGGTTACATCACCGCTGAGCTCCTGGTCCTGGTGCTGAAGCAGTGCGGCGACGAGCTGACGCGAGAGAACGTGCTGAAGCAGGCCACTAACCTCAACCGTGTCGAGCTCGGCATGCTGCTGCCCGGCATCAGCATCACGACCTCGCCGACGGACTATCGCGTCAACAAGCAGTTGCAGATGATCCAGTTCGACGGCGCCCACTGGCAGAACATCGGCGGCATCGTCACCGACACGGCGGCGGAGTAGCAGCGGGCGTTGCAAACACGTTGCCCGGCCGACCTTGGCGTCGGCCGGTCACAGCCCCCGGATCAGCTCGGCGTCGATCAGCATGCGGTTGAAGCGGCGCGCCTCGGCGCCGTCGCCGCAGGCGTAGAACACGCCCTTGCAGCGGAGCATGATGTCCTTCTGCTCGGCGAAGGACGGATCGAGTGGAATGCCGGCGGCTTCGAGCGTGACCAGCGGCAGATAGGCGGCGTCGATCCGATCCATCACGACCGCGCTCTGGCGCGGCTCGAAATTGACGGCATCGACGGCGTAATAGGTCTGATAATAGCGTGGATCGTAGCTCTCGAGCTTCTCGCCGATGCCGGCCTCGTCGAGCTTGGGATCGAGAATGTGCGGCGAGAACTCCGGCTGGTGATCGCCGTAGCGCACGATCAGGAACGGCTGGTCGCCGAAGCGCTTCTTCAGGTTGGCGAGGAAGCGCTGATAGTCCGTCGCGCTCATCGCCTGGCGGCGCAGATACTCATCGATCGAAGGCAGATTGCCGGGCGCTCGCCAGGACGGCGTCAGGTCGGGCCGGAACGTCGTCTCCCACGGGAAATGGTTGGCGGCGAGATAGACGAACATGAACAGCGGCTTTCCGCGCGGCCGGTGCTGCATCAGATCGAGCGCGGCATCGTAGAAGAAGCCGTCGGGCTCGACGCCCTTGGCGCCGAGATCGCGCGCGTCGAGAAAACGATCGACGCCGACCGTGGTCTGGAAGCTGCGCGCGCTCATGAAGGCACCCTGCGCGGGATAGAGCGACACCGTGTCGTAGCCGCAATTGCGCAGCGCCAGCGGCAGGCCGCGCTCGACCCGGCCGGACGCGATCCGGGTCACGAAATAGGCGAAGCGGCCGAACGAGCGCGACGACAAGCCGGCCAGCACGTTGTACTCGGTGAACCAGCTCGGTCCGCCATTGCTCTCGGCCATGAACTGCCGCGCCTTGCCGTCGAACGACTTGAAATGGCTGCCATAGCCATCCGGCACCTTGATGCCTGGCGCCGAGCGGATGTCGAAGCTGGATTCGTCGTGGATCAGCACGATGTTCGGGCGCCGTCCGGCCGGATGACAGGAATCTGGGACGAAGGCAGCCAGACTTCGATCAGCCGTGGCGTCGGATTCCATGAAGCCGTTGGCGAGGAAGTCCGACACCGCCGTGACGCCGGAGCGGGCGAATTTCGACAGATAGCCGTCGTCATAATAGCCGCGCCAGGTCTCGTCGCGCCAGTTGAGCGAATACAGCGTGAGCGCGGCAAGGCAGGCGAGCTTGCCGGCCAGCGCCGGCAGCCGCGCGATCCGGAACGGATCCGCCCACCACAGCAGCCCCATCAGCGGCAGCACGACGGCGGCCGCCACCAGCACCGACAGCTTCAGGTTCGGGAAGATCGTGAACAGGAACGCCGCGCTGTCGTGATCGATCAGCATCACGTCGACGAAGTTCGCCGTCATCTGGACCACGGCGTGCTTGAGCTGCGACAGCAGCACCAGCACCACGACCATGGTCAGCGCCAACGCGCCGGACACCGCAGGCCGCCGCAGCAGCACCAGCCAGAAGCAGTTCAGGATGCCCCAGGCCAGCACGAAGCCGAGCCGCGAGCCGAAATCGGTCTCGGTGTGCAGCATCAGGGCCAGCGCCGCGACATGCGGCGCGGCGACGGCGGACAGCCGGACGGCCGCGGAGCGTGTTGCGCTCGCCGCGGCGAGCGTGGTGATCGGTTGGTCGTTCGGGGTCAGTGACATCAGGCGGTCGAATGCAGGCGCCCTTCGCCGGCGCATGCCGACAGATCAAGGAAGCCTATCCTGTCATCCGACCGTAATGAAATCGTCACAAATCACAACAGCCCGGATTTGCACGGAGGGCGGCGTGTCGTCTCGCGCCACGACGAGAGGTGGCATCACTGCCGTCCTCGCGTACCGATCCTCGCCTTTTTCAATTCTGGGTGCCGGTCTCGAGCAGCCGCTCGCGCACCAGACGCACCGCGCCGCGACTCCAGGAATAGTTGGCGCCGAGGCGCAATCCGCTGTCACCGGCGGCGACGAGCGCGCCACTGTCGGCCTGGCGGACACGAAAGCCGATGATGTATTCGGTGCGGCCGATCCGCCGGACGATGCCGAGCAGCGATTGCTGGGCGCCGACGGCGCGGGCCGCCCGGGCCTCGCAATCGTCGCACTCACGCACCGGCTGCCCCGGCTTGATCTCGCCGGCCGCGTCCACCAGGCGATAGCGCCCGGACTGCGCCAGCAGCTGCCGCACCGCGTCGGTCGCCTCCTGCAGCCCTTTCTGGTCGGATTCGGTCTCGCCGAGCGCCGCGCCTGCGCTGGTGTCGTCGAGCTCGAACGGCAGCAGCGCCAGCCGGATCGGCTCCGGCGGCGCCAGTGCGTCACGGACCTGGCGCGAAACGAAGATCGCAGCGCGCTGCCAGGCCTCGTCGCTGTCGCCGCGGAAGGTGAAGACCTTGTCGAAGACGACCCGATGGGAGGCGACGTCGATGGCCGCGGCGCGCGCCCACTGCACCAGCGTGGAGAGCTTCTGGACTCCGCCGGTGATCACGACGGTTGCGCCGGCCGCGGCCGCCATCTGCAGCCGGGCCTCCGGGGACGCATCGGTGGGACAGGACGGCGCGCAGGACGGGCTGACCGGCCGCAGCCGCGCGTCGGCGGCGACGTCGCTGCGGAGCGCGGCGATGAATGCATCCAGCCGCCGCTGATGCGCTGCGGTCTGATCGACCGGCTCGCCGGACGTGTCGAGATAGCTGAAATCGTCGACCAGCACAGCCGGGACATCGCCGGAGGCGGCGCGGACCGGACCGGCCGCGAAAGCAAGCGCGAGAACGAGACAACGGACGACGCGACGGTTTGACATGGGATCCCCCTGCAGCGATGTCTGGCGATCCAAAACTAGACGCAGCGGCGCTATGGCCGCAGCGGCCGCGGTCCCGGCGCGGCACGGGAAATTTTCACGACGGTGACGGCGACCAGGCCGCAGCGCTTTTGGCCCAGGCGGTTCTGCCGTTAAATGCCGGCGGGCAGGGCTACCATGGACGTGCCGAAGATGTGGACCCGCTACGACCTCAAATACCGTCTGACCCTGCGCATCTCGGTGGTCTCGGCGCTCTGCTTTGGGGCGATCTGCGCCTATGTGCTGTTCGACACCGACCGCTCGGTGCATGCGCGCAATGAGCGGATCGCCGAGATCACGGCCAGGACGCTGCAATTGCAGCAAAGCAAGATGCATTGGGTCAACAGCCCGCCGGCCGGCTTTCCCGACCTCGATGCGGTCGCCGCCGCCGCGATGCGACCGGGCCTGTGCATCGCCTATCGCGGCGTCGACGGCGCGATCGTGCAGCGCATCTGCGGCGGCGCCGAGGCGCAGACGGACGATCCGCCCCGCGCCTTCGCGATGCTGTATCGGCGGCTGTTCGATCCGGGCCGGGAAGCGGCACGGCCGGTCAGCTTTCGCGGCGAAACGACCGGCGATGCCGTCGTCTGGGCCGATGCCGGCGTCATGACCGCGGAGGCCTGGCGCGAGCTCAGCCGGCTGCTGCCCGTGCTCGGGACGGCGCTGGCGCTGCTGTGCATTCTGGCCTACGCCGCGCTGGCCCGCGCGCTGCGCCCGACCCGGCTGATCCGCGCCGGGCTGGAGCGGATCGCGGCCCATGATCTGTCGGCACGGCTGCCGCCGTTCGACCTTGCCGAGCTGTCGGCGATCCGCGATGCCTTCAACCAGCTCGCCGAGGGGCTGGAGACAGCGCTGGCCCAGCGCAGCGAATTGACCCGGCGCCTGATTGCGCTGGAGGACGACGAGCGCCGCAACCTCGCGCGCGAGCTGCATGATGAATTCGGCCAGTCGCTGGCGGCGATCCGGGCGCTCGCGGCGTCGATCCGTCACAGCGCGGCGCAGGATTGCCCCGCTCTGGTGGGCGATTGCGACGGCATCGCGCGCACCGCGAGCGACATGATGGACCAGTTGCGCGGCGCGCTGATGCGGCTGCGCCCACCTGATGTCGACGAGCTCGGCCTCGCCGCCAGCCTCGAAGGCCTCGTCGCCGGATGGAACAGGCGGCAGCACGGCCGCACCGTTTTCGAGATCAGCCTGTCGGGCGGCATCGACCGACTGCCCGGCATCATCGCCACCAACCTCTACCGCATCGCCCAGGAGGCGCTCACCAATACCGTCAAGCACGCCGGAGCGACGCGCGTGCGGCTGCAGCTGACGCTTCAGGACGGGCCGGCGAGCGCGACCGTGCTCACCGTCGAAGACGACGGTCCCGCAGGTGAAGCTCCCGACAAGCCGGGCATGGGCCTGCTCGGCATGCGCGAGCGCGTCGCCTCCATGGGAGGCCAGATGAGCTTCGCGGCCACCTCCGGCGGTGGCGCGCGACTCCGCATCGAGATTCCGGTCCCGGCCTTGCCCGATCTCTCGCGTGCGCCGACCCAGCCGCAAGCGGCATGCGCGGCATGACCGCGCCCGCCGGCACCATCCTGCTGGTCGACGACCATGCCGTGGTCCGCGAGGGCTACAGGTCGATGCTGCAGAAGCAGCCGGGGCTGCACGTGGTCGCCGAAGCGGCCGATGGCGCCGAAGCCTACCGGCTGTTCAAGGAGGTCAGGCCCGATCTCGTCATCATGGACCTGACCATGCCGGGCGTCGGCGGCATTGAGGGCATCCGCCGCATCCGGCAATGGGATCGTAGCGCGCGCATCCTCGTCTTCACGATGCATGAGAATGCGGGCTTCGCGGTGCAGGCGATCCGCGCCGGCGCCCGCGGCTATGTCACCAAGAGCAGCCCGCCGGAGACGCTCGTGCGCGCCGTCATGGACGTGCTCGCCGGCCGCATCGCGATCAGCCCCGACATCGATCACGAGCTCGCGCTCAGCCGGCTGTCCGGCGAGCGGGCGGCCGCCGACGTCCTGTCCGCGCGCGAGTTCGAGGTGATGCAGATGCTGCTGGCCGAACGGACCACCGACGAGATCGCGTCAGCGCTGCATCTCAGCCCGAAGACGGTTGCCAACCTGCACTCGCTGATCAAGGACAAGCTCGGCGTCGCCAGCGACATCGAGCTGGTACGGCTGGCGCTGCGGCAGGGCCTGCTGACCTGAGCCCGCAGGGCTCACGTCAGCGCAAGGAATGTCAGGAGTCGTTGGTGTCGATCTGCGGCGTCGCGGCGGCTTCCGACGCTGGCTCCGTGACGGGATCATCGATCAGGTGAAACTCGCGCCCGAGCCGGCGCTGCACGCTCATCACGGCGCGGTCGACGTCGCTGATCAGGCTGTCGCCGAGAACGACGTGCGGGATCTCCCAGTTGCGGCCACTGCGCACGTCGAGCGCATGAACGGCCGGCACGCGTGCCGTCTCGCACCCCGGCTGCGCGCGAATCTCCTCCTCGACCAGGCGGGTCAGCTCCGCCTGGGTCTTGCCGATGGTCGTCATCGCCGGCATCAGGCCCTGGTCACCGGCGTCAGACCGAGCCGCTTGGCAATGATGCGATCGACGGTCCGCTTCGGAAGCACCCGCACGATCCATTGCCTGATAGCATCGGGCGCGATCTCGTAGCGCACCCTGGGCGCCGGCAGGGTCAAGGCGTCGGCCACCCGCGTGGCGATGGTCTCGGCCGGCAGCCCGGTCTTGCCGAGATGCAGCATGAAGCCACGAATCTTCTGCAGCGCCGGGAAGAACGGCGAGGCCTGGTACGCCGACAGGTCGACCTCCTCGGCCTTGGCCCAGATCGGCGTCTTCACCGCCCCCGGCGCGATGACGATGACGTCGATGCCGAACAGCATCAGCTCGCGGCGCAGGCTCTCGGATAGCCCCTCGACCGCATGCTTCGAGGTCGAATACGGCGCCATCAGCGGGTTGCCGTTGCGGCCCGCGACCGAGCTGATCATCACGATCCGGCCGCGCTCTCCCTTCATGGCCGGATCGGCGCCGAGCAGCGGCGCGAACGCCTGGGTCGCAATGACCGGACCGATGACGTTCACTTCCATCTGATGGCGAAACTGCTCGATCGGCAGCTCCGTCACCGGCCCCGCGACGGCGATGCCGGCATTGTTGACGAGACCGGCGAGCGTCTCGCCCTTGAGCGCCGCTCGCACCTCGCCGGCGGTCGCCTTCACCGCCGCTTCGTCGGTCACATCGAACAGCAGCGGCGTGAAGTTGGCGCTGAGCTCGCTGCGCAGACGGTCTGCATCGGCCTGCTTGCGAACGCTGCCGAACACGTGGAAGCCACGCGCGAGCAGGAGCTTCGAACAGGCCAAGCCGATGCCGGTGGACGCGCCGGTGATGACGACGGATTTCATGGTGACCTCAACGATTTGCGCGGCGATTATCGCACGGGATGCGGCGCGATGCTGGCGCTGATTTTTCGCACGAGGTCATCCCCGCCGAGCCCGCCCCGGAACACCGGGAGACGGCACGCGGCGCATCAACAAGATGGCCGCGGCAAGATTGGGATTTAAGTTTCAATGCTTGGGAGGATGACAGCTGACGTGAGATCGAGGGCAGCGAGCAAACTGGATGAAGGAAGGTCTGTGACCTTATGAGATCATTAACCTTTCCGTTTCGCTGGCCTGTCGTCGCCGGGTCTGTGGGGAGGTGTTTGGGCCTCATTCCATCGCCTGTCCGGCGAATCTCCGGAAGACCGCGCTCCAGCTCGTCGTCCCCCTCTACGCGTATCGCCTTAATTTTCCGTATCCGTGTTTCTCCGGGGTACTACGTCCTCCGACCCTAACGCGTTGTTATCGCCCGTGCCGAAAACTGCTCCGGCCGAGAGCCTTGCAGCGGGATCACAAGCGCGTCGCTGTCGCTCCGGCCATCCGGACAAACGAGCGCGATCGTGTCACAGCCAGAACAGCTTCCGCCTTCAGAACACTCCATCATCACCGAGCTCGAAGAGGCCGTCCGCAGCGGCTCCTCGGCGAAGCGCGTCAACACGCTGCGCCAGGTCACCAATCTGTTCCTGCATGACGGCGAACGCCTCACCGAGGACCAGATCAAGGTGTTCGACAATGTGCTGTGCATGCTGGTCTCGCGAGTAGAGACCCGCGCGCGGGCCGAGCTCTCCAAGCATCTCGCGCCGGTCGACTACGCGCCCGTCGAATTGATCCAGCAGCTCGCCCGTGACGACGAAATCTCGGTGGCCGAGAGCGTGCTGATGCACTCGAGCCGGCTGACCGAGCATACGCTGGTCGAGGTCGCGGCGACCAAGGGCCAGGATCACCTGATGGCGATCTCCAGCCGTCCGCATCTGACCGAGGCGGTGACCGACATCATCGTCGACCGCGGCGAGCGCCGGGTCATCCGCAAGCTCGCCAACAACCAGACCGCGCGCTTCTCCGATACCGGCTATTCCGGGATGATGGCGCATGCCGCGGATGACGACGAGCTGTCCGAGATCATCGGGCTGCGCGTCGACCTGCCCACCAAGCACCTGCGCGACCTCTTGCGCCGCGCCACCGAAGCCGTGCGCGCCAAGCTGATGTCCTCGGCGCCGCCGGCGTTGCAGCAGGAGATCAAGAAGATCCTCAAGGCCATCGCGGACGTCGCGCGCAGCGACGGCGGCCTGGTCGGCCGCGACTTCACGCTCGCCGAAGACGCCGTCAAGCGCATGAAGGGGCTGAACGAGCTCAACGATGCCGCCATCGCCTTCTTCGCCGAGACCCGCCGCTTCGGCGAGGTTTCCGCCGCACTCGGCCTGCTCAACAACGTCCCGACCGAGATGATGGCCAAGGTGCTCGAGGGCCCGCGCACCGACATCGTGCTGATCCCCTGCCGTGCCGCCAGGCTGGCCTGGTCGGTGGTGGCGAAGATCCTGACCCACCGGCCGATCAAGCACGCCATCGACAGCGACACCCTGAAGCTCGCCGAGCGCGACTATGCCCGGCTGTCGCTCGACACCGCCCAGCGCACGCTGCGGTTCTGGATGGTGCATAACAAGGTCGAGAAGTGAGCGGGTGCTCACAAGACGCAATCCTCATCAGCAACGACTCGCGAGCCTCCTCATACTCCGCTGTCGTCCCTGCGAACGCGGGGACGACAGCTATGGTTGTCGCAGGCGGCCGGGCATCATCAAGCCGACCGGCCAGCGTTATCGCCAGGAGATCGCCGGGCGCCGGATTGACTTTGGTGCGCCCGCACTCCTACGGTGATCGTGACGGTGCCCCTCGACCGGGGCTCAAAAGGGAATGCGGTGCCGGATGCGTCTCGCAAGAGACGTGATCGAAGGCCGCAGCTGCCCCCGCAACTGTAAGCGGCGAATCTCGCGTCATAGGCCACTGGGAAATCTCGGTCCCGGGAAGGCGACGTGGAGGTGATGACCCGCGAGCCAGGAGACCTGCCGTCAGCCGTGGTCACACGCGAGGATGCCGGTCGGGGCGTTATTGGCATCGTTTTCAGGCAGGTCTGCAAAGGTCTGCGTGAGACCTCGTTCGCGGTGACGTGCCACTGACGTCATGCCGAGGTCACTCGTGTCTCCCGTTCCCCATGCCAGGCGGCATCGCGCCGTTCTGTCGTCGCTCTGCGTCCTCGCGTCGTTTGCGCTGCTCGGTGCTTTCCCGGCAGCCGCGCAGCAATCCGCCTCCCCCAACCTTTTGCCGCCGGTCGAGGTTGACGCGCCGCGCAAGCCGGTTGCCGCAGGGCCGGCGGTGTCCGGCGGTTCTCCAACCCGCAACGCCGCGCGACGGCAGACGCCGGCTGCAAAGCCGGCAGCGCCGGCCAGCGCCCCCGTCGCCGTCAGCCCGACCGGCGTTGTGACGCCGGTCGCCAACGTCGCGAATGCGATCACCGTGGTGACCGACAAGGATATCGCCGCGCAGCAGGCCCGCACCGTGCCGGACATCCTGAGCACGGTCCCCGGATTGAACATCGTGCAGGCCGGCGGCCCGGGCGGCCAGACCAACGTCTTCATGCGCGGCACCAATGCCAACCACACCAAGCTCATCATCGACGGCATCGACGCAGGCGACGTCACCAACGGCAACGGCGCGTTCGATTTCGCGCATGTGCTCGCCGCCGACATCCAGCAGCTCGAGGTGCTGCGCGGGCCGCAGAGCGGACTGTACGGCTCCGATGCCATCGGCGGCGTCATCTCGGTGATCACGCGCAAGGGCGACGGACCTGCGCGGGCGACCGCCTCGATCGAGAGCGGCTCGTTCAAGACCTTCAACCAGTCAGCCGGCGTCAGCGGCTCCCAGGACAATGTCAACTACGCAGTCAACGTCGCGCGTCTGCACGCCGGTGACGTTCCGGTGACCCCGTGGCAATTGCTGCCTGCGGGGCAGAAGGCCATCGGCAACGCCTACGACAACGTCACCGCCTCGTCCAAGCTCGGCGTCGATCTCAACGAGGCCTGGACGCTCAATTCGGTGGTCCGCTACACTGACGCCACCCTGCTGTTCACCGGCGACAGCGGCTTTCCCAGCTTTCCCGACGCCGCCCAGAGCAACCACACCATCCATCAACTGGCGACGCGCGAGGAAGCCGTATGGTCGCTGCTCGGCGGCCGCATCAGGAACTACTTCGGCGTCAACTATGTGAACAACTGGTCGTCCGATCTGACGGCCGGCAATCCCGTCGCCGCGGTCGCGACCGGCGAGCGCATCAAATATGACTGGCACGCGGTGACCGAGCTCGCCCCGCGCAACAACCTGATCGTCGGCCTGGAGCAGCAGACCGAACGGCTGAAGACCACCGACCTTTCGGCCGAGAACGGCAACAAGGCCGGCTTCGTCGAGCTGCAGACCGAGTTCGCGAAGCGCTGGTTCGTCGTGGCGAGCCTGCGCAACGACGTCAACGACCAGTTCGGCGGCCATGGCACCTACCGGATCGCGCCGGCGGTGATCCTGCCGGTCACCGAGACCAAGCTGAAGGCGAGCTACGGCACCGGCTTCAAGGCACCGACCTTGAGCCAGTTGCACCAGGATTTCCCGGCGTTCAACTTCTTCGCCAATCCCAACCTCCGGCCGGAGCAGAGCGCCGGCTACGATGCCGGTTTCGAGCAGCCGCTGTTCGACGATCGCGTCCGCTTCGGCACGACCTACTTCCACAACAGCATCACCAACCTGATCAATTTCAACGCGACCTTCACCTCCTACGCCAATGTCGGCCTCGCCACCACCGAAGGCACCGAGAGCTTCGTGACGGCGCGGCTCACCGATCGGATATCGCTGCGCGCGGACTACACCTTCACCCGCGCCGTCGACGCGGCCACCGGCCAGCAATTGCTGCGCCGGCCGAAGGAGAAATGGAGCGCCACCGCCACCTGGCTGCCGATCGATGCGCTGAGCCTGTCGGCCACCTTGCTGCGGGTCGGCGACTGGCTCGATGTCAGCCGCGACGGCATGACCACCGGCCTCGTCGCACCCGGCTATGCGCTCGTGAACCTGCGCGGCGACTACGCGCTGTCCGACCAGGTCAAGGTGTTTGGCCGGATCGATAACCTGTTCAACCGTCACACCCAGAACCCGACCGGCTTCCTGGCACCCGGCTTCGGCGTGTTCGGCGGCATCCGGCTCGCGAGCTTCGGCGTGCAGTGATGCAGACCTCCCGAAGCGGCTGACAGCCGCCTCAAAACTGGACTACAATTGCAACAACAGGAGATGTTCCATGACTCTCGACGTCCTCGCCCCCTCTGGTTCCGAGGCTCGCCTCGCGCCCGTCCCGCCGCGGCATGCAGCCGCGTTTTGTTTCGCGCTGCTGACGACCGCCTGTGCGCTGGCGAGCTTCGTGTTCGCCTGCGCGACGCCGTTTGCGGCCTTCGCCGTGATTGCGGCCGCCATGCTTTCGCTGCGCACGGCGCTGCCGGTGATGCTCGGCGCCTGGCTGGTCAACCAGGGCATCGGCTTCGGCGCCCTGCACTATCCGGTCGATGCCAACACGCTGGCCTGGGGCGCGATGATCGGCGCCGCCGCGCTCAGCGCCACTGCCACGGCCCGGGGCGTGCTGCAGGCTCTGCGCGCAAGCCCGGCTCCGCTCGCCTTTGCCGCCGCCCTGCTGGGCGCCTACACGGCGTATGAGCTGGTGCTGCTGGCCGCCACGCCCGCGCTCGGCGGTGCCGCGAGCTTCACGCTCCCGATCGTCGCCCGCCTCGGCCTGACCAGCGCCGCCTGGCTCGTCGGCCTGGTCGCTGTCAGCGAGATCGTCCGCCTGCTCGCGCCGCTGGCCTCACGCCGCGCGACGTCCTGAAACAGCCTAAGGACTCACCTACCAAACAAAAACGGCGGGCCTCGGCCCGCCGTTCTCAATTCTCAGCAAGTCCTGCGCGAACTCAGTTCTTGCTCTTGTCGACCAGCGCGCCCTTCTTGATCCAGGGCATCATGTCGCGCAGCCGGGCGCCGACCTCCTCGATCGGATGCTGGGCGAGCTTGGCGCGGGTCGCCTTGAACGAGGTCTGGTTGACCTTGTTCTCCAGCATCCAGTCACGTGCGAAGCGGCCGGACTGGATGTCGCCGAGCACCTTCTTCATCTCCGCCTTGGTCTCGGCCGTGACGATGCGCGGACCGGTGACGTATTCGCCATATTCGGCGGTGTTGGAGATCGAGTAGTTCATGTTGGCGATGCCGCCTTCATAGATCAGGTCGACGATCAGCTTCACCTCGTGGAGGCACTCGAAATAGGCCATCTCCGGGGCGTAGCCGGCCTCGGTCAGGGTCTCGTAGCCGGCCTTGATCAGCTCGACCAGGCCGCCGCACAGCACCGCCTGCTCGCCGAACAGGTCGGTCTCGCACTCTTCCTTGAAGGTGGTCTCGATGATGCCGGCGCGGCCGCCGCCGATCGCCGAGGCGTAGGACAGGCCGAGGTCATGGGCGTTGCCCGAGGAATCCTTGGCGATCGCAATCAGGCAGGGCACGCCGCCGCCGCGCTGGTACTCGGAGCGGACGGTGTGGCCGGGGCCCTTCGGGGCGATCATCAGCACGTCGAGATCGGGGCGCGGGTCGAGCAGGTTGAAATGCACGTTGAGGCCGTGGGCGAACACGAGCGCGGCGCCCTGCTTCATGTTGTCGTGCAGGTGCTCGCGATAGATGTCGCCCTGCAGCTCGTCCGGGGTCAGCATCATCACCAGGTCGGCCCATTTGGCGGCCTCGGCGACTTCCATCACCTTGAAGCCGGCGCCCTCGGCCTTCTTGGCCGAAGCCGAGCCCTTGCGCAGCGCGATCGCGACGTCCTTGACGCCGGAATCCTTCAGGTTGAGCGCGTGGGCGTGGCCCTGGCTGCCGTAGCCGACGATGACGACCTTCTTGCCCTTGATCAGGTTCAGATCGGCGTCGCGATCGTAGTAGACACGCATTGTCGTTTCCTCTTTGAGATGGCCGGAATTGGCTGAAAAGTCAGACGCTTGGGTGAGGCACGGGCGGCTGCGCCCGGACGAAATCCGGCCCGTGTCTAGAGCATTTTGGGCGTGGTTGGAAACCCCGATCTCGCATGGCGGCCGCCTCCCTCATGCGTCCATGAAGACGGGATAGAGCGAGGCGAGCAGCAGCACCGCCATCAGGATGTTGAAGCCGCGCACCGCGCGTTCGGAACTCAGCAGCGGCCGCAGTGCGGTGCCGAACAGGGTCCAGGTAATGGTCGAGCCGATCGCCATCACGAAGCTGATCCCGACCTGCAGCGCGACATTGGCAGGGAAGCTGGCGATCGCGGCATAGGCGGTGATGGTGCTGATCACCATCACCCAGCCCTTGGCGTTGACCCACTGGAACAGCGCTGCGCCCCAGAACGACATCGGGCCGCGCGGCGTCGTGTCGTCATCCGGCTTGGCCGATCCGGAGAACGCGATCACCACGGCGAGATAGATCAGGTAGGCGGCGCCGAGATATTTCAGCACCTCCTGCAGCACCGGATAGGAGATGAACACCGTGGCGAGGCCGAAGCCGACGGCCCCGACCATGAAGGCGAAGCCGAAGCTGACGCCCATCATGTGCGGCACCGTGCGGCGGAAGCCATGGGTCACGCCCGACGACAGCAGCATGATGTTGTTCGGCCCTGGCGTGAACGCCATCACGAACGCGAAGGTGACGAAGGCGATGAGGAGCTGCTGGGACATTCTAATGAGTTCTCTCCGCACGACGACTCTTCACCCTCCCCTGGAGGGGGAGGGTTGATCGCGCATGCAATGCGCGATCGGGGTGGGGTGGGCCCCAGACATAGCTCCGGCGTGGAGGCATCACCCCACCCCGGCTCACATCGCAGCTTCGCGCGATGTGAGCCGACCCTCCCCCTCCAGGGGAGGGTGGCAGCGTGCCCACCTCACCGTCGCGCACAAGCATCAGCGCCTAGCCCTGCCCCGCCGGCTTCTGCAGCACATAGGTCGCGTGCATCGGCGCGTGGTAGTCGGCGGATACGGTCACGAATCCGACCTCGGCGAGCATGCGCTCCATCACCCAGGCAAAGGTCGAGTTCTCGTCGCGCATGTGGGTGATGACGCTGTCGCGAGCGAGGTCGTGGTTCTTGATGTTGAAGTCCGCCCACTGCTCGACCGAGCGCTCGGCGCCGTCGGGCATGCTGACATAGACGATGTCGCGCAGGAAGAATTGCGCGCCGGGCTTCAGCGCCGCGAAGATCCGCGCCAGCGCCACCGCCTTCCAGAAGTCCGGCAGATGGTGCAGCGTGAACTCGCTGGCGATCAGGTCGTAGGTCGCAGCCTCATAGGCGAACGACAGCAGCCCCGCCGAATGCATCCGCACCGCGGTACGGCGGTCGCGGCTGTAGATCCGGGTCAGCGCCAGCATCGCCGGCGAGATGTCGATGGCGTCGACCACCGCGCCCAGCAGCGCCGCCTCTGTCGCCAGCACGCCGTTGCCGCAGCCGATGTCGGCCACCCGCCAGCCCGGCTTGACGCCGAGCATCTTCAGAGCGGCGCGCGCGCGCTCGTCGGCATCATCGCCCGAGCCATAGATCGAGGCCACGGCATGGTCGAGCCCGATCCGGTTGCGTTCGTTGTAGTACCAGTCGCGCGCCAGCATGGCTCACATCCCTTCCGATCCCCGCCCGATCGCCGCAATGCCGGTCCTGGCGACTTCCACCAGGCCGAGCGGACGCATCAGATCGATGAATTGCGTGATCTTGTCGGTATTGCCTGTGATCTCGAACACGAAGCTTTCCGTGGTGGCGTCGATCACCCGGGCGCGGAACGCATCCGCCAGCCGCAGCGCCTCGACGCGCGGCTCGCCGGTGCCGCGCACCTTGACCATCGCGAGCTCGCGCTCGATCGCGCGCTTGGTCAGCGTCATGTCGACGACGCGGTAGACCGGGATCATGCGGTCGAGCTGGTGCTTGATCTGCTGGATCACCATCGGCGTGCCGGTCGTCACGATGGTGATGCGCGACAGATGCTTCTGGCTCTCGGTCTCGGAGACGGTGAGGCTCTCGATGTTGTAGCCGCGGCCCGAGAACAGGCCGATGACGCGCGCGAGCACGCCCGGCTCGTTCTGGACCAGCACCGCAAGCGTGTGCGTCTCGTTCGGATCGTGACGCTCTTCCATGAAATAGGCCGATGCTGGCTGGTTCATTGGTGTCCCCATAGGATTTCAGCCGTGATGGCCGGGCATAGCAGTCTGCCTTGCGCAGACTGCGTAGACTTGTCTGCGCTCCCGGCCATCCACGTCGAGCGTCGAGCGCGCGGTTCGTGGATGCCCGGGTCAAGCCCGGGTATGACGGCGGTGTTTGTGGCGAGTTGCGAGTTCCTCATGCGGCCCCCGCTTCGGCATGCGTGGCCGCCGGCAGCACCCAGCGCCTGAACAGGTCGAGATCGATGTTGCCGCCCGTGAGCACCAGGCCGACGCGCTTGCCGGCGAGCCTGCCCTTTTCTTGCAAGGCACCTGCGAGCGGTGCCGCGCCGGCGCCTTCGGCGAGATTGTGGGTGTCGGTCCAGAGAATGCGCACGGCCTCGGCGATCTCGGCGTCGCTGACCTGCACGATGCGCGAGGCGCCTTTAAGAATGATCGCCAGCGCATCGGCATCGGGACTGCGGGTGGCAAGGCCGTCGGCGTGCGTATCGGCGCTGTTGGTCGTCACGACGGTGCGGGCCGCAAACGACAGCGCGTAGGACGGCGCCTCGGTCGATTGCACGCCGACGATCTCGGTCTTCAGGCCCAAGAGATCACGCGCCAGGATGCAGCCGCAGATGCCCGAGCCCTGCCCGATCGAGACGTAGAGCACGTCGAGATCGGGCGCGCTGCGGAACAGCTCCAGCGCGTAGGTGGCGACGCCGCGCACGAGATCGGGATGGAACGACGGCACCATGTGCAGGCCGTCGCGCGCGGCGTGGCGGCCAGCCTCCTCGCGCGCCTCCTGGAAGTCGCTGCCGTGCTCGATCAGCTCGGCACCGAACGCCGCCATGGCGCGGTTCTTCTCGACCGAATTGCCATGCGGCACATAGATCGTCACCGGCAGGCCGTTGCGACGGCCGGCAAACGCAACGCTCTGGCCATGATTGCCGCGCGTCGCGGTGATCAGGCCGCGAACGCCGGGATGCGTGCGCTTCAGGTTGTCGACATAGACCAGCCCGCCGCGCACCTTGAAGGCGCCGGCCGGGGTGTGGTTCTCGTGCTTGACGACGACATGCGTCCCCAGCCGCTGCGCCAGCAGCGGCCACGCATGCGCCGGCGTCGCCGGCACCGCGGCCGCGACGATGGCGTGGGCGGCTTCGAGCTCGGCTAGTGTGAACACGGCCGCCTCCTGATCACAGCTGTCATGCCCGCGAAAGCGGGCATCCAGTACGCCGTCGCCGTCGTAGGACTCATGGTGGCCGCGGCGTACTGGATCGCCCGGTCCCGTCTTCGCCAAGGCTTCGACGAGGCCGCGCGTTCAGGGCGCGCCGAAGCTTTAGCGAAGGCGGCAAGCCGGGCGATGACAGCGGAGTGTTGGGTTGGCATCGCCCTCACGATCAGTCCTCACACCAGCGCCTTGCCGCCGGCGAACGCCGCGGCCGGATCGGACGCTTCCGCCGGCAGGATCATCTCGTTGTGCGCCTTGCCGGACGGAATCATCGGGAAGCAGTTCTCCAGCGCCGCGACGCGGCAGTCGAATAGCACCGGCTTCTTGACCGAGATCATCTCCTTGATCGCGCCGTCGAGATCGCCGGGCTTAGACACCTGCAGGCCGACGCCGCCATAGGCCTCTGCCAGCTTGACGAAGTCCGGCAGCGCCTCCGAGTAGGAATGCGACAGGCGGTTGCCGTGCAGGAGCTGCTGCCACTGCCGCACCATGCCCATGTACTGGTTGTTGAGGATGAAGATCTTGACCGGCAGCTCGTACTGCACGGCCGTCGACATCTCCTGCATCGTCATCTGCACCGAGGCGTCGCCGCCGATGTCGATGACGAGGCTGTCGGGATGCGCCACCTGCACGCCGATCGCGGCCGGCAGGCCGTAGCCCATGGTGCCGAGCCCGCCCGAGGTCATCCAGCGGTGCGGCTCCTCGAAGCCGTAGAACTGCGCCGCCCACATCTGGTGCTGGCCGACCTCGGTGGTGATGTAGGTGTCGCGCCCGCGCGTCAGCTCGAACAGCCGCTGGATCGCATATTGCGGCATGATCACGTCGCGGTTCGGCTTGAAGGCGAGCGAGTTGCGCGCGCGCCAGGTGGCGATCTGCTGCCACCACGCCTTGATGTCGGGCTTCTTCGCCTCGGCCCTGAACACCTGCAGGATGTCGGCGAGCACATCGCCGCAATCGCCGATGATCGGCACGTCGACGCGGATGTTCTTGTTGATCGAGGACGGATCGATGTCGATGTGGATCTTCTTCGAGTTCGGCGAGAACGCGTCGGTGCGGCCGGTGATGCGGTCGTCGAAGCGCGCACCGACGCACAGCATGACGTCGCAATCATGCATCGTCATGTTGGCCTCGTAGGTGCCGTGCATGCCGAGCATGCCGAGCCAGTTGGTGCCCGACGCCGGATAGGCGCCCAGCCCCATCAGGGTCGAGGTGATCGGGAAGCCCGTCACCTCGACCAGCTCGCGCAACAGCTTCGAGGCCTCGGTCCCCGCATTGATGACGCCGCCACCGGAATAGATCACCGGCCGCTTGGCGCCGGCCAGCAGCGCCACCGCCTTGCGGATCTGCGTCGCATCGCCCTTGACGCGCGGGGCGTAGGAGATGTGCACGTCCGACTTGCGCGGCGGATGATAGGTTCCGGTCGCGAACTGCACGTCCTTCGGCACGTCGACGACGACCGGACCCGGACGGCCCGTGGTCGCGACGTAGAACGCCTCGTGCAGCACTTTTGCGAGATCGTTGACGTTGCGGACCAGCCAATTGTGCTTGGTGCAGGGCCGGGTGATGCCGACCGTATCGCACTCCTGGAAGGCGTCGTTGCCGATCAGGTGCGTCGGCACCTGGCCGGTGATGCAGACCAGCGGGATCGAGTCCATCAGCGCGTCGGCCAGCGGGGTCACCATGTTGGTGGCGCCGGGGCCCGAGGTCACCAGCACGACGCCGGGCTTGCCGGTCGAGCGCGCATAGCCTTCGGCGGCGTGGCCGGCGCCCTGCTCGTGGCGGACCAGGATGTGCTGAACCTCGCTCTGCTGGAAGATCTCGTCATAGATCGGAAGCACCGCGCCGCCGGGATAGCCGAAGAGGTGCTGCACGCCGTGGTCGATGAGCGCGCGCACGATCATCGCGGCGCCGGTCATCTGGTTCGGATCGTGGCTCTTGTCGGTCATGGCAGGCTCCGGATCGCTTCTGTCAGCGGCTTGTCGTCTTGGTCGGTCGGGTCTAGCGGATGGCTTCGGTCAGTGGCTCGGCTGGTCGGTTCGACGGCTTCCGGGCAATAAAAAAGGGCCCTGGAAGGCCCTGCGCACCGCTCGGATCATGGATGGCCGCTAGCCATCCCCGGCGATGCGCCTGGGTACGACTACAATAAGGATGGCGGTAATAATGTTGCGCATGGTGCCGATCTAACTTCCCAAAGGTTGCGCGAAAGATAGCCAGCGATGCCCCAATGTCAAGGCAAAGCCGGCTCGTCAGCGCGATTTTGTAATGTTAACGCGGAATTTTCCGTTCGGCGAGCGGTAAATGAGCCCCCGGCCGTCACTCCGGGGCAACGTCTGCACTTCTCGTTCTAAGACCTCGGGGCATTCTCCCTCATTTTCAAGCGAAACCACATGAACTCTCGGGCAAGCTTACGAGAGTCCAGCAACTCAGTTAGGACGTGTTCAATATCTTTGGGGTCCAAAGAGCCAGCAATGGCATCATGAATCACCTGCTCATTTGCGAATCCACGGACATCCGCGAAATAGTTTGGACCCGGTATTCCCATACTTGTCCCAAGGCGGAAATGCTTTCGATCCTGGCCCGCAGCGCGACCATAAAACTCGAACTGCATCGATTGTCCGTCGTTCTTGGTTCCCAAGGGTGCCTCCTCCTCTGAGACCAACCACACACCAGGATGGTTGTTAGCCATGAGCTTCGCAAGGACGGGTAGCGATGTGGAGGTCCTTGCCCCGCATTAGTAGGGTTCACAGAACCTTAAGTCCCGTCCTCCCGCTGCGGGGCCTGGAATGATCGAAGCGTGCTGCGGGGCTCCCGAAGACGCCGTAGTTCTTCATCCAAGTCGACGCCGGGCCTCGAAATTGAGAATAGCCAACTGCCGAACGGTTCATCGTCATCGGCGGAACCAGCTTCCTCGCGCGCAAGCTTCTCCAGTATCTCAAACAGATAGGCATCCAAGCTGAGGCCCCGCAGCTCGGCCCTGCGGCGCAGCAAGCTCATTGTGGTCTCGTCGACGTCACGGATCAGAATATCTGCCATCGTGATCTCCTCCTTCACTCGGCTGACGCCACCCACGCCCGCGCCTGCTCCGGCGTCATCCACCCGAACTCCGGCAGCTGATGCCGGAACCAGGTGAACTGCCGCTTGGCATAATGGCGGGTGTCGGCCTTGCCGATGACGGCCGCCTCCTCCCGCGTGATCTCCCCGCGGAGATAACGGATCAGCGCCGGCACGCCGTGCGCCTTCATGGCCGGGAGCAGCGGATCGAGCCCGCGGGCCGCCAGCTGTTCAACCTCCTCCAGCGCGCCGCGATCCAGCATCAGATCGAACCTCGCGTCGATCCGCGCATAGAGCGTCTCGCGCTCCGGCGCGATGAACAGCGCCCGATAGCTGCCCTCCGGCAGCAGCGGCGGGGTGGTCTCGGCATGCCACTCGGCCAATGGCCGACCGGTGGCTTCGATCACCTCCAGCGCGCGGGCGACGCGGGTGCGGTCGCGCACGTTCAGCCGCGCGCCCGCCGCCGGATCGCGCCGCGCCAGCTCGGCATGCAGCGCCTCGACCCCGTCGCGGTCGAGCCGCAGGCGCACCGCGTCTCGGACCTCGTCAGGGACGGGCGGGACCGCCGCCAATCCCCGTGTCAGCGCTTTGAAGTACAGCCCGGTGCCGCCGATGAAAATCGGCAGCCGCCCGGCCGCGTGCGCCTCGGCAAGAACGACCGCGGCATCCCGGACATAGTGGCCGGCCGAGTAGTTCACGGCTGCGTCGACATGGCCGTAGAGCCGGTGCGGCACATCAGCCTCGTCGTCAGGTGTTGGCCGCGCCGTCAGGATTCTCAGGTCACGGTAAACCTGCATGGAATCGGCGTTGATGACGACCCCGCCCGCTTTTTGCGCAAGTTCCACCGCCAGCGCCGACTTGCCGCTGGCGGTCGGCCCTGCGATAAGCACGGCTTTGTTGATCCCTGGCAAAGTCACCTGATGTCTCTCGTCGCCACCTTCATCTGCAATCCCGCCGATCCCGCGCTTGATACCACGATCGTGGAGGCCTTCCTGGCCGTGCTGCCCTCGCCGGGCACGCCGCGCTGGCTGTTCGACGAGGTCGCGATCGACATCCCCTTCGCCCACGACGGCGAGGTCCACAAGCTCGAGGCGCGCCTGCGCGACCTGCGCGGCGACATGCCGATCGACATCGTCGTGCAGCCCGAAGCCGTCCGGCGCAAGAAGCTTTTTCTCGCCGACATGGATAGCACCATGATCGGCCAGGAATGCATCGACGAGCTCGCGGACTTCGCCGGGCTGAAGCCGCGCGTCGCCGCCATTACCGAGCGCGCCATGCGCGGCGAGATCGCGTTCGAGCCGGCGCTGCGCGAGCGCGTCGCATTGCTGAAGGACCTGCCGGTGAGCGTCGTCGACGAGGTCCTGACCAAACGCATCAAGCTGACGCCGGGCGGCCGTCATCTGGTAATGACCATGCGCGCCAACGGCGCCTATACCTGCCTGATCTCCGGCGGCTTCACGCTGTTCACCAGCGCCATCGCGGCCAAGATCGGCTTCCAGGAGAACCGCGCCAATGAGCTCATCATCGATGGCGGCAAGCTCACGGGCGATGTGCGCGAGCCGATCATCGGCCGCGACGCCAAGCTCGCCACCCTGATCGAACTGCGCGAGTCGTTCGATCTCGACGAGATCGACACCCTGGCGGTTGGCGACGGCGCCAACGACCTGGGCATGATCGAGGCGGCCGGTCTCGGCGTCGCCTATCACGCCAAGCCCGCGGTCTCGGCCGCCGCCTCGGCCCGCATCGACCACGGCGACCTCACCGCCCTGCTCTATGCGCAAGGTTACACGCGCGATCAGTTCGTCGACTGACAGAGCCGCCGCCGTGGCGCGGATGTCAAACGACGCGTGCAAGCGAAGCGCAATACGGCGCCCTCTCCCCTTGTTGTGAGAGAGGACGCATTCATGGGCAGCCGCCAGGCCGTCATTGCGAGCGCAGCGGCGCAGCGAAGCAATCCAGAGTCGGACGCAAGGCAAGCAAAGCCGTTACGAAAAGCCTGATCAGCACATCATTAGGATTTTATTTCAATCCTATGCACTCGCACGTAACTTCATTCCAATCTCATCTCAGATCGCAGATCAGATCATTCGCCCTCCGCATCAAGGCGGGGCGCGCAGTGTCGCTTTAACCGCATCACCAATCGATGAATTGTCAAATCATGCTGCAGCGCATATAAAGCTGACAAGGCTAGGGAGTGTCCAAGGAAACGAAAGCGATTGCACGCGATGCAATCGATCATCGTCACAAAAGGACCTCCCGATGACCATCAAGCACATCATTCCCGGCTCTCTTCTTGCCCTCGCGCTGCTGACCGGCGCGGCTGTCGCCGGTGAGCTGCCGAGCTACGAAGTCGGCGCGCTGCCGGCCACCCCGCACCAGCTTTCTGTCGTCGGTGCATCCGCCGCGCAGCAGACCATCGCCGCGGACAGCGCCGCCTCCCCGCACCAGCTCGCCGTGCTCGCCCAGCACCGTCGCAGCGCCGCTCTCGTCGCTCCGACCACCGTGGGCAGCGTTCGCAACTGAGCGACGCGAGCAACCCATCGTCACATAGGCAGCGCGCGTCTCGCTCGGCGAGGCCGCGCTCCCTATCCGAGAAAACGCGTGGCGTCGCGCGTGGTGAAGATCCTGGACATCCGCTCCGCGGACAGCCCAGACGCCCAGCCCGCTGCACCTTTGGGTCTTCGAGGCCAACATCGCCGCTCTCCGCTTTCATGCCCCGCTCGGCGGCCGCGTCGTCGAGACCAGTCGCACGGACATTCCGGCCGCCGGCGGCAAGACCATCCTGCGCGTGCATTGGCCTGACGCCAAGCAGCTCGCCTAATTTCCCAACCTGGATCTCGCAGGGCGTCGCCGCGCGGGCCATGCATCACCCAGCCATTGTCAGCCTGACGCCGCGCGCCGCGCCGATTGCCGGTCAAACCGCATATCCATAACCATTATATGCGCTATTGCGCAAATACGAAAATACGCATATATCGCCGCCATGTCCGATCCCGTCCCGCTGCTCGTCGCTCTGGCCGAGCCGACCCGTCTCGCCGCCCTGCGCATCCTTTGGGACGGCGGCGAGCATTGCGTCTGCGAGCTCATGCAGCAGCTCCGAGCCAGCGCATCGCGCATGAGCCGGCACATGTCCGCCCTCAAGGCCGCAGGTCTCGTCATCGACCGCCGTGACGCCCAGTGGGTCCGGTATCGGCTGAGCCCTGACCTGACGCCCGATCGGCGCGCCATCCTCGACGCCGTCATGGCGGCCATGCCTGAGCCGGACAGGAGCGCAGCATGAAAACCGAAGCTTCAACCTACCCTGACGGATCGGCATCGGCTGCGATCTGGATCATGGCGACGGCAACTGCCGTCGCGATGTGGTTTGCGATCTACTGGCAGCTTGAGGCGCTCTCGGCATGGCTGGTGTCGTTGCTGCCGGTGCCCCGCGGCAGCCATCTGGAACAAGCCACGCGCTTCTTCGTGTTCGACGCGCCCAAGGTGCTGATGCTGATGACGCTGGTCGTATTCGGCATGGGCGTCGTGCGCAGCTTCTTTTCAGCCGAGCGAACCCGCGCATTGCTCGCCGGCAAGCGCGAGGGCCTCGGCAACGTCGCGGCTGCGATCCTCGGCGTATTCACTCCCTTCTGCTCGTGCTCGGCGGTGCCGCTCTTCGTCGGCTTCGTCTCGGCGAGCGTCCCACTCGGCGTGACCTTCTCGTTCCTGATTGCGGCGCCAATGGTGAACGAGGTCGCGCTCGGCCTGCTGTTCGCGCTGGTCGGCTGGAGGATCGCCGCGATCTATCTGGCCTTCGGTCTGGCGGTCGCGATCGTGGCGGGATGGATCATCGGACGACTGCATCTCGAAGGCTGGCTCGAGCAGTGGGTTCGCGACGTGCGCGCAGGACAGGCGGAGCTGCAGCCCGATTCACAGACCGTCGCCGATCGGATCCGGGCCGGGATCGACGCGGTGCGCGACATCGTCGGCCGCGTCTGGGCCTGGATCATCATCGGCATTGCGGCGGGCGCATTCATTCACGGCTATGTCCCGAACGAGCTGCTCGCCTCGATCATGGGCAAGGACCAATGGTGGTCCGTGCCGGCCGTGGTGCTGATCGGCGTGCCGATGTACGCCAACGCTGCGGGCATCATTCCCGTCGTCGAGGCGCTGCTCGGCAAGGGCGCGGCGCTCGGAACGGTGCTCGCCTTCATGATGAGCGTCATCGCGCTTTC
This sequence comes from Bradyrhizobium sp. SZCCHNR2028, assembly GCF_032380995.1. Lineage (NCBI taxonomy): Bacteria > Pseudomonadati > Pseudomonadota > Alphaproteobacteria > Hyphomicrobiales > Nitrobacteraceae > Bradyrhizobium > Bradyrhizobium sp. SZCCHNR2028. Next base: position 362,452 of record NZ_JAUHJF010000002.1, on the reverse strand, counting down.
GTTTCCCGAGATGCTCATTCTGCGCAAGGTGCTGACGCTCCGGCTGATCGCTGTCTTCGCGGGCGTGGTCGCCGCCGGCATCGTCGCCGTCGGCTATCTCTTCAACGCCCTGTTCTGATGAAAGGACAAGCCCCATGAAGAACGTCAAAATTCTCGGCTCCGGCTGCAAGCGCTGTGTTCAGACCGCAGCAATGGCCTCCTCGGAAGCAAGCAAGCTCGGCATCGAGATCGAGCTGGAAAAGATCACGGACTTCGCCGACATCGCCCGGTTCGGCATCGCCTCGACGCCGGGCGTGGTGATCGACGGCAAGGTCGTCCATGCGGGCGGCCTGCCGAAGCCAGAAGACATGGCGAAATGGCTGTCGGCGTGATGGTGTTGCGTCCGCTGCTCGCAGTGGTCCTCCTGCTCGGCCCGGCTGTCGTGGCGCGCGCCGACGAACCCACGTGGACGCGCCGGATCATCGCGCCGGACACGGCGCTCAAGGCGGCACAGGCGGCGCTCGCGGAGTGCCGCAAACGCGGCTGGCAGACTGCCGTGACCGTGAGCGATCCGTCGGGGCTCGCGCTGGTCACCCTGCGCGACCGTTTCGCCGGCTGGCATACGCTAGAGGCCGCGACGGGCAAGGCGCGGACGGCCGCGAGCTGGCGCGAGGCGACGAGCACGCTCGCAGCCCGCCTGGCACGACCGGATGCTCCGGAACGGGCCATCGTCAACGTTCCCGGCGTTGTCATGGTCGGCGGCGGCATGCCAATAGAGGCCGCTGGCCAGCAGGTCGGAGCGATCGGCGTATCCGGCGCGCCCGGAGGCGACAAAGACGACATCTGCGCGAACGCCGGCATCGAAGCCGTCGCTGCGGACATCGCGTTCTGAGCGCTTGTACCGGCGGATCTCGAACGAGGACGGCCAACGCCGATCATTTTGCCGGAGGATACCGCGTTGTCTGACACGATGCCTCAATTGGACGAAACCTCATTCCGTGCCATCGACCGCGCGAAGCTGCTGGAGCCTGCGCTCTCCTCCCACCCTCCGCGAATCCTGCTGCTCTACGGATCGCTCCGGCAACGCTCGTTCAGCCGGCTGCTGACCGAGGAAGCGGCGCGCATTCTCGTGCGCTTCGGCGCGGAGACACGGACTTTCGATCCGCACGGCTTGCCGCTGGTCGACGACGCCGAGCCGGATCATCCGAAGGTCCGCGAGCTGCGCGACCTCGTGACCTGGTGCGAAGGCATGGTGTGGTGCTCGCCGGAGCGGCACGGCGCGATGACCGGCGTGATGAAGACGCAGATCGACTGGATCCCGCTGTCGCTCGGGGCCGTCAGGCCGACGCAGGGCAAGACATTGGCCGTGATGCAGGTCAGTGGCGGCTCGCAGTCGTTCAACGCGGTCAATCAGCTTCGGGTGCTCGGCCGCTGGATGCGGCTGATCACCATCCCGAACCAGTCATCGGTGCCGAAGGCGTTCGCGGAGTTCGACGACACCGATCGCATGAAGCCGTCGTCCTACTACGATCGCGTCGTTGACGTCATGGAAGAGCTCGTCAAGTTCACACTGCTGACGCGCGACCGGGCGGACTATCTGGTCGACCGCTATTCCGAGCGCAAGGAAAGTGCCGAGGAGCTGTCGAAGCGGGTCAACCAGCGGTCGCTGTGAGCCGGCGCCTGCCGTGGAGCGGCTGCCGCCCGTTTAATTCTGGAAAAAATAAATATCTTGCTATTTTACAGAATTCATGATTGTCTAGCGCCATCCCGCCTCACTGCGGAGGGGCGTAGCGCGCGATCGTCACGACACGCGAGGCGGGGAGCGGTGGCCGCGAGAGATCGCAGCATTCTCTTCAATGAGAGTGCGGACGAACGATCGCTCGCGGACGTGAAGTCGCAGCGTCCTGACACCCCGATGCTGGTGTCACGCTCGTGACAATGCTTCGCATTGCATGGGCAATGGTGGCCAACAAGCCCGGCGCACCAGGGAGACTGCGTATAAGCGTGAAGACCGCCGCGCAGGGAATGCCGGTTGAATCGGCTTTGCCTGTGGTACCTGCCGCCTGCATTTTTTCAGCAGGCGGGCCATGGGTGAGGCCTTCACCCGGCATTCCCTGCGCCCTCTGCATTGTCGCGAGGGACGAACTGATTGCAGACCTCGGGCGCGATGGCGCCGCGAGACTGCAAAGCTATGTCGATTGCTGTTTGAGCCGTGAATTCGCCTTGCGAACCGTCGTCGTCCCGGACAAGCCACGGCGCGCGCCAGCGCGTCGGGGCGCCGATCCGGGACCCATACGCCGCGGCCGTCGTGACGAGCAAACGGCCAATGATCAGCCCGGCCCAAACTGCTCCCTGGGGCTATGGGTCCCGGCTCAAGGCCGGGACGACAGCGGAGTGTGGAGCTGCCGTAGGGTGGGCAAAGCAGCCGTCCGCAGGGCGGCAGCGTGCCCACCGTCGTGCCGCGAACGCAGAGCCACATGGTGGGCACGGCGCGCGAGAGAGCGTCGTACCAAGCGTAGGTCACGGTGCGCCTTTGCCCACCCTACGCACCGTGCCCCGCGATGTGGAGGCGTGGACTCCTACCCTATTGCAGGCTCAACGCCACAAAGCGCAGCTCGCCGTCGGCGTTGGAGACGAGCAGCAGCACCGACTTCTTGCCGTCCTTCTTGAGCTGGTCGACGCGCTTCTTGATGTCGACGCCCGAGGTCACCGCCTCCTGGGCGACCTCGACGATGACGTCGCCGGCCGACAGCCGCTTCTCGGCGGCATCGGAGGCCTGGTCGACGCCGGTGACGACGACGCCCTTGACACTGTCCTTGATCTTGTAGCGGGCGCGCAGGTCCTTCGACAACGCGGCGAGATCGAGCCCGAGCGCCTTCTGGGTCACCGGCTTCTCGGCCGGCTCGTCCTTCTTGATCGCCGCCTGCTGCACCTTCTCGGTATCCTCGAGCCGACCGAGCTTGACCTTGAGCGTCTGCTCCTGGCCCTTGCGGATGACGATGACGTCGACCTCCTTGCCGACGGCGGTGTCGGCGACGATGCGCGACAGGTCCTTCGGCTCCTTGATGTCATGGCCGTCGAACTTGACGACGACGTCGCCCGGCTCGATGCCAGCCGGCTTGGCCGGTCCCTTGTCGTCGACGCCGGCGACCAGCGCGCCGCGCGCCGGCTTGATGTTGAGGCTCTCCGCGATCTCGTCGGTGACGCCCTGGATGCGCACGCCGAGCCAGCCGCGGCGCAGCTCGCCGAACTGGCGCAGTTGGTCGACGACGCCGGCCACGGTCTTCGACGGCACCGCGAAGCCAATGCCGATCGAGCCGCCCGACGGCGAGATGATCAGCGTGTTGACGCCGATGACCTCGCCCTCGAGGTTGAACAGCGGGCCGCCGGAATTGCCGCGGTTGATGGCGGCGTCGGTCTGGATGTAGCTGTCATAGGGTCCCGACGAGATGTCGCGGTTCTTGGCCGAGACGATGCCGGCGGTGACGGTGCCACCGAGGCTGAACGGGTTGCCGATTGCGACCACCCAATCGCCCAGCCGCAGCTTGTCGGAGTCGCCGAACTTGACGACGGTCAGCGGCCGCGGCGGCTTGAACTTGAGCACCGCAAGGTCGGTCTTCTTGTCGACGCCGACCAGCTCGGCCTTGATCTTGGTGCCGTCGTTGAGGATCACGTTGATCTCATCGGCGTCGGCAATGACGTGGTTGTTGGTGACGACGACGCCGGAATCGTCGACGATGAAACCGGAGCCCAGCGAGTTGGTGCGGCGTGGCGAGTTGTCGGCGCCGCCGCGACCGCCCGGACCGCCGCGGCGGTTCTTGAAGAAGTCGTCGAAGAATTCCTCGAACGGCGAGCCCGGCGGCACCTGCGGATTGGCGTTCCGCCCCTCGGACGAGCCGCCCTTGGGCTCGACAGTCTGCGAGGTCGAGATGTTGACGACGGCGTCGATCACCTTTTCGGCGACATCGGCGATCCCCTCCGGCCCCCGCGCCGAGGCCGGGGCCGGCGCGAGCGCCCACCCCGCGGCAAGAACCGCCGCGGTCAGGATCGGGCGCAGTCGACGGCTGAAAGCAAGGGTTGCGGTCATCGGGCGGATCTCCAGAAAAGTCGGCAAATTCAACCGTTACAGTGCGCCGGAACCGGCGGGGGACGCAAGCACGCCGGATCGGACCGCAGATTCATCATTGAGGGCGACCTAATACGGCAAAATGGCGCAGCCATCGCCTCACAATGGCGTTGGCCGGCCGGCGGACCGTCGTTTGCCGCGGCCGCCCCTCGTTCGGCGAACGCGCAAACGCACAACAATCCGCCGCTCAGATCGGTCGCCGGATCACCCAGATCAGGACCAAACCGGCCACCGCGGAGCCGATGCCAACCGCGCGCAGCACGTTGTCGGGCGTGGTCATCGCAGTCTTCATGGCCCGCCGCATCCACTCCGGACTGGCCGCGAACATCAGGCCTTCGAGCACGAACAGGATACCTAATCCGATGAGGAAATCGGAAAACGCAATGGACCTCATCGGACCCGGACCTCCCGTTCGACCTTCTTGATATGTAACGGGGCGAAGCAACGGCTTCGCCCCGTCCATGTCAACTCCTATTCGCCCGGATCAACCGCCCTGGGCATCAGGCAGGTGCCATCAGGGCTTGGGCGCCGGCACCGCGACGGCCGCGGTCGAGCCGGCGGTGGACGAGGTCTCCGCCGCCGGCTTCCCCGAGGGGTTGGCGAAGTAGCGGAAGAACTCCGAATCGGGCCGCAGCAGGAAGCGGGTGTCGCCGGATTTCAGGCCGTTCTCATACGCCGTCATCGAGCGATAGAAGGCGAAGAAGTCGCGGTCCTTGCTGTAGGCCTCGGCGAACAGCCGGTTGCGTTCGGCATCGCCGGCGCCGCGGGTCTGCTCCGCCTGCGAGTTGGCCTCGGCGACGATCACGGTGGCCTCGCGATCGGCCTTCGACCTGATCTCCTGGGCCTTCTGGCCGCCGAACGCCCGGAACTCCTCGGCCTCGCGCTGCCGCTCGGTCTTCATTCGGTTGTACACGGCCTGGCTGTTGGCCTCCGGCAGGTCGGCGCGGCGGATGCGGACGTCCACCACCTGGATGCCGTAGGCGTCGGCCTCCTTGTCGAGCTGATCGCGGATCTTGCGCATCAGGCCCTCGCGCTCGTCGCGCACGACTTGCGTGAAGGTGACCTCGCCGAGCACGCGGCGCAACGAGGCGTTGAGCAGCGTGCCGAGCTGGACGTTGGCGGTCTGGATCGAGCCGACGCTCTGGTAGAATTGCAGCGCGTTCTTGATCTTGTAGCGCGCGAAGGCGTCGACGACGAGCCGCTTCTGGTCGAAGGCGATCACTTCCTGCGAGGGGTTCTCGAGGTCGAGGATGCGCTTGTCGATCGAGATCACGTTGTCGATGAACGGCGCCTTGAAGTTCAGGCCAGGCTCGGTGACGACGTCGACCGGCTTGCCGAACCGCACGACCAGCGCCTGCTCGGTCTGCTGCACGGTGAACAGCGAGCTGTAGCCGATGACGACGAGCACGAGCACGGCGACGAGCGCGACGATGCCTGCAACGGGGGACCTCATCGGACGCCTCCCTGCTGAGCCGCCGGCGCCGTACGGCGCGGTAGGAGATCGCCGAGCGGCAGCAGCGGCACGGGGCCGCCGGAGGCACCGCTGTCGAGCACGAGCTTCTCCGAGCCGCCGAGCACGCGCTCCATGGTCTCGAGATAGATCCGTTCGCGGGTCACGTCGGGCGCCTTCTTGTACTCGTCATAGACCTTGAGGAAGCGCGCGCTCTGGCCCTTGGCCTCGGCGATCGCCTGCTCCTTGTAGCCTTCGGCGACCTGCAGGATCTGCGCGGCGCGACCGCGCGCATCCGGCACGACCTTGTTGGCGTAGGTCTGGGCTTCGTTCTGGAGACGCTCGAGGTCGGCACGCGCCGCCTGGACGTCGCGGAACGCCTCGATCACCTGGGCCGGCGGATCGACCTTCTGCATCTGCACCTGGGTGATCTGGATGCCGGAGCCGTAGTTGTCGAGCGTCTTCTGCATCAACTCCTGCACGTTCTGCTCGATCACGGTGCGGGCGCCGGTGAGAATCGGCTGGATGTTCGACCGGCCGATCACCTCGCGCATCGCGCTCTCGGCCACCGCCTTCACGGTGCCCTCGGGGTTCTGGATGTTGAACAGGAAGTCGGCGGCGCCCTTCGGCTTGATGCGCCAGAGAACGGTGACGTCGACGTCGACGATGTTCTCGTCGCCGGTCAGCATCAGGCTTTCCTCGGGGACATCGCGACCGCCGCGGCCGCGCCGGCCGGGATCGTCATTGGCGGTGATGCCGATGGAGATCGAGTTGACGCGCAGCGCCTTGGGCAGCAGCACGGTCTCGATCGGATAAGGCAGGTGATAGCGCAGGCCCGGCTGCTCATCGCGGACATATTTGCCGAAGCGGAGCACAACGCCGAGCTCCTCGGACTGCACGCGGTAGATGCCGGAGGCGAGCCAGATGATGATGGCGCCGAGCACGATCAGCAGGACGCCGGCGGTGCCGAAGCCGCCACCGGGGATGAACTGCTGCAGCCGGTCCTGGCCGCGCCGCAGAAGATCTTCCAGGTCGGGCGGCCTTGGACCGACCGGTTGCGGTCCCGAGCCCCAGGGCCCCTTCGGACCCTGACCCCACGGGCCTCCGCCCTGATTCTTCCACGCCATCGATCGATCTCCTCCGAGAGGCTGAGTGTGCACCAACGCCGGCCCCGACGGTCGCCGGGTTATAAGGGACGGCCCCGCCCCTTACAACGTAGCGCTCCAGCTAAGCCCGAACCGGGTTTTGTCAATGTAAACAGGGCCGGAAGCGCCGGTTTGCCGCGGCCTCAAATCCGCCACGCGGCCAAACAGCGCGACTTCATCATTAACGGACGGTCTTGAACGGCCGTCGCGCCGGTCCCACCGGCAAACGCTCACCGCCGCCGGCGATAGGTGACGTAGGAGAATTCGGCCTGATCGTCAGGCCCCGAGGCATGGCGCTCCCGCGCCACCTCCTCCCATTGGGCCGGGTCGATCGCCGGAAACACGGTATCGCCAAGCGGGCTCGCATGCACCTCGGTGATCTCCAACCGGTCGGCGATCGGCATCGTCGCAGCAAAGAGCTCGGTGCCGCCGACGACCGCGATCTCCGCGGCTGAACGCCGCAGCGCATCACCACGCGCGATGCCGAGCGCTTCATCGACGGTATGGGTCACGATCGCGCCCGGCGCGCGAAACTCGGCATCGCGGGTGACGACGATGTTGGTGCGGCCCGGCAGCGGCCGGCGCGGAAACGAGATGAAGGTCTTGCGGCCCATCACGATCGGGCGGCCCATGGTCATCGCCTTGAAGCGCTGCATGTCGCTCTTCTGCCGCCACGGGATCGCACCGGCGGCGCCGATGATGCCGTTGTCGGCGACTGCGACGATCAGCACGATCTCGATCACGGCGCCCTCTCCGCGAGCTGAGCGAGCGCCTCGCCCATGACCTTGCAGAGCTTCCAGTCGTCCATCAGCTCGGCACCGAGCGACTTGTAGAAGGTGATCGACGGCGCGTTCCAGTCGAGCACCGACCATTGCAGCCGCGCCCAGTTGCGCTCGACACAGGTGCGAGCGAGATGGCCGAGCAGCGCCTGGCCGATGCCGTTGCGGCGGAACGCGGGGCGAACGAACAGGTCCTCGAGATAGATGCCGGGCTTTCCGGCGAAGGTGGAGAAATTGACGAACCAGACCGCAAAGCCCGCGACCTCGCCGTTCCACTCGGCGATGTCGCAGAACAGCGTGGGATGCGCGCAGAACAGCGCCGCGGCGATGTCCGCCTCGCTGGCTGAAACCTCGTGCGAGAGCTTCTCGTAGTCGGCGAGCTCCCGGATCAGCGCGAACACGCTTCCGATGTCGTCAGGCCGGGCGCTGCGGATCGACAGTGGCATGCGTCAGACCGCGACCTCGGCCTTGATATGCGGATGCGGATCGTAGCCGGCGAGCGCGAAGTCCTCGTAGCGGAAGCCGAAGATGTCCTTGACGTCCGGATTGAGCGTCATGGTCGGCAGCGGACGGGGCGCGCGGGTGAGTTGCAGCCGCGCCTGCTCGATGTGGTTGGAATAGAGATGCACGTCGCCGAAGGAGTGCACGAATTCGCCGGGCTTCAATCCCGTCACCTGCGCCACCATCATCGTCAGCAGCGCGTAGGAGGCGATGTTGAAGGGCACGCCGAGGAACACGTCGGCCGAGCGCTGATAGAGCTGGCACGACAATTTGCCGTTCACGACGTAGAACTGGAACAGGCAATGACACGGCGGCAGCGCCATCTTCTCGACATCGGCCGGGTTCCAGGCGGTCACGATCAGCCGGCGCGAATCCGGATTGCGCCTGATCATGTCGATCACGCCTCCGATCTGGTCGATATGGCCGCCGTCCGGCGTCGGCCACGAGCGCCACTGATAGCCGTAAACGGGGCCGAGATCGCCATTGGCATCGGCCCACTCGTCCCAGATGGTGACGCCGTTGTCGTGCAGGTATTTGATGTTGGTGTCGCCCTTCAGGAACCACAGCAGCTCGTGCACGATCGCCTTCAGCGGCAGCCGCTTGGTGGTCACCAGCGGAAAGCCGGCCGCAAGGTTGAAGCGCATCTGGTGGCCGAACACCGACAGCGTGCCGGTGCCGGTGCGGTCGTGTTTCTCGGCACCGTCGGACAGGATGCGTTCGAGCAGATCGTGATACTGATGCATGGTGCGCGCTGGCGGCCTTTCGCAGAAGGCGGCGAATTTAACGGCAGGAATCGCCCGGCCCTAGCCTCGACTCGGCCCGGTCGCCAATTATACCCTGAAAATTGTCGGCCGCCGCCGCAAATGACAAGGGCGGAACCGTCCGTTTCGCCCTGCCCCTTCCGCCTCGAAGGTCGTCTCGCGCTAGCTCGCCGGCTTGAGCACCGCGGTCCACTTGATGATTTCCGCCTTCACCAGCGCCGCCAGCGCTTCCGGCGTGCGGTCCGCAGCACCGGGAATGACGCTATCGAACTCAAGCAGGCGCTTGCGGACGCCCTCGTCGTCGAGCGCCTGGGCAGCGGCGGCTGGCCCGCGAGGTCAGCCTTCGCTTTCCACGAAAACCTCGTCGCGCTTGCGGCGCAGCGTCGGCAGCACCGCCAGCACCAGCAGCCCCGCGGCAATCGCGAGCAGCACGGCGGACAGCGGCCGCGTCAGGAACACCGACCAGTCGCCGCGCGAGATCAACAGCGCGCGGCGCAGGTTCTCCTCCATCAGCGGCCCCAGCACCATGCCGAGCAGCAGCGGCGCCGGCTCGAAATCATGCTTGATCAGCCAGTAGCCGACGAGGCCGAACGCGCCCGCCAGGATGACATCGACCGGCGCGTTGTTGACGGAGTAGATCCCGATCGCGCAGAAGATCACGATCGACGGGAACATCAGCCGGTACGGCACGCGCAAGAGCCGCACCCAGATGCCGACCAACGGCAGGTTGATGATGATCAGCATGAGATTGCCGATCCACATCGAGGCGATCATGCCCCAGACCAGATCAGGCTGCTTCTGCATCACCTGCGGGCCCGGCACGATGCCGTGGATGGTCATCGCGCCGACCATCAGCGCCATGACCGCATTCGGCGGAATGCCGAGCGTCAGCAGTGGGATGAAGGAGGTCTGGGCCGCCGCATTGTTGGCGCTCTCCGGCGCCGCGACGCCCTCGATCGCACCGCGACCGAACCGCGACGGATCTCGCGCGAGCTTCTTCTCCAGCGTATAGGCCGCGAACGAGGCGATCACCGCACCGCCGCCCGGCAGGATGCCGAGGATCGAGCCGAGCACCGTGCCGCGCAGGATCGCCGGCGTGGAGTCTTTCAGATCCTTTCGGGTCGGCATCAGGCCGGTGATCTTCTTCTGCACGAGGTCGCGGTCCATCTCCGCGCCGGCATCGAGATTGCGGATGATCTCGGCAAAGCCGAACACGCCCATCGCGACGGTGGCAAAGCCCAGGCCGTCGGCGAGCTCGGGAATATTGAAGGCCATGCGCGAGACGCCGGTCTCGATGTCCGAGCCGACCATCGACAGCAGCAGTCCGAGCACGATCATCGCGATCGCCTTCAGCACCGAGCCCTTCGCCAGCACGACTGCGAAGATCAGGCCCAGCACCATCAGCGAGAAATACTCGGCTGGGCCGAACGCCAGCGCGAGCCTGGTCAACGGCGCGCCGAGGATCGCAATCAGCACGGTGGCAACGCAGCCGGCAAAGAATGAGCCGATCGCGGCGATCGCCAGCGCCGGACCGGCACGGCCCTGCTTCGCCATCTGGAAGCCGTCGAGCGCGGTTACCACCGACGTCGCCTCGCCAGGAATGTTGACCAGGATCGACGTCGTCGAGCCGCCATACTGGGCGCCGTAGTAGATGCCGGCCAGCATGATCAGCGCGCCGACCGGCGGCAGGCCGAAGGTGATCGGCAGCAACATCGCGACGGTGGCGATGGTCCCGATGCCCGGGAGAACGCCGACCAGCGTGCCGACCAGCGCGCCGATCAGGCACATCAGCAGATTGATCGGCGACAACGCGACGGCGAAACCGTGGGCGAGATTTGCAAACAGATCCATCACGCCCTCACTGCAAAAGGAAACGCGGCAACAGCGGCATCGGCAATCCCAGCACGTAGGGGAACAGCAGCGCGCAGCCGCCGGTCAGGCAGATGCCAACGATCAGGGCCTCGCGCCAGCGCGTCTCGGGGCTGCCGATCGCCGCGATCAGGAAGCTTGCAAGCCCCGTGACCAATAGTCCGAGCGGGCGAATGGAGACGGCGAAGGTCAGGATCGCGAGCGAGACGAACAGCGGTCCGCGCCAGTGATAGGTCGCAAGCTGCGCGCCTTCACTCACGACGCCGATCACGGCCACGGCAGCTCCGAGCCCCAGCAGCAGCAGACCGAACATCCGCGGCGCAGTTCCGGCACCGAACGAGAAGCCGCGCATGCCCTGCAGATCGCTGGAGGCCCACAGCGCGAACAGCGCGATCGCCATCAGCACGACGCCGCCGAAATAGTCCTGCGGCGCGCGTGGACGTGCCATGAATGTGAACACCGCGACCGCGATCAGCGGATAGGTGTAGATAAGAGCCAGCAGAACATCGGAAGACAGCGATGTCTTGCCGCTTGCGGCATATTGCTGCGCCAGGCTCGGGATCGCCATTGACAAGGCCGACGCATGGGCCGCAATGACCTGCAGCGGACCGCGTCCGGATAGTGGCGCCACGAGACCAGCCAAGGCGATCAGCAGTTCGATGATCTGTGGCGCGAAGGCAAGGACCAGAATGATCGATGCGCCGGTCGCGCTGCGGGCAGCCGGCATGCCCGCCGTTTCGCCCGACAATTGGCCCGTGGTCTCGGCCATGCCTCGCCCTCCCTGATCGGCCTTGATGGCCGGCACTGTTTTCGTTCGGCGGCCCGGAGCAAACCGGTCGCGCTTCTATTTTGCCTAGCGACTTTCCCTAGAGAAGGCCAGCAAAACCAAGACAGCCGCCCGCGGCGAGCAGCCAGAGCGGATTGAGTCGCGTCATAGATGCAACGACTGCGGCAAGGACCGTCAGCGCGAACGCCCGCCACGTCTGGTCGGAAGCCTGACCGAGAATCCAGGCGCTCGCGGCCATCAAGCCGATCGACAGCGGCACCAGCGTCGCCTGCAGCATGGCGGGCCAGCGCGCATCCCGCGCATTCGAGAGCCAGCGGCTGACAAAATAGGAGAGCACGGCGGTGGGACCGCACATCGCGATCGTCGCGACCGCCGCACCTGCCACGCCTGCAACCGAATAGCCGATCAGGGTGACGATCAGAACGTTGGGCCCGGGCGACAATTGCGAGAGTGCGAACAGATCGGCGAACTGTTTGTCCGTCATCCAGTGCCGGGCCTCGACTGCAACACGTTGCAGTTCGGGAATCGCCGCCACTGCGCCGCCAACCGCAAACAGCGAGATCAACGCAAAGGTCCAGAACAGCTGGAACAACGGATTGTCGTCCCCACTCATCGTGCCCACCGCGTCTTGGCATAGGTGACGGCAAGGCTGAGCGGAACGGCCACCAGCAGAACCTCCTGAAGTGGCAGGCGCGCCAACCCGATCGCCACGAACACGCCGGCCACGACGACGAGGCCCGCCAGGTCGCTCTTCTTCAGGAGCGGCGAGATCATGCGAAACACCACCGACGCCAGCAGGCCCACGGCCACGCAGGACACGCCAGCAAGCCCCCGTCGCCACGTGTCGGCTTGTCCAAAATGACCGTAGATGGCGCCGAGAGAGGTGATCAGCAGCACCGGGGGCCCGAGCAGGCCGGCAAAGGCAGCGAGCGCGCCGGGGACACCGCGCAACCGCGCGCCGAACACCACGGAGAAATTCACGATGTTGGGTCCGGGCAGGAAATGGCAGAGCGCGAAGGTCGCGTTGAACTCCTCCGCCGTCATCCAGCGATGCTCATCGACGATTGCACGCCTGGCGAACACCAGCACGCCCCCGAAGCCCGACAGCGACATTTTCGCGAATGCGAAGAAGAGCGTGCGAAGGTTGGGCGGGTGTTTGGCGATGTCGGCCGCGGGAGAGGCAACCAGCGCAACTTCGGAAGGCATGCCGCACTGTAGGAGGACGAAAACCAGCCTGCCAAGGTCGAACCAGAGGGTTCCCGGCAGCCGCCCACATTTTTGTCGCGTGCCGCGGCGTTTCGGCCCTGTGCATCCGCCGGCCGGGGGCCTATATAGAACCTGCCGGCTTGCCGGCTATGGAAATAAATCGCCGTCGAAATAAACCATTCGGACCCGGGGGCGGTACCCGGCGCCTCCACCAAAGCCCATCGACAGATGGGTTTTGGCGGGGGCGAAATAGGATCGACGAGGGCGTAAAGGGCGAGCTTTTTCCCGGTATTGTTCCGCCGTTATCGGGCTACTGCAATAGTTGCCAACGACAACTTTGCTCCGGTTGCTCAGGCTGCGTAACGCAGTTTGAAAGACCACCTTAAAGTCCTAACGGGTTAAGCTCCGTTAGGCGGGGTTCGGAGGCACCTGGCAACAGAAGCCTCCACTTTCACGTTCCTCCGCTTTAACCTGTCTCCGCTTTAACCTGTCTCCGCTTTAACCCATCTCCGCTTCAGGGCCGTGCTGTCCCCAGCTTTTTGGCGCGGCTTCGATTCATTCCTTCGTTGACCGGACTTCCGCCAGCTTCTACCCGTTCCCATATCTGGCGATCGACCGGCATGGCTGCTGACCTCAGCGCCGATGCCGGGTACGATGTGATTGACGCGAGTCGGGAATGCTGCTGCCTTGCCGGGCGCGGCCGCCCGAAGCGTCGGGCGCAGCCCTACACGACACAGGACCGATCATGGCGACGGATCATATTCGATACGATGTGCTGGCGCGCGACGCGTTGCGCGGGGTGCTGCGCCGGGTGCTGAGCGACGCTGCCGCCCATGGACTCCCAGGCGAGCATCATTTCTTCATCACATTCGTGTCCAAGGCCGAGGGCGTGAAGCTGTCGCCGCGGCTGCTGGCGCAATATCCGGAGGAGATGACGATCATCCTGCAACACCAGTTCTGGGATCTGGTGGTTTCGGAGGATCGGTTCGAAGTCGGCCTGTCGTTCGGCGGCATCCCTGAGCGCCTCGTGGTGCCGTTCCACGCCATCAAGAGCTTCTTCGATCCGTCCGTACAATTCGGACTGCAGTTCGAGCCGTCGGAGGCGATTGCCGAGACGCCGGCCGCGCCGAAACTGCCGGCCGCGCCGGCGCCATCGGCCATTGCCGGTCCGTTGCCTGCGACGCCGGCCGAAGCCGGCGACGACAAGCCGCTCCCGCCGGCCACGCCAGGAGAAGGCGCCGAAGTCGTGCGTCTGGACCGTTTCCGCAAGAAGTAGGCGCATTCGCCCCGCGCGGAACGACGGTCGGATCACTAGATTGAAGCATGCTCGAACCGGTCGACGCCGGTTCGCAACCAATGACGGGCATGCTTCATGGCACATTCAGCTAGTTCATCATCGCACGGATCGACGCGCACGGAGACCGACAGCTTCGGCCCGATCGAGGTCGCCGCCGACCGCTATTGGGGCGCGCAGACCGAGCGCAGCCGGCAGAATTTCCGCATCGGCCACGACCGCATGCCAATCGGCATCGTGCGCGCGCTTGCCCTCGTGAAGATGGCTGCGGCGCAGACCAATCGCGAGCTCGGCCTGCTCGAGCCGCGCATGGCGGACGCCATCGTCCAAGCGGCGCAGGAGGTCATCGACGGCAAGCTCGACGACCACTTTCCGCTGGTCGTCTGGCAGACCGGCTCGGGCACCCAGAGCAACATGAACCTCAACGAGGTGATCGCCAACCGCGCCAGCGAACTGCTCGGGGGCGAACGCGGGACCAAGAAGCCCGTGCATCCGAACGATCACGTCAACATGAGCCAGTCGTCCAACGACTCCTTCCCCACCGCGATGCACATCGCCGCGGCACGGGCGATCTCGGGCCATCTGGTGCCGGCGCTGTCGGAGCTGCTGGCGGCGTTGCGCGCCAAGCAGGACGCGTTCGCGGACATCGTCAAGATCGGCCGCACCCACACCCAGGACGCCACGCCGCTCACGCTCGGCCAGGAGTTCTCCGGTTACGCCGCGCAGGTCGAGAGCGCGATCGCAAGAATCGAGACGGCGGCGCGAGAGCTCCTGCCGCTGGCCCAAGGCGGCACCGCCGTGGGCACCGGCCTGAACGCGGATCCGAAATTCGCGAAGCTGTTCGCCAAGCATGTTGCCGACATCACCGGCTGGCCCTTCACCAGCGCCGCCAACAAATTCGAAGCGCTCGCGTCCAACGACGCCTATGTGTACGTACATGGCGCGCTCAACGCGGCGGCCACCGGCCTGTTCAAGATCGCGAACGACATCCGCTTTCTCGGATCGGGCCCCCGCTCGGGATTGGGGGAATTGATCCTGCCGGAGAACGAGCCCGGCTCCTCGATCATGCCGGGCAAGGTGAATCCGACGCAGTGCGAAGCACTCACGATGGTGTGCTGCCAGGTGTTCGGCAATCACACGGCGATCACCATGGCCGGCAGCCAGGGGCATTTCGAACTGAACGTCTACAAGCCATTGCTCGCACATTGCATGATGCAGTCCGTACAATTACTAGGTGATTCAGCGCGTTCATTCAGCGAACATTGCGTGACTGGAATTCGCGCCGACGAGAATCGGATTCGAGAGCTGATGCAGCGCTCGCTGATGCTGGTGACGGCGCTTGCGCCGAAGATCGGCTACGACAATGCGGCCAAGGTCGCCAAATCAGCGCATCAGCACGGCACGACGCTGAAAGAGGAAGCTTTAAGGCTCGGTTTCGTGTCTGAGGACGAATTCAACCGCCTCGTGCAACCCGAGAAGATGACGAGGCCCGGACGACCCTGACGGTAGTCCCGTAGTACTACGGGGGGTGATGCAATTCTCGCCGTTAACCCCTAAAGGATACTCTCGACTACAAGTTCTGCTGCGTTTGGTGAGTAAACAAATCCCGCTCGCAACGACGCGACTGGCCCTCGAACTATCAGGGAGCGATGACGTGATTGTCTGGAGAACGCCTGGGCTCATCCGCGCAATGCGCATGCTCTCGTCACGACGTTCGATGGCTTAGATGATTGGAGCAAGCATGGGTGATGTCATCAACTTGAAACGTTTCAGAAAGCGCGTGGAGCGCGATGAAGCAGCGAAGGTCGCCGAAAGCAACCGCGCTCGCTTCGGCAGGACGAAGTCCGAACGCGCAAATGACGCGCAACGCGACAAGCGCGCGAACGAATTACTCGATCAACATCGTATCAATGGCGAGGACGCGTGATGAAGTCGCCCGTCGTAAAACGTTCAATCGTGGTTGCTGGCCACAAGACCAGCGTCAGCCTCGAAGAGGCCTTCTGGAACGGCATGAAGGAGATTTCGGGTCTCCGTAACATGACCCTGTCCGAGCTGGTCGGAGAGATCGACAACAATCGCCAGCAGGGCAACCTGTCCTCGGCGATCCGGCTGTTCGTGCTCGACCACTTCAAGAGCCGCGCCGCAGCTTCTTCCGGCCTCGAGCCGAAGGCGGCGGTGGACGCCCGGCACACGGCAGCCGCCGCGGCTCCTTGAGGCAGATCAGACGGCGGTCCGCCCGGCCTGTTTAAAATCGCTCTAAGATGCAGCGGCATTTAACATGCCGCGCTTGACCTCTTGGCACGCGATTGAAAATACAGGCTATGAGCGAAATCTGCGATACAAGGCCGCCTCAGCCGCTCGGTCTCGCCCGGCGAGGCTATACCGGAACAATCCAGCATCTGGCTGCGGGCGGCGCGAGCTCGTCCCTGCCGGACGTCGAATTGGAGAGCCGGCTGATCGAACTGGGCTTCGTCGAGGGCGCCCGGGTCGAAATTCTGCATGAGGGGATCGTCGGGCGCGATCCGATCGCCGTGCGTGTCGACAACATCACCGTCGCGGTCCGCCGGCGCGAGGCCATGGCCGTCATCGTGGCATAGGCCGCGCGGAAAGCGTCGTCATGGAAAGCCCTCTGCTGCATCTGGCCCTGGTGGGTACGCCCAACAGCGGCAAGACCTCGCTGTTCAACGCGCTGACGGGAAGCCGCCAGAAGGTCGCGAACTATCCTGGGGTCACGGTCGAGCGCAAAGAGGGCGCATTCGTCACCCCGCAGGGCCGCCAGGTCTCGCTGGTCGACCTGCCCGGCACCTATTCCTTGCGCGGTCGCAGCCCTGACGAGGAAATCACCAGGGATTTCGTGCTGGGACGTGCCACCGGCGAGGTCCTGCCCGATCTGGTGTTGTGCGTCGCCGACTCCACCAACCTCAGGTTGACGATCCGGCTGCTGCTCGAGCTCAAGAGCACCGGCCGGCCGCTGGCGCTCGTGCTCAACATGTTCGACATCGCCAAGCGGCGCGGCGTCACGGTCGACGTCCCCGCCCTGTCGCTAGCGCTGGGCGTGCCGGTGGTGACGTCGATCGCCGTGCGCAAGGGCGGCACCGACGACCTGCTGCGGCTGACCGACGAGCTCCTCGCCCGGGCGGCCGCGGCCACCGGAGAGCGCGCCAACACCTGGCGTCCTCTCACGGTCCCGGAGCTGCGCGCCACCCAGCGCGAGGCCGATCGTATCATCGCGGAGACGGTCAGCTTGCCCGAGCGGCCCGATACCTGGACCGCCCGGATCGATGCCATCGCGCTGCATCCGGTCGGCGGCCTGCTGATCCTGCTGGCGATCCTGTTCGTGATGTTTCAGGGGGTGTTCGCCTGGGCCCAGCCGCTGATGCAGGTGCTGTCGGCGGCTTTTGACGCGCTCGGCCAGCTCGTTCACGACGAGCTTCCCGAAGGCCTGCTGCAGAGCTTCCTGCAGAACGGCGTGATCTCCGGCGTCGGCAGCGTCATCGTGTTCCTGCCGCAGATCATCATCATCTTCCTGTTCATCCTGCTCTTGGAAGATTTCGGCTACATGGCGCGCGCGGCGTTCCTGATGGACCGCATCATGGGCGGCGCCGGGCTGCATGGCCGCGCCTTCATCCCGCTGCTCTCGAGCTTTGCCTGCGCCATTCCCGGCATCATGGCGACGCGCGTGATCGATAACCGCCGCGACCGGCTCACCACGATCCTGATCGCGCCGTTGATGACCTGCTCGGCGCGGATCCCGGTCTATACGCTGATCATCTCGGCCTTCATCCCGCCGACCAAGGTGTGGGGCCTGGTCAACCTGCAGGGCCTGGTGATGTTCGGGCTCTACGCCGCCGGGATCATCAGCGCGCTGCTGGTGTCGTTCCTGGTGAAGTTCTTCCTGATGCGCGACTACCAGCCGGCGCCGTTCATGCTGGAGCTGCCGGACTACAAGATGCCGCGGTTGCGCAGCATCGCGATCGGCGTCTACACCCGCGCCAAGATGTTCTTGCAGCGCGCCGGCACCACGATCTTCGCGATGATGGTGCTGATCTGGTTCCTGGCGTCGTTCCCGCAGCCGCCGGAGGGGGCGACCGAGCCCGCGATCAATTACAGCCTCGCGGCGATGATCGGCCAGGCGATCGCCCCCCTGCTCTCGCCGGTCGGCTTCAACTGGCAGATCGCGGTGGCGCTGGTGCCCGGCATGGCCGCCCGCGAAGTCGCAGTCGCCGCGCTCGGCACCGTCTATGCGATCGAAGGCGGCAAGGAGGCCGCCGAGCAGATCGGACAGGTGCTGGCCAGCAAATGGAGCCTCGCCACCGCGCTCGCGCTGCTCGCCTGGTACATTTTCGCCCCGCAATGCGCCTCGACGCTCGCCGTCATCCGCCGAGAAACCGGCAGCTGGCGCTGGATGGCCGTCACCTTCTTCTACATGTTCGCGCTCGCCTATGCGGCCGCGTTCGCGACCTACCACATTGCGGTCGCGATGGGCGCGGGCTGAGCCCGCGCCCTCCACGTCAGCGCGCGGCGTCGACATGCAGCGCGAAGCCGCGCGCGTCCGGCGCGCCGAGCTCGGGACGAAGCTGCATCGACGGGATCAGATAGTCGCCGTGGTTCTGCCGCCGGTACGGGGTCGGCTGATCCGTGAACAGCGTCCGCATGCGCTCGCGCAGTCGGTCAGCGATCTCAACAAATCCGGCCTCGTCGATCCGGCTCGCCTTGTGCGCCACGAAGGCCGGCAGCACGTCGAAGCCGGGATAGAACAGGATGCCATGGTTGATCGGAAACAGGAGATCGTCGATCGGCCCGTTGATGCCGCGCTCCGAATAATGCTCCTGCCAGCCGCCGGTGGTCACGACCAGCATCGCGCGCTTGCCGGCAAACACACCCTCGCCATAGCGGTTGCCCCAGCGCTTGTCGCTGTGCTCGCCGACGCCATAGGTGAAGCCGTAGGAATACACCCGGTCGACCCAGCCCTTGAGAATCGCGGGCATCGTGAACCACCACAGCGGGAACTGCAGGATGACCGCGTCGGCCCAGAGCAGCTTGTCCTGCTCGGCCCTGACGTCCTCGGTCAAGGTGTGGGTCTTGAAGGCCTCGCCAGACGCGGTGGCGACGTTCAGAGGCCCGTCCGGCGGCAAGAGCGGGAAGTCGGCGCGGTCGGTGGCCGACTTCCAGCCCATCGCGTAGAGATCTGAGACCCGGATCTCGTGGCCCTGGGCCTTGAGCTCGGCGACGGCGACCTCGCGCAGGGCGCCGTTCAGCGAGCGGGGTTCGGGATGGGCGAAGACGAGCAGCACGTTCATGGCTTGGATCCTTTGCTGGAACAGCCGGAACATAGACGCGCGCCAACTTATCCACTATATGACCTATATCGATAACATTAAGCTGTTTTATGGATAAATCAGACATCAGCCTCATCAACATGCGCAGCTTCGTCCGGGTCGCCGAGCGCGGCAACCTGTCGGCCGTGGCGCGCGAGCTCGGGCTGGGCCAGTCCACCATCTCGCGTCACCTTCAGGAATTGGAGGATGCGATCGGCGTGCCGCTGCTCAGCCGCACCACCCGGCGCGTCACCCTGACCGACGAAGGCAGCCGCTACTACACGAACTGCGTCCAGATCCTGCGGCTTATCGAACAGGCCGGCGACGAGGCGCGCGGTGCGCGCGGCGCTGCCAGCGGCATCATCCGGATTTCCTGCACGGCGGCCTTCGGCATCCTGCATGTCGCGCGGCTGGTCTTCGCGTTTCAGGATCTCTATCCGGACATCGCGATCGATCTCAATTTGACCGACGAGCGCATCGACCTCGTGCGGGAGGGTGTCGACATCGCGCTGCGTCTCGCCCCGCTCACCGACAGTTCTCTGAAGCTGCGGTCGCTCGGCTACTCGCACCGGCTGCTGGTCGCTTCTCCCGACTACCTGGCGAGACGCGGCACGCCGCGCACGCCGCAAGAACTGATCGGGCATGACGGCATCCGCATGACCAACGTCGCGGGCAGCGAGTCGCTGGTCGTCATGGGACCCGACGGAGAACGCCATGAGGTGCCGTTCAGAGGCTGCTTCCGCACCAATCACGGACTCGCGGTTCGAGAGGCCGTGCTGTCCGGGCGCGGAATCGGCGGGAGCCATGCGTGGCTGGTCGACGACCTCATCGCGGCTGGCAGGCTGACGGTCATCCTGCCCGACCACCGTCTGCCATCGACTCCCCTCAACATGCTGATCGTCCCGGAGCGCGCCGGCATCGCGCGCGTGCGGCTGCTGATCGACTATCTCGCCGAGGAGATCGTCGGCCTGCCCGGCATCCGGCCCGAGCCCTGAGCTACAGCCGCGGCATCGCGTCCGGCCGCACCTCGCGCGCCTGCGCCGCCAGCCGGATCGCGGCATTGGCCGCACCGAAGCCCTGATAGTTGCGCCGCTGCACGATCTCGAAGAAGAAGCGCTCCTCGAAGATATGGGTGTAGACTTGGAAGAACTCGGCGTCGCCGTCGCGGTCGTACAGGATCTCGTTGGCACGGAGCGCTGCGATCGTCTCGGGCGCAAGATCATACTTGGCTTCGAGATCGTCGTAGTAGTTATCGGGAATGTCGAGGAAGCCGGCGCCGCGGGCGCGCATCTCGGCCACGGCTGCAAAAATGTCGTCGCAGGAGAACGCGATGTGCTGGACGCCGGAACCGAAGAACTCGGAGATGAAACGCGAGGACAAGGTGCGCGTCGCCGAGGAGCCGTTGAGGATGAAGCGCAGGCTGCGATCGCCGTTGACGATCGCCTGGCTCTGCACGAGGCCTCGGGGGTCGGCGATCTCCATCTGCGGCAGCCGCGAGAAGTCGATGATCCCGGCATAGAACAGCAGCCAGGACAGCATCTCTTCATACGGCATCGACTGGGCGATGTGATCGACCGCGACGAGACGGTCGGTGCTCCTGTCGCTGGCGACAGCTTCGAAATCGACGTCCCAGTGCCGCCCGTGCGTATCCAGGAAGTACAACAGGCTGCCGCCGACGCCGTGGATCGCCGGAATTTCCAGTTCCCCCGGCCCGACCGGCTGCGTGAAGGTGCGCGTCTTCAAGGACTGCGCCCGCGCCATGGCACGAGCGGCGCTGTCGACGTCCAGCGCCAACGCGCAGACGCCTGCCCCATGCGTGACGTAATGCGAATGCGCAAAGCTGGCCGGCTCGCAGTTGATCACCAGCTCGATTGCGCCCTGGGACCAGCGCTGCACCGCCTTGCTGCGATGACGCCCCGTCTTGCGGAAGCCAAGCTGCCCGAACAGTCTCGCCAGAGACTCCGCTTTGTCCTCGCTGACCGCGAATTCCACGAAGCCGATGCCGTGGCTCCTGACCCGAGGCTCGAAGCGCGGCTCCGGCTGGGCGGGCATCTTCCCGGCGAGGTCATCCTGCAACAGCAGCAGCGAGCGCATGCCGTCGAGCGCGGTGCGCGGCGCCGAGCCGGCGCGGAACTGATCGTTGAAGATCTCCAGCGACAGCGGCCCCGTATAGCCGGTCGCGGCCACCGCCTCCATGAACGCCCCGACCGGCAGATCGCCTTGCCCGGGAAAGCTGCGGAAATGCCGGCTCCAGGACAGCACATCCAGTTCGAGCTTCGGCGCATCGGCGAGTTGCACCAGGAAGATCTTGTCGGCGGGAATGGAGCGAATCGCGTTGGTCGGCAGCGCCGGTGCGAGCGCATGGAAACTGTCGAGGATGACGCCGATGGCTTTGTGATCGGCGCGGCGCACGATCTCCCAGGCATCGCGATAGTCATGCACGTGACGGCCCCAGGCCAGCGCCTCATAGCCGACGCGCAGACCCCGCTTCGCGGCGCGCTCGCCGAGCTCGTGGAAATCGGCGGCGGCGCGGTCGATGCCGCCGAGCGAGGCCGGCGACACGCTGCTGCAGATCAGCAGCAGATCCGTGCCGAGCTCCTGCATCAGGTCGAACTTGCGCTCGGCGCGGATGAAGTTGCGCGCGCGCTGCGGCTCCGGCATGCCCTCGAAATCGCGGAACGGCTGATAGGCGCAGATCGCAAGGCCGAGGTCGCGGCACATCTGCCCGATCTCGCGCGGCCGCATCCCGAACGCGACCAGATCGTTCTCGAAGATCTCGACCGTATCGAAGCCGGCGGCAGCGATCGCCTTGAGCTTCTCGTCGAGCGCGCCAGAGATGGAGACCGTTGCGATCGAGCGCTGGTTCATGCCGCCGTCTCCTCCATCGCGCCGCCCAGGAACAGTTGGCCGATGCGCGGATCGGCCAGCACGCGATCGGCCTTGTCGATGATGCGGGTACGGCCGAGCTCGAGCACGATGCCGTAGTCGGAGATCTCCAGCGCCGAGCGCGCATTCTGCTCGATCAGGAGCACCGAGACGCCGCGGTCGCGCAATTGTTTCAGCATGTCGAAGGTCTGCTGCACCATCAAGGGCGACAGGCCAATCGAGGGCTCGTCGATCAGCACCAGCTGCGGCTCGAGAAGCAGCCCGCGCGCGATCTCGAGCTGCTTCTGCTCGCCGCCCGACAGGGTCGAGGCCTGACGATCCGCCTTCTTGCGCAGCACCGGAAAGACGTCGAGCGCCGCCTCGACGCGGGCGGTCAGATCGAGATCGCGCGAAGCGGCGACGCCGCCAAGCTCGATGTTGTGACGCACCGACAGCTCACCGAAGATGTTGCGGCCCTGCGGGATGTAGCAGATGCCGGCGCCGAGCAGCGCGCGCTGGCTCAAGCCGGTGACGTCGCGGCCCTTGAAGACCACCTTGCCTTCGCGCAGCTTGAGCAGGCCGAAGATCGCCTTGAACACGGTCGACTTGCCGGCGCCGTTCGGACCGATGACGGTGGTGATCGAGCCCGCCGGCACCGAGAAGGTCGTGCCGTTGAGGATCGTCATCTTGCCGTAGCCGCCGACGAGGTTCTGGACATCGAGAATGGGATCGCTCATCGCCGGCTCCCTCAGTGTCCGAGATAGGCTTCGATCACGGCCGGGTTGGCCCTGATCTCGTCGGGTTTGCCGATCGCAAGCACCTTGCCTTCCGCCATCACCATCACGCGCGAGCACAGCGACATCACAAACTCCATGTTGTGCTCGATCACGACGAAGGTGGCGCGGCGCTCGCGATTGATCGCGATCAGCCGCTCCTTGAGGTCGCCCAGCATGGTCGGGTTGACGCCGCCTGCAGGCTCGTCGAGCAGCACCAGCCGCGGGCCGCCCATGAACGCCATGGCCGCATCGAGCAGCTTCTGCTGGCCGTAGGAGAGGCCGCCCGCCGGCTCGTTGGCAAGATGCTCCAGCTTGAAGAAGCCGATCATCTGATCGGCCGTCTCGGTGAGTCCCGCATCCGACGGACCGAGCAGGCGCGACAGCATGCTGCCACGATGCTCCTGCCCGGCAAGGATCAGATTGTCGCGCACCGACAGTTTGGGAAACACCTGCAGCAGCTGGAAGGTGCGGCTGACGCCGAGGCGATTGAGGTCCGACGGACGCTGTCCAGTAACGAGCTTGCCATCGACCCTCACCTCGCCCGCGCTCGGCACCAGCTGGCCAAGGATGCAGTTGAACAGGGTCGACTTGCCGCAGCCGTTGGGACCGATCAGGCCGAGGATCTCGCCCTCCTGCACGTCGAAGCTGACGCCGTTGACGGCGGTGATGCCGCCGAAGCTCTTCTTGACGTCGCGGACGTCGAGAACTGCTGTCATTGCGCGGCCTCCAGCTTGGATTGAGCCGCCGCTCGCAGCGCGGATGCCGCCTGAGTCCGGCGTGAGCTGAGATAGCGGTCGAGAATGCCGAGGATGCCGCTCGGCGAATAGATCAGCAGCACGATGACCGCGGCCGCGTAGAGCATCAGGTAATAGCCTTCGGCAAAGCGCAGCCACTCCGGCAGCAGCACCGCGATCATGGCTCCGAGGAACGGCCCGAGCATGAAGCCGGCGCCGCCGACGATCACCATCATCAAGAGATCGAGCGAGAGCTGCAGGTTGAACGGCACGGGATCGACATATTGCGTCAGCGGCGCATAGAGCACGCCGGCGATGCCGCCGAGCACGGAGCCGATTGCGAACGCCATCAGCGTGTAGCGCCTGGTGTCGATGCCGAGCGACTGCGCCCGGATCGGGTTCTCGCGCAGCGCCATGAAGGCGCGGCCCCAGGGCGAGCGGATCAGCCACCACATCGCCAGCGTCACCAGACCGAGCGAGCCGAGGCAGAGGTAATAGAACGGCAATGGCTTGCGGGTCGGAAAGCCGAAGATTTCCGGGCGCGGAATGTTGCTGATGCCGTAGATGCCGTTGGTGAGCCAGCTCTCGTTGCGAAACACCAGGAACGCCAAGGTCGAGAAGGCGAGCGTGACAAAGGCGAGATAGTGGTGCTGCACGCGCAGCGCCGGATAGCCCAAGAGCCAGCCGACGGCGAAGCAGATCACGATGACGAGCCCTAGCGCGGCGATCAGTGGCCAGCCATGCGTAGTCAGGATCGCGGCCCCGTAGGCGCCGATGCCGACGAACGCGCCCTGGGCCAGCGACACCTGTCCGGCATAACCGAGCGTGAGGTTGAGCCCCATGGCCGCAATGGTCATGACCGCCCACTGGCTCAGAATATACAGGCCGTAGCGGTTGAAGTTCATCGGGATGATGATCAGACCCGCGATGATGACGAGACCGAGCGCGGCGAGAAGCAGTTTGCTGTGCTTGCTCATACCGTACGCTCCTCGGCGCGTCCGAGCAGGCCCTGCGGCCGGAACAGGATGACAAGGATCAGCAGCACCATCGGAACGGCGGCGCGATACTGAGTGGAGACGTAGGCGGCGGCGAGGTTGTCGACGACGCCGATCAGGAGACCGCCGGCAATGGCGCCGCGCACCTGGTTGAAGCCGCCAACGATCGCGGCGATGAACGCCGCTTGCCCGAGCACCTCGCCGCTGGAAAACTTCGCGAGATAGATTGGCGTGATCAGCAGCGAGGCCAGCGCGACCAGCACGGCATTGATCAGGAAGGTCAGGAGGATCATACGCTCGACGGGCACGCCGATGATGCGCGCCACCGTGGGATTCTGCGCGGCCGCCTGCATCTGATGGCCGAGCGAGGTGCGGTTCAACAGCGTGGTCAATCCGACGACCGCGAGGATCGCGACTGCGAGCACGCCGAGGCTCTGCAGCGAAATCGCCCGGCCCAGGACGGTGACGTCACCTACCGGCACGATCGAAGGGAAAGGCGATGCCTCGGCGCTGAAGAACTGCTTCACCGCCTCCTTGATCCCGACCGCCAGCGCCATGGTGGCGATCGCCAGCGGCAGCACGCCATGCCGCAGCATCGGATCGACCAGCAGCATCTTGAAGGCGAGACCGAGCAGCAGTGCCGACAACAGGATGCCGACGAGAACCGCGAGCCAGAACGGCGCGCCGAGATGCATCACCGCGAGCATCAGGAAGGCCGGCAGCATCACGAACTCGCCCTGGGCGAAGTTGATGGTCTGCGAGGTCTGCCACAGCAAGGTGAAGCCGACGGCAACGAGCGCGTAGATGGCGCCGGTGGCGAGACCCGCCACGATCAGGTCGAGCAGATTGGACATCGTTTCCCCCTAGGCCTTTGGGTGACGGCGGCACTGGCATCCCCTCCGGCGCCGCCGGTCGACCGTTGTCCTCAGTTGAGCTTCGGCAGCACCTGCTTCACGACCTGCTTGCCTTCGACCACCTCGACCAGGAAGCCCTGGCGATCGATGTCGCCGTTCTGGTCGAACGTGACATCCATCAGGATATTCGGCTCGGTCGAGGTCTTGATGGTCAGGCCGTGCAGCGTGTCGGCGAAGGCCTTGGAATCCACCTTGCCCATCTTCTCGGTCGTGGCCTTGACCATGTAGATCGCGAGATAGCCCTTGAGGCCGTTGTGATCCGGCACGTAGTTGTACTTCTTCACGAAGCGGTCGCGGAACGCCTTGATGGCCTCGATCGGTGCGTCGGTGGTGAGACCGACATGGCCGCGGGCGCCGTTGGCGGCATCGCCGGCGAGCTCGATCACCTTCTGGCCGACCAGCGTGGTCTCGCCGATCAGCGGCGCGGTCACGCCCTGGCGCTTGATCTCTTTCAGGATGCGCGCGCTCTCTTCCTCGTTGACATAGATGAAGACCGCATCCGGCGCCGCCGCCTTGATCTTGCTGACGTCGGCGGCGAAGTCGGCCTGGCCGGCTTCGGTCGAGAGGTCGGCCGCGACCTTGATGCCGAGACGGTTGAACTCCTTGGTGATGACGTCGCGACCGCCGCGGCCGAAATCATTGTTGACCCAGACCACCGCGACCGACTTCGCCTTCAGCTCATCGTTGATGTACTTCGCGACCTTCGGCATCGACGATTGCTGGCCGAACGAGGTGCGGAACAGGAACTTGTTGCCGGCCTGCGTGAGCTCGGCCGCTTCGCCGCCCATGATCTGGGTGATGCCGGCCTCGGCCGCCAGCGGCGCCGTCACCTTCACCGAGCCGGAATAGCCGGGCCCGAGCAGCACGTAGGGCTCGCCATCGAGCGCCTTCTGCACCTGCGCACGCGCAACGCCGGGGTTCGACTGCGAGTCGGCATGGCTGACCTCGATCTTGCGGCCGAGGATGCCGCCCTTGGCGTTGATTTCCTCGACGGCGAGATCGATGCCGTTCTTCCAGTTGTTGCCGACGGTGGCGCCACCGCCTGAGAGCTCGGCGACATTGGCGATCTTGATGGGGGCGCCGGATTGCGCGAAGGCGGCTCCGGACAGCAGCACGGCTGAGCACAGGCCAGCCAGGGTGATCGATCTCACGTTGTTTCCTCCTCTGTTTCCAAACGCTTGTTTGCGTTTCTTGCTTGAACGACTAGTCCGGCGCGTATTGGCCGGTTTGGTCAGGCGGCGTCAACCGCCGGATATCTCTCCGCCATATGGTTGTCGAACGCCGCGCCCATCGCCTCGGTCGACGGTGCTAGACCGGTGAACAGCTCGAACGCGTCGGCGGCCTGGTAGATCGCAAGCTCGCGGCCGAGCAGAACGCGCGCGCCCTTGGCCTTGGCGGCTTTCAGCAGCGGCGTCCACAGCGGCGAATAGACGGCATCGGCGACCCAGAGATCGGCGCGCAGCAAGTGTTCCGGCACCGGCGTACCGCGGTTCGGCAGCATCCCGATCGGTGTGCCGTTGACGACGCCCACCACCCCCTGCAGCGCCTCTTCGACGCTATCGGCCACCGTGATGGATTTGCCGCCCGGAAGCAGGTTCGCCAGCTTCTCCGCACGCGCACGCTCGGTGTCGTAGATGTGCAAGCCTGCGACGTCGAGGTTCGCAAGCGCGAACGCAATCGCTTTACCAACCCCGCCGGCCCCAATCAGCGCCACGACGCCGCGACCGGTCCGGCTGACCAGCGGCGCCACTGCCCGCTCGAAGCCGGTGGTATCGGTATTGTGGCCGATCAGCCGGCCATCGCGCACGACGACGGTATTGACGGCGCCCATCGCCGCCGCCTTCGGCGCGAGTTCGTCGAGCAGCTCGACCACAGCTTCCTTGTAGGGATAGGTCACATTGACCCCGGCAAAGCCGAGCCGGCGCACGCCTTCAAGCAGCGTCGCCAGACCCGCGCGATCGGCACCGGCCACCTCGATCAGCTGGTAATGGCAGCGCACGCCGAGCGCCGCCGCGGCATATTCGTGCATCGCGGGAGACGCCGAATGCGCGATCGGCGCACCGATCAAGCCGGTCAGGAATTTGCGGGCTTTGAGCGCGGAAAGATCGGGCACGTTCGCTTTTGTCTCTTGCTGCTGTGACGTGCGAGCGTCGCACGCGCGGATTTCGATGCAGACGATAGCGCGTTCGCTCGCTAACACAATTACTCAAATATCGGCTGAACCTAACATCATGTTATTTTTTGCCGCCGCCGGATTTCGCCGGTTTGGCCACCTGACGTCGGCCGGGCTCCAGCGCGCGCATCTCCGCGCGCAGGCAGTCGATGAAGTGTTCGGCGTAGAGCGACAGCGGCGTGCCGCGCTTGACGGCGATGTAGGTGTCGAACCGCGTGGGCTCGGCAATCTTGATCAACTCGATGCCGGGATAGCCGCCATGCGCGACCGTGAACTGGTCGATCACCGCGATGCCGAGCCCGGCCTTCACCAGCGCGCAGACCGTGGTGCCGAAGCGCGCCTTGATCGAGATGTTGTAGCTGAGTTTGTTGCGCGCGAAGATCTCCGCCATGATCCGGCCGTAGGGGTCGTTGGGATCGATGCCGATCAGCGGATAGCGCGTCATCTCGGCAGCCGACACCTGCTTGCGGCCGGCGAGCTCGTGTCCCGGCGGCACGATGCAGAACAATTCGCCTGAGGCCAGCGGCAGGAATTCGAGCCCGGAATGATCGAGTCGGTAGCTCATCGCCACGCACTCGCCCTTGCCCAGCATCAGATAGTCGATCGCTTCCTCGATCTTGAGAATGTTGATGTCGATGCCGAGATCGGGATAGCGGCGGCGGACGCGCTCGATCGCGCGCGGCACCATCACCTGGGAAATGCTGGGCACCGAGCCGACGCGCAGTTCCGACAGCGCGCCGCGGCCGATGTTGGAGATGATGTAGCTGAGATCGTCGACCTTCTCGTAGACGCTGTTGATCTGCTCGAAGATGTTCTGCGCCTCGGGGGTCGGGAAATAGCGGCCGTTCTGGCGCTGGAAGAAACGGATGCCGAGCGAGCGCTCGGTGTATTTCACCAGACGGCTGACGCCCGGTGCCGACACCTTCAGCAGGCGCGCGGCGCCGTTGATGGTGCCCGTCACCATGACCGCGCGAATGACCTCGACCTGTCGCAACGTCATCATCGGCGCGGTCCCCGCACGCCGTCAGCCGGCATCATGGACTGCCCGGCGGCGTCAGCACGACCGGCGGACGCGGCACGGGCCTGGGGCGCGGCGGCAGCGCACCCGGCGCGGGCTTGATCTCGACCGGCGGCGGCAAGGGCGCGACCTGCGGCTGGCTCGATGCCACCGGTGCCGCCGGCTGAGGCGCGGGAGCGGAGAGCGGCGGGGTCAGCGGCGGCACGACGGCGCGGGGACCGCCGAGCTTGGCGCGCGGCTCACGCCGCGGATCACGCCCGGGCAGCGGCACGTCGGCCGCGCTCGGCGCGGCCGGGCCAGCCTCGGGTACACCGGGCAGCGACGCGGTGGACGACGGATAGGCCGGCGGCACCTCGCCGCGCGCGATCGCATCCAGACGCCGCGTTTCGCGATCGATCGCACGCACCGCGAGCCACGACGACAGCGAGGTGACGTCGACCGCGCGCGTCAGCGCCCCGGACGTGCCGATCACGAACAGCTGGATCTCGGGACGGCTGTTGGCGTTGCCGACGGTGTTCGCGCTCAGGCTGGCGCGAATGTCGGCCTGGTCGGCAGGAATGTCGAAGCCACCGGACACGACGGCGCGGGCGCCCTGCGCTTCGAGCGTGGTGGCGCCGACACGCAGCCGGCCATCGCGGATGATGAAGGGGATCTGAGCAGACGCGACCGGCAACGTCCCCGATGTCAGCACCGGCTCGATCACCTGCCGCAACTTGCCGTCGTCGCTCACCTGGCCTGCGTCGGCCGCGCGCAACGCCGCATCGAACGCCCGCGGGTCGAGATTGGGGAGCGCCGCATTGTCGAGCGTCACCGTGCCATTGCCCGAGAGCGCGTTGACCAGTGCCTGCACGCTGCGCCCTTCGGCGGCGAGCGTCATCTGCGCCGAAACCTTGCCGGCCGGCATCTTCAGGCTGTGATAGCGCAGCGCGTTGCCGTCGATGCCGGCGAGCTCGACGCGGCCGTTCAGGACGAGACCATTCGCGTTGGAGCGCGCATCGACGGTCGCGGTGACGTCGCCGCCGCCGAGCTTGCCCTTGACGTTCTCGATGGTCAGCGACTGGCCGTCGCTCTTGATGGCGCCACCCAGCGGACGCAGATCCGTGCCGTTCAGAATGGCGCCGCTGAGGGCCTGGAACGAGACCCGCCCGCGCCATCCCTTCAAGAGACCTGCGCCGAGAGGCTCGGCCTGCTCACGCCCGGCTGCGCCGACCAGCACCGAGAACACTTGCGGCACGTCGAGCGCGTCCAGCCCGAGCTCACCATCGATCTGCTTGTCCTCGTCGAGCACCAGGGCGAGCCGGCCGCGCAGCCGCGATCCACCGACCGTGCTGTCGATGTCGTCGAGCGTCACGCGATTGTTGGAAAGACCGAGACGGCAGAACAGGCGGATGTTCTGCGCCGCCGGATCCTGCGGCTTCAATCCGAACAACGGCGACAGATTGGCGCTGCGCAGGCGCAGATTGACGTTGGCCTTGGCGGTGTCCCCCCAGGGATCGACGGAGCCTTGCGCATCGCCATCGAGCCCGGCGCCGGACAGCTTCGCATTCACCCGCAGCGGCGTGCGCCAGCTGCCGGTCACGCTGGCGTCGAACTGGGCCGGACCGTTGCCGGCCGCCGCGACGCGATCGAGCCCGAGCAGCGCCAGCACGACATTGCCCTGCTCGGCCGCGACGCGGCTCTCGATCCCAAGCTCGGTTCGATCGATCGCGTCGACCTCGAAGCTGCGCAGCGCCGCCGCCGACGGTTTGGCCGTCAGCGTCGCCGAGCCCTTGAGTTGCGGCGCATCGAGATCGAGCACCGCCTTGGCCTGGCTGCGGTCGGCATTGGCAGGATCCTTGGCGAGATCGAGCGTGAGCTTCAACCGGGCAGCGCCGGCAGGCGTGCCGAGTGCATCGAAGCGCGCGGCGATCTGCGGCGCGAACGGCTGCACCAGCGCCGTGATCTCCTTGAGCGAGCCGGCCATCGAGGTCACGACCAGCCGCCCGGTCGCGTCGGCGCGATCGAAACGGCCGGAGCCCTCGCTCGTCACGCCGCCGCTCTGACCGAACTTGATCTGGTCGATGGCGATGGTCTTGGGATCGTAGGAAAAGCGCGCGGTGAGCGGACGCAGCTCCTGGCCGCTGAGCTTGGCGCGGCCGACGTCGAGCGCCACGGTGGCCTCGGCGGGCCACTCGCCGGTGACGCCGACCAGCGACCGGGTCACGGCCATCGCCGCGTCGAGGTCGAGCCGGTCGCCCTTCAGCACCGCTTCGAAACGCGAGCCCGGCCCGGCCGACCGGTTGACGAGAGCGACGCGTCCATCGACGGAGCCGCCGTCGATATCGGCCTTGAGGCTGTCGATCGCGATCCGCTCCGGCGCCACGTTGAGGTCGCCGCGCAGCCGCAGCGGACGCTGGGTGCGGTAGCTGCTGTCGCTGCGGCCCTGCAGCCAGGCCACCAGCGTGTCGGGCTCCGACGATTCGAGATCGAGCGCGCCGGTGAAGCCCGATGTCACCGAGGTCGAGATGCCGATGGTCCGGAAGGTCAGCCGCGTCGAACCGGGCGCGCGCAGATCGACCTTCTCGAGGCTCCATGCCGACGGCTCGTTGTGCAGGTCGGCGGTGAAGTTCTGCACCGGGCGGCCGGAGAGCATGATCTGCTCGGTCGCGAACTGCACGTTGGCCGGCATCGGCAAGGTCGGCAGTTGTGCAATCCAGTTGCGCAGCGCCGGCAGCACCAGCGCGGGCGCAATCGCCCGCCGGTCCTTGACGTCGTCACCGCCGGCCAGGAGCTTGTCGGCATCGAGCTGGCGTGCGGACAGTGAGGCTTTCAGCGCGGGGGCGGCGCCGAAACGGACGTCGCCGCTGCCCGCGAATTTCAGCGAGCGATCCTCCTGGCCGAAGCTGACCTCGATCTGGTCGAGCTTGGCCGTCGCCTGGTCGCCGACGATCTTGGTGGCGATGCGCCAAGGCGTCGCGCCGGCCTGGTTCAGCGGACGGGTCTTGGCCTGTTGGACCTGCTTTGCGGACGGCTCCTTCGCAGACTGGGCGGGCTTGTCGTTGTCGGCGCCCTGCTCTTTCGGGGGCGACGACAGCGTCAGCGCGCCCTCGAACTTCGGCGAGCGGTTGGGAAAGCTGATGAGGCCTTCGATGTCGGCCATCACGGGACGCTCGCCCGGGTCGATGTTGAGGTGGACGCGCAGGCCGTTGGAGTCCTTGTCCTGGCTCGACGACACCCGGAACGGGTAGCGGCCGCCGCGGATCGACACGGCGCCGTCGCCGCGCAGGGAGCCAGCCAGCGAGCGCACGTCGCCGGAGAAGACGATGTCGGTCAGCTCCAGCGTCGAGCGGCTGGCTGCGTCGTGCAGGGCGACGCGGCCGGTGAGATTGAACCGGTCGATCGCGAGCGCGGCCAGATTGAAGCGGCCGGAGGCAGCCGGCAGGTCGACCAGGCCCTTGGCATCGAGGCCGAGATCGGCGGCCATGCCGCCGATGGTGAGTTCGTTCGCCCGCCATTCCCCGCGCATCAGATCGCCAAGGCTGAACTCGACGTCGAGCTTGTCGGCGCGCAGCTTGCCGAGATGGTTGGCGCCACCGAACGTGACCTGGCGCAGCCTTAAGGTCGGCGTCGGTAACAGCCGTGCATCCAGCGCACCGGCGACCCGCACGGGCACGCCAATGACCTGGCTCGCCTCGGCCTCGAACTGCGGCCGGAACTGGTTCCAGTCGACGAAGTACGGGCCGATCAGCGCAGCAAGGAGCGCAAGGATGAAGGCAATCGCCAAGCCGAGCAGGGTCGTCTGCACGGGGTCTCCCTCAAAGGACAACGCTCCGGTGTCCCAACCTTAAAACCAATGCGGCCGCGGCCCACTGGCATCGATACCGGAGCGCTGCATCATATAGGATTAAGTATGGCGAAGTCACAGCGCTGTCGGTCTTTCCGGGGGCGTTGCACAACTCCGTTAACGAAGATGGTTACCAGTGGGCCGGCAGCCGCTTGAGGCCGCGCAGCACGAAGGTCGGCCGCCATTCCGGGTTGTCCGGATCGTCCAGCTTCAGCTCCGGCAGCCGCCGCAGCAGGGTTCCGATCGCGATCTCGGCCTCGATCCGGGCAAGCTGCGCGCCCAGGCAATGGTGGATGCCGCCGCCGAACGACAGCGGCTTCACGTTTGGCCTGGTGATATCGAGCTGTTCCGGATTGTCCGGATACACGGCGGGATCGCGGTTGGCCGAGCCGAGCAGGCACAGCACGCTCTCGCCCGCAGGAATCCGCCGGCCGCCGAGATCCTCGATATCCTCGAGCGCGACCCGCCCGGTGAGCTGCACCGAGGAATCGTAGCGCAGGAACTCCTCGATCGCGTTCGTGATCAGCTCCGGCCGCGCCTTCAAGAGCGCCAACTGGTCCGGATTGCGGTGCAGCGCCAGCAGGCCGTTGCCGATCAGGTTGACCGTGGTCTCGTGCCCCGCGCCGAACAGCAGGATGATGTTGGCGGTGAGCTCCTCATGGCTGAGCTTGGCACCGTCCTCCTCGGCCTGCAGCAGCTGCGTCGTCAGATCGTCGCCGGGATGTTTCCGGCGCAACTCGAACAGGTGCTGGAAATACGCCTTGGACACGGCGTTGCCGGCATTGCCCTCGGCGATCTCGGCCTTCGACAGCGGCACCGGCTCGAGCAGTCGGCCGCCCTCGCGCGAGCTCTTGTAGAACGCCTCGCGATGCTCCTCGGGAATGCCGAGCATGTCGCAGATCACGGTGACGGGCAGCTTGAACGCGAAGTCCTCGATCAGGTCCATCCGGCCCTGCGGGATCACCTGATCGAGCGTGCGGTCGACGATCTCCTGGATGCGCGGCCGCATGTCCTCGACGCGCCGCGCGGTGAACGCCTTCACGACCAGGCCGCGCAACCGGGTGTGGTCCGGCGGGTCCTGCTGCAGCATCCAATGCCGCATGCTCTGGAACACCGGCTCCTGCATGATGTCGGGACCGTAGCGCCGGATCGAACGCGCGACGAAGTCCTTGCCGAAGCGCTTGTCGCGCAGCACCAGGCTCGATTCCGCGTGCCGGCTGGCGAGGAACGCGCCGAACGGCGTCACATGCATCGGATCGTTGTCGCGCAGTTGCGCATAGAAGGGATAGGGGTCGCGGATGAACTCCGGCGACAGCGGATTGAACAGCGGCGCAGCCTTGGCGGCCTGGACATGCTCGTTCATGTGGTCCCTCCCTTGGATTGGCCGATTAGCTCACGGCCGCGCGGCGATGGCAAGTCGGCCGGATCACACATCACGCCGTGGCCCCTGCCGTCCTTAACCTGTGCAATTGGCCGGCGACGAGGCGGACCCTGCGGGGTGCCGCGATCCAGATCGCCGCCGCCGAGACGAAGGCGCCGAGGAAGGCGATCACGAAGCCCGGCGTGTAGCTCAGGGTGTAGTCATAGAGCACGCCGGTCACCCACGGCCCTGCTGCGCCGCCGCACAGCCCGATCAGCATCAGCGTTCCGAAGATGCTGCCGAAATGCGCGCCCTGGAATATTTCCAGCGCGACCGCGCCCATCACCGAGGTCAGGCCGTAACCAAGCGCGCCCTGCGTCGCCACCATGACGTAGATCAGCACGAGCGACGGCGCGGCCTTGAGCGCGATCAGCGCGGCGAAGCAGATCGCGAAGCCGAGACAGCCTAATCCCCACACCGCCTCACGCCCCAGGCGATCCGACAGATGGCCGAGCGCGATCTGGCCGGGAATCCCGAGCAGGCTGACGGCCCCGAGCGCCCACACCGCGACGCTCGAGCTGAAGCCGATCTCGAGCAGGTATTTCGTCTGGTGCACCTGCACCGCGTACCAGACGTAGAGCCCGAAGAAATAGCCGAGCGCGAGCCACCAGAACCGGCCCGTGCGCAGCGCGCGCGACAATGTCCAGTCGGTGCCGGCCCAGGCGGCATCGACGATGTTG
The DNA here is from genome assembly GCF_032380995.1 of Bradyrhizobium sp. SZCCHNR2028. NCBI lineage: Bacteria > Pseudomonadati > Pseudomonadota > Alphaproteobacteria > Hyphomicrobiales > Nitrobacteraceae > Bradyrhizobium > Bradyrhizobium sp. SZCCHNR2028. The sequence goes on along the minus strand of NZ_JAUHJF010000002.1, from coordinate 327,839 downwards.
GAGACCGGTTTGACCGCATTGGCGAGCGGCGCGACGTCGCCGTCGGGACGCAGGCCGATCTCCTCCGGCTTCTTGCGCAGCAGCAGATTGATCGGCGCCAGCACGACCAGCACGACGATGCCCATCGCGGTGCAGGCCGTGCGCCAGTTGGTCTGCGCGATCATGTGCTGCACCCACGGCAACAGCGTCATCGAGCCGATGCCGACGCCGGCAAAGGCGATGCCGATCGCCAGCCCGCGGCGGCGGATGAACCAGTTCGGCAGGAACAGGGACTGGCCGGAATAGCCGAGGCAGACGCTGCCGGCGCCGACCATCACGCCGATCGTGATGTAGAGATGCCAGGGCTGCGAGGTCAGCGGCGCCAGCAACAGGCCGCCGGCCATCAGCGCGACGCCGAGTTCCATTACGGCCCGCGGGCCGGTGCGATCCATCAGCCGTCCGATCAGTGGACTGACGATTCCGGAGGCAACGAAGCCGAACGAGAACGCGCCGGCGGTGACGCCGCGGTCCCAGCCGAATTCGGCGAGGATCGGCGGATAGAACAGCGAGAACGCCGTGCGTGCATTGACGCCGACGGCCATCGTCACGAAGGTCACGGCGACGATGACCCAGCCATAATAGAACGGCAGGCGCATTGTTGTTTCACTCCCTGGTGCATCCTTCGCATCATCTGCATGCGGAGGGGTCAAGGATTTTCTACGCCGCGCCATCCCGTGTCAGTTACCTCCGAGGTCATGTGTGCGCCGCACTATTCCCTCTGCCCAGCTGTCGTCCCGGCGAACGCCGGGACCCATACCGCGTGATCTCGCGAGGGATATGGCTGGCGGTCATCCGTCTCATTCACGCCGGTAGTTATGGGTCCCGGCTCAAGGCCGGGACGACACCGCGTGTGTGGCGAGCTTCGCTGGGTCATGGCTGCGCTTTCTCGCGGCGCCATCGCGCCCGAGCTGTGCTTAGCTGCTCACCCTCATCAATCAGGAGGGCGCAGGGAAGGCCGGGCGCTGGCCGATCGGGATAGGGGGGAGTCTCGCGACTCCACCCCTCCCACACCACCGTACATACGGATCACGTATACGGCGGTTCGGCGGATTAAGCGGCTTTGCGGGCTGCGAGGAAAGGCAGGCCGAGTGAGGCGAACAAGGACCTTGGCAGAGCGTTGGCCAGTGCGGCGCTGTTGGCGAGCCGCCAGGGACCACGTGGGTTGCCGGCGGTTTTAAGCGCCGTCTCCCGGTCGACGCCGCGGCGTCGCAGCTCGTCGAAGCGAGTAGGACCGCACTTCCATTGGGTCCAGACGACGGCGCGCAACCGCCGCCTGATCCACTCATCGAGCTTGCGCAACACCGACGGCGTCTCGCAGAACCCGAAGTAGCCGCGCCATCCCTTCAGATACAGCGCCAGCTTCTCGATGATCTGCTCCAGGCTTCGGCCAGACTGTCGCCCCGTCAGCTCCCGAACTCTCGCCTTGCAACGGGCAATGGCCTCAGGCGCGATGCGCCGGCGCGGCTTCTTCCCCTGCGTAAAGCTGAAGCCCAGGAACTTGCGGTGGCTCGGTCTGGCGACCGCGCTCTTGGCCCTGTTCACCTTGAGCTCGAGGCGCCGTTCCAGGAATCTCTCGATGCTCGCCATCACCCGCTCGCCCGCCTTCCGACTGCGCACATAGATGTTGCAGTCGTCGGCATAGCGCACGAAGCGATGACCTCGCCTCTCCAGCTCCTTGTCCAGCACGTCCAGCATCAGGTTCGACAGCAGCGGCGAGAGCGGCCCGCCTTGCGGCGTTCCTTCCTCCGTCGGGCTGACCAGCCCTCCCTCCAGCACGCCCGCAGTCAGGAAGCCGCGGATCAGCTTCAGGAGTCGCTTGTCGGCAACCCGCTTGGCGACCAGCCCCATCAGGATGTCGTGATTGACCCGGTCGAAGAACTTCTCCAGATCGATATCCACCACGACCGCGTGCCGGGACGCAATGTAGGTCTGCGCCTTCGCCACCGCCTGATGCGCCGAGCGGCCCGGCCGGAAGCCGAAGCTCGTCTCGGAGAACGTCCGATCCCATTCGCTTTGCAGCACCTGCAGAACCGCCTGCTGGATGAAGCGGTCGAGCACCGTCGGGATGCCGAGCAGCCTGACGCCGCCCGATGCCTTCGGAATCTCGACACGCCGCACCGGCTGCGGCTTGTAGGTGCCGTCGAGCAGTTGGGCGCGGATCGCGAGCCAGTTCACCTTCAGGTAGGCCGGCAGATCATCCACGGTCATCCCGTCGACCCCCGCCGCGCCCTTGTTGCGCTTCACTCGGTCCAATGCCTTCTTCAGGTTCTCACGTGCGACGATCCTTTCCATCGACGGTCCCGCGACCGCCGTCTGATCGAGACAGGCTTTCGCCGCGCGAGCTTCGGCCGCCCCGGCGCCGGCCCGCGGGGCTTCACCCCTCGGTCCGGGGCGAGGGTTCAGATTGCTCTGAGCTTCCTGCCGCATTGGGTCGTGCGAGATCACCGCTCCACCAGAACTTCCATCGTTCGGGCCTTCGGCGGTACGCTGCCGCCTACTATGCCCTCTGCTGACTTCTGCGTCGCGTTCAGATCGCCTTGCAACGACCTCAGTCCCGTTGCCGGGACACGACGCAGATCTCCCGAGGTAAGACCGACCGCCTTCACCGCATGCCCGTCGGATCTACCACCCCGCCCCTTGATGACCGTGGACTTCGCGATTGGTGGCTCGCTCGTCCGGCCGGGTAGGCCTCACATCCGATGTTTGTTCATCGGGCCGCGGCTTTGCTCCACGCTGTCTTCAGACCCCACCTCGCGATGACGCCCTTGCGCTTCGCTAATCCTTCGCCGCCATCAGGCTGGATAGAGGACTTCCACCTCCAAGCTGTCGTTCATACTCGGCACACCGCCCGTGGCCCGCCTGCTCAAAAAAATGCAGGCGGCAGGTACCACAGGTTCAGCCGAGATCACCCGGCCCTCCCTGCGCGATGGTCTTCACGCTTATATGCAGGCTTCCTGGCGCTCGGCTTGTTGGCCGCCATGCGCGACAACGCATTTCACGCGTTGCGCGGTGATACCAGCGTCGAGGTATCAGAACCCTGCAACTTCACGTCCGCAAGAGCATCGTTCGTCCGCACATCGAAAAGGACATGCTGCGAGTTCTCGCGGCCACCGCTCCCCGCCTCGCGTGTCGTGACGATCGCGCGCAACGCCCCTCCGCAAGTGAGGCGGGATGCGCGGAAGGATCGCGGTGATTTGCCCGACGACACAAGCGAAATCACCTGCGACATAGTAACCCGACGGGCAGGCAACGCTCCGCCATCGCTCGTGATTAGTAGAAGACGTCAGCCAATATCGAGATTTCGGGTTCAAGGCGAGCGGCCCTCCCCCCGGAATGACGGCGGCTTGGACATTGCAGAACTAATGAGTTCAGCGGCTCACGCCGCTGCCCTCGCCTCGTCGACGCCATGGAACGCATAGACATCCATGCGCAGCACGCCGTAATTGGCGCTGTTGTGCAGGCGCTCGACGCGCCCGCCCTCGCCGGCCGCGCCCATCGCTGCGAACAGCGGCAGGAAGTGCTCGTCGGTCGGATGGTTGTCGCGCGCATGCGGAGCGAGACGGCGGTAGTCGACGAGATCGTCGACGCGGCCTTCGATCGCGGCGTTGTGCACCCAGTCGGCGAAGTCGACCACCCAGGACGGCGCGGGGTCGTCGATGTCGAGCCGGCGCTTGCGGAATTCGCCGAGATTGTGGGTGAAGCTGCCGCTGCCGATGATCAGCACGCCTTCCTCGCGCAAAGGCGCCAGCGCGCGGCCGAGTTCGAGATGATGCCTTGGACCGCGCTCGGTCTGGATCGAGAGTTGCAGCACCGGAATGTCGGCTTGCGGATACATCAGCAGCAGCGGCACCCAGGCGCCGTGATCGAGGCCGCGCGCGCGGTCGATGCCGACCGGCAGGCCGGCCGCCTGCAACCGCGCCGCCACGGCGTGCGCGAGATCGGGCGCGCCCGGCGCGGGATAGCGCAACTGATAGAGCTCACGCGGAAAGCCGTAGAAGTCGTGGATCGTCTCGTTGGCAGCGACCGCATTGACGGTGGGGATGTCGGTCTCCCAATGCGCCGAGATCACCAGGATCGCCTTCGGCCGCGGCAGACTGCCGCCGAGGCCGACGAGGAAGTCGCGGGCGGCCGAATCCGTGAGCGGCAGCATCGGCGAGCCGTGCGACAGGAAGATGCTGGGCAGGGTCATGTCATGGCTCCTCGTTCTCTAGAGGGATGTTCAGCTGCCAACCCAACCCACAGCTGTCGTCCCTGCGAAAGCAGGGACCCATACCGCGTGATCGGCATTTGAGGCAGGCTGCGCGTCGACCAGCGCGCTCAACCCAAGTCCGCTTGTGGTTATGGGTCCCCGCGTTCGCGGGGACGACACTGAGATTGTCGCGGCAGTCAACCAACCATGACGATCAATGCGCGTTGCGCAACTGCCCGCCGGCAAGACCGCTGCGAAGGCTGCCCAGCGCATAGGCGCCGTCGCCGAGCAGGGCCTGGATCACCAGCGTGACGGCCCAGAACGCCGGATACTCCCAGCCGCCCTTCGGATTGTTGAAGAAGAACCCCGCGGAGCCATGGACGGTGAAGATGGCGCCGAGCAGGATCGGCACGGCGGCGAGCGCCACCCAGCGGGTGTAGACGCCGAGGATCAGCGCGATGCCGGCGAGGATCTCGGCCGTGATGACGAGGTAGGCGAGCTCGGGCGGCAGGCCGATGCTGCCGAAGAATTTTGCAGTGCCGGCCGGGCTGAACACGAACAGCTTGAGGCTGGCATGGGCCAGGAACAAGCCACCCAGCGTCAGGCGAAGCAGCAGGGCGGCGTAGGGTGCAGTGCGCGAATCGATCATCTCGGGCTCCCAATGGATAGTGCCGAGACATAGATCATTCCCTGGGAGACGATAATCTGGCCGCCAGGAAAGACAGCTCAAACCATTGAGGTGAGGTGGCAGGCGGTTCGTCGTGGACGTACCGCCTTACGCACCGACGCCACGGCGCCTCGAATGCCGACGCCCCGTTCGTCCACCGTTGCATGACGCCGACATGCCTCCGGAAACCGGGGGCACATGCCGCCGCTCCCGATCAGAACCGGTAGCTCGCGCCAACGCGGATCAGGTGGAGTTCGTTCTTGAAGTCGGCACGGTTGCCGTCGCGATTGAACAGCGTCACGTTGCCGTAGTCGGTGTAGACATATTCACCGCGTCCGACCCAGTTGCTGGTGAAGGCGTATTCGACACCGACGCCTGTCGTGAGGCCGGCCTTCACCTGATCCTCCCACACCACCTGCTCGCCGGCGTTGCGGCCCTTTTGGATATTGTTGGTCAAGTTGGCGATGCCGACACCGAGCGTGCCGAAGACCAGCAAGCGGTCGAACGCATAGCCGGCGCGCGCGCGGACCGAGCCGAACATGCCGTATTTGGCGTAGGACGAATCGTTGTCGAAGATGTCGTTGCTCTGCGACGCGGTGGACCGGCCGAGATCGACCTCGGCGCCGACCACGAAGCGATTGGCGAACTGATAATTGTAGCCGCCATAGAGGCCGAAGGCCACGCCATCAGCGCCCTCCTCGGCATGGCCGTGATTGTTGTTGCGATAGAAGTCGATGGTCCACAGCCCGTGCGCGCCCCCGGCGAATGCGCCGGCATAGAAGCCGGTCCAATTGTAGTACGGGGCATCGTAGACTGCTACGGGCCGCTGGACCCTGAAATCTCCTGCCTGCGCGACCGTGCCGGCAAGCAGGACGCCACAGGCGGCAACAGCAAGAGTGTACACTGCTTTCATCAACCCATCCTCACAAACTCAATACATGTGCAAGCGAGTGCATCCCCAGAAGGCGCTCGCGCGGGGCGGAAACTGAAAACGAAGTCGGGCACCAAGTTGACCCGCTTTGGGTCAGGAAGTGATCAAATGCGGCATTGTTCGGGACTGCACTGTGGCGCGGCAACTGATACCGGCGAGAACCCGAATTTGTTGCGACATCTTTTCACTTGCAGTGCGATGACGCGAAGGCAGCGCGACTGATTCGCGCCATCGTTATGACGGACGCCCACCCCCGCCCCCGTCCGCAAGAGTGATGATTCCCCGCACCTCACGAGTCTGCTAGCGAGACACCTCACACCCGGCGAGTGAGGCTGAATGCTGGACCGTCTGACTGGACTGGAAGTGATGTCGCGGATCGCCAGTTCTGGCAGCCTGTCGGCGGCCGCGCGTGCGCTTGGCATGTCGCCAACGATGGTCACGAAACATCTGGCAGCGCTGGAGACGCGACTCGGCACGAAGCTGTTTCACCGCACCACGCGCCGGCTGACCATCACCGAGGCCGGTCGGCGATATCTCGATCTCGCCGAGCGGGTGCTCGGCGATTTCGAGGCGGCCGAGAGCGCGATCGCGGCCGACCGGGTCGAGCCGCGCGGCCTGTTGCGGCTCAATGTCCCGCTCGCCTTCGGCACGCGCCAGATCGCGCCGCTGCTCGCAAGCTTCGCCGCGCTCTATCCCGGCGTCAGCGTCGAGCTCGGCCTCAACGACCGGCTCGTCGACCTGATCGAGGAAGGCTGGGATCTCGCGATCCGCATCGGCACGCTCAAGGACTCCAGCCTGGTGGCGCGGCGGCTGGCGCCGTGCCGGATGATGGTCTGCGCGGCGCCGTCCTATCTCGCCGCCCATGGGACGCCGCGCACCACGGCCGATCTCGCCGACCACAACTGCCTCGGCTATACGCTGGCGGCGGCCGGCCCGTCGCGCTGGCGCATGGGCGGCAAGGCGGCCGTCGACGTCACCGTGAGCGGCAATCTGCGCGCCAACAATGGCGATGCGCTGCTCGCCGCCGCCCTGGCCGGGCAAGGCGTGATCTACCAGCCGACCTTCATCGTCGGCGACGAGATCCGCGCAGGACGGCTGGTGCCGCTGACGCTCGACGTGCCGCCATCGGACCTGCTGGCGGTGCATGCCGTCTACCTGCCGGATCGCACGCCATCGGCCAAGGTGCGCGCCTTCATCGACCACCTCGCCGCGGCGTTCGCGCCCGAGCCACCTTGGGATCGCGATCTTGCGTGAGCGGACGAACAGCTCGGCCGCGATGCACTCGGAGACATCGACATGATCGAGCAACCACGCCACGACGGCAACTATCATTGGCCGATGCTCCGCTCCCTGCGAGGCTGGCGGATCAGCGCCCTGCCCGCCGATCTCGCCGCCGGGCTGACGCTGGCGGCGATCGCGATTCCCGAGCAGATGGCGACCGCCAAGCTCGGCGGCTTCACGCCCGAGACCGGCTTCTTCGCCTTCATGGCGGGATCCCTGGGGTTCGCGCTGTTCGGCGCCAACCGCTTCCTGTCCTGCGGCGCCGATTCCACGATCACGCCGATCTTCGCCGGCGGCCTGGCGCTGCTCGCGACCAGCGGCACGCCCGAATACGGCAGCCTGGCCGCGGCGCTGGCGCTGCTGGTCGGGGTCATGCTGGTGCTGGCCGGCGGCTTCAGGCTCGGCGGCATCGCCAACGTGCTGTCGGTGCCGGTCACCGTGGGCTTCCTGGCCGGCATTGCCGTGCACATCATCGTCTCGCAATTGCCGGGCGTGCTCGGCCTGCCGTCACCGAGCGGGCCAACGCTGGCGCGGATCGCCACCTTGGCGGGCGAACTCGGCAAGGCCAACGCGTACACGATGCTCATCGGCTTCGGCGTGCTCGCGACCATCACGGTCTGCGAGCGGATCAGCGCCCGCATACCCGGCGCGCTGATCGCGCTCGCGGCCTCGACCTTGTTCGTGGTGTCGGCCGGGCTGAAGGGGGGCGGCGTGCCCGTCATCGGCGAGATCGCCGGCACGGTGCCGATGCCGTCCGTGCCGCTGATCGGACCGGAACAATGGGCGAAGCTGATCCCGCTCGCCTTCCTGATCGCGGTTGTGGTGATGGTGCAGACGTCGGCGACGACGCGCTCGTTCCCTTCCGATCCCGATGGTTCCGCCGATGTCGACCGCGACTTCCTCGGCGCCGGTGCCGGCAGCCTGCTCGCCGGATTGTTCGGCGCGTTTCCGGTCAATGCCAGTCCGCCGCGCACCGGCATCGTGGTCGAGACCGGCGGCCGGTCGCAGGTCGCGGGCCTGCTCGCCGCCGCGATCGTGCTGCTGCTCGTGCTGTTCGGAGCTCGGCTGCTTGCGAATGTGCCGGAAGCGGCGCTCGGCGGCGTGCTGCTGTTCGTCGCGCTACGCATCATCCGCGTCGCGCAGATCACAAGCGTCTATCGCGCGTCCAAGGGCGAGTTCCTGCTCATCCTGGCGACCGCGGTGGCGATCGTCGCGCTGCCAATCGAGCAGGGCGTCGCGCTCGGCATTGCGCTGTCGCTGCTGCACGGCATCTGGAGCACGACACGCGCCCACCTCATCGCCTTCCAGCGCGTGCCGGACACGACGATCTGGTGGCCGGCGCATCCGCAGATCAAGGGCGAGGATCTGTCCGACATCGCCGTGGTCGGCTTCCAGGCCCCGCTCAGCTTCCTCAATGCAGCGACGTTCCGCGCCGACATGCAGCGCCTGCTGCGCAGCCGCAAGCCGCGGCTGGTGGTGTTCGAGGCCAGCGCCATCGTCGAGATCGATTTCACCGCCGCGCAGACTCTGCGCGACGTGATCCATATCTGCAACGAGACCGGTATCGTGTTCGCGGTGGCGCGGCTGGAGTCGCTGCGGGCCCAGGAAGCCTTCGAACGGTTCGGCCTGTACGATGTGCTGCCGCGGGATCGCGTGTTCCACAGCGTCGATCACGCGCTGCGGAAGCTGCGCAGCAGTGCCTCGGATGTGCACGCTTGAGGGAATGGCGGCACGAGCGCCGCCGTGGTCGACGACGACTCCGGGGCAAGCGGACGCTTGCGCTCTGCGCAGTGACCTCGTGATACAAACCGTTACACGTTGCGGCGACGGTCGACATATGCCCGCTAAATTCATCGGCGAGACAACCGCCTCACGAGGCCCGGCGCGTCGGCCGCGGCGAGAGAGGAATCATCGATCATGCACAAGCTGCTTCCGCTGCTGTTGATAGTCATCTCCAGCACCGCCGCCCAGGCTCAGGACAGGAGCGCCATGCGCCAGGCCTGCGGCGACGATGTGCGTACGCTCTGTACTGGAATCATGCCGGGCGGCCGCCGCATCAAGCAATGCATGATCGAGAAGTTCGACAAGCTCTCCGACGGCTGCAGGACGGCGCTGAAGGACGCAAAGGCGCAGCAAGGCGGCAAATGATGCCGCCTGCGACGAAAGCCAGCAGGACGCGTCGCTGATCGTTCATGTTCCTTGCAGCGAATGTCTGCTAGAACACCGCACGACGGCGACCAAACTGCAGCGATGCGCCACATGATCAGCAGAGCTGCATCGCGCGATCGGTGTCATGGAGATCTCTGTGGTACCAGGAAGAGGTTTCGCGGCGTCGAGAAAATTGCGAAACCAAAACCTGTCCGACGACGTCTAAGGACTACACTGCTTCGAAACCAACGAGAGGACCGCACTGCAATGCGCAATCTGTTCACCTCCGCCCTGCTCGCCGCGACCGTCATGTTGGGCGCGTCGGCCGCGCAGGCCTTCACGCTGCCGGCTCAGCCGGCTGCTCCGGACAGCAATGTCGAGCGCGTCGCCGGCGGCTGCGGTCCCGGCTGGTTCCCGGACCGCTGGGGCCGTTGCCGGCCCGCCCCGCGCGTCTACCGCCCCTATGGCTATGGCGGCTTCGGCCCGCGCACCTGCTGGGTGCGGCCGACCCCGTGGGGACCGCGCCGCGTCTGCCGTTGATCTGAACGGAAACAAAATGCCGCCGCGTGTCGAACGCGGCGGCATTTTCTATTTGGCGAATCGTCACGCGATCCGACATCTCCCCGCATGGAGGGAGATGTCAGCAGCGGCCCTGCGCGCCGGACCCAAATCCGAAACTCAGCTCGGCTTGGATTGCCAATCAGCGCGCCGGGATGATCTTGCCGGGATTGAAGATGTTCTGCGGATCGAGCGCCTGCTTCACCGCGCGCATCGCATCGAGCGCTTCCGGGCCGAGCTCGGACTCGAGATATTTCTGCTTGCCCTGGCCGATGCCATGCTCGCCGGTGCAGGTGCCGTCCATGGCCTGCGCGCGCTCGACGAGGCGATGCATGAACTCGTCGCCGCGCGCCATCTCATCGGCATCGTCGACATCGCACATCAAGGAGCAGTGGAAATTGCCGTCGCCGACATGGCCGACGATCGGCGAGGTCAGCTTGAGACGCGCGAGATCCTCCTCGGTCTCGGTGACGCAATCGGCGAGCCGCGAGATCGGCACGCAGACATCGGTCGCGACCACGCCGACGCCGGGCCGGATCGCCTTCACCGACCAATAGGCGTCGTGACGCGCCTGCCAGAGCTTGGTGCGGTCCTCGGGCTTGGTGGTCCAGGCGAAGTCGCCGCCGCCGCACTCGCGCGCGATCTCGGCGAAGTTCTTCGACTGCTCGGCGACCTCGGCCGCGCTGCCGTGGAATTCGAGCAGCAGCAGCGGCGTCTCCGGCAAGGTCAGCTTGGAATAGGCGTTGCACGCCCTGACCTGCGCGGCGTTGAGCAGCTCGATGCGCGCCATCGGAATGCCGGTCTGGATCGCGAGGATCGTCGCCTGGCAGGCGCCGCGCACGGTCTCGAACGAGCACGACGCCGCGGCGATGGTCTCGGGAATGCCGCGCAGGCGGATGGTCATCTCGCAGATGATGCCGAGCGTGCCCTCGGCGCCGATGAACAGGTGCGTCAAATCGTAGCCGGCGGCGGACTTCTTGGCGCGGGTGCCGGTCTTGATGATCTCGCCATCGCCGCGCACGACCTTCAGCGCCAGCACGTTCTCGCGGATGGTGCCGTAGCGCACGGCATTGGTGCCGGAAGCCCGCGTCGAGGCCATGCCGCCAAGGGACGCGTCGGCGCCGGGATCGATCGGAAAGAACAGGCCCTGATCGCGAAGATATTCGTTCAAGGTCTTGCGGGTGATGCCGGGCTGGATCACGCAGTCGAGGTCCTCGGCATGCACCTCCAGCACCTTGTTCATGTCGCGCATGTCGATGCAGATGCCACCGGCCGGCGCATTGACCTGGCCCTCCAGCGAGGTGCCGGTGCCGAACGGAATGATCGGCACGCCCTTTGGCGCGCAGATGCGGACGACGTCCTGGATGTCGGCGGTCTCCTGCGCCAGCACCACGCCATCCGGCGGCTGCGTCGGCAGCCAGGTCGTGGTATGGCCATGCTGCTCGCGCACGGCCTGCGAGGTGATAAGCCTGTTGCCGAAGCGGGCCGCGAGCGCGTCGAGCGCACTTTTCAGCGCCTCCGGCGCGGGCCGCTTCAAATCGTGATGGGGGATCGTCGTCGCCACTGCTTCCTCCGAAAGTTGGGCGGACCGTGACAAAGGACGATCAAGGGGTCAAGGGAGCAAACGGAAGAGCCGATGAGCGATAATGCAGTGCCCGCAGCGCAAGGCGCCGGACCGTTTCTGTCACAGGTCATGCAGATCGAGCCGCAATGGATCGACTACAACGGCCACCTCAACATGGCCTACTACAACGTGATGTTCGACCGCGCCATCGACCAGATCTGGGCCGAGCTCGGCATCGGTCCCGCCTACATGAAGGAGCGCCAGGGCTCGACCTTCACCGCCGAATGCCACGTGCGGTACCTGCGCGAGATCCATCTCGGCGATCCCGTCCAGATCGCGGTCTGGCTGATCGCCGCCGACGAGAAGCGGCTGCACACCTTCGAGGAGCTGCGCCATGCCGAGGAAGGCTGGGTCTCCGCCACCTCGGAGAACATGTCGGTGCACATCGACATGACCAAGCGCAAGGTCGCACCGTTTCCGCCGGACATCCAGGCCAACATCGCCCGCGTGCTGCAGGCGCATGCCACGCTGCCGCGGCCCGACGGGCTCGGCCGCACCATCGGCATGCCGAAGAGATGACGGTGACCGGCCGCCGCTACGCCGGCAGGCCGGCGTCGGACAATCCCTCGAATACCCGGGCCGAATAGGCGTCCGGCAGCGGCGGCATGCCGCGCTGGACCTCGGCCAGGGTCAGGTCCGGATAGCCGGCACGCAGCGCCTGCAGGCTGCGCAGGGCTTCCGGCCGCTCACCCGCCAGCACGTGGGACGGGCACATGGTCCGGTGCACCCACAGCGACGACGGATGCTCGCGCAGGCCGCGCTGCTGCCAGCGCGCCGCCTCCGCGTAGGTGCCGGCGGCGAAATGCGCGCAGCCGATTCCAATGAGGGCGTTGAAGGCGAGCGGGTCCTGCGGCGCGAGATCCAGCGCAATCCGAAAGCGCTCGATCGCCGACGCGGCATCGCCGCGATAGACATCGAGCCAGCCGCTGCGGCTCCAGGCCCAGGCGGCACCGCCATCCAGCGCGAGCGCCCGGCCCACCACCTGCTCGGCCTCGGCGAGCTCATCCAGCAAGGTGAGCGCATTGCCGAGCACGCACAGCACGGTCGCATCCGCAAGCTCAGTCGGCACGCGCTGCGCCAGGGCGCGACCAAGCTGCCGATCCTGCCCGGGCGCGGTGCCGAAATGATAGACCGCGCGCTGGCCGTAGGCCCAGGCCGCGAGCGCCGTGGCCAGGGCATGACGGGGATCGCGGGCGATGGCCTGATGCAGCAGCTCGAGCGCACTGCGGTTGCCGTCGGCGTCGAGCGACAGCACGCCGGGCATGGCGCGCAGCGCGAGATCCTGCGCGGTCAGATCCTCATCCGGTTTGCGCAGCGCCCGATCGATCTCGGCGCGGCGCAGGCTTTGCAGCAGCGATGCCGCCACGCGGGCGGCCAACCGTTCGTGACTGTCGGCCTCCCACCGCAGCATGACCTCGCCGCGATGCGCCCATATCAGCCCGCCGCTGTCCTGGTCGATCAGCTGCAGCAGCAGCCGGGACGCGCCATCCCGACCGTGGAGCGACGCGTTCATGCGGTAGCGCGCCGCGCGCGGCTGGGTCGTCACGGCAAATCCGGCGCGGGTCAGCGCCAGCGTGAGCTCGGCCGCGAGGTCGTCCGCCAGCTCGCGCACGCTCGGATCGGTGGCGGTCATGGCGAAGGCGATGGTCGGCCGGTCGCGTACCGGCGCAATGGTGGTGCGCGACGCGGCGAGCTGCGCCATCAAGACCGCCTGCCGCCTCAGGGTTTCCGACGGCGTCTCGCCGTGGCAGCGACGATAGCCGGCGGCGAAGCGGCCGTAATGCGGGAAGCCGCAGCGCAGAGCGACGTCCATCACCTTCTCGCCGGCGCGCCCCTGCAGAAACTCGACACGGGCGCGCGCGTAGCCGAGCTCCTGCCGGACCATTTGCGGCGACCGGCCGATCGACCTGACGAACTGGCGCTGCAAGGTCCGTCCGGAAACGCCGGCAATCTTCGCCAGATCGGCCAGCGTCCAGCGCCGCCCGAGGTCGTCATGCATCGCTTCGAGCGCGCGGCGTACGCTGCGTGGCAAAGGCTGCCGCGCCGCCAGGGGAACCTGATCTCCGTCCATCATGCGACGACGTCCAATTGCCTATGGGTCATCGGCGGCGCTCGAAAAGTTCACGATCTGGATGGCCGTGTCGCGATCTGGATAGCGCTGCCCAAAGCCTGTCGCGTACGTCTCCACACACCAGCGCGCGCAACAGCGCTGCATTCTCCGGAGGAGACCATCATGACCGCATCAGTTGCAATTCAGGCCGGCGTGACCGCAGAGCCGGATTTCACCGCGCTCAAGGCACGCCAGCACAGCGCGTGGTCGTCCGGCGACTACGCCATCGTCGGCAACACGCTGCAGATCGTCGGCGAGGAACTCTGCGAGGCGCTTGACATCCGCGCCGGCCAGAAGGTGCTCGACGTGGCCGCCGGCAACGGCAACGTCACATTGGCTGCGGCGCGGCGCTGGTGCAACGTCGTCTCGACCGACTACGTGCCTGCCCTGCTCGACCGCGGTCGCCAGCGTGCCGCCGCCGACGGCCTGTCCGTGCAGTTCCAGGAGGCCGATGCCGAGGCGCTTCCGTTCGGCGATGGCACGTTCGACGTGGTGGTCTCGACATTCGGCGTGATGTTCACGCCCCGGCAGGAGCGCGCCGCCGCCGAGCTCACCCGGGTGTGCCGCAGCGGCGGCAAGATCGGCCTGGCCAATTGGACCCCCGACGGCTTCATCGGCCAGTTGTTCAAGACGCTCGGCAAATATCTGCCACCGCCCGCCGGCGCCAAATCGCCGGCGCTGTGGGGCACCGAGGCACGCATCCGAGAGATGTTCGCCGATGCCGCCGACATTCGCTGCCATCGGCGTCATTTCGCGATGCGCTACCGCTCGCCCGAGCATTTCGTCGACGTGTTCAAGACCTACTATGGTCCGGTGCTCAAGGCCTTCGCTGCGCTTGATGGCGACCGCCAGGCCGATCTCAAGCGCGACATGCTGGCCCTGATCGGGACGCTCAATCGCGCCGAGGACGGCACGATGGTAGTGCCGTCGGAGTATCTCGAAGTGGTCATCATCAAGCGCTGAGATCGTCAGCTCTGCACCACCCAGTCCGGCAAGCGGTCGAACCAGGGCTGCGCCTGCTCGAGCTGGCGGGCGAGCTGCAACAGCCTGGTCTCGTCGCCGAGCCGGCCCGTGAACTGCACGCCGAGCGGCAGGCCGTCGGCGGTCCAGTGCAGCGGCACGCTCATCGCCGGCGTGCCCGTGAGATTGGCGAGCTGCGTGAACGGGACGTATTGCAGGCTGTCGCGGGCGATCTTGTCGATCATGCCGTCGAGCACGCCCCAGCGCGTCAACAGCCCGAGCAGGCCGATGCGGTCGAGCATGTCGAGCAAGGTCTGCTCGGCGGTCGAGGGATCGCCCTGGCCGTGCCGGATCGGCGGATGCGCGAGCGTCGGCGTCAGCAGCAGATCGTAGCGCAGATGGAAGCGGGCAAGCGCGCGCGCGAAGCCGTTCCATTTCAGCAGCTGCGCTGTCAGCGCGCCCGCCGAGATCGCGCCGCCCAGCGTCGACAACACCCGCGTCAGCAGCTCGAACTCCTCGCGCTTCGCGCCCTTGCCGCGCGCATCGGCCACCAGCGCCGCGACCTGGCCGAAATAGATGTGCAGGAACGAGGTCGCGAGCGCGGCGCCGTCGATGTCAGGGGTGGCCTCCTCGACCTCGTGACCGAGGCCCTGCAGCAGCTTCACCGCGTTGTCGACCGCGAGCTTCGCTTCGGCGTGCACCTCCGTGCCGATCGGCGACGCCGTCGTGTAGCCGATGCGCAGGCGGCCGGGATCGTGGGCAACCGCGTTGGCGTAGACCACGCCGGGCTCGGCGGTGAGAAAAGGATCGCCCGGCTCACTGCCCGCGATGACGTCGAGCGCGAGCGCGGTGTCGCGCACGCTGCGCGAGAGCACGCCTTCACAGGAGGCGCCGAACCAGTACTCGCCGAAGCCCGGGCCCGACGAGACCAAGCCGCGCGACGGCTTCAGCCCGAACAGGCCACAGCAGGCGGCGGGAATGCGGATCGAACCGCCGCCGTCATTGCCGGCGGCCATCGGCACGACGCCCGAAGCGACCGCCGCCGCAGCGCCGCCGCTGGAGCCGCCCGGCGTATGTGCGGGATTCCAGGGGTTGCTGACGCGGCCGAAGGCGCGGGAGTCGCTGACGCCCTTCAGCGCGAGCTCCGGCAGGTTGGTCTTGCCGAAGATCACGAGGCCGGCTTCGAGATACCGCCTGACGACCGAGGCATGCTCGCCGGCGACGAAACCGGACAGCGCCTTGCTGCCATAGGCCGTCGGAAGGCCCGCATAGTCCTGGGCGCAGTCCTTGATCAGGAACGGCACGCCGGTGAGCGGGCCGTTGGCAGGCTTGGCGAGCTGCGCACGGGCCTCGCGCTCCATCAGCCTGCAGACGGCGTTGGTCCTCGGCTGGGCCCGCTCGTGCTGCGCCAGCGCGAGCTGCAGCAGCTCCGCCGTATTGGTCTCGCCGCCCTTCACCGCGGCGGCAAGCGCCGTCGCATCGCGCCGCACATAGTCCCGGACGTTCACATTGCCCTCCCCCGTACTGCAATTCGCCGCCGTCATCGTAGCTGATTCTGGTTGCAACAGAGGCGCAGTTGCGCCGAACGCGGCATCAATCGGGCGCAACGGTGGCAATCGTGGCGGCACGATGGTCGACCCCGGTCGACCTGACGGCCGGATTGCGCAGCTTGGTCCCGAATCTAGTTAATTTGATTCAGATCATTCGTCGCGTCTCTTGTGCCGACCTAACCTTACGCATCGTTAGTTGCGTAGAGTTGACGAGAGAGCGATGGGACGCCTCGCAAGCCTGCTGAGCCGAGCGCACGGTCCGCATGAGGATGCGGCAGCTGTTCCTGTGACCACCGCCGACTACTTCATCCTGCTGTCGCGCGCGATGGAGAACCTGCCGGATTCCTCCCCCGAGCGCCGCGCCGAAGTCTACCAGTCGGCACGCCAGGCGCTGGTGACCCAGTTGCAGGCGATGGACCCGCCGGTCTCGCGCTCACGCATCAAGGCCGAGCAGCGCGCGCTCGACGATGCGGTTGATACGATCGAAACGCGCGCGCTGACGGCGCCGGACGGCAGTCCGGAACAAACGACGAGGTTGGTCCCGGATGACCCGCTGCATCCCTCCTCCATTACTGCACACCCCGACATTCCGACCGCTTCCGTTTCAACAGCTCAAGATGACACCCAGGATCCCGCCATGGCTCAAAGTCAGTTTCATTCCAAGTTTGCCCCGCGCGCCGTCGAGGAGAAGCCGATGTCACGACTCGATGAAATCAACCGGGTGCTGCGCAAGCTGCAGAGCGACTCGTTCGGGGTCGAGGCCTGCGCGCTGATCTCGGAGGACGGGCTGATGATCGCGAGCGTGCTCGCGGCCGACATGGAGGAGACGCGGGTCGCCGGCATGACCGCGACCTTGCTGTCGCTCGGCGGCCGCGCCGCCATGGAGCTCGGCCGCAGCCATCTGCAGGAGGTCATCATCCGCGGCGAGTCCGGCTATGCCGTGCTGGTCAGCGCCGGCCGCGGCGCGCTGCTGCTCGCGCTCACCAACGAGAACAGCAAGCTCGGGCTCACCTTCTTCGACATGCGCGAAGCCGTCCGGTCGCTGCAGAAGGTGCTGTAGCGCACCGTCGTCCAATGAGCCGGCGCGCGGCGACGACGCGGCGCCGACGGGAGTAGTTTCATGGCCAATACCGTCCTCTATGACGACGGCGTTCACAAGAACATCCTGCTGGAGGATTTCGGCGCCGGCGATCTCGCGGTGCAGGCGAACCAGCATCTCATCATCCACGACCGCGTCGGCATGCTGCTCGATCCCGGCGGCCACAAGGTCTATTCCAGGGTGCTCAGCGAGACCTTCAGCCAGCTCTCGGGCGGGCGGCTGAAATATCTGTTTCTGTCGCACCAGGACCCCGACATCGTCGCGGCGATCAACGGCTGGCTGATGACGACCGATGCCGACGCCTACATCTCCGAGCTATGGACCCGCTTCGTGCCGCATTTCGGCTTCGACCACATCGTCGCCCACCGGCTGAAGCCGATTCCCGACGAGGGCATGGTGTTCGATCTCGCAGGCAGCAGGCTCTACGCGCTGCCGGCGCACTTCCTGCACAGCGAGGGCAATTTCCAGCTCTACGATCCGATCTCGAAGATCCTCTACAGCGGCGACCTCGGCGCCTCGATCGGCGTCGACTACACCGTCGTGCGCGACTTCAAGGCGCATACGCGCTTCATGGAAGGCTTTCACCGGCGCTACATGGTCTCCAACCGCGTCATGAAGGCGTGGGCGCAGATGGTCAGCACGCTCGACATCGAGATCATCGCCCCGCAGCACGGCGCGCTGTTTCCGGATGCGACGATGTCGCGCCAGTTTATCGCGTGGTGCGCGGGGCTCGAATGCGGCATCGACCTGATCACGCCGAAATTCAAGGTGCCCGTGGGCTGACATGCTGGCGCCTTCCCCGAACTCCGTTCCGCCGTCGCCCGCAATGCGCGTCGATGCGTGCGCCGTGGCCGGCGAGGAGGCGCCGGTCTGGCTCGCCGCGGCCTTCGCCATCGCCGGCACCCTGATCGCCGTCATGTCCGCAGCGCTCTGGCAGCAAGGCACCGCCACGCCGCCGACCGCGACGGCCGCAATGCCGGTGACGGCCGTGCCGCAGCGCGACGACCGCGTTGCCGACGCGGCGCCCAAGCGACGGGAGGCGCGGATCGTCGAACCGGCGCCGATCATCGCGCCGCCGACGTCGCCCGCAATCGCTCCCGTCGTGATCGCGCCACCAACTCCGCCGATCGCCCCGGCAGCGCCCCCGGAGCCCCAGGGCACGACGAAGCCCCCCGCCGAGTGCTTCGCCCCGCTGGCGATCGGCTTCGAGCGCGGCAGCGCGCGACCGAACCCTGCCGACATGAAGCGGTCGCTGGCGATCCTGCAACGCGCGCTCGCGCGCCACGGTGAGGCGACCATCATCATCGAGGGCCATACCGACGCCAGCGGCACCGAGGATCTGAACGTGCTGCTGAGCTATTCGCGCGCCAAGGAGATCGCGGCCCAGTTGAAGCGCGAGGGGCTCTCCGCGCAGCGGATGTCGGTGCGCGCGGCCGGCGCCGGCGAGGCGCGCGGCGATGCCCAGGCGGTCGCGGGCGACCGCAAGGCCGTGCTGCGCATTGCGGGCGTCGACGATTGCAGTCAACTCACAGCGACGAAGCGACCATGACGATCTATGCCATCGTGAGCGGCCTCGGCGCCGCCATTCTGCTGCTCACCTCGGGCTATTTGTTCGGCGCCCGCCAGGGCGCGCTGTCCCGCGAGCTGTTGCGGCGGCAGGTGCAAATGCAGGCGGCCAGCCTCGACCAGTTGCAGGAGCAGAGCAGCCACGACGCCATCGAGCGGGAGACCAGCCTGCGCAGCGCGATCGAGGATGTGCTGGCGCCGCTGGTCGAGCGTGAGCGTATCTCGCTGGATCTGGCGCAGCTCGCGAGCCGGCCCGGCCGGCGCCGAGAGCTGGTGCCGCTGCTCGACCGCATCGCCGAAGTCGGCCGCTTCCAAACCGTGCTGCTCACCAACGAGGAAGGCCTGCCGCTTGCGGCCAATACGACTGCCCACCGCACCGAGCAGCTTGCGGCAGCGGCGACGCGGCTTGCGCTGGTGGCGGAGAAGATCGCCGACGAGACCCACATCGCGCCGTTGTCGGTGATGCTGCGCGACGCCTCCGAAGCGACGACGCTGTGCCGGATCTTCCGCGTGCAGGACCAGACGCTCACTCTGACCGCGCTCTCCAACGATGCGCGCCTCGCCTCCGTTGCGCTCGATCCCGCGCTCGCCAAGGTGCAGGTCGCGCTGACTGCGCCGGCCTGACACCTCCCCAAAACGCAAAGGGCGCAGCACCTCTTGCGAGGCACTGCGCCCTTCGCCGACCTCATTGTCAGGGATGAGGCCGACTACACGCGGCTGCGGCCGCGGGCGAGGCCCACGACGGCCGAAACCAGAAACAGCACGATGGCGATGAAGAAGATGATCTTGGCGATCTCGATCGACGCACCAGCGATGCCGCCGAAGCCGAGGATGCCGGCGATCAATGCGATAACCAGGAAGGTGACAACCCAGCCTAACATGACACGACCTCTGTCTCTCGATTGCGGTTCAAAGCGACGCGGAGCTTGCGCCGTTGCCAGGACAATCGTGGCTCGGAACAAAGGTTCCGGGCGCGCGGGCCGCTAAAAATTCGCGATTGGCCGGAACAAACGCCCATGGAGGCTGGAGCGGCGTCCGTCTGCCCCGATTTAGGGCTGTAAAACGCCCCCGCCGGCCCCATATAGCCGTCAATCCCTGCTATGAGGGCTCCTTCCTGCAGACCTCGTGATGCCGTCGTATGATGCCATCAGAGGGACGAGACTGATTCGCTGATGACCGAGCCCAACCGCGTGAGCCCTTTTCCTGCGCCCGACCACCAGCCCGTCGCCGGCGGCATTGCCGCGCGCGCCCGCGCCGCCGCGACCGGTGGGGCGCGCTATCTGGCGGGCCTCAATCCGGAGCAGCGCGAAGCGGTCGAGACGCTCGATGGTCCCGTGCTGGTGCTCGCCGGCGCAGGCACCGGCAAGACCCGGGTGCTGACCACGCGCATCGCGCATATCCTGAGCCAGGGGCGCGCACGGCCGAGTGAGATTTTGTCGGTGACCTTCACCAACAAGGCCGCGCGCGAGATGAAGACGCGGCTTGCCGAGATGCTGGGACAGGCGGTCGAGGGCATGCCGTGGCTCGGCACTTTCCACTCGATCTCCGGCCGCATCCTGCGCAGCCATGCCGAGCTGGTACAGCTCAAGTCCAATTTCACCGTGCTCGACGTCGACGACCAGATCCGCCTGCTCAAGCAGTTGCTGCAGGCCGAGAACGTCGACGACAAGCGCTGGCCGGCGCGCATGCTGGCCGGGCTGATCGACGGCTGGAAGAACCGCGGCCTGGCGCCATCCCAGGTGCCCTCGGGCGAGGCCGCCGTGTTCGCCAACGGCAAGGGCGGCAAGCTCTATGCGAGCTATCAGGAACGGCTGAAGATCCTCAACGCCGCCGATTTCGGCGACCTGCTGCTGGAGAGCATCCGGCTGTTCCGCGAGAACCCGGACGTACTGCGGCAGTACCAGAGCCGGTTCAAGTTCATCCTGGTCGATGAGTATCAGGACACCAACGTCGCGCAATATCTGTGGCTGCGCCTGCTGTCGCAGGCGCCGTCGTCCCCTGGTTCGTCATTGCCGGGCTCGACCCGGCAATCCATCGCGTCTTCGGAAGAAGATGGATCACCGGGTCACGACGCTGCGCGTCGGCCCGGTGATGACGAGACGGGTGTTGCTGCGCCCAGCCCCGCGTCTCCTCCCAAAAACATTTGCTGCGTCGGCGACGACGATCAGTCGATCTATGGCTGGCGCGGCGCCGAGGTCGACAACATCCTGCGCTTCGAGCACGACTTCCCCGGCGCCAAGGTCATTCGCCTGGAGCGCAACTACCGCTCCACGGGGCACATCCTCGCCGCCGCCTCGCACCTGATCACGCACAACGAAGGCCGGCTCGGCAAGACCTTGCACACCGAGGACGTCGAGGGCGAGAAGGTCACCGTCACTGGCGCCTGGGATTCCGAGGAGGAAGCGCGCGGCATCGGCGAGGAGATCGAGGAGCTGCAGCGCCGGGGCGAGCATCTCAACGATATCGCGATCCTGGTGCGCGCCTCCTACCAGATGCGCGAGTTCGAGGACCGCTTCGTCACGCTCGGCCTGCCCTACCGCGTCATCGGCGGCCCGCGCTTCTACGAGCGCGCCGAGATCCGCGATGCGCTGGCTTACTTGCGTGTCATCAACTCGCCGGCCGACGATCTCGCCTTCGAGCGCATCGTCAATGTGCCCAAGCGCGGGCTCGGTGACGCCACCGTGCAGATGCTGCACGACCACGCGCGCAAGCGCCGCATCCCGCTGTTCGAGGCGGCGCGCGCGGTGGTCGAGACCGACGAGCTGAAACCGAAGGCACGCGGCTCGCTGCGCGGGCTGATCCTGCAGTTCGAGCGCTGGCGCGCCCAGCGCGAGGTCACGTCGCACACCGAGCTCGCCGAGATCGTGCTCGACGAGAGCGGCTACACCGAGATGTGGCAGAAGGACCGCTCGGCCGATGCGGCCGGGCGGCTGGACAACCTCAAGGAGCTCGTCCGCTCGATGGAGGAGTTCGAGAACCTGCACGGCTTCCTCGAGCACATCTCGCTGGTGATGGACCGCGAGGGCGCCGCCGACGAGGAAGCGGTGTCGCTGATGACCTTGCACTCGGCCAAGGGGCTGGAGTTCGACAACGTGTTCCTGCCGGGCTGGGAGGAAGGTCTATTCCCGAGCCAGCGCACGCTCGACGAGCAGGGCCGCGCCGGGCTGGAAGAGGAGCGCCGCCTCGCCCATGTCGGCCTGACCCGCGCGCGGCGTCGGGCAAAAATCTATTTCGCCACCAACCGCCGCATCCACGGCACCTGGACCACCACGATCCCGTCCCGCTTTCTCGACGAACTGCCCGCGGCGAGCGTCGAGATCACCGAATCGAAGGGGGGCTCGGGCTGGGGCGGCGCTGGGGGCTACGGCCCGTCACGCTTCGATAATGTCGAGTCGTTCGGATCGAGCTATTCCACGCCGGGCTGGCAGCGCGCGCAGGCACGTCGGCCGGGCGCGGCACGCGGTTCGTCGGAGGGCGGCTTCAAGGAAGAGCCATCGCCGTTCTCAGGCCGTGATCCGTTCGGCGGTCATTTCGGCCGCGGCAAGCGCGGACCGATGACCATCGAGGGCGAGCTGGTGGCGAAATCCACCGGCACGACGTCGGAATTCACGCTCGACGACCGCGTCTTCCATCAGAAGTTCGGCTATGGCCGCGTCGTCAAGATCGACGGCAACAAGCTGACCATCGCCTTCGACAAGGCCGGCGAGAAGCACGTCGTCGACAGCTTCGTCCAGCGGGCGTGATCTGGCGCGACGGCCGCGCCGCCGGGCGGCCGTTGCCGCGCGTCGCAATCGAGCTTCACACTTCGCCGTTGTTTGGCCTTGACCATGGCAGCGTGCATCGTATGAGATGCAATCATGGTCCGAGGATACATTCTGTTGAGTGTTGCGGTCGCGCTGTGTGTGCCCTCGCTGGCGGCGGCGCAGACGATGAGCTTTGGCGACTCCGCGGGGCTGATCGCGTCCAGTTGCGGCGCTGACATCACCGCCAATTGCCGCGGCGTCAACCTCGACTCCAACCGCCTCAAGGAATGCCTCTCGCGCAACCAGGACGTGGTCTCCGCGCAGTGCAAGGCAACCTATTTCAAGGCGTTCGAGGCGATCCAGAAGCGCATCGCCGCGCGGGTCACGGTCGCCAATGCCTGCCAGCGCGAGATCGTCAAGCTGTGCGGCGGCTCCACGAAGGAGACCAGCAAATCAATCCCGTGCCTGATGACGACCAACGGTGTGAGCGCGCGGTGTCAGCAGGCGATGGGCGAAGCGGGGTATCGCTGATGCGGCGGGCAGCGAGATCACTGCTGTCAGGGCTGATCGCGGCTTCGCTGGCGGCCGCGAGCGCGCCCGTATGGTCGCAGGAGGTGAGTCGCGAGGACATCGTGCGCCAGCTCGTCCGCTTCGAAACCGCGCCCGCGCTGGATCTGCCGGCGCTGAAGCAGCAGACCCAGGAGCGCTCCAGGATGCGCGGGCGCAACGAGCCACCGCCGCAGAAGCGTCCGCCGATCGCGCCGGAGCTGATGAATCTGCCGGCCTTGAACGTCGACATCCAATTCGACGTGGACACGCCGATCGTGCGTCCGGAATCATACCAAGCCGTCGGGCGGATCGCCGATGCGATGGTGTATTCCGACCTCCTGCCCTACACGTTCCTGATCGTCGGCCATGTCGAAGCCAACGGCAAGCGTGAGTCGAATGTCATCCTGAGCCAGCGCCGCGCCGACGCGATCCGCGACATCCTGGCGAATACCTTCAAGATCTCGGTCAAGCGGCTGCAATCGATCGGACTTGGCGAGGAGCAGTTGCTTGACCCGTCCAAGCCGACCGCCGCCGTCAATCAGCAGATCCAGATCATTCCGATCGCAAAAACCGTCGAAGAGGCCGCAGCGCCACCTCCGCCCCCTGCTCCGGCGACGCCCAGCAGGCAGGGCCCCCGCAAGCATCGCAATTGATGCAATTGGGCCCTGCGCGGAGGCCATGAACCCGGAGCGCTGCCGGTGCGACTGTTGTTTCAGCAGGTTGCCGGTGCGCTCTCCGGCCGGCGCGAATGGAACCCGTTTTCAAGTCGGCGCTCTGCCCGGCGATGCGGCCGGGCCGCGATTGCCGGGTTTGTCGATGCAGCCGCTTGATGGTATAGCCCCCTTTTTGCGGCCGTCGATTGAGCGGCGGTCGATCTCATTGACGAGCGAGCCAGCCATGAACGCCATGTTCCGACGCCAGATGGTCGACTACGTCGAATATCATCGCGATCCGCGCAACGGCCTAATGCATGTGTTCGGGATCATCCTGTTGTTCCTGGGCGCCGTGCTGCCCCTGAGCTTGTGGCATTTCGACGCGCTCGGCATCCGGATCGGCCTCGGCGCCGTGCTGGCGCTGCCCGTCCTGCTCTACTGGCTGCTGCTCGATGCCGCACTCGGGGCCGGCATCCTCGCCTTCGCCGTGCTGTTCCTTGCTGCGGCCATGATGATCGCCGATCACGTCCATGGTGTCGCCTTCTGGGCGCTGTTTGCCGCGCTCATCATCTTCGGCTTCGTCTCGCAGGCCGTGGGCCACAAGGTGTTCGAGCGCAACAATCCATCTCTGCTGGATCATCCGGCGCATCTCTTTCTCGGTCCGATGTTCGTGATGGCGAAATTGTACATGGCGTTGGGTCTGCGGCCTTCGGTGGCCGACCTCATCGCGCCGAACTGGTCGCCGGATCGGCTCGCATCGGACCGGCTTCAAGGCGATCAGCACTCGCGTCCCTAAATGAAAGTCCTCGTCACCGGCGGCAGCGGTTTCATCGGCCATCACCTCGTCTCTGCGCTGACGACGCGGGGCGCCGAGGTGCGTGTGCTCGACATTCGCTGCCCCAGCCACATGATCGCTGACGTCGAGTACATCGAAGGCTCGGTGCTCGATGCGGGCCTGGTGAAGCAGGCGGTCGCCGGCGCGGATCAGGTCTATCATCTGGCCGGACTGCCCGGCATGTGGATGCCGGACCGCGAGGACTTCTTTCGCGTCAACTGCGTCGGCACCGAGACCGTGCTGGCGGCGGCGCGTGCCGGCCGGGTGCGCCGGTTCCTGCACTGCTCGACGGAATCGATCCTGTTCGACTATCCGGGCTCGACCGGCGCCGCCTCGGCGCCGACCGCACCTCCGGCCGACGCGATGCCGGGCGCCTATACGCGCTCGAAGGCGCTCGCCGAGGCTCGCGCCATGGCAGCCGCCGCGGACGGCTTCCCCGTCGTCGTGGGCACGCCGACGATGCCGATCGGCCCGCATGACAGCAACCTGACACCACCGTCGCAGATGCTGCGCCTCTTCCTGGACAGCCGGCTCCAGCTCTACCTCGACTTCATCGTCAACCTGGTCGACGTCCGCGACGTCGCGGCGGGCCTGATCCTGGCGATGGAGCGCGGCAGGGTCGGCGGCCGCTACGTGTTCGGCGGCGAGAGCCTGCGCCTCAGCCGCATCCTCGATCTGATGGCGGCGATCAGCGGCCGCAAGCATGTCGCGGTCGCCGTGCCCGGCCGGCTGGCCGAGCTGTCGGCGGGCATGCTCGAGTTCGTTTCCGATCACCTCACCAAGCGCTGCCCGTCCGGCACCGCCGAGGGGGTGCGGATCGCCCGCGCGGCCTCGGATCTGTCGATCGACAGGGCCAAGCGCGAGCTCGGCTACGCCCCGCGCCCGATCGAGCCGAGCTTGCGCGAGACGATCGCCTTTCTGCTCGATTCCGAGCCGCGAAGGCGGCCCGACGACAAACAACACCCTTTTCGCACCGCGGCCGAATAGCTAAGAGCAGCCGGTCCCAGGTCTCACAACGGTTCCAAGACATGTCCGGCGATGCCAGCCCCATCTCGTCGTTTGCGTTCAGCGGATGGACCACCACTTGGCCCACCTCGCTGCTCGCCATCATCTGGCTGATCTGGCTCGCGAGCTGGGTCGGCGCCTCGTTCTGGTCGGGGCAGACCCGCAAGCATGTGACGGTGATCAAGACCAGCCGCTATCACGCGCTGATCGTGCTCGGCGGCATCCTGTTCACGCCGTGGACCTCGCGCCTGCTCGGCGAGAAGCCGTTCTGGAATCCCGGCGAGACCGGCGTCTACCTGCTGACCGTCGTGACCCTAGCCGGCATCGCCTTCACCTGGTGGGCGCGCATCCATCTCGGCCGCTTCTGGTCCAACGCGATCACCCACAAGGAAGGCCACAAGGTGATCGATACCGGCCCCTACGGCATGGTCCGTCACCCCATCTATACCGGGCTGATCCTCGGCATGATCGCCACCGGCGTCGCGGTGGGCACGGTGACCGCCGTGCTCGGCGCCGTCCTGATCTCGCTCGGGATGGCCTGGAAGGCGAAGATGGAAGAGGTCTTCCTCGCTCAGGAGCTCGGGCCGGATTACGTCACCTACCGGCAGCGCGTGCCGATGATCATTCCGTTCCTGCCGCCGGGCTGAAGCGCTCAGCGCCTGACTTGGGCTTCTGACGGTAGCTGCGGCGGCTGGCTTGCCACCTGCGGCAGCAGATGGCGCGGCAGGATTATGCGCTGGCCGGGGACCAGCGGCTGGGCGGCGAGGCCGCGATTGGACTGCTGCAGAGCCCAGAGCGGAACGCGATAATTGGTGGCGATCTGGTCCAGGGTCTCGCCCGGCCGCACCGCCAGTGCAGTGCCGCTGTCCCACAACTCCACGGAGGCTTTCGGCGGCACCAAGTAGCGCAGCGGCACCGGGTCGGCCTCGGCAGTGGCCGAGGTCTGCGACAATTGGCTGATCATGGTGACCAATTGGGCGTGCACATCCTCCATCTTGTCGATGTTGATGTGCGTAACCTCGTCATGATCCTTCATGTCGAAGCTCGCATAATGACCGCGAAAACCGGGCTCGGGCTTGACGTCGCCGCCGCCGAGAATGTTGTCGGACAGGAACAGGTTGATGAAGCGCTGCACGTTGGGCGGCACGCTCTTGGTCGCATGCGCCGGATCGACGGTGACGACGAGGGCAACCGGGATGTTCTGCTCCTGCAGCGTGATCGCGATGCGGACGCTGCACAGCCCGCCCATCGAATGGCCGATCAGCACGATCGGGCCCGGCTCCTGGCGGTAGTTCTTGGCCACCTGGAGCGCGATCAGGTCGCACAGCGTGAATTCATAGACACTGGCCCGGTAGCCGGCCTGCTCGATCTTTTCGGCCAGACGGTCCATCCCGGTCGAGAACAGCGGCCCGAGCGCGCCGCGGAACAGGTACACCCGCGGCGGCGGCAGCGGCTGGCTGATCTCGGGCGGCGCGGGGGGTGCGGCGCGGATCGCCGCGGGGGTTGCTGCCGGGGATGCCTTGGCAGATCTGGTCGGCGCGGGGGCGGAAGCAGCGCCGGGCTGGGCGGCCTGCGAGATGCTCGGGGCGGCAAGTCCGGCGAGGAGAGGTGTGGTGACGAGAATCGCGAGCAATCTCCTGCCGGCAGCCGCCTTGGCTGGGCCGAGCCACCGCCTCGCGATTCGCGCCACGCTGGTCATTCGCGCTCCCGGGAAAGCTCTCAAGCTCAGATCAAGCAGGGTCATCTCCCCCCCTGCCATACCGCTTGTCGCCGCCGAATGGGAGCATTTTGGGGCGCGCGCCCGGTGGCGCGGCCGCCTATTACCGGTAACCGGTGACGTTGGCAGCCCGCTGCGGGGCGGCCATGCGGGTCGGCGGCGCCGCCGCCGGGCGGCCCCGACCGCCGAACACCACGCCGTCGATGGCACCGATCACCTTCTGCTGCATGATCTGGTTCTTTTCGATCGTGACGTGGCCGACACCGGGAACCGACTGAACGTCGACATTCTCGAGCTTGCCGCGGAAGCCGTCGTCGCGGCGGACCGGCTCACCGGCGCCGCTGGCGATGTAGAAATTGATGTAGCGCTCGGCGTTGCCGCCAACGAGCTTGGTCTTGAACACCGAGTCGAGCCCGATCGCGAGCTTCACGGGCACGCCGAGCTGGCCGAGCTTGTTGATCATGTCAGGCAGCGCCGTCGCGCCCGAGGAATGGCCCACCAGGATGATGGTCTTGATCCGGCCGGCGCGATAGGCGGCCGCCGCCTCGTCGGCGAGCGACGACCACGACACGAAATTGGCGACCGTGTTCGGAATGCCCTGCGAATCCAGCTTGGCGGCGATGTCGTCCAGCCCGAGCGAGAAGATGTTGAGCACGCCGCGCAGCAGATAGACATGCGTGCTGCTGGCGGCACTCGCGGCCGCCGGGCTCGGCGCCGCCCGCACCGATCCGGTGCCGAGCGGCAGAGCCAGCGCAACGGCCAGCGCCACCATGCCAAACCAGCGCGCCGAGAGGCTGCGCTTGCAGGTGGGTCGAACGGTGCTGGCGCGTGGCGTCATCGGTCCTTCTCCGCGGCGGAAATGTCGAGACGGCGCGACCGTACCCAAGATGCTCGCGGACGCAACATCGT
Source organism: Bradyrhizobium sp. SZCCHNR2028 (assembly GCF_032380995.1). Taxonomy (NCBI): domain Bacteria; kingdom Pseudomonadati; phylum Pseudomonadota; class Alphaproteobacteria; order Hyphomicrobiales; family Nitrobacteraceae; genus Bradyrhizobium; species Bradyrhizobium sp. SZCCHNR2028. The sequence goes on along the minus strand of NZ_JAUHJF010000002.1, from coordinate 299,706 downwards.
CGGACATTGCGGTGCGCGTTCCTCCCCCAGACGTGGCTGCGCAGCAACACTCACCGGCGTCGGCCACGGAAAAGCCCAACAAGCGACACGATCGAGAGCGGCGCGCGCGATTGCGGTAACGCACCGCCGTTCCTATCTGAGCGCTTCGCCCGCGCCTGCGCCCCCTCCTTCGCGCAGCTCCCTGCCCTTTTCGAATCCCTCGGATCGAATTCCCTCGTGATGCCTCCCGTCATTTCCGTTACCGGCCTGTCGAAGACCTATTCCTCGGGCTTCACCTCACTCAACAATGTCGATCTCGCGATCGAGCGGGGCGAGATCTTCGCGCTGCTCGGGCCCAACGGCGCCGGCAAGACGACGCTGATCAGCATCATCTGCGGCATCGTCAATGCGTCTACGGGCAAGGTCGCGGTCGGCGGCCACGACATCAACCGCGACTATCGCGCCGCGCGGGCGCTGATCGGGCTGGTGCCGCAGGAGCTGCACACCGATTCGTTCGAGACCGTATGGGCCACGGTCAGCTTCAGCCGGGGACTGTTCGGCAAGCCCAACAACCCCGCCCTGATCGAGAAGATCCTCAAGGACCTCTCGCTCTGGGACAAGAAGGACGCCAAGATCATCACGCTGTCCGGCGGGATGAAGCGCCGCGTGATGATCGCCAAGGCGCTGTCGCATGAGCCGCAGGTGCTGTTCCTGGACGAGCCGACCGCCGGCGTCGACGTCGAGCTGCGCAAGGGCATGTGGGACGTCGTGCGCGAGCTCAAGGCCGCCGGCGTCACCATCATTCTCACCACGCACTACATCGAGGAAGCCGAGGAAATGGCCGATCGCGTCGGCGTCATCAACAAGGGCGAGATCGTCCTGGTCGAGGACAAGGCCAAGCTGATGGCAAAGCTCGGCCGGAAGCGGCTGAGCCTGCATCTGCAGCACCGGATCGAAGCCGTCCCCGAGGCGCTCGCGCCCTATGATCTCGCGCTGTCGGACGACGGCTGGCGGCTCGCCTATGACTACGATACCAAAGGCGAGCGCACCGGCATCACCAGCCTGCTCGGCGATCTCAGGACCGCCGGCATCCGCTTCGTCGATCTCGAGACCAAGCAATCATCCCTGGAAGACATCTTCGTGAGCCTGGTGCGGCAATGAATTTTCGCGCGGTCGCCGCAATCTACAAGTTCGAAATGGCACGCACCTGGCGCACGCTGCTGCAGAGCATCGTGTCGCCCGTCGTGTCGACCTCGCTCTACTTCGTCGTGTTCGGCGCCGCGATCGGCTCGCGCATCAGCCAGGTCGAGGGCGTCAGCTACGGCACCTTCATCGTGCCCGGCCTCGTGATGCTGTCGGTGCTGACCCAGAGCATCTCCAACGCCTCGTTCGGGATCTACTTCCCGAAATTCATCGGCACGATCTACGAGATCCTCTCGGCGCCGATCTCGCATTTCGAGATCGTGCTCGGCTATGTCGGCGCGGCCGCGACGAAATCCATCATTCTCGGGCTGATCATCCTCGCCACCGCCGGCCTGTTCGTGCCGCTGCACATCCAGCACCCGGTGTGGATGCTGGCGTTCCTGGTGCTGACGGCCGTGACCTTCAGCCTGTTCGGGTTCATCATCGGCATCTGGGCCGACGGCTTCGAGAAGCTGCAGATGGTCCCGATGCTGGTGGTGACGCCGCTGACCTTCCTCGGCGGCAGCTTCTACTCGGTGAACATGCTGCCGCCGACATGGCATTCGATCGCGCTGCTCAACCCGGTGGTCTACCTGATCTCCGGCTTTCGCTGGAGCTTCTACGAGATCGCCGACGTCAGGGTGGAAATCAGCGTCGGCGTGACGCTGCTGTTCCTGGCGATCTGCATGGCGATCATCTGGTGGATCTTCAAGACCGGATACCGGCTCAAGCATTGAGCCGGCATCGGGGGCGGCGTTCCAGCTCAGCGGTAGCAGTGGAAGCGGCCGTAGCCATCGCGGTATCCCCGGCAGTGATAGTGCCGGTGGTAATAGGAGCGGTGTGGAATGCCGAGCACGCCCTCGACGGCGCCCACGGCTCCGCCGACACCCGCACCGACCGCGCCTCCGACGACGCCGCCGACCGGGCCGGCGATGCGGTTGCCTTCGTGGGCCCCTTCATGGGCGCCACGGATGATGCCCTGGGCATGGGCGAATTGCGGCAGCGCCAGCCAGGCCAGCGCCAGGATGACCAGCGCGAGCGCGGCGAGCAGATATGTCAGCTTCTGCGGCGCGCGATCGTCGAGCACCGCCGTCTTGGCCTTCATCGTCAGCATTTTGAATCCTGGAAACCGCATGGAGGAATCCTTGAAACGCGGATGCGGCCAAAAAGTTGCGCGGTCGTGACGAATTGGACCGATTAGAGAGGTCCTAAGCGCCGGAATGAAAGGCCATCCGCGGGTCGCGAAAATGTCAGCGCCGATGAACGCGGGGAGCCTTTGTCCGGTCCCTGCCCGCCATTAAGGTTGAGGGTGCCCTCGGCTGGAACAAAGCCCGCAATTCCGACATAGTGCAGACCGAGGCGATGACCTGGGCGTTGTCGAAGTCCCGTTTGAGGTCTCTCCACAGTCGAGGGCCCTGGAGGCCAGAGGTTAGATGCGTACCATCCTTTTTGCAGTTGCCGGCTTCGCCTTTCTGTCGGCCACGCCAGCTCTGGCCAAGATCGACATCACCGTCGACAAGAACAACCAGATCATGACGGTCGCCGTCGATGGCGTCGAGCGCTACCGGTGGCCGGTCTCGACCGGCATTCCCTCGCGCGAAACGCCCAATGGCTCGTTCCGCGCCTTCCGCATGGAAGCCGATCATTTTTCCAAGGAGTTCGACGACGCGCCGATGCCGCACTCGATCTTCTTCACCAAGGTCGGCCACGCCATTCACGGCACCGATTCAGAGGGCCGGCTCGGCACCCCCGCGTCTCACGGCTGCGTCCGGCTGTCGAAGGCGAATGCCACGACGCTCTACGACCTGGTGCAAAAGGACGGCGTGCTCAACACCACGGTGACCCTGACCGGCTCGGCCGAGGTGGCGCTGGCGCGCAATCCACGCCGCGGCACCGCTGTTGCCCGCCGCGACGTGCCGCAGCAGTATGACGACAGTGGCGAGCCGGTCGTGCTGACGCCGCAGCCACAGATGCTGCCGGGACGCCAGGTCGTTCCGCAGCAGCGGCCCGATGACGGCTACATCTATCCCGCCGACGGCAGCGACAACGGCGTGCGCTATCCGGCGCCGCGCGGCACGGCCCGGCGCGTCTACGACGCGCAGGCCTATCCGCAGCAGCAGCAGTACGATTACCAAAACAGCAATCCGAGCTACGCGCAGCCGCGCTATTACCAGCCGCGCTCTTATTATCAGCCGCGCGGCTACTACACCTATCAGGACTGATCGCGCATTGATCCTCGCGGCCGGGCGCTGTTACGCAGCGCATCGGCGCCTCCTCACTCGGCGTTGACCCGCTCGAGCGAGGCGGACGCGCGATCGGCGCTGGCCTGCCCACGGGCCGTCGGCATGCGCGTGCGCCGCTGCACGAAATACTGATCGGCCAGCACGCCGATCAGGATCACCGTGCCCATCACGGCGAAATTGAGCGAGCTCGGGATGCCCAGCAGATTGACTAGGTTCTGCAGCATCTGCAGTAGGATCGTGCCGAGCACGACGCCGATGACCGAGCCCTCGCCGCCGCGCAGCGAACAGCCCCCGAGCACCGCCGCGGCAATCGCATAGAGCTCGTAGAACGAGCCGTGCACCGCCGGCGAGATCGAGCGGGTGTACATCGCGAGCAGGACCGCGGCCAGCGCTGTCAGCCCGCCGCAGATCACATAGGCCGCGATCGTGACCCGATCGGACCGGATGCCGGAGTAGCGCGCCGCCTCCTCGTTCTTGCCGACCGCGTAGAAATAACGGCCGTACACCGAGCGGTGCAGCACCAGCCAGGCGATGCCGGCCACGATGACGAGCGCCACGACGCTATGCGGCAGCGGAAAGCCGAGGACATCGGTGCGGCCGGCGGCCAGCCATTCCAGCGCCGGGAAGCTTGCGCCATAGCCGAAGCCGGCGGTGGCATCCTCGGTGTAGTAGCGCGCCGCGCCGCGGTAGATCAGCAGCCCGCACAGGGTCACCACGAAGGGCTGGATGCGCATCTTGGTGACCAGCGTGCCATGGACCAAGCCGATGGCGATGCCGCCGGCGAGGATGAGGAACAAGGCGGCGATCCAGTCGACGTCCCGGTTGACGATGAGGTCGATGAACAGCACGCCGAGCAACGCGATCACCGAGCCGACGGCGAGCTCGATGCCGCCGACGATGATGACGAAGGCCTCCGCGATCGAGAAAATGCCGAACATGCCGACCTGGTTGGCGGTATTGGAGAGGTTGCCGACCAGCAGGAAGCGCGGGTTGATGAAGGCCACGACGGCGCCGACCACCAGGATCAGGATCAGCAGGCTGAGATCTTTCTTCTGCACGGGCGCCCTCGCTCAGACGGTATGGCCGACGGCGAGCTGAAGCACGTTGTGCTCGCTGAACTCGTTGCGGGCCAGGAAGCCCGAAATCATGCCTTCATGCATCACTGCGATCCGGTCGCTCACCCCGATCACCTCCTCCATGTCACTCGAGATCATCAGGATCGCGACGCCGGAATCCGCCAGACGCCGCAGCATGTCGTAGATCTCCTGTTTGGCGCCGACATCGATGCCCCGGGTCGGCTCGTCGAAGATCAGGACCTTTGGCCGCATCGACAGCCATTTGGCGAGCACGACCTTCTGCTGGTTGCCGCCGGACAAGGTGCCGACCGAGACCTTAACGTCGGACGCCCGGATCTTGAGCCGTTCGCGCTGCCGATCGGCATTCTCGGTCTCACGCCTGATGTCGACAAGTCCAAAGCTGAGATAGGAGGCGAGATCCGGCAGCGAGATGTTCTCGGCGATCGACAGGTCGAGCAGCAGGCCGCAAGCCTTGCGGTCTTCCGGAATGAGATAGATGCCGCGATCGATCGCCGCGCGCGGCGTCGAGATGCGGATCGGCTCGCCCTCCAGGCTCATGCCCCCGGCCAGCAGCGGCTCGACGCCGAAGATGCCGCGCGCGAGCTCGGTGCGGCCGGAGCCGACGAGACCTGCAAGCCCGAGGATCTCGCCGCGCCGGAGCTGCAGGCTGACGGACTGGTTGGGATAGGTCGCGGTCACGGCCTCCACCACGTCGAGCACGGCTTCGCCGGGCGGCGCGGCCGGCGGCACGTAGAGCGACCGCAGGTCCCGGCCGATCATCAGCCGGATCATCGCGGCAGGACTGAGCTCGTCTCGCGTCAGCGCGCCGACCATGCGGCCGTCGCGCAGCACGATGGCGCGATCGGCGCATTGCATGACTTCGTTCAGGCGATGCGTGATGAAGATGACGCTGACCCCGTCCGCCTTCAGGCCGGCGATGACCTGCATCAGCCGCTCGGTTTCCGACAGCGTCAGGCTGGAGGTCGGCTCGTCCATGATGACGCAGCGCGCGTCGAGCGACAAAGCCTTGATGATCTCGACCAGCTGGCGCTGCGCCAAGGACAGCTCGGCGAGCGGCGTATCCGGCTCGAAATCAGCGGCGAGGCGCGCGATCAGCGGACGCACCTTGGCCCGCAGCGTCTTGCGGTCGATCAGCCGCAGCGGGCCGCCATAGACCGGCTCGCGGCCGATGAAGACGTTGCCTGCGACATCGAGATTGTCGAACAGGTTCAGCTCCTGGTGGACGAAGGCGATGCCGGACGCGATCGCGTCCGCCACCGTGTAGCTGGTCCGCGCCACGCCATCGATCCGGATCGTGCCGCTGCTCGGCTCCACCACGCCGCCGAGCACGCGCATCAAGGTCGACTTGCCGGCGCCGTTCTCGCCGACCAGGGCGATCACCTCGCCGGGCGCGACCGACAGGCTGGCGTGGTCGAGCGCGACCACGCCAGGATAGGTCTTGCCGATGTCGATCAGCTCAAGGAAGGGCTCGCGCACGCCGGCCGTCGCGTCACTTCTTCAGCATCTGCTTCATCTGCGCCATGAAGTCGTCGACGTTGGACTTCTCGATCACCTTGCCGGGCACGATGATGATGCCGTTGGCCGGAACGCCGGACTTGTCGCCCTGCACGACCTTCGCCATCAGCTTCATGCCCTGATAGCCCCACTCGAACGGCTGCTGCACCACCGTGCCCTCGATCGCGCCGTCCTTCACGCCGCCGAGCGTGATCGGATCCTCGTCGAAGCCGATGACCTTGATCTTGCCGAGCTTGCCGGCCTCCTTCAGCACCTCGTAGATACGCGGCGTGTTGTAGGAATAGAAGCCGACCAGACAACTGACGTCCGGCATCGCCGCCAGGATGTCCTCGACATTGCGCTTGGCCCGGGTCTGGTCGATCTCGTCGCCGCGTACGTCGACCAGCTCGACCTTCGATCCCTTGATGGTCGCCTTCACGCCTTCGATGCGCTCGCGGGCGTTGTCAGCCCCGAGCAGGCCGACGAAACCGACGCACTTGCCGCCATTCGGCAGCGCCTTCAGCATCAGCTTGCCGGCATCCTTGCCGAGCTCGGTATTGGAGGAGCCGATATAGGCGATGCGCTTCGATTGCGGAGCGTCGCTGTCGGTGGTGAAGAGCACCGTCTGTGCGGCAATCTTGTTGAGGTGCTCAGTCTGGTTCTTCGGATCGACGGCGCTCACCATGATTCCGGCAGCCCCGGCCGCGACGAGGTCATCCAGCATCCGCTGCTGCACGGCGGCTGCCGCCTGCTCGGGATATTTGAGCTGCAGGTTGTAGTTGGGCAGCTCGCCTTGCGCCTTCTTGACGCCAGCTTCGGCGATCTTCCAGAAGTCGGACGCGCCGTTGACGACGAAGGCGAGGACCTTCTTGTCCGCGGCTCCCGCGGAGCCGAGACCGAGCGCCATCGACAACAAGGCAGACGCACCGGCAATCCAAAGACGCTTCATTGAACCCCTCCCATGTGAAGCCGGCCTGCTTTGATGCGGCCGGCATTTTGTAGTCGAACGATATCTAGTCGCGAACAATCATCTCTCGTCCGAACCGCTGGCTCCGCCCGGACGAACAGCACCTCGATCTGGACAGCGTCCGCGCGATCGTTCGCTCAGGGCGAGACGACCAGACCGGTCCCTCACCGCTCAGTTTGCGATCCAGCTCGACTGCGCGTGCGTGCCCCAACCCACCCATTCGAAGACGCGCAAAGTACCGACTTCAAATGAGGGGCGCACCTCAAGGTAGCATGGTCATGACGGGCACGCAACAGAGGCCCACGCAGAAAGCGCGTAACCACTGCGTTTTGCGATGCGGTACAGCAAAGTCGGCGATCAGACGGTCGAGAAATAGATGCGGCAATGCAACCGAGGCCCGCCAATGACGAGGCGCGCACCTCTTTGGGCGCAGACGCCATCATCACGGCGATCCGGGCCCGGCGACGTCGAACGGCGGCAGTGCCCTGTTACTCGCCGTCGCGCAGCCGCCGATACACTGCGCCGAGAATGTTCGAGTAATCGTCGGTCCAGACCCGCTCGCCGTCGGTCGGCTCGGTTTCGGTCCACTTGTCCGAGGAGGCCAGCGTGCCGACGTCGGCGTCCTCGCGCGCGCTGATGACGACGTCGGTGGAGAAGATGTACTCGTCGTCGCGGCCGGAGTCCTCGTTGTAGACCCAGCTCTTCAGGTCGTTGGCGTCGGCGATGCCGACGACAACGCTCTCCAGCTCCAGATGCCGATTGGAGACGTGCATCACGACGGCACCCTGCGGCGCCAGCTTCGCCTTGTAGATCGCCATCGCCTCCTCCGTCGCCAGATGGATCGGAATCGCATCCGAGGAATAGGCATCGACGATGATGAGATCGTAGGTGCCGTCCGGCTCCTTGGCAAAGGTCAGCCTGGCATCGCCGATGACGGGCTTGAAGTCCGGCGCGCAGTTCCTGATGTAGCTGAAATATTTCGGGTCGCTGGCGGTATCGACCATGGTCTGGTCGATCTCGAAGAATTTCCAGCTCTCGCCAGGCTCGGCTGCGCATGTGAGTGTGCCGGCGCCGACACCGATGACGGCGACCTTGAGCGGCGCGCCCTTGCGCTCCCGGATCGCGGTGATGGCGCGGCCGATGCCGCCGTCCTTGTGATAGTAGGTGATCGGCTCGGGCCGCCCCGTCACCTTGGAGCCGTCGGCGTTGAGATATTTCTGCGCGCCGTGGATGGTCGTGCCATGCATCAGCACGTGATAGTGCCCGTCCGAGGTCACCACGATCTTGTGCACGCCGAAGAAGCTGCGCACCGTCTCGACGCGGCCGTCATCGGCCGGATAGGCGCGGATCAGGACGAGCGCGAGCGCGGCCGTCGCGAACACCTTCCAGCGGCCACCGTTCAGCAGCAGAGCGAGCAGCACGGCGAGCACGCCCACGGCGCCCGCGACATAGACGCGGTGGTCCTCGAGATAGGTCGTGAGCTTGCCGGTCATTCCGGCGGGCACCAGCAGCGCGAGGGCAATGACCGCGAGCAGGAGCCAGTACCAGCGCGTGATCCGTGGCAAGCGCTCATTGGCCGCCGGCCGGCACAGCGCCGCGAGCGCCAGCAGGATCGGATATTCGGCGACCCAAGAAAAGGTGAAGGGGGCGATCAGGCCGGCGAACAGGCCGCCGACCATGCCGCCGAACGACAGCGCGACATAGAAGCCGGTGAGATACTTGGCAGGCGGGCGCGTGCGCGCGAGCTCGCCATGGCAGGCCATGGCGATGATGAAGAAGCAGAGCTGATGGCCGCCGAGCGTGAGCGCAAGATTCTGCTCGCCGCCGAAGGCGAGCAGGACGACGACGCCGGCGATCGCAAGCGGCTGCAGCGCCAGCATCCATTTGTGCGGCAGCAGCGGCCGCGACTGGAACACCAGCACCCAGGTCAACAGATAGAGCGACAGCGGCAGCACCCACAGCAAGGGCGCGGCCGCGACGTCGGTGGAGATATGCGCCGTCACCGCAATCAGCAGGCCGGAGGGCACCGCGGCCAGGAAGATCCAGCGCAGACGCAGCAGCCAGCGTGGCGCCGGGGCATTGCTGTCCCCGGTGTGCAGCAGGCTCGTGACGATCACCGGCGACCGCAGCAGCAGGACGCCGCAGCCGGCTATCAGCGCGATCAGGAGGCCATAGCCGCCGGTCCAGATCAGGTTCTGCACGCGCAGGCTGAAGATCGGCTCGATCAGCAGAGGATAGGACAACAGCGCCAGGAAGCTGCCGATGTTCGACGATGCATAGAGGAAATACGGGTCGGGCGCGGCCGGATGACCTGAGCGCACGAACCACGCCTGCAGCAGCGGATTGTTGGCAGCGAGCGCGAAGAACGGCAGGCCGATCGACACGGTGAACAGGCCGAGCAGCCAAAGCCCGTAACCGGAGCTGGGCGGGTCACCCCAGCTGCTCGCGATCGACAGCGGCAACGTCAGGATGGCGAAACCGAGCAGCAGCAGATGAATCGCGATCGGGAGCACCCGGCTGGGCAGCTGGGTGAGAAAATGCGCATAGGCATAACCCGCGAGCAGCAAGGTCTGGAAGAACACCATTGCCACCGACCACACCGCCGGCGAGCCGCCGAGCCGCGGCAGCACCATCTTGGTGAACAGCGGCTGCACCGAGAACAGCAGCAGCGCGCTGACGAAAATTGCGGCGGTATAGACGACGAGCACCAGCCGGTTGCGTGCGGCAGAGGGCTGAGCGACGGCGGCGGGCGAGGCGATTGAGGTCATGACGACTCCGGCAGCGGCGCGGCCGGCATCAGATGCCAAGACCGGACCGCGATGAGCAGACGAGACATAGCGGATCGCAGGGCGGTATGGCGAGGAGCTGAGGCAAAATGGAGTTTCCCTTGACGTCGCAGCCGTCCGGCGCGACAGCACCAGCCGAGGTTCCCGGTGCGGGTCATTAAACAGGGCTTTTTGAAGCTGACATGAATGAAACCGAGGTCATCATCATCGGTGCCGGCCATAATGGCCTGACCTGTGCGGCCTACCTCGCGATGGCAGGCCTGCGCGTGCATGTGGTCGAGCGCCGCAAGGTGGTCGGCGGCGCCGCGGTCACCGAGGAGTTTCATCCGGGCTTCCGCAACTCCGTCGCGTCCTACACGGTGAGCCTGCTCAATCCGCGCGTCATCTCCGACCTGAAGCTGCACGAGCACGGGCTGGAGATCGTGGAGCGCCGGGCGCAGAACTTCCTGCCCTCGCCCGACGGCCGCTATCTGCTGACGGGCGAGGGTCGCACGCTGGCTTCGGTTGCGCGACTGAGCGAGCGGGACGCCGACGCGATCGGCCCGTTCTCGGCACGGCTCGAGGCCATCGCGGACGTGCTGCGCAGCCTCGTGCTGCGGGCGCCGCCGAACCTGGTCGCCCAGTTCGGGCTGTCGGCGATCCGCGAGGCCTTCAACGCGCTCGGCACCGCCAACACCCTGCGCGCGCTGTCGCTGGAGCAGCAGCGCGACCTGCTCGACCTTTTCACGCGCTCGGCCGGCGAGATGCTTGACGAGATCTTCGAGACCGACCTGGTGAAGGCGCTGTTCGGCTTCGATGCCATCGTCGGCAACTATGCCAGCCCCTACGCCGCCGGCTCGGCCTATGTGATGCTGCATCACGCCTTCGGCGAGGTGAACGGCAAGAAGGGCGTCTGGGGCCATGCGATCGGCGGCATGGGGGCGATCACGCAGGCGATGGCCGGGTACCTGAAGGAGCTGGGAACGCTGGTCGAGGTCGAGGCCGGCGTGCGCGAGGTGATCGTCGAGCGCGACCGCGCGGTCGGTGTCGTGCTCGAGGATGGCCGCACCATCCGCGCCCGCCATGTCGTCGCCAACGTGAACCCGAAGCTGCTCTATACGCGCCTGGTGCCGGCCGGCGCCGTGCCCGCGCCGTTCCTGAGCCGCATCAGGAACTGGCGGTGCGGTTCGGGCACGTTCCGCATGAACGTGGCGCTCGACCGGCTGCCCTCGTTCAGCGCGCTGCCGGGCGACGGCGACCATCTGTCCGCCGGGATCATCCTCGGCCCGAGCCTCGGTTACATGGACCAGGCCTATCTCGACGCGCGGGCGCATGGCTGGAGCCGCGATCCCGTGGTCGAGCTGCTGATTCCCTCCACCCTCGACCCGACGCTGGCGCCCGCGGGCCAGCACGTCGCCAGCCTGTTCTGCCAGCATGTCGCGCCCGAGCTGCCGGACGGCCGTTCCTGGGACAATCATCGCGACGAGGTCGCCGACCTCATGATCGCGACCGTGGACCGTTATGCACCGGGCTTTGCGGCCAGCGTGCTCGGCCGGCAGGTGCTGTCGCCGCTCGACCTCGAGCGCCAGTTCGGGCTGATCGGGGGCGACATCTTCCACGGCGCGCTGACCCTGAACCAGTTGTTCTCGGCCCGCCCCATGCTCGGTCACGCCGATTATCGCTCGCCGCTGAAAGGGCTCTACCATTGCGGCTCGGGCAGCCACCCCGGCGGCGGCGTCACCGGCGCCCCCGGCCACAATGCGGCCCAGGCGATCCTGTCCGACCATCGCGCCCTGTTCGGCTGAGGATAAGGGGTGGAAAGGCGGGTGAGCGTCCTTGTGGACAAGCTGTGGACGCGCAGTGGATGAACGATCCAATAAGCAGTGCACGGCCGTGTGGGTATGCTGTGGACCTGCTTTCGAGATTCCCCCACCCCAAAAGCAGAAAAACCGGGCGCTGAGGCCCGGTTCTTCGAGAACGCCGTGTCAGGCGGATTACTTCAGCGACGTGTTGATCGACTCGAACTTGCTGCTGAGCGAGCTGCCCAGGCCGTTGACTGCGGCAATGATGGCCAGCGAGATGCCGGCTGCGATCAGGCCGTATTCGATGGCGGTGGCGCCAGATTCATCACGCAAGAACTTCAGCAGAGTGGTCTTCATCTGAACCTCGTTTCCCAACCCAGGAACCGAGGATCATCCGGTTCCCATGACGAGAAAATTAGGCGGCCAGAACCTAAAGTTGAGATAAGGCGCTCTGTTCAAGTTGCAGAGATTCTTTGCGGGAATTGAATCACAACTTTTACGTCGCCCCGCCAGCGGCAAGATACAACCGTTGAATGTTCCAACCTGGCAGATTTCCGGTCCTATCGCTTGCGTTGGCAGACAAATCCCTTAACCACGCCGTCAAATCTCGCCAGGATCCACCTTGATGACCTCAACGACCACGCCCGCCACCCACAAGGCCAGCTTCACCGTTGCCGATGAAGCGACCGCGCGCCCGGCCGTCGACGTCCTGACCGAGGTGTTCTTCGAAGGTGATGCCGCGGTCGCGGCCTTCGAGCGGCCGGACGGCCGCTGGGACGTGACGGTTCATTTCGCCGATCCGCCGGATCAGACGCTGGTGCGGGAGCTCGTCGGCGGGGCGGCGGGCTCCGACGTAGCCCAGACCCTGGCATTCGAAGTCGTCGAGGCCAAGGACTGGGTCAAGGCCAGCCTGGACGACCTCGTCCCGGTGCCGGCCGGCCGCTTCATGGTCCATGGCAGCCATGACCGGCAGCGGGTGCCCGGCAACAAGCTCGGGATCGAGATCGAGGCGGCGCTCGCCTTCGGCACCGGTCACCACGGCACCACGCGCGGCTGCCTGCTGCTGCTCGATCACGTGCTCAAGACCCGCGCGCCGCGACGGGTGCTCGACCTCGGCACCGGCACCGGCGTGCTCGCGATTGCCGCCGCCAAGGCGACGCACCGGTCCGTGCTGGCGAGCGACATCGATGCGCCCTCGGTCATGGTGGCGCGGGAGAACGCCCGGCTCAACGGCGCAGGCCCCCTGGTCCGGGTCATCCGTGCTACCGGCTTCGCCGCCGCGGACTTTGCCCGGTGCGGCCCTTTCGACCTGGTGCTGGCGAATATCCTGGCCAACCCGCTGCGCCAGCTGGCCGCGCCGATGCAGCGCCACCTCGCGCCCGGGGCCTTCGTGATCCTGTCGGGCCTGTTGACCCCGCAGGCACGCGCCGTCTGCGCCGCCTATCGTGCCCGCGGCCTGGTTCCGGTCCGGCATTTGAGAATCGAGGGGTGGAGCAGCCTGTTGCTGCAAAAGCAGCAGTGAGGCGGATCAGCTCATGGCATGGATCGAACCTGCACGCTGGGTGCGGCAAGCTCGCGATTACGTCTTCGGCTGGCTCTGCTGGGAGGTGGAGTCGGACTGACTACGAGAGGCACGTCGAACGCGCGGCGCGACGAGACGATTGACGAGATCCGCCAGCGCACTGCGCGGCTTCTCGGCCGGTGCGGGCGCTGGTCCACTTGGCGCGGGCGCCGATAGTTTTTCGAAGGTAAAAGCAGGCATCGTGCATCCCCTCGCCGTTGAGTTGAGGCACTCCCCAGATCATGCGACCGTGGATGATCTTTACGATCGTGGTCGTCACGTCCATACGTTTCCTCGCCGCATCTCTTTCGGATGACCGGCATGCGACAGCAAATCTTTTTGCACAGGCGAATGCAAGGAGATTCTTCGTGCACTGCACTGCCTGCTGGAGGAGTATTCGTCGCCGACGCGGCAAGATCCACTTCTAAAGTATGAGACCGATGTTCGAAGCTCTGTTCCAGACGTTCGAAGAACCCGAAACCGGCGTGGCGCTGACCGCGCGGCTGGCTGCTCTCCGCGAGGAGCTGGCACGGCGCAAGCTGACCGGCTTCATCGTGCCGCGCGCCGACCAGCAGCAGAACGAGTATGTGCCACCGTCGGAGGAAAGGCTGGCGTGGCTCACCGGCTTCACCGGATCGGCCGGCCTTGCGATCGTGCTGCCGCAGGCCGCCGCGATCTTCGTCGACGGCCGCTATACGCTGCAGGCCGGCAAGCAGGTCGACGGCAAGGCCTGGACCGTGGAATCGCTGATCGAGCCGCCGCCCGAGAGTTGGTTGACGCGACACCTGCAGAGCGGTGACCGCGTCGGCTTCGATCCGTGGCTGCATACGACGGCCGCGGCCGAACGACTGGCCGCCGCCTGTGCCAAGGCCGGCGCGGAGCTGGTGCCGGTCGAGAGCAACCCGGTCGACAGCATCTGGACCGAACGCCCGCTGCCGCCGCTCGGCGCCGTATCCATCCACGGCGCCGAATTATCCGGCGAGAGCGAGGCGGACAAGCTCGGCCGGATCCGCCAGGAGATCGAGCGGCTCGGCGTCGAGGCGCTGGTGCTGTCCGATTCCCACAACGTCGCTTGGACCTTCAACATCCGCGGCGCCGACGTCTCGCACACGCCACTGCCGCTGTCCTATGCGCTGGTGCCGAAGACCGGACGTCCGACCATCTTCATCGATTCCCGCAAGCTCTCGAACCTGACACGCGATCATCTCGAGCAGAGCGCCGAGGTGGCGGAGCCGGACGTGCTGACACCGCGCCTGACCGAGCTCGCGCAATCCGGCGCAGCCATCGCGCTCGACAGCGCCACGGCAGCCGATGCCCTGACGCGCCTGATCCAGGGCGCCGGCGGCAAGGCGGTGCGCGGCGCCGATCCGGTCAGCCTGCTCAAGGCCGCCAAGAACGCGGTGGAGATCGACGGTACGCGGCGCGCCCATCAGCGCGATGCGGTCGCGCTGGTGCGCTTTCTGGCCTTCATCGATCGCGAGGCGCCGAAGGGCACGTTGACGGAGATCGATGCGGTCGAGGCGCTGGAGAGCTTTCGCCGCGACACCGGCGCGCTCAAGGACGTGTCGTTCCCGACCATCTCGGGTACCGGTCCCAACGGCGCGATCGTGCATTATCGCGTCACCCGCAAGAGCAACCGCCGCATCATGCCGGGCGATCTGCTGCTGATCGATTCCGGCGCGCAATATCAGGACGGCACCACCGACGTCACCCGCACGATCGCCGTGGGCGTGCCGACTGAGGAGATGCGCGACCGCTTCACCCGCGTGCTGCGCGGCCACCTCGCGATCGCACGTGCGATCTTCCCCGATGGCGCTACCGGCGCCCAGCTCGACACCCTGGCGCGGCAGTTCCTGTGGCAGGCCGGCATCGATTTCGAGCACGGCACCGGTCACGGCGTCGGCAGCTATCTGTCGGTGCACGAGGGACCCGCGCGCATCTCGAAGCTCGGCACGACACCGCTGAAGCGCGGCATGATCCTGTCCAACGAGCCCGGCTACTACAAGACCGACGCGTTCGGCATCCGCATCGAGAACCTCGAGCTCGTGGTGGCGAAGGACGTCGCGGACGCGGAGAAGCCGATGAACGGCTTCGAGGCGCTGACCCTGGCGCCGATCGACCGCCGCCTGATCGACGTCGCCATGCTGACCGCCGAGGAACGGGCGTGGCTCGACGCCTATCATGGCCGGGTCAGGGAAACCGTCCGTGCAGCGCTCGACGAGAACGACCAGCGCTGGCTCGATCAGGCGACTGCGCCACTGTAGCGATCCGCGCGCCCTGCTACCAACTGTCCCGCTGCCCGCATGGGCGCATGCCGAAACAGGCATTTCCGCGAAGCGGAAGGCCGCTACAGTCAGGGCGTTCACCTGATTTGAGCGGCACCATGCATGGAATGATCAGCAGACCGCCCGGGGCGGCGCCACCGCGCGCCGTCCCCTCGCGCACCGTGCTGGTCCTCCTGGTCGTCATGACCGGGCTGGCGCCGATCTCGCTTTACCTGCTGGTGCCGGCCCTGCCGCTGCTCGCGACCACGTTCGGGCGCGACGCCTCCGTCGTGCAGATGACGGTGTCGTTCTACATGGCCGGCATCGCGATCTCGCAGCTGCTGCTCGGGCCGCTCTCCGACCGCTTCGGCCGCCGCCCCGTGATGCTTGCAGGGCTCGCGCTGTCGATCGTCGCAAGCGTCAGTTGCATCTTCGCCGACACCCTGCCCCAGCTGATCGCGGCGCGCTTCTTCCAGGCGCTCGGCGGCGCCAGCGGCATGGTGATCAGCCGCGCCATCATCCGCGATCTCTATCCGCGCGAGCGCATCGGCGCGATGATCAGCCTCGTCGTCGCGGTCATGATGATCGCGCAGATGCTGTCGCCGCTGACCGGCGGCCTGATCGAGATCGCGTTCGGCTGGCACGCCATCTTCTACGTCGTCGCCGCGCTGTCGATCGTGACCGCGATCGCCGTGACCTTGACCCTGCCGGAAACGCGCCCTGCCCGCATCGAAGGCGCGAGCTTCCGCCACGACGTCGCCATGCTCGTCAGGAGCCGCGCCTTCCTCGGCTACATGCTCTGCCAGGTGCTGGCGTCGCAGATCATCTTCGCCTTCGCCGGCGGCGGGCCGTATATCGTCGAGGTGCAGATGGGCCGCTCATCGGCGGAGTATGGCGCGTGGTTTGCGACCACCGGCTTCGCCTATTTCGTCGGCAACCTGTTCTGCGTGCGCTACGCGCCGCGCCATTCGCTCGATCGGCTGATCTGGTTCGGATTGGGACTGCAGCTCACCAGTGCCGCGCTGAACTTCACGTGGAGCCTGTTCGGTTTCAACCAGGTGCCATCAGTGCTGTTCGGCACGCAGATGCTGCTGATGTTCGCCAATGCCGCCGTGATGGCGAATTCCGCAGCCGGTGCCATCAGCGTCCGGCCGGGCGCAGCCGGCACCGCTTCCGGCGCGATGGGATTCCTGCAAATGGGCGTGGGCGCGCTGACGTCGCAGCTCGGCGCCTGGCTCGGCGGCCATTTCAGCAGCACGCTGCCGCTGACATCAGCGATGCTCACCCTGTCCCTCGCCTGCGCCTGCAGCATGATCTTCCTGGTCCCGCGCACGCAGATCAAGGTGACGAAGGAGCTGATCGAGACGGCGGAAGAGGACGAAGCCGGGGTAATGTGAGGGAGGTACGTGAGCGACTGCACGACCGCGCGTCACTCTCGGCGTCATACCCGCGCAGGCGGGTATCCAGTAGGCCGAGGCGTCTCGGCCCTATGACAAATGCCTGTGGAATACTGGATCATCCGCTTTCGCGGATGATGACAACTGTTGGTGTCGCATCCAGCGTCTGTCGCAACCAACACTGCGGAGCTGCTACTCCCCGATCAGCTGCAGCCACTCGTCCTCGGTGAGCACCTGCACGCCGTGCTTTTGCGCGTCCTTCAGCTTTGAGCCTGCCCCCGGACCGGCGACGACGTAGTCCGTCTTCTTCGACACCGATCCCGACACTTTCGCACCGAGCCGCTCGGCAGTCGCCTTGGCCTCATCGCGCGTCATCTTTTCCAGCGTGCCTGTGAACACGACAGTCTTGGCGGCGATCGGCGAATTGCGCTTCGGCCTCTCCGCGTCGAGGATCTTGACCTCTTTCGTCAGCCGCTCGACGATGCCGCGGTTGTGGTCCTCGCCGAAATAGGCGGCGACGCTCTTGATCACGGTGTCGCCGATCTGGTCGAGCGCATCCATCTCCGCGATCGCCTCCTCGTCGCCATTGGCGACCTTGAGACAGGCCTCATGGAACGCCTCCCATGAGCCATAGCCCCGCGCCAGCGCCAGCGCCGTGGTCTCGCCGACATGGCGCATGCCGAGCGCAAAGATGAAGCGCTCCAGCGCGATCTCGCGCCGCGCGTCGATGGCATTGAAGAGATTGCGCACCGAGGTCTCGCCATAGCCCTCGATCTCCTCGAGCTTCAGCTTGCTGTTGCGTGCGGCCAGCGTGAAGATGTCGGCGGGCTCCTTGACCCAGCCCTGGTCGAAGAAGAATTGGATCTGCTTCTCGCCGAGACCATCGATGTCGAAAGCGCGGCGCGAGGCGAACAGCTTGAGGTGCTCGATCTTCTGGAACGGACAGGCGAACTCGCCGGTGCAGCGGGCGCGCGAGCCCTCCTCGCCGGTCGCAATCTCCTCACGCACGACGTCGGTATGCAGCGGACAAGGGCACGTCTTCGGGAAGTGGAATTCCTTGGCGTGCTCCGGCCGTTTGTCGATGAGGACGTCGACCACTTGGGGGATGACGTCGCCGGCGCGCTGGATCACGACGGTGTCGCCGATCCGGATGTCACGGCCCTCGCGCAGCACCTCGCCCTTGTTGCCGATCCCCTTGATGTAGTCCTCATTGTGCAGCGTCACGTTCTGCACGATGACGCCTCCGACACCGACCGGCTCAAGCTTGCCGACCGGCGTGAACGAGCCGGTGCGGCCGACCTGGATCTCGATGTCCTTGAGCACGGTCATGGCGCGCTCGGCCGGAAACTTGTGCGCGATGCCCCAGCGCGGCGTGCGCGACACGAATCCGAGCCGCTCCTGCCAGTCGATGCGGTCGACCTTGTAGACGACGCCGTCGATATCGTAGTCGAGCTCGGCGCGCTGCTCCTCGATGTGATGATGGAACGCGATCAGCTCCTCCACCGAGTGGCAGAGCCTCGTGAGCGGATTGGTGGTGAAGCCGCAGCGCTCGAACCATTTGATCATGCCGCTCTGCGTCTCCGCCGGCATCGCGCTCATTTCGCCCCAGGCATAGGCGAAGAAGCCGAGGGGACGCGAGGCGGTGATGGCCGGATCCTTCTGCCGCAGCGAACCTGCGGCGGAGTTGCGCGGGTTGGCGAAGATGGTGTCGCCCGCTTCCTTCTGGCGCTCGTTGAGCGCGAGGAAGGCCTGCTTGGTCATGTAGACCTCGCCGCGCACTTCGCAGATGTCGGGCAGGTTGCGGCCGTGCAGCTTGTGCGGCACGTCCTTCAGGGTGCGGATGTTGGCGGTGACATCCTCGCCCTCGGCGCCGTCACCGCGGGTCGCGGCGGTGACCAGCTCGCCGCCTTCATAGCGTAGCGACATCGACAGCCCGTCGATCTTCGGCTCGGCCGAGAAATCGATGCGATCGTCGGCAAGCTTGAGGAAGCGCGCGATGCGGCCGACGAAGTCGCGCACGTCCTCCTCGGCGAAGGCGTTGTCGAGCGACAGCATCGGCACCGCGTGCCGCACTTTCTTGAACCGGCCGGAGGGAGCCGCGCCGACCTTCTGTGACGGAGACTCGCTGCTGACGAGCTCAGGGAAACGCTTCTCGATCGCATTGAAACGGCGACGCAGCTCGTCATAAGCGGCGTCCGAGATCTTCGGCGCGTCATCCTGATAATAGAGCCTGTCGTGGGTCTCGAGCTCCAGCGCCAGCCGCTTCCATTCCACCTTGGCCTGGGCCTTGGTGAGATCGGCAACGTCGACGGGCTGCTTCGGTTTTGCTGTCTTGGGCATGCTGCGTACTGTCTGCTCGTCATGGCGGGACGGCCCGAAGGCCGCCCCGAAACGACGGTTTACACAATGCGCACGCCGGAGCCAAAAGCGTTCGGCCCGATCCCTCGGCTTATGCCGCCGCAGCCTCCAGCAGCCGGTCGGCGGCGGCACGGGCTTCGGCGGTGACCTCGGCGCCGGCCAGCATGCGGGCGATCTCCTCGCGGCGGTGCAGGGTGGCGAGCGTGTTGACCCGGGTGACGACACGCTTGCCGCGATCCAGCGCATCCTTGGAAATCAGGAGATGCTGGTCCGCCCTGGCCGCGACCTGCGGCGCATGGGTCACGGCCATCACCTGAACCCCGTGCGCGAGCCGCGCCAGCCGGGCGCCGATGGCATCGGCGACCGCGCCGCCAACGCCGGTATCGATCTCGTCGAACACCAAGGTCGGCGCCGAGCCGCGGTCGGACAGCACGACCTTGAGCGCCAGCAGGAACCGCGACAGCTCGCCGCCCGAGGCGACCTTCATCATCGGGCCCGGCCGCGTGCCCGGATTGGTCTGCACCCAGAACTCGACGCGATCGATGCCCTCCGGCCCCGGCGCTTCGGCGTCGCTGTCGACCTGGGTCATGAACTTGGCGCGTTCGAGCTTGAGCGGAGCGAGCTCGGCATGGACGGCCCGGTTCAGCTTCTCCGCCGACTTGGTCCGCGCCGCCGACAGCTTGGCCGCCGCCGCGGCATAGCGCGCATCGGCCGCCGCCGCCGCCGCTTCCAGCTTCTTCAACTGCTCGGCGCCGGCATCGATCAGGATCACATCGGCGGCATATTTGGCAGCCAAAGCAGCCAGACCGTCCACCGGCGTCGAATATTTGCGCGCGGCCGCGCGCAGCGCGAACAGCCGCTCCTCGATGCGCTCCAGCTCCAGCGGATCGAAATCGGTGGCCGCGAGCGCCACCGTCAGATGCTGATCGGCCTCCTCCAGGGCGTTGATCGCCGAATCGATCGCCTTCACCGCTGGATCGACCAGCGCGGGCGAGCTGACCGCGCGTCGCTCCAGCCGGCGGACCGCCGCAGCCAGCGCGGCAATCGGCGACTGGTTGCCGCTGACGGCATCCTGCGCGTCACGCAGATCGCCTGCGATCTTCTCGCCCTGCATCATGGCGGTGCGGCGGGCGGCGAGCTGCGTCTCCTCGCCCTCCTTTGGCGCCAGCTTCTTCAGCTCGTCCGAGGCATGCCGCAGATAATCGGCCTCGCGGGCCGCGCGCTCCATGCTCGCACGATGCTCATCGAGCGCCGTGACCGCGGTCCGGCGGGCCGCCCAGAGCGCCTCGACCGCGGCGACATCCTTCTCCAGGCCCGCAAAGGCATCCAGCAGCCGGCGGTGGGTGGCGGCATCGACCAGCGCACGTTCGTCATGCTGGCCGTGGATCTCGACCAGGGTGGCGCCGATCGCTTTCAGCGTCTGCACGCTGACCGACTGGTCGTTGATGAAGGCGCGGGTGCGGCCGTCGCCGTATTGAACGCGGCGCAGGATCATCTCGCCATCGGCATCCAGGCCGTTGGCAGCGAGGATCCTGGCGGCGGGATGATCCTTGCCGATCTCGAACACGGCCGTGACCTGCCCCTGGTCGGCGCCGTGGCGCACCAGGCTGGCGTCGCCGCGGCCGCCGAGAGCGAGAGCAAAGGCGTCGAGCAGGATCGACTTGCCGGCACCGGTCTCGCCGGTCAGCACCGCAAGTCCATGGGAAAATTCGAGATCGAGTCGTTCGATCAGGACGATGTCACGGATCGACAGTCGCGCCAGCATGGAACCGAAGTCCTTCGTAACGGGGCGGAACGCCCCTGAGCGAACGACTCGATGCTAGCAGCAAATAGAGAACAAAACAAGAATACAGAACAAAGCCAGACCGACCAGCCGATCTGGCCGACCGCTCAGCCCAGGCCCAGCTTCTTGAAGGCCCGAGAGATGTAGGAGCCCTTGTTCTCCTCGGGCTCGACGCCGCCCGACTTCACGAGATTGTAGGCGTCCTTATACCACTTGCTGTCGGGGAAATTGTGCCCGAGCACAGCCGCCGCCGTCTGGGCTTCGCCGACGATGCCGATCGTCATGTAGGCCTCGGTCAGGCGATACAGCGCTTCCTCGACGTGCCGCGTGGTCTGATACTGCGTCACCACCGCCTTGAAGCGGTTGATGGCGGCCGTGTAGTCGCGCTTCTGCATGTAATAGCGGCCGACATCCATCTCCTTGCCGGCGAGCTGGTCGCGGGCGCCCTCCATCTTGGCCTTCGCATTGGTGGCGTATTCGGAGGTCGGATATTTGCGTACCACCTCTTCGAGTGAGGCAATGGCCTTCTCGGTGCGGCCCTGATCGCGGCTGATGTCCGGGATCTGGTCGTAATGCGACGCGGCGATCAGGTATTGCGCATAGGCCGCGTCCGGGCTGCCCGGATGCAACGTCACGTAACGGGTGGCAGCGCCGATGCAGCCGTCGTAGTCGCCGGCCTGATAGGACGCGTAGGCCGACATCAGCAGCGATTTGCGGGCCCAGTCGGAATAAGGATGCTGGCGATCGACCTCCTCGAACTTCTTGGTCGCGCCTTTGACGTCCTTCTTCTCGTTCATCAGGAACAAGCCCTCATTGTAGAGCTTGTCCGCGGGCTCATCGACGAAGGTGTCGTCCTTGGCCAGGAATTTGTCCCAGAGTCCGCCGGTGCCGCAGCCGCTCAACAACGGCGCCAGCAGGATCAGCGACGCGGCGAGGCGGAGCCGGCCGATGCTTGCTGCGGGATGACGGAGGTCGCGCGTGAGACGCTGTATCGACATGCTTCTTTGGAACCCGATGCCTGTGATCTGATCTACGCCGCGCACCATGAAGGTCGCTTCATGACCGCGAAGGAAGAGCCCCGCCAGTGGCACGCATCACGCGGCCCCGGCCTCTCTAGCCGAAAACACTTCATCAACCAACCGCATAGGAAGCCAATCCGCCCGGATTAAGGCAAGATCGAGGCTGCCGCCGTGCATCATGGTTATCGCTGAAGAAGCCGCGGGAAAACCTGGAAATGCCGACAGCCCGTCCATGAGGAAGGATGCGGTCGGCAACAATCAATGACAAAAAATTCAGCGTACAAGATCTGCAGCCGAGCAAATACCGACGGCAGAATCGTGTTGCCCCATCGCGCCCCACGAGGGACGCTATCCGTTCGCTCGAGCCTCGCAGCAGGCGCTCAGGACACGTCCGGACCGTAGGCCGGGGCGACCATGCCACCGACCATGCCACCGACGGCGTCCGCGGCCACGCGGGGACGCCGCACGGTCTCGCCTTCGACGATCCGCCAGGCGGCGCGATCGGCCATCAGAGCGGTCAGGACCGCGTGGTTGAGCTTGTGACCGCCACGGACCGAACGATAGGTTCCGAGCATCGGCAGGCCGGCCAGCGCCAGATCACCGATCGCGTCCAGCACCTTGTGGCGGACGCATTCGTCCGCGTAGCGCAGACCTTCGGGATTGAGCAGACGGTCCTCGTCGAACACCAGCGTGTTGTCGAAGGAGGAGCCGAGCGCGAAACCGGCGCTCCACAGCCGCGACACGTCGCTCATGCAGCCGAAGGTACGGGCGCGGGCGATCTCGCGGCGGAAGCGCTCGGGATTGAGTTCGAAATGATAGGCTTGGCGGCCGATCACGGGATTGGTGAAATCGATCTCGGCTTCGACCCGGAAGCCGGAGTTGTTGGGACGCAGCTCGCCCGTCGAGGCACCCATGGTCACCTGGACCGGCTTGAGCACCTGAATGTAACGCCGTGGAGCCGACTGATTGACGATCCCGGCCTGGTCAATGGCAGCGACGAACGGCGCAGCGCTACCGTCCATGATCGGTACCTCGGGGCCGTCGACCTCGATCAGGGCGTTGTCGACACCCATGCCGCGCAGCGCGGCGAGAACATGCTCGGCGGTCGAGACCAGCGGGCCGGTGCGGTCACCGAGCACCGTCGCGAGCTCGGTCGCGATCACTGAACCGAAGGAGGCCTGGACCTCGCGGTCGGCCCCATCGAGGCCGGTGCGGAGAAACACGATCCCTGCATCGATCGGCGCCGGGCCAATCGTCAGGCTGACAGGCGCACCAGAGTGGACGCCTACACCGGTGACGGTGGCTTGCGAACGAAGCGTTGTTTGCCGGCTGAATTTCATCGACGATCGCCCAAGACCCCGCCTGACCCTTCATCGGTCGCCCCTCGCGAACCGACTCACTTTCAGGCATCCCCAAGTCACGGCAGAACTTAACGAGAGCCCCAAAGAGCGCCAACTCACGCTTCTTTACGGATTGTTACCCCATCTCTGCCGTATTCGCGCCAACCCTTAACCAAACTGGAACGTGGCCTTAACCCTCCTGGTTCCCGATCTAAACACCGAAAGAATAATTAATCATTTAAAATCAGTTAGTTGAAGGGCGATCGGCGCGCACCGGGAGGCCAAGGAAAAGGCCCGGCTCTCGCGAGCCGGGCCTGTTCAGCACCGTCAGGGCTGTAACAATTCTCAGGTTGCCTGCCGGCGGAGGAAGGCTGGGATATCCAAATGGTCGTCTCCCTGTGGCGCCGGGGACACAGGCGCGGGACGGCCATGGACATCCAGCCCCTGCGGCGCGGGACGGCGGGCATACTCCGAGACGGGCGATTCGTGGCTCGCAACCTGCTGAGCAACGTTCCGCTGCGGCTTCCGTTCCGGCAGCGGCGGCATCTGCGGCATGGCAGGACCCGCGGTCCGCACCGGCAGCGGCGGCTCGGCGTCCTCGTCCCGGCGGCCGAGACCGACATTGGCGAGACGCTGCAGCAGCGACATCCGGGTCTTCTGCGGATGCTCGTCGCCCTCGTCGCCCCTCGCCTGACGAATCTCGGCCTGGGCCGGCATCGGCAGGTCCTCGAACTTCGGCATGCGCGGCGCGCGGACCGGAACCCGCTCGGCGGCCTGCGGAATGAAGGTCTCGGGCAAGGCCGCCGGCTCGATCGGAGCCGCGCGCTGCGCCTCGGGCTCCGGGAACAGCGACGGCTTCTGTGCAATCGGGCGCACCGTCACATCGCCATAGGACGCTGCCTGCGCCGGGGCAGCCGACGGACCGGGCTCGCTTGCCATCGCGGCCGCGACGGCGGCCAGCGTATCACGCTCGAGATTCGGCGCCGGACGCGGCGCAGGCGCCATCGGCGCGGGTGCCGGAGCGGCGACGGCCGGAGCCTGCGACGCCTGCTGCTCGAGCTTGGCGGCGCGTTCAGCCAGGCGCTGATTGTCGGCGCGCAGGCGCGCGGTCAGATCGGCGAGGCGGCTTTCAGGAAGACCCGCAACAGCGGTCGGGGCGGCGGCAATCGGAGCGACAGCCGCCGCCGGCTGTGAGGTCGTAACGTTCCGGTTGAACTGCGCCTGCTCGATGCCGGTGGCAACCACCGAGACGCGGATCAGGCCGTCGAGCGATTCGTCGAAGGTGGCGCCGACGATGATGTTGGCGTCCTGGTCGACCTCCTCGCGGATGCGGGTCGCGGCTTCGTCGACCTCGAACAGCGTGAGATCCTTGCCGCCGGTGATCGAGATCAGGAGGCCGCGCGCGCCCTTCATCGAGGAATCGTCGATCAGCGGGTTGGCGATCGCGGCCTCGGCCGCGGTCAGCGCGCGCTTGTCGCCGGAGGCCTCGCCGGTGCCCATCATCGCCTTGCCCATCTCACGCATGACGGCGCGGACGTCGGCGAAGTCGAGGTTGATCAGGCCTTCCTTGACCATCAGGTCGGTGATGCAGGCGACGCCGGAATAGAGCACCTGGTCGGCCATCGCGAAGGCGTCCGCAAAGGTGGTCTTCTCGTTGGCGACCCGGAACAGGTTCTGGTTCGGGATGATCAGCAGCGTGTCGACGACCTTGTGCAGCTCCGAGATGCCCGATTCTGCGGTGCGCATGCGGCGCGCGCCTTCGAAGTGGAACGGCTTGGTGACGACGCCCACGGTGAGGATGTTCATCTCGCGCGCGGTCTTGGCGATGACCGGAGCTGCACCGGTGCCGGTTCCGCCGCCCATGCCGGCGGTCACGAACACCATGTTGGCGCCCGAGAGGTGATCGCGGATCTCGTCGATCACCTCCTGTGCGGCGGCGGCGCCGACATCCGGCTGCGAGCCGGCGCCGAGGCCCTGGGTCACCTGCGTGCCCATCTGGATGATGCGCTGCGCCTTGGACATGGTCAGCGCCTGCGCGTCAGTATTGGCGACGACGAAGTCGACGCCCTGAAGGCCAGCCGTGATCATGTTGTTGACGGCGTTGCCGCCCGCGCCGCCGACCCCGAACACGGTGATCCGGGGCTTCAGCTCGTGGATATCAGGAGGGGTAATAGTGAGTGCCATGATTGCCTCTCGATCACGCGCGGGTGGGTTCGCCCCGGCCGCCGGCCGCGGTTGGTGTTGTTGGAAATCGCATGGGATGGAAACCGGTCATCAGAAGCCCTCGCGTAGCCATCGTCCGACCTTTCCGAAGTAGCCGTCGGTTCCTGTCCCGACCTGCCGCGTATGCCGCGGTTCGACATGTTCGAGGTGCGCGTATTGCGGATAGACCAGCAGCCCCGTCGGCACCGCGAAGGCGGCGTTCTTGGCCTCGTTGGGAAGACGGCCGAAGCCAAGCGGGCGGCCGACACGCACCGGGCGGTCGAGGATCCGGGTCGCAAGCTCGACCAGCCCCGTCAGCTGGGAGGCGCCTCCGCTGAGGACGACGCGCGCCTTGGGTTCTGCCGCAAAGGGCGAATCCTTCAGCCGGTCGCGGACCATTTCAAAAATCTCCTCTGCGCGGTGCCTGACGATGTTCGCGATGGTGGCGCGGGACACGATCTGCGGAACATCCCGCTCGTTGTCACCGGCCGTCGGAACAGACATCAACTCACGCGCGTCGGACCCGCCAGTCAGCACCGTGCCATATAACGTCTTGATTCGCTCGGCATCTGCAATGCACGCTGATAGTCCGCGCGCAAGATCCATGGTCACGTGATGCCCGCCGAGCGCAAAACCGGAGGCATGGACGAAGCGGCCGCCGGAATAGATCGCGATCGTCGTGGTGCCCGCCCCCATCTCGACCACGGCAGCGCCGAGATCGGCCTCGTCGTCGGTCAGCACCGACAACCCGGCAACATACGGGCTTGCCGCCATGGCCTCGACGTTGAGATGGCAACGCTCCACCACGAGCATCAGGTTCTTGGCCACGGTGGCGTCGGTCGTGACCACGTTCATGTCGACGCCGAACTGCCGCGCCAGCATGCCGCGGGGGTCGCGGATGCCCTTCACGCCATCGAGCGTGTAGCCGACGGGCAAGGCATGCAGCACCGCGCGCCCGTCGCCGGTGGCGTGATGCATGCCGGTTGAGGTCACGCGGCTGACATCGGCCTGGGTCACGGCGCCGCCGCGAATGTCCGAGGTGGCCTCGATCAGATGGCCCATGACGCGGCCGCCGGCGACCGGCAGCAGCACGGACTCGACCCGCACCCTGGCCATGCGCTCGGCCAGTGCGACCGCCTGCCGCACGGCCTGCTCGCATTCGACGGGATCGACGACGGCGCCGGCCTTGACGCCGCGCGACTGGATCTGGCTGTAGCCGATCAGCTCGACCGTGTGGGTGCGGCCGCGCAGCGCGTCGCTCGGCGGCGCCGGCTTCAGCCGCGCGATCATGCAGGCGATCTTGCTGGTGCCGACATCGAGAGAGGCCACAAGCGCGGTGCGCTTCTGGCCCATCGGGCGCGTCTTCGGAGTCTGGCGATCGAAGCCGGTCATGCGTCACCGGCCTTCTTCTTGGACTTCTTGTCCTTGAACAGCTCGTCGTGCGCCTTCGCTGCGTCCTCGGACAGTTGCACCGTCAGGCGGTCCGGCAGCCGCAAGTCGATGGCGACGATGTCGCGTGAGAACAGCCGATCGTCCTGATCGAGCTGGGTCAGGGTGGCGAGCGCGTTGCCGACATCGTGCTCGGGCAGGCGAATGTCGAGGCCGTCCTTGGTACGCAGGTTCCAGCGCCGCTCGCCGACGAACACGGCGGCCTTGGTGACGGCGCGCACCTGCGGGTAACGGGCGAGCAGCGCCAGGAAATCGCGCGCGCGGCTCTCGGCCCCCTTGCCGACCACCAACGGCAGCGTCAGGAAACGGCGCGAGACGTATTGCTCGAGCACGGCGCCGTCATCGGCGATGACCGAGAGGCGGCCCTCCTGCTGCCAGAGCGCGAACGCCTTGCGCTCGACGACGTCGATCTGCAGCTGGTTCGGAAAGAACTTCTGCACCGTGGCGTCGGCGATCCAGGGGTTGGCCTTGAGCCTGTCGCGCACGGCGGCGGCATCGAGGAACAGCAGCGAGGAGCGGCCGGTGACGCCGCCGACGGCGAGGATCTCGTCCTGGGTGAGCTGCTTGCGGCCATTGATCGCCACGGCCGTGATGCGGAAGCCGGCCGCATTGGCCAGCGCATTGCGGGTGTCGGACAGGGCCGCGCTGACGTCCTGGGCGTGGCCGCCCTTGACGATGCCGAGCCAGACGCTGCCGAACAAGAGCACCACGGTCGCCACGGTGCCGAGCCGGCGCGGCAGATAGCGCTCGACGAGCTCGACCACGCGCGGCGGCGCCTCACGCTCGACCATCGGCGCGAGCGCGGCCTGCATCGGCGCAAGATCTCTTCGGGTCGACCGCCGGCCCAGAGGTTGCTTCGTGTATCCCCGCGCGAAGCGGACACGCGGAAGGCGGGCCGAGACATACTCGCGCAGCAGGATTGCCGCGCCAAGGGCAGCGGCTTTCAGGTTCGCTTGAGGCCTCTGCGATCGAGCGAGGCGTCCTGCACCATCCATTGCACGAGCTCATCAAACTGTTGCGCCCGCAGATACTCGCGGACCCGCGCCTGCGCTCCCGGCCGGCCGGACACTGGTGACGTCACGACCCGGCAGCCGAGCACCACTGAGGCGCCAGCGTTAACCTTCGGACGTCCTGGTAAACAAAAAGTAAAATCGGTCCGGAGAGACGAATTTTTTCTCCGATTTATGAGGACCTTGCCTGGAATTCTTAAGCATTTTACAGGTTACAGGAACCATCGGGGGACGCCGGGCCGGGGGACCTCCGGTGCGTCTACCGCACGTTTGATCGGCGACTGCGCCCCTCGGCCAAGGCGATCTGCTGATTGAGGAAATCGACGAAGGCGATGCCCTGTGCCGCGAGCGCCTTGGGATAGAGCGAGGCCGCGGTCAGCCCGGGCAGCGTATTGGTCTCCAGATAAACGGGACCATTGGACGAGACGATGAAGTCGGTGCGCGAATAGCCACCGCAGGACAGCGCGCGATGCGCCTTGATCGCCTCCGTCTGCAGCGCGGCCGTCACCTCCGGACTGAAGCGGCCGGGACAGATCTCCTTCGTCGCCGCGGCGAGGTACTTCGCGAAATAGTCGAAGGCGCCGTCTGCGGGGAGGATCTCGATCGGCGGCAGCGCGATCAGCGATCCATCGGCCTGTTCGAGCACGCCGCAGGTTGCCTCCGTCCCGGTGACGAAGGGCTCGATCAGATACTCCTCGGTCGCGGCTGCCGCTTTGACGGCAACGAGGTCCTGGCTGGCGTTGACGAAGATCAGCCCGAAGCTCGATCCGTCCTTCACCGGCTTGGCGATCAGCCTGCCGTAGCGCGCCAGCGCCGCTTCGGCGTCATCGAGCGCGACGCCCTCGGCCGCCGTCACCCCGCCGAGCACGGCGAAGCGCTTCGCCGCGACCTTGTCGAAGGCGAGGTGCGAGGCAGCCGAGCTCGAGCCGGTGAACGGCACGCCGCGAAGCTCGCACATCAGTTGAAGCTCGCCATTCTCCGCCCGGCCACCGTGGAGACCGAGCACCAGAACCCGATCCTCGGCCCTGGCGCGATCGAGAGCCTCGGCGAGCGTCCCGATCCGGGGGCCATCGGCGGTGAACGGCTCCTCGAACGGCTTCGCATGCGCGACCAGCGCCGTGCCGCTCGCCTGATGCACCGTGTCGTCGGCCTCCCAGAACCAGAGGTCAGCCTCGGGCAGCGCGGCATGCAGCGCCTTGGTGCTGGCGACCGAGACGAGGCGCTCCTTGTTGGAGCCGCCGAACAAAATCGTGGTGCGCATCAATGTCTTCTCGGTTGATCTCACAACCGCAGTCGCGATTGCGCTGACGTCACGTGAGCAAGCGGGGCGATCAGCTCGCCTTGACTCCGATCCGCTTGATCTCCCACTGCAGCTCGATGCCCGAACTCGCCTTGACCCGCGCACGCACGGTCTCGCCGAGCGTCTCGATGTCCTCGGCCGTGGCATCGCCGGTGTTGATCAGGAAGTTGCAGTGCATTTCGGAAACCTGGGCGCCGCCGACCTTGAGGCCGCGGCAGCCCGCGGAATCGACCAGCTTCCAGGCGGAATGTCCGGGCGGATTCTTGAAGGTCGAGCCGCCGGTCTTCTCGCGGATCGGCTGCGCCGTCTCACGATGCGCCTGCACCTCGGCCATGCGCGCCCGGATCGCCTCCGGCGCCGACGGCGTGCCGCGGAAGCGCGCTGCCGTGAAGATCAGCGACGGATCGACGCCGCTCGCGCGATAGGTGAACTTCATCTCGGCATTGTTGAAGAGACGGGTCTCCCCGCTGCGGTCGATCGCAATCGCCTCGACCAGGATGTCCTTGGTCTCGCCGCCATTGGCGCCGGCATTCATTCGCAACGCGCCGCCGATCGTGCCGGGGATGCCGAACAGGAATTCGAGGCCGGCGAGATTGGCGGAGGCTGCGACCTCGGCCACGCGCTTATCGAGCGCAGCCGTCCCGGCCGTGACGATGTCGCCTTCCGCCTTGACCTCACCGAACGCGCGCGGCGCCAAGCGGATGACGATGCCGGGCACCCCGCCGTCGCGCACGATGAGGTTGGAACCGACGCCGATGACGGTGACCGGCAGATCGGCTGGAAGCCGCCTCAGGAAATAAGCGAGGTCGTTGGCATCGGCCGGCGTGAACAACACCTGCGCCGGACCGCCGACGCGAAACCATGTGAACGGCGCCAGGGTCTCATTGGCCAGCAGCCGCCCGCGCAGCTCCGGCATGACGGCTTTGAGGTCGGGGGTGATGTCGGGGAAGGTCATGCGGCCGCTCTCGCATCGTGCCCCGACATCGTCAGGGTCGGCACGCACTCTCCGTTCCCTCCCCCCTTGTGGGAGAGGGTCAGGAAGGGGGGTGAGCCCCAGGCGCCGGCGCTCGTGGTACCCCCCTCTCCACCTCTCCTCCACAAGGGGAGAGAGAGCAGAGCGTGCCGTGTGGCAGGGACCCGCTTCGTCAAGCTCACCTGGTCACCCCAGCGCCTTGAGCTCGTTGGGAAGCGCGTAGGCCCATTGCGTGATGTTGCCGGCGCCGAGGCAGACGACGAGATCGCCCGGCTTGGCGAGGCCCTTGACGATGCCGGCGAGGTCCGCGGCCTTCGGCAGCGGCACCACGTCGCGATGGCCGTGGGCGCGCAGGCCGAGCACGAAATGGTCGCGATCGACGCCTTCGATCGGCGCCTCACCAGCCGGATAGACATCGGCGACGACGACTGCGTCGGCGTCGTTGAAGCAGGTGCAGAACTCCTCGAACAGGGACTGCAGGCGGGTGTAGCGATGCGGCTGCACCACGGCGATGATCTTGCCGTTGGTGGATTCGCGCGCCGCCTTCAGCACGGCCGCGATCTCGACCGGGTGATGGCCGTAATCGTCGATCACGGTCACGCCATTCCATTCGCCGGTGCGGGTGAAGCGGCGCTTGACGCCGCCGAAGCCGGCAATCGCCTTGCGGATCGCCTCGTCGGACAGGCCAAGCTCCCGCGCGACCGCGATGGCCGCCGTTGCATTCGAGGCGTTGTGCCGGCCGGGCATCGGCAGCGCGATGTCGGCAATCTCGTGCGTCGCGCCGCTCTTGCGATTGCGGAACACCACCTTGAAGCGAGAGCCGCCGCCCATCGGCGTGAGATCGACGAGGCGCACATCGGCCTGCGGGTTGACGCCGTAGGTGATGATCCGGCGGTCCTCGATCTTGCCGACCAACGTTTGCACCACCGGGTGATCGATGCACATCACGGCAAAGCCGTAGAACGGCACGTTCTCGACGAAGGTGCGGAACGCCTCCTGCACGGCGTCGAAGGTCTTGAAGTGATCGAGATGCTCGGGATCGACATTGGTGACGATGGCGACATCCGCCGGCAGCTTCAGGAAGGTGCCGTCGCTCTCGTCCGCCTCGACCACCATCCACTCGCCGCCGCCGAGCCGCGCATTGGTGCCGTAGGCATTGATGATGCCGCCATTGATGACGGTGGGATCGAGCCCGCCGGCATCAAGCAGCGCCGCAACCATCGAGGTCGTCGTGGTCTTGCCATGGGTCCCGGCGATGGCGACGCAGCTCTTCAGCCGCATCAACTCGGCCAGCATCTCGGCCCGCCGCACCACGGGGATGCGCTGGGCGCGCGCGGCCATCAGCTCCGGATTGTCGCGCTTGATCGCGGTCGAGACGACGACCACATCCGCGCCGGCGACGTTCTCGGCCTTGTGGCCGACGCTGACGGTGATGCCCTTCTCGCGGAGCCGCGCGACATTGGCGTTGTCGGAGGCGTCCGAGCCCTGCACCGTGTAGCCGAGATTGCACAGCACCTCGGCGATGCCGCTCATGCCGATGCCGCCGATCCCGACGAAGTGGATGGGTCCGATCTCGCGCGGCAGTCTCATGGGGCGTCTCGTCTCAAGGGTTCCGGGCGCCCGGCGGAGGGGCGCGACCGCGAATCATCAGCCCTTCTTGCAAGACATGACCGGCCTGGACAAGTCCGCCCCGGCCGTAAACATCGCCAAATTCGCAGGCGCCCGCCCGATTTTGGCCGATTTTGGCAGCTTCGCGGCCGCGATGGGCGAGCAGTTCCCGCCGGGGATGCCCGCTTCACAAATTGTTAAGCACGATCCCACGCAAACCCGTCCCAACGGGATACCTGCAATTTTTGCGCGTTCACCGCGTCAGTTCGCGTGGCATGGGTAGTGCCGCGGCCGGCGTGCCGGTCGCGCATCTTTCAACTCTTGATGGAGAATCCCCGCCGATGTGCTCGCTGTGTGAAACGCACCCTCCCGTATTGTCCCGCCGTCGGCTGCTCGGCGGCGGCGCAGTGCTGGCTGCCGCGGCGCTCGGCGCGCTTCCGGCGTTTGCGAAGGAAGCCAAGCAGACGAGCGACATCGCAACACCCCCCAACGCGATCTCGCCGGACGACGCGATGAAGCGCATCGTCGATGGCAACGCGCGCTACGTCGCCGGCAATCTCGACAACAAGGATTTCTCGGCCGGCCGCGCGGCGCGCGCCGCGGCACAGTACCCGATCGCCGCGATCGTGAGCTGCGCCGATGCACGGGTCGCGCCGGAGCTGGTGTTCGATCAGGGGCCCGGTGAGCTGTTCGTGGTCCGGGTCGCCGGCAATTTCGTCAACGACGACGGTCTCGCCAGCCTCGAATATGGCGTCAAGTTCCTCGGCACGCCTCTCGTGCTGGTGCTTGGTCACAGCGGCTGCGGCGCCATCGATGCCACGATCAAGGTGCTCAAGGACGGCACCAAGCTGCCTGGCCACCTGCCCGCCCTGATCAATGCGCTCAAACCCGGCGTCGAGGCCGCGATCGCGAAGAAGCCGCAGGACCTGCTGGCCGAGGCCACCGCGGAGAACGTGCGCAACAATGTCCGGCGCCTGTCGACCGCCAAGCCGATCGTCGGCCGCATGGTCGCCGAGGGCAAGGTGAAGATCGTCGGCGGCATCTATGACATCGGCTCCGGCCGGGTCACGATGATCTGACGCGTCAAGCTGGCCGCAGCGCGCGATCCGCACGCGCGGCTGCGGCCGCGAGCCAGCACACCTGGTGGCAGAACCAGGCCTCCACGGAAGCCACGAAATCCGGCATCAGCGTCAGATGCCGGCGCCCGTCGCCAAAGCGCAGCAGACCGCGCTCCTCCATTGTCGCCAGCAGATTGCGGATATGGGAGCGCGAGACGCCCAGCGAGGTCGCAAGCTCCGCCGTCGAAATCTCGACGGCCTCGCGCCCAGCGGCGGAACGGGCGACGAGTGTCAGCGCCAGATGGATGCCGCTGTCGTGCTCGTCGGTCCAGGCGAGATCGGGAAATCCCGTCAGGGGCCGGTTGTCGCGGCAGAGCCAGCTCGCACATTGCCGGATCGTCTCCGCGTAGAACGCGGCGTCGTCCTGCAGACGAAGGCTCAGTCCGTAGGCATGCGTCAACCGCGCGTGGCAATCCAGATGCATGGCAAGCCAGCCTCGCAGACCCTCGAGGATGACGGCGCCTGGCACCAGATAGCGGATGCGGGCGTCCCCGGGATCTCGCTCGACGGTCACCAGCGACAGACCGCGCAAAAGCGCGACGAACGCCGCCGTCTGCCGCGGACCCGGCAGCCGCATCTGCAGGCGCGTCAGGGTCGGCCGCTCGGCCGATTTGCGCGCCGACACGTGCATCATCACGATGTGCGCAGCAATTTCCGTCGGGGCGCGCTGACCGAACAGCTTGATCATCAGGCGCTGACCGCGCAGGGGCGCAATCAGCTGATCGCAAAATCCGACGAACACGGGCACGAAGGACGGATGGCGTCGCAAACGCATCGGATGATCATCCGCCGCGATGGCGCCCTGGTCAGCGCTCCGGTTCGTCATCGCATCACCGCGCACTCGATCAACTAGAGCGCCGCCGTCCTGATCACGAGGTCGGCCAGCCGCTCGGCGGCATCGAGCCGCCCGGCCGCGCGCGCAGCCTGGGCCATCGCTGCGAGACGCGTGGGCTCGGCGGCGAGCGCCGAGATCTCGGAGGCCAGCCTGTCGGAGGTGAATTCGCTCTGCACGATCCGGATCGCGGCGTTCGCGTCCGAGAGCACGCCGGCATTGGCAAACTGGTCCTGGTCGATGGCGCCCGGCAGCGGCACCAGGATCGAAGGACGGCCGATCGCGGCGAGCTCGGCGACGGTACCGGCGCCGGAACGCGAGATCACGAGGTGATCGGCAGCAAGCCGCGCCGGCAGGTCGGTGAAGAAGGGTTGCAGGTCGGCATTGATCTTGAGCCGGTCATAGACCGCGCGCACCCGCGCCATGTCCTCCTGCCGCACCTGCTGGGTCAGCACCAGTCGGTCCCAGAGGGCCGGCTCCAGCCGCTCGATCGCGCCGGGCACGATGTCGCTCATGATGCGCGCGCCCTGGCTGCCGCCGACGACGAGCAGCCGCAACGGGCCCGAAGTCTCCGGCGCCACATAGGGCATGGCCGCCGCTTCGAGGATGGCGGGACGCATCGGCGTGCCGACCGTGGTGGTCTTCGCCGAAAGCGCCGGATCGCGGTCGAGCACGCCAGGCAGCGACGTCGCGATCGCCTTCACATGCGCGGACAGGAAACGGTTGGCGCGGCCGAGCACGGCGTTGGCGTCGTGGATCAGGCTGGGCACGCCGGCGAGCCGCGCCGCCAGCAGCGGCGGCACGGTCGGATAGCCGCCGAAGCCGATCACGGCCGCGGGCTTGAGCCGCCGCATCAGGTTGAAGGCCGCGATGGTGCCGCTGCCGAGCAGCAGCGCGGTGCGCGCCAGCGCCAACGGCGAACGGCTGCGCACGGTCTCGCTCGGCACCACGTCGATCATGTCCGGGGTGAACAGGCCGCTGTATCGCAGCGCGCGCTCATCGGTGACGAGACGGACGCGATAGCCGCGCCTGATCAGCTCGACACCGAGCGCTTCAGCAGGAAACAGATGGCCGCCGGTGCCGCCGGCCGCGAGCAGAATGAGAGGCGCGGTTGAGGTCATGCGCTTGTTTACAGGCAATGTGCGGTCATTGCGAGCCAGGCAGCCTAGGCGTAATTGCGCAGCGCGCCGGCTGCGTCGCCGGCCTCGACCTCCATCCGCGGCCGCTGTCGGGTCAGCGCCAGCATCATGCCGACGCCATAGGCCAGCGACACGATCGAGGAGCCACCGTAGGAGATGAAGGGCAAGGTCATGCCCTTGGCCGGGATCAGCTGCAGGTTGACTGAGATGTTGATGGCCGCCTGGATGCCGAACAGGATCGCCAGACCCGAGGCCGCGAAGCGCGCAAAGCCGTCCTCGGTCGCATAGGCGCGCGACAGCGTGCGGATCACGATGAAGGCGAACAGCGCGACCAGCGCCAGGCACAGGATGATGCCGAACTCCTCGGCGGCGACCGCGAACACGAAATCGGTGTGGCTGTCCGGCAGGCTGCGCTTGGCGATGCCCTCGCCCGGCCCCAGCCCGAACCAGCCGCCGTTGGAGAACGCCTCCATCGCGGTGTCGACCTGGAAGGTGTCGCCCGATGCCGGGTTCATGAAGCGCTTGATGCGGCCGGCGACGTGCGGGACCAGCAGATAGGCGCCGAACAGACCAGCGGCCGCGGCGCCGGCGAGGCCCGCGACCCAGATCATGCGCATGCCGGCGATGAAGAACAGCGAGCCCCAGACCATCAGGATCAGCATGGTCTGGCCGAAATCCGGCTCCATCACCAGGAGCGACACCAGCATCAGCAGCAGCACCAGCGCCATCGTGGTCGCCGGCATGTCGGGCCGCCGCGCCGATTCCGAGAACAGCCAGGCGGAAACCACGACGAAGGCCGGCTTCGCGGCCTCGGACGCCTGGATGTTGACACCGATCAGCGTGATCCAGCGCCGCGAGCCCTTCACCTCCGGCCCGATCGCGAGCGTCAGCACGATCAGCACGATGGCGACCGCGAACACCACCAGCGCACTGCGCCGGATCTGGCGCGGCGACAGGAACGACACGCCGATTAGCACGATGAAGGACGGCAGCAGGAACAGGACGTGGCGGTTGAAGAAGTGAAACGGATCGAGCCCGATCCGGGTCGCGACCGGAGGGCTGGCCGCCAGCGACAGGATCACCCCGCACAGCATCAAGGCGAGGATGGCGCCGAGCAGCGGGCGGTCCACCGTCCACCACCAGTCGGACAGCGGATTGCGTTCTTCACGGGAGAGCATCGGGCGTCCACCTGAGGCCTTAAGGAATCAGACCATTGGCGCCCAGGATGGTTATTGAAGGGTTAAGGATTCCTCCGCTGTCGCCCCGGACAAGCCGTGACGCGCCAGCGCGTCGCGGCGCCGATCCGGGACCCATACGCCGCGGCCATCGTGAACGGACAAAATGCCAACGACCCGCGTGCCTCAAACCGCTTCATGAGGGTATGGGTCCCGGCGTTCGCCGGGACGACACCGGTGTGTGCTGCTGCAGATGCGCGTCGTATCGTTCAAGCGTCCGGCCTGCTGAGCAAACACCGTCATCCTCCGCGCAGAGGAGAATCCAACACACCGTACCGTCGCGATGAAGCTACGCCACCGGCTTCACGCCCGGCAGAGCCTGCACCAGCTCGCGGAACCGCGTGCCGCGGATCTCGAAGTTGCGGAATTGGTCGAACGAAGCGCAGGCCGGCGACAGCAGGACCACGGCCTCCTTCAGGCCAGAGGCTTCAGCGTCTGCAGCCGCCTGCGCCACCGCGATCTCCAGCGTGCCGGACATCTCGTGCGCCACCTTGTCACCGAGCGTGCCGGCGAACTCCATAGCCGCCTCGCCGATCAGATAGGCCTTGCGGATGCGCGGGAAGAAGCCCGCGAGGCTGGTGATGCCGCCGGCCTTCGGCTTGCCGCCGGCGATCCAGAAGATGTCGGCGAAGGACGACAGCGCATGCGCGGTCGCATCCGCATTGGTGCCCTTGGAGTCGTTGACGAACAGCACGTTGGCTCGGCGGCCGACCTGCTCCATGCGATGCGCCAGGCCGGGAAAGCTGCGCAGCCCCTGCTGCAGGACGTCCTCCTTGACACCGAGCGCGAGCGCAGTCGCCGCCGCGCAGGCCGCATTCTGCGCATTGTGCTGGCCGCGCAGCGAGCCGATGCCACCGAGCCGCACAACCTCGCTGCGCGCCCCGCCAGCGCTGCGCAGGATGGTCTCGTGCTCGACATACAGCCCGTCAGCCAGCGGATTTTTGACCGAGATGCGCACGACGCGCTTGCCGGCCTGGTCGAGCCGGTCGGCGATCGCGCGCGAAAAACCGTCGTCGACGCCGACAATCGCGGTGCCTTGCGGCTTCACGCCGGCGACAAGGCGCTCCTTCACGGCCGCGTAGTTCTCGATCGTGCCGTGACGGTCGAGATGGTCCTCGCTGACGTTGATGAGGATGCCGACGCTCGGATCGAGCGAGGGCGTCAGGTCGATCTGGTAGGATGACATCTCGATGACGTGGACGCGGCCCATGCGCGGCGGCTCCAGCGACAGGATCGCGGTGCCGATATTGCCGCCCATCTGGGTGTCGTAGCCGGCAACCCGCATCAGATGCGCGATCAGCGCGGTCGTGGTCGACTTGCCGTTGGTGCCGGTGATGGCGACGAACGGCGCATCCGGCGCGTGCCGCCTGCGCTCGCGACAGAACAGCTCGATGTCGCCGATCACCTCGACGCCGGCCTCGCGTGCCCTGAGCACGCTCCAATGCGGCACGGGATGGGTCAGCGGCACGCCCGGCGCCAGCACCAGCGCGGCGAAGTTCGCCCAGGAGACGGTGCGCAGATCGGCGGTGATGAAACCCGCCTTCGCCGCTTCCGTCATCCGATCGGCGCCGTCGTCGGCCGCGATCACTTCGGCGCCGCCGGCCCGCAGGGCATGACACGAAGCCAGCCCCGAGCCGCCGAGTCCGAACACGGCGACGGTCTTGCCGGCGAATGAGGTGACGGGGATCATGGGAAGAACTCCGTCGTTCCGGACACCGCGCAGCGCTGATCCGCAATCTCGGGGTTCCGGGTTCGCGCTGCGCGCGCCCCGGAATGACAATCCATGGCATACGGACCCATCAGCGCAGCTTCAGCGTCGAGAGACCGACCAGCGCCAGCATCACCGAGATGATCCAGAACCGGATCACGATCTGCGGCTCGGTCCAGCCGAGCTGCTCGAAATGATGGTGGATCGGCGCCATCCTGAAGATGCGCTTGCCGGTCAGCTTGAACGACGCGACCTGCACGATCACCGACACGGCTTCCAGCACGAACAGGCCGCCGATCACCGCCAGCACGATCTCGTGCTTCACGGCGACCGCGATCGAGCCGAGCATCCCGCCAAGTGCCAATGAGCCGGTGTCACCCATGAAGATCGAGGCCGGCGGGGCGTTGAACCAGAGGAAGCCGAGCCCGGCGCCGAGCACCGCGCCGCACAGCACGGCAAGCTCGCCGGTGCCCGCGACATAATGGATCTGCAGATAGTCGGAGAACACGGCATTGCCGACGAGGTAGGCGATCAGACCGAAGCTCGCCGAGGCAATCATCACCGGCACGATCGCAAGGCCGTCGAGGCCATCGGTCAGGTTGACGGCATTGCCTGCGCCGACGATGACGAAGGCGCCAAAGATGACATAGAGCCAGCCGAACTTGAAGACGAGGTCCTTGAAGAAGGGAATCGCCAGCCCTGTCGAGGATGGATCGCGGCCGAGGCGAACCAGCGCATAACAGGCGACCAGCGCGATTGCAGCCTCGATCAGCAACCTGAGGCGGCCAGCGAAGCCCGAATGCGACTGCTTGGTGACCTTCAGATAGTCGTCATAGAAGCCGACGAAGCCGAAGCCGAGCGTGACCGCGAGCACGATCCAGACATAGGGATTGAGCGGATTGGCCCACAGCACGGTGGAGACGACGAGTCCCGAGAGGATCATCAGCCCGCCCATCGTGGGCGTGCCCTTCTTGCTGATGATATGCGATTGCGGGCCGTCGGTGCGGATCGGCTGGCCTTTGCCTTGACGCAGCCTGAGATGATCAATGATCCAGGGGCCGAACAGGAACACGAACAGCGCGCCGGTGACGACGGCGCCGCCGGTCCGGAAGGTGATGTAACGGAACACGTTCAAGAGCCCGCGAAACACCGAAAGGCTCGGAAACGTATTCGTCAGCTCGATCAACCAGTAGAACATCCAACCCGCCTATGCCGCCTCACCGAGACTAAGCCACGCCAACACGGTTGCTCGTGCGCGAATCCGGTCCAGTCTCTTTTAACCATGAACGGGGCCGGGTGCGAATCGTAGCCCGACGGGAACGATCCGTCCGGCATGACCGCTTCGGCCACCAGTGGAAAACTATCCTTCTGCCGCGCCGCGATATCGCCCGATTTCAACCGACGCCCTGCAACGCCGCGGCGAGCTTCGACACGAACTTGTTGACCCAGAAGATCTTCTTGCTGCCCTTGATGACGACGACGTCGCCCGGCGCGAGCAGCGCCGCGACCCGACCGGGATCCAACGTCACCGGATCCTCGTGCCAGCCGAGCCGCTTCGCTTGCGGCAGGCTGTCGAACAGGTGACGCATCAGCGGACCGACGCAATAGACACCGTCGACCCCGGCGAGATGAGCGACCATCCCCTGATGATAGGCCGGCGCCTCGTCGCCGAGCTCCAGCATGTCGCCGATGATGGCAATGCGCCGCCCCCGCACCGGCCGCGCCTGCAGGCTGTCGAGCGCCGCCGCCATGCTGGCCGGATTGCCGTTGAAGCTGTCGTCGATCAGAACGATGTCGCCGATGGTCTGCTCGACGCCGCGGCCCGTCATGATGCCGACCTGGCCGAGCGTCGGCGCGAGCAGCGCCGGATCGAGCCCGGCCGCCGCGATGGAGGCGAGCGCCGCCAGCGCATTGTGCAGGCGATGCGGCGCCCCCGGCGTCACCGTGAAGGCGACGCGGCGACCGGCGATGTCTGCCGACACATCCCAGCTGTCGCCGCGCGAGGTGTGCGCGAGCTCGCGCACGTCAGCGCCGCCACCGAAGCGGGTCACTTTGCCCGCCCATTCTGGCGCAGCGAGATCGGCCGGCAGCACGAGAACGCCGTCAGCCGGCAGCCCGCACGCGATCGAGACTTTCTCTTTCCTGATCGCTTCCAGGCTGCCGAGCTTCTCCAGGTGCACCGGCTGCACGTTGACGACGAGAGCCACCGTCGGCTGCGACAGCTCCGTCAGCCGCGCGATCTCGCCTTTTTGATTCATGCCCATCTCGACGACCCAGACCGAAGCGCCCGGATCGGCATTGCACAGCGTCAGCGGCACGCCCCAGAAATTGTTGAAGCTCGACGGGCTGGCTGACGCTCCGGGATAGGCGGCGATGAACTCCTTGGTCGAGGTCTTGCCGGCGCTGCCGGTGAGCCCGATCACCGGGCCATGAAAGCGCGCCCTTGCAGCGCGCGCGAGCGTCCACAATCCATCGATCAGCGTGTCCTGCACCACGAGCTGCGGCACGGTGATGCCGTCGATCCTGTGCGGCACGATCATCGCGACGGCGCCGGCCGCTTCGGCGTTGGCCGCAAACTCCCAGCCGTCGCGGCTGGAGGCGAAGCTCGACACGAAGCCACCGCTCGGCGTGCCGCTCAGCGCAACGAACAGGCTGCCGGGCTTCACGGCACGGCTGTCCTGCGTCACGAAATCGATCGGGCTCTCCGGATAGTCACCGGCGAGGCCGAGCGCGCGCGCCGCCTCCGCCACGGTCCACAGCGCCTTCGTCATGGTGTCCTCGATGCCAACGCGTCCGCGACCGCTTCGTGATCGCTGAAATGCAGAACATTGCTGCCGATGATCTGTCCGGTCTCGTGGCCCTTGCCGGCGATCACGAGCGCATCGCCGGGCTGCAGCTCGCCAATCGCGACCTCGATCGCCTCCGCCCGATCGCCGATCTCGCGCGCACCGGGTGCGGCGGCGAGGATCGCGGCGCGGATCGCAGCCGGATCCTCGCTGCGCGGGTTGTCGTCGGTGACGATGACGCTGTCGGCCCCTTCAGCGGCGATCGCGCCCATCAAAGGGCGCTTGCCGGTGTCACGGTCGCCGCCGGCGCCGAACACGACGACGAGTTTTCGCGCAGCATAGGGCCGCAGCGCGTGCAGCGCCTTGGCAAGCGCGTCCGGCTTGTGCGCGTAGTCGATGAAGATGGGTGCACCATTGTGCTCGCCGACCAGCTCGAGCCGGCCCCTGGCGCCCTCGAGCTGCTCGAGAGATTCGAACACGGCTTGCGGATCGCTGCCGGTGCCGATCGCAAGGCCCGCCGCGACCAGCGCATTCTCGATCTGAAACGCGCCGACCAGCGGCAGGCGGACCGCATGCATGCGGCCGCAATGCTGGATCTGGAGCTGCTGAGCAAAGCCGTCGATTGCAGTGGCCACCAGCCGGATGCCCTCTCCAGCGCCGTCCCCATGCGTTCCCACCGTCATCAGGCGAAGACCGCGTGTCTGCGCGGCGGCGATGACCTCCGGCGAGCACTCATGATCGGCCGAGATCACGGCAGGGCCGCCCGGCGGCACGAGATCGCGGAACAGCCTCAGCTTGGCGTTGAGGTAGTGAGTGATGTCCGGATGATAGTCCATGTGGTCGCGCGACAGGTTCGTGAACCCGCCGGCCGAGACCCTGACACCATCGAGCCTGAATTGATCGAGCCCATGCGACGAGGCCTC
Organism: Bradyrhizobium sp. SZCCHNR2028; assembly: GCF_032380995.1. Taxonomy (NCBI): domain Bacteria; kingdom Pseudomonadati; phylum Pseudomonadota; class Alphaproteobacteria; order Hyphomicrobiales; family Nitrobacteraceae; genus Bradyrhizobium; species Bradyrhizobium sp. SZCCHNR2028. The sequence goes on along the minus strand of NZ_JAUHJF010000002.1, from coordinate 258,172 downwards.
GAACGCCAGATGGGTGACGCCATCCTGCGTGATCTCGTCGATCTGCCGATGCAGTGCGATCGGATCCGGCGTCGTCAGCGAGCCGTAGACGGTGCGTTTGTCCGACACCAGCCCGACGGTGCCGATGCTGGCCGAACTGTGGCCGAGGCGCTGCCATATCTGGCGCGTGAAGGCGGCGACCGACGTCTTGCCGCTGGTGCCGGTGACGGCGGCAATGGTCGCCGGCTGGCGCGGATAGAACCGAGATGAAGCGAGCGCGAGCGCCCGCCGAGGGTTTGGCAGCGCGATGAATGGCACGGCCAGCTCCGTTCCAGGGCCCGCCGCGCCGGCCACGGCGACCGCGCCGGCCGAGATCGCCGCCGCGATGAAGCGGGTGCCATCGGTCTTGGTGCCGGACAGAGCAAAAAACAGGTCGCCGGGCCGCACGGCGCGGCTGTCCACCGCGAGGCCGGAGATCTCGACAGCGGCGATGCGGGCGTCGAGCGTCGCCTGATCGCCCAGGAGGTCCTGAAGTTTCATCCTGGTTCCGTGCCAGTCCTGGCCCCGCCCCGGGCGGCGGCAGCTCCAAAGCCCGCGATTCGACGACGGCTTACTGTGTCAGCCGCGATGCTGCAAGAATTTGGCGGTCGGACGGCGGCAGGTCGAAGCGGGGCTCGATTCCCAGCAGCGGCCCGATCCGGGAGATCACGGCACCAGCCGTCGGCGCGGCATTCCAGCCGGAGGTGATGAAGCCATAGGTTTCCTTCAATGACTGCGGCTCGTCCAGCATGATCAGGAGCTGGTATTTTGGCTTGTCTGCCGGGATCACGGCGGTGAAGAGGGTCAGCACCTTCTTCTTGGCGTAGCGGCCGTTGATGACCTTCTCGGCGGTGCCGGTCTTGCCGCCGATGTAATAGCCCTTCACGTCGGCCTTGCGCGCGGTGCCGACCTCGGCGTTCAGACGCATCAGGTAGCGCATCTTCTCCGAGGTCTCCGGCTTGATCACGCGCTTGGCGACCTGCATCGCCTCTGCCTCGGTGCGCTTCATGAAAGTCGGCGGGATCAGATAGCCACCATTGACCAGCGCGCTGACACCCATCACGCCCTGCAGCGGCGCCACCGCCATGCCGTGACCGAACGCGATCGTGACCGTGTTCAACTCGGCCCAGCGCTTGGGCAGGATCGGCGAGGCGCTCTCCGGCAACTCGGTGCGCAACCGGTCGAACTGGCCCATCTTGCGCAGGAACGCCTTGTGCGCGTCCACGCCCTGCGCCAACGCGATCCTGGCAGCACCGACGTTGGACGAGAAGTAGAACACTTCCCGCATGTTGAGGAAGCGGCCCTTTGGTTCGTCGTCGTGAATCGTAAACTTGCCGTAGTGCAGCGGTCCGCGCGCATCCCACAGCGAGTTGAGATCATACTTGCCGCTGTCGAGCGCCATCGCCAGGGTGAAGGCCTTGAAGGTCGAACCCATTTCGTACACGCCCGTGGTCAGGCGGTTGATCCGATCGGGATCGTGCGCTTCCTTCGGGTTGTTCGGATCAAAATCCGGCAGCGAGACCATGGCGATGATCTCGCCGGTCCTGACATTGACGACGAGACCGGAAGCCGCCTTGGCCTTGAACTTGTCCTTGGCCTTGAGCAGCTCATCGCGCAGCGCGTGCTCGACGCGCAGATCGACCGAGAGCTCGATCGGGCGCTGCAGGCGATCGGTGGCGAAGCCGGCGCGATGGAGGTCGGCGAGGCCCTGATTGTCGAGCCACTTCTCCATACCGGCGATGCCCTGGTTGTCGATGTTCACCAGGCCGATCAGATGGGCGACCTCGTTGCCGGTCGGATAGACGCGCTTGTTCTCGCGCAGGAAGCCGATGCCCGGCAGGCCGAGGCGATGAATGTCCTGCTGCTGCTTCGGTGTCATCTCGCGCTTCAACCAGACGAACCCCTTGCGCGACAGCAGTCGGTCGCGGACCTCGCCCGTATCGAGATCCGGCAAGGTCGCCGTCAGAAGCTCGATCGCCTCGTCCTTGTCGATGAGGCGGCGCGGCTCGGCGAACAGGCTCGGCGTCTTCACGTCGGTGGCGAGTACGGCGCCATGACGGTCGACGATGTCCGGCCGCGCGGTGGCGATGGCGTCCTGCTGCGCGGCACGCCGCGCGCTCGGACCATCCGAGCCGATCGCGAACATCACGAGGCGGCCGCCGATGATCGCGTAGACCGCGGCAAAGGCGACGATCGCGAGGCCGACGCGCACGCGCGCCTTGGCAGTGCGATCGACATCGCGCCCATACAGCAGCGTGCGCACCAGTCGCTGCCGCCAGGGCTCCTGCGGCTTGACGTGAGGCCGAGGCTGATCGCTCATTGCTGATCCTCCGGGCGACGCACCGATCCGGTCACGGGGGGTTCTTCGTTGATCGCGTCGATCGCATCGATCATCGATCCGATCGGATCCGGATTGTCCGGTCGCGCAAATCGCGGCGGCCGCTCCGGCAGATTCTTCAGGCTGTCGTATTGTGTGGCGTTGAGCGGCTTCAGCGGCAGATGCCGTTCGACCAGCCCTTGCAGCCGCAGCGGCGCGTCGAGCTTGGCCCATTCCGCGCGCAACACTGCGATGGCCTCGCGCTGCTCGCGGATCTCAGCGCGCAATTGCAGCACGCGCTCGACCCGTGCCGTCGAGTCCATCTTGATGCGATAGACATAGGCCGCCGCGAAGATCAGCGAGCAGATCACGACGAGGTGCAGGAGGCGCATCGGTCACCCTCCTCGCAGGACATCGGCCAGGCGCGGCCAGGGGGACGAGGATGCCGAGGCGTGCGCCGGCGCGGCCGTGCGTTCGGCGCCGCGCAGCTTGGCGGACCGTGCCCGGGGATTGGCTTCGGTCTCGGCCTCCGCGGCCACCACCGGCTTGCGGTTGAGCAGTTGGAAGCTCGGTACCTCCTGGGCCACCTCGGGCCGATGGCGGGAGCCGCCGCCAGTCCTGCTGCGCTCGGCCAGGAACGTCTTGACGATGCGGTCCTCGAGCGAATGGAACGAGACGACCGCGAGGCGGCCGCCCGGCGCCAGCACGCGCTCCGCTGCCGCCAGCGCCTGTTCGAGCTCGTCCAGCTCCTCGTTGACGAGAATGCGCAACGCCTGGAACGTGCGCGTCGCCGGATGGATGTCGCCAGGCTTCGATCTCACCACGCGCGCGACGATGTCGGCGAGCTGCCGCGTCATCGTGATCGGCTGCTCCTTGCGCGCGGCGACGATGGCCCGCGCCACGGCGCGGGAGTGCCGCTCCTCGCCAAAGATGTAGATGACGTCGGCCAGATCGCGCTCGGCAGCGTGCGCAACGACATCGGCAGCCGTCGGCCCCGTGCCGCCCATCCGCATGTCGAGCGGGCCGTCGAACCTGAACGAGAAGCCGCGCGCGGCGGAGTCGAGCTGCATCGAGGATACGCCGACGTCCATCACGACGCCGTCGACATGTGTGAGGTCTTGCGATGCACAGATGTCGGCCAATGCCGAGAAACGGTTCTCGACCAGTGTCAGGCGGCCGCCCGCTTCGATGAGGAGACTCGCGCCGCCGGCGATTGCGGTGCTGTCGCGATCGATCCCGATCACCCGTGTTCCCGCCGTCGCCAGGATCAGGCGTGTATAGCCACCCGCGCCAAAGGTCGCGTCGACATAGGTTCCGCCGGCGCGCGGCGCCAGCATCTCGACCGCTTCGGGGCCGAGCACCGGGACGTGTCGCTGGTCAGCCGTGCTCACGCGGCCGCTCCGCAAGCGCGCCGTTGCTTCAGACTGACTTTGTTCGGCAGCGAGCCCATCGCGCCTTCGATCCTCGCGCCCGTCAATTCGCCAAGCCATCTCCCGGGACGGTCGGTCATCCGTCGAGCCGTCCCGACATCAGCGGCACGATCCGGCCTTGTCGAGACCCTCGATCCGACAGCGATCGCGCGGCGCCGGAGCGCCCCGGAACCGCTTTCGATCGTGATCTGCTGTGCAGGACCTTGCATCGTGGCGGCTTGCCGTCCCGAAAGCCGGCTTGGCTCTTCACCACTCAGTAACGGCGTTTAGCGTTAACAAACAGTTGACGGTCTGTGGCGGATGTTGGGCACTTGGACCGCGAGGCGGAGCTGCCCGGTAGACCGTTCGTCCTGCACGCCGTCGCGCCGTTCGGCGGACTGGCAATCGCCGTACAACGGTCCGCTCAATAGCGAGGGCTCGCATGCGATTTCGATTGCGGCTGGGACATGTAAAAGAGTAGTGCCTGCCCATATTCGGTTTGAGCCATCGCCGCCGCCGTCCGCTTCGAGTCGTTCATGCCAAATCCATCCGACAAGCCGGAATCGAAGCGTCCCCGTGCGCTGCCGATCCCCAAGGGCGTTTCCGACCTGCCGGTCTTCACGCCGGACTCGTCGATCGCCTCCGACGTGATCCCGTCGGCCAATTTCGGCGAGCGCAAGGGTGGGCGCCAGCCGGACATGATCATTCTTCATTACACCGGAATGCCGGATGTCGAAGGGGCGATCACCAAGCTTTGCACCGCCGGCAGCGAGGTGTCCGCCCATTACGTCGTGCTTGAGGACGGACGCATCGTCCAGTGCGTACCGGAGGCCTTCCGCGCTTGGCACGCGGGTCTCTCGTCCTGGGGCGGCGACGAGGACATCAATTCCTGCTCGATCGGTGTCGAGATCGTCAATCGCGGCCACGATTGGGGCTATCCGGATTTCCCACCGCGGCAAATCGCGGCGGTCATCGCGCTGTGCCGAGGCATCATGCTTCGCCGCAATGTGCCGGCGCATCGCGTGCTCGGGCATTCCGACGTGGCGCCCGCGCGCAAGAAGGATCCCGGCGAGAAATTCCCGTGGCATTCGCTGGCGAATTCGGGCGTGGGCCACTGGGTGCAGCCGGCGGCGATCACCAAGGGCGAGACGTTGAAGCTCGGCAGCATCGGCGATGACGTCAAGGGCTTGCAGAAGGCGCTCGCCAAATACGGCTATGGCGTGCCGATCACGGGCAAATTCGACGGCATCACCATGGATGTCGTCACCGCGTTCCAACGGCACTTCCGCCCCGAAAAGATCGACGGCATCGCCGACCGCTCGACCTTGTGGACGTTGCATGCGCTGCTGACGAGCCTGCCGGCCGAGGATCAGGCGCCGCGCGTCTGACACGTCAGGCCTCAGCGTCGAGCTCACCGAGCCGCCGTGCATACAGACGCTTGAGCGGCGCGAGCTGCGTGGCTGCGCTCGCCTCGCGGTAGGCGGCGCGCGCCTCGTCGCGCCGACCGAGCCGCCGCAGGAGGTCCGCCCGCACCGCCGGTAGAAGATCGTACTGCTTCAATCCGCCGCGCGCGGCCAGCGCATCGACCAGCGCCAGCGCCCGCGCCGGGCCATCGACCATCGACACGGCGGCTGCATGATTGAGCTCGATCACGGGCGATGGCGCGATCCGCAGCAGAACCTCGTAGAGCCCCACGATCTGCCGCCAATCCGTTTCAGCGTAGCTGGAGGCCTGAGCATGAAGCGCGGCAATCGCCGCCTGGACCGTATAGGGCTGCGGCAGCCCCTTCATGCCCAGGGCCTGTTCGACCAGCCCCAGCCCTTCGGCGATCTGCTCGCGATTCCACAGCGCGCGGTCCTGCTCCTCCAGCAGGACGATGTCGCCCGCCGCATTGGTACGGCCGGCGCGCCGCGCATCGTGCAGCAGCATCAACGCGAGCAGGCCCTTGATGTCGCGCGCCTCCGGCATCAAGCCAAGCAGCAGGCGACCCAGCCGGATCGCCTCACGCGCGAGATCCTCGCGAATCAGCTCGGTGCCTGAGGTCGCGAGATAGCCCTCCGTGAACACCAGATAGATCACGGTCAGGACGCCGCGCAGTCGCTCCTCGAGCGCGTCGCGTCCCGGCACCTCATAGGGAATGCCCGCGAGGCGGATCTTCTGCTTGGCGCGCACGAGGCGCTGCGCCATCGCCTCCTCGCCGGCGACAAAGGCGCGGGCGACCTCGGCGGTGGTGAGGCCGCAGACCGTGCGCAGCGTCAGCGCCACCTGGACCTCCGGCGCGAACGACGGATGGCAGCAGGTGAAGATCAGCCGCAGCATGTCATCGTCGAGATCGGACGGCGCGTCGGCGTCGTCGTTGGCGGCGTCACGCTCGATCGCATGAACGATCTCCGCCTCCTTGTCGCGAAAATTGCTCCGCCGCCGGATCCGGTCGATCGCCTTGTTGCGGGCGACGTTGACCAGCCACGCCCGCGGGTTGGCGGGGGCGTCGGACCCCCGCCATTTGAGCAGCGCCGCAGCGAACGCATCCTGCAGCACGTCCTCAGCCAGATCGAAGTCACCGACGAGCCGGATCAAGGTCGCGAGTGCGCGGCCGGCCTCATCACGGAACACCCTGTCGATCGCATCAGGCGTCATCGGTGACCTTCTCGGCAGCGAGCCGCACCGGTCTCAATGATTGTATTGCCAGACCGGCCGCACCTCGATCGAGCCGAAACGGGCGCCGGGAATACGTGCGGCAATCCCGATCGCCTCGTCGAGATTCTTGGCCTCGATCATGTAGTAGCCGCCTAGCTGCTCTCGGGTCTCGGCGAACGGACCGTCCGTGGTGAGGATCTTGCCGTCGCGCACCCGCACGGTCGTCGACGTCGAGGTCGGCTGCAGCCGGTCACCGCCCTTGTAATTGCCGCTCGAGATGATCGATTGGGTGAACGTCTGGTACTCCGCCAGCATCTTGCCTTCAGCCTCCTTCTCGATCTTCGCATATTCGGCCTCATTCAGGTAGATCATCAACAGATACTGCATCGGACTTGCTCCTCTCTTCGGCTGGATCGCCGACATCCAGTCGAACGGCGTCGACACGGAACGACACGCGAAGGATAATATTTTCCGCCGGCATGGCGATGGCTTGACGTGCTGGTCGAGAAGCCCCATTCAAGCTGCATCAGTCGGCCGGACGGCCGCTCCGGCAGGTGCCGAAAGGCCGCCGGGGAGGAAAGTCCGGGCTCCATCGACATGCGGTGCCGGATAACGTCCGGCGGGGGCGACCCCAGGGATAGTGCCACAGAGAACGAACCGCTTCCTCCCGCGAGGGAGGCAGTAAGGGTGAAAAGGTGCGGTAAGAGCGCACCGCGGGGCCGGCAACGGAACCGGCATGGTAAACCCCACCGGGAGCAAAACCGAATAGGGATGGCCACGCGGAGACAATCGCCAAGGCAGATGATGCCAAGGCGATGACGTCCGCGGGAGCGATGTCAGGCTCGCCGTCCGGGTAGGTTGCCCGAGGTCGCGCGCAAGCGCGATCCCAGAGGAATGGCCGTCACGTATCGTCATGCGCAAGCATCACGGTGCCCTACAGAACCCGGCTTACAGGCCGGCTGATATGTTCATGAGGGGCTCGGCGCCGACAGCGCCGGGCCCCTCACCATTTTTGTTAACCAGCCGCCGAGAGCTGGCCGAACTCGGTGGCCTGGCGCTCGAACAGGCTGCGGTAGAGCCCGCCGGGTCTGCCGACCAGCGCGGCGTGGCTGCCCTGCTCGACGATGCGGCCGCGATCGAACACCAGGATGCGGTCGAGACTGCGCACGGTCGCCAGACGATGCGCGATCACGATCGCGGTCCTGCCCTTCATCAGCCGCTCCATCGCCTCCTGGATCAGCGCCTCCGATTCCGAATCGAGGCTGGAGGTCGCCTCGTCCAGGATCAGCACGCGCGCGTCCGCCAGGAACGCCCGCGCCAGCGCCACCCGCTGCCGCTCGCCGCCCGACAGCTTGACGCCGCGCTCGCCCACCAGCGTGCCGTAGCCCTTGGGCAGCCGCGTGATGAACTCATGAGCGTTGGCGAGCCGCGCCGCCTGCTCGATCTCGGCCTGACCAGCGCCGGGCCGGCCATAGGCGATGTTCTCCGCGAGCGAGCGGTGAAACAGGATCGGCTCCTGCTGCACGATCGCGATCTGGCTGCGCAGCGAGTCCTGCTTGGCGTGCGCGATGTCCTGGCCGTCGATCAGGATGTGGCCGCCGCTGACGTCGTAGAGCCGCTGCACCAGCTTGACGAACGTCGTCTTGCCGGAGCCCGAGCGCCCGACCAGCCCGATCCGCTCGCCCGACCGGATGTCCACCGACAGCCTGTCGTAGAGGGAGCTGCGATGGCCGCCATAGTGGAACGTCACCGCATCGAACACGATGTGCCCACCGGTCACCGCGATCGGCTTCGCGTCCGCCGCATCGACGATGCCGATCGGCTCGCCATGGATCGCCACCAGCTCGTCCATGTCGTTGACCGCCCGCTGCAGGTTGTTGATGTGCATGCCGACGTCGCGCAGATAGGCATGGATCACATAATAGCTGGTGAGCACATAAGTGACGTCGCCTGGCGAGGCCTTGCCCACCATCCACAGCAGCACGGCGCCGCCGATCACCGACGAGCGCAGGCACAGCAGCACGCCGAGCTGCACCGCAGCCGTGGTGTTGTAGCGCAGCCACGTGCGATTGACCCGCCGGGACCAGCGGCTGACGACGCGCATCAGCCGACCGTCCTCACGCGCCTCGGCGCCGAACGACTTCACCACCGCGTTGCAGCTCAACGCGTCCGCCAGCGTGCCGCCGACCTTGGTGTCCCAGGCATTGGAGATGCGCGCCGCGGGCGCGATGTAGCGGGTCGAGAACGCGACGGTCATCGCGACATAGAGCACTGCGCCGATCGCGATCACGCCGCCCAGAGCGCCCCAGTGCAGCCCGAGCAGCACCATCGAGCCCAGCAGCACCGACAGCGACGGCAGCAGCGCCAGCAGGATGGTGTCGTTGTAGAGGTCGAGCGCCCACATGCCCCGGGTGATCTTGCGCACGGTCGAGCCGGCGAAGCTGTTGGCGTGCCAGTCGGTCGAGAAGCGTTGCACGCGCACGAAGGCGTCGCGCGCGACATCGGACATGATGCGCAACGTGAACGGCACGATCAGTTGCAGGCCCGACAATCGCAGCACGATCGAGGCGAAGCCGAGGCCTACGATGGCGGCGAACGCCACCAGCGCGCTGTGCCGTGCATCGGCATTGCCTGGGCCCAGAGTGAGCGCATCGACCAGCCGGCCGGAGAACAGCGGCATGAACAGATCGGCAGCGGTGGCGCCCAACAGCGCGCACGCAATGCCGAGGGCCATGCGCGGCTGCTTCAGCCAGTGGCGGGTCACGAACGGGATCACGACGCGGATCGCGGCGGGACGCTTGTCGGCCTTCAGGCCGGAGACGTCGACGGTCATGGCATCATCCGGCCGCGCTCGTCGCGCCAGGCCGGCTCCAAATAGTGCAGACGCGACGCGGCGCGCGGTCTGCGGATGAGTAACTCAGGCGTTGGGAAGTTAAGCGATGGTGCTCAAAGCGAGCGGCCGAACACCAGAACAGGCATCGAGCGGGTGCATGCGATCTGCAGATGCGATGTGGTCATGCAAATCTCCCCGGTTCGAGCGACAATTCTTGTTCCATACCATCGACGGTATGATTTGGCAACCCGCGACACGCGCAGGAGCCGCTCACGTCAATGTGCGTCGCCGCCGCCCGCCATCGGCGAGCTCGGCTTCTTGAGCAGCATCACCATGAAGCTGAGCGCGATGTAGAAGCAGGTCAGCATGAAGAAGGCATCGCCATAGCCCATCACCACGGCCTGTCGGTGCACGATCTGCGAGAGCTGCTTCATCGCCATCAGCGCCGAGTCGCCCATGCCCTGCAGCTTCTGCTGCAGCATGTTGAGGGTCTCGACCGCGGTCGCATTGCCCCAGGTCACCCGCTCGTGCAGGCGCGAGATGTGCAGATCGGTGCGATCGTTCAGCACCTGGTTGATCACGGCGAGTCCGACCGCGCCGCCGAGATTGCGCATCAGGTTGAACAGACCCGACGCGTTCTTGACGCGGTCCGGCGCCAGAGTGCCGAGCGCGATGTTGTTGGTCGGCACCATCGCGCACATCATGCCGACGCCCCGCAGCACCTGCGGCACGAACAGCTCCCAGAAATCGTAGTCGCGGGTGATCCCGGTCATCTGGTAGGAGCCGATAGCGAAGATGACGAGGCCGAAGGCGATGATCAGGCGCATGTCGATCTTCACCATCAGCCGGCCGACCACGGGCGCCATCAGGAACATGGTCACGCCCGACACGAACATCGTCTCGCCGATCATCAGCGCGCTGTAGCCTCGCACCTCGGCGAGATAGCGCGGATAGATGTAGGTCAGGCCGTAGAGGCCGATGCCGATGCAGAACTGCAGCAGGCAGCCGACCGTGAAGTTGCGGTCGCCGAACGCATAGAGGTCGACGATCGGCTCGTCGACCGTCAGCACGCGCCAGAAGAAGCACACCGCCGAGACGGCGCAGACCGCGGCGAAGATCGCCACCGACGTGTCCTGCAGCCACTCATATTGCGGCCCTTCCTCCAGCACGTATTCGAGTGAGCCGAGGAATCCGGCCATGAACAGCAGGCCCCACCAGTCGAAGCGGTCGAGCAGCTCGAAATGCGGCTCGTCGAAATCGACCAAGGCGAGCACGCCGACCGTGATGAGGATGCCCGGCGGGATGTTGACGAAGAACAGCCAATGCCAGGACATCGCGTCGGTGATGTAGCCGCCGACCGTCGGGCCGACCGTCGGCGCAAGGGTGGCGACGAGCCCGATGATCGGGCCGACGACGTTGAACTTGGAGCGCGGAAACACCGTGTAGGCCGAGGCGAACACGGTCGGGATCATGCCGGCGCCGAGAAAGCCCTGGAGCGCGCGCCATACGATCATCTGCTCGATCGAGGACGCGAAGCCACACAGGAAGCTGGAGATGGTGAATCCCGCGGCCGAGATCGCGAACAACAGCCGCGTGCCGAGCGCGCGCGACAGAAAGCCGGACAAGGGAATCGCGATCACCTCGGCAATCAGATAGGCGGTCTGCACCCAGGACACTTCGCTGGAGCTCGCCGACAGTCCGGCCTGGATCTCGCTGAGCGACGCCGACACGATCTGGATGTCCAGGATCGACATGAACATGCCGAACACCATGATCAGGAACGCGATCAGCCGCCGCGGCGCGATGCGGTCCGCCGGCGCGGCCGGTGCGCTCATAGTGGGGTCGGCTGTCGTTGCGGTGGCCATGGTCTAATGAGTCCGCTGGAGTCGATGACCGCGCCGCGTCACAGGTGCGCTCCCCTCCCCCTTGCGGGGAGGGGTCGGGGGTGGGGGTCCCCAACGGCGGTCTCGCCCGGAGACCCCCCACCCCAACCCTCCCCCGCAAGGGGGGAGGGAGCTGACTTCCGATGACGCAACAGCGAATGCAATCGCGTCAGTTAGATCACCTCGCTACTTCCCCTGCACCGTCGCGGGTGCGTCGAGGTCGGTGTCGCCGTCGGCATCCTTGGCGTCGGTGGTATCCACCGTGACGTAGACCGACATGCCGGCGCGCAAGAGGTTCTGCCGCGCCACGTCCTTCGGCACGCGGATGCGCACCGGCAGGCGCTGCACGATCTTGGTGAAGTTGCCGGTCGCGTTGTCCGGTGGCAGCAGGGTGAACACCGAACCCGCGGCCGGCGAGATGCTGTCGACCACGCCCTTGAAGCCGCGTGCGCCATAGGCGTCGACCTTGATCGTCACCGGCTGGCCGGGGCGAATGCGCTTGAGCTGGGTTTCCTTGAAATTGGCATCGATGAACACGTCGTCGAGCGGCACGACATTGCCGAGCCGCTGGCCGACCGCGACGAAATCGCCGGTGTTGACGAGGCGGTTGGAGAAGGTGCCGTCGACCGGTGCGCGCACGGTGGCGAATTCGAGATCGCGCTCGGCCTTGGCGAGCGAGGTCTTGAGCTCGGCGAGCTGCGCCTGGGCCTCGACCTGCTGTGCCTTCGTCACCTCGACATTGTCGCGCGCGGCGTCGAACGCGGCGCGCGCGGCGCGCACCCCGGCCATGCCCTGATCGCGCGTGGCTTCCGACTGCTCGAAGGTCGCATGCGAGGCAAAACCCTTGCTGCTCAGCGCCTGCTGGCGCTCATAGTCGAGCCCGGCGCGCTTCATCGCGGCTTCGGATGAGGTGAGATTGGCCTGCGCCTGCTCGACGGCGCTCTGCTGCGCGGCGACCTGGCGGCCGATGCGCGCGATGGTCGCCTCCTGGGTGGCGATCTTGCTGCGCGCGGCGTCGACTGCGATCTCGTAGTCGCCGTCATCGATGCGGAAGATCACGTCGCCCTTGCGGACCACCGAATTGTCCCGCGGCACGATCTCCTGGATGTGCCCGGAGACGCGCGCGCCCAGCATGGTGTTGTTGGCGCGGACATAGGAATCGTCGGTCGAAACCATGAAGCGGCCGACCAGATAATAGTGTGTGGCATAGCCGGCGGCGGCGAGCGCGAGCAGCACGCCGATGCTGGCGAGCACGCGCTTGCGCTTGCCGGATTTCGGCGCGGCGGCGGGCGCGGCTTGCGGCTTCGCTGCGGCAGGAGCGCCGGCCGGCGCGGGCCGTTCGGATGGCGCCTCGGTGCTGACGTCTGCCTTCAGCTCAGCCGGCTTGGCATCAGCCGGCTTGCGCTGCGCCGTGTCGCTGGGCTGCGGGCGGGCCGACTCAGCGCTCGGCTGTTTCGGCGTTTCCTCGGCGTCCGGACGGCGCGCCCGTACAGCCTGATCTCTCGCAGCGGCCATCAGAGACTCCCACCCATGACAGCGGGGCCGCTCAGGCCCCGAAAATCCCGACCGAACCGTTCGGTCAATCCACATCTACCATTGACCGAACCGTTCGGTCAATATACATCTTCGCTATCGCAACATATCCGCGCGGATGCCTTAGTGACGTTGGCGCCGGCCAAATCTTCGGGAACAGCCTAAACCAATGATTGAGGCGGACCATAACACCACCCAGGTGATGCCGGATGAGGACTCCTCGAAACGGCGCCAGATCCTCGAAGGCGCCCGCAAGGTGTTCATGGACATGGGCTTCGACGGCGCCAGCATGGGCGAGATCGCACGCGCGGCCGGCGTCTCCAAGGGTACGCTCTACGTCTACTTCGCCGACAAATTCCGCCTGTTCGAGGCGATCGTCTCGGAGGAGACCGTGCATCGGGGCGCCTCGAACTTCAGCTTCGAGCCCGCCCGCGACGCCGCGACCGTGCTGTACGAATTCGGCACCGCCTGGATCGCGGTCGTCTGCCGCCCCGGCGGCGGATCGGCGATCCGCACCGTGATGGCGATTGCCGAACGCATGCCGGAGGTGGGGCGGCGCTACTATGATTGCGTCATCGAGGGCACGATCGGCCGGCTCGCCGCCTATCTGCAGGCGCGCGTCGATGCCGGGGAGCTCGCCATCGACGACTGCCACCTCGCCGCATCGCAATTCCAGCTGATGTGCCAGGCCACGCTGTTCCTGCCCTTCATCTTTCAGGGAGCCCCCGCCCCCTCGCCCGACGAGGTACACAAAGTGGTGGCGAGCGCCGTCCGCATGTTCCTCGCGACCTACGGCATCAAGAGTTGAGACGCCGCTGACCGCAGCGATGCGCGCGGCGATGTCGGCACAACAGATATCGGCGCAAGACATGTCAGCCCGAGATATGCCAGCATAAGACATGCGCTCTCCTTCTCGCGGCTGGTGACGCCCGAGCTTTGCGTTCGGATCACCCTCGGATCGATCGGAGGGTGCAGGGAAGGCCGGGCGCTGGCCGATCGGGATAGGGGGGAGTCTCGCGACTCCACCCCTCCCACACCACCGTACATACGGATCACGTATACGGCGGTTCGGCGGATTAAGCGGCTTTGCGGGCTGCGAGGAAAGGCAGGCCGAGTGAGGCGAACAAGGACCTTGGCAGAGCGTTGGCCAGTGCGGCGCTGTTGGCGAGCCGCCAGGGACCACGTGGGTTGCCGGCGGTTTTAAGCGCCGTCTCCCGGTCGACGCCGCGGCGTCGCAGCTCGTCGAAGCGAGTAGGACCGCACTTCCATTGGGTCCAGACGACGGCGCGCAACCGCCGCCTGATCCACTCATCGAGCTTGCGCAACACCGACGGCGTCTCGCAGAACCCGAAGTAGCCGCGCCATCCCTTCAGATACAGCGCCAGCTTCTCGATGATCTGCTCCAGGCTTCGGCCAGACTGTCGCCCCGTCAGCTCCCGAACTCTCGCCTTGCAACGGGCAATGGCCTCAGGCGCGATGCGCCGGCGCGGCTTCTTCCCCTGCGTAAAGCTGAAGCCCAGGAACTTGCGGTGGCTCGGTCTGGCGACCGCGCTCTTGGCCCTGTTCACCTTGAGCTCGAGGCGCCGTTCCAGGAATCTCTCGATGCTCGCCATCACCCGCTCGCCCGCCTTCCGACTGCGCACATAGATGTTGCAGTCGTCGGCATAGCGCACGAAGCGATGACCTCGCCTCTCCAGCTCCTTGTCCAGCACGTCCAGCATCAGGTTCGACAGCAGCGGCGAGAGCGGCCCGCCTTGCGGCGTTCCTTCCTCCGTCGGGCTGACCAGCCCTCCCTCCAGCACGCCCGCAGTCAGGAAGCCGCGGATCAGCTTCAGGAGTCGCTTGTCGGCAACCCGCTTGGCGACCAGCCCCATCAGGATGTCGTGATTGACCCGGTCGAAGAACTTCTCCAGATCGATATCCACCACGACCGCGTGCCGGGACGCAATGTAGGTCTGCGCCTTCGCCACCGCCTGATGCGCCGAGCGGCCCGGCCGGAAGCCGAAGCTCGTCTCGGAGAACGTCCGATCCCATTCGCTTTGCAGCACCTGCAGAACCGCCTGCTGGATGAAGCGGTCGAGCACCGTCGGGATGCCGAGCAGCCTGACGCCGCCCGATGCCTTCGGAATCTCGACACGCCGCACCGGCTGCGGCTTGTAGGTGCCGTCGAGCAGTTGGGCGCGGATCGCGAGCCAGTTCACCTTCAGGTAGGCCGGCAGATCATCCACGGTCATCCCGTCGACCCCCGCCGCGCCCTTGTTGCGCTTCACTCGGTCCAATGCCTTCTTCAGGTTCTCACGTGCGACGATCCTTTCCATCGACGGTCCCGCGACCGCCGTCTGATCGAGACAGGCTTTCGCCGCGCGAGCTTCGGCCGCCCCGGCGCCGGCCCGCGGGGCTTCACCCCTCGGTCCGGGGCGAGGGTTCAGATTGCTCTGAGCTTCCTGCCGCATTGGGTCGTGCGAGATCACCGCTCCACCAGAACTTCCATCGTTCGGGCCTTCGGCGGTACGCTGCCGCCTACTATGCCCTCTGCTGACTTCTGCGTCGCGTTCAGATCGCCTTGCAACGACCTCAGTCCCGTTGCCGGGACACGACGCAGATCTCCCGAGGTAAGACCGACCGCCTTCACCGCATGCCCGTCGGATCTACCACCCCGCCCCTTGATGACCGTGGACTTCGCGATTGGTGGCTCGCTCGTCCGGCCGGGTAGGCCTCACATCCGATGTTTGTTCATCGGGCCGCGGCTTTGCTCCACGCTGTCTTCAGACCCCACCTCGCGATGACGCCCTTGCGCTTCGCTAATCCTTCGCCGCCATCAGGCTGGATAGAGGACTTCCACCTCCAAGCTGTCGTTCATACTCGGCACACCGCCCGTGGCCCGCCTGCTCAAAAAAATGCAGGCGGCAGGTACCACAGGTCTGGCCGAACACACCCGGCCCTCCCCGCGCGATGGGCTTACGATTTATACGTAATCTCCCCGGTGTCCGGGCTTGTAGCCACCGTCGCCCGCGCAGATGCGCGAGCATCTGCTGCGAACTTGACGCCAGCATCGGGGCGCCAGGACCATACGACTTCATCGTCCTGCCGGTCGCGTTCGTCCGCTCGCGATTCCAGCGCGCTGCGCGCCGACAGGCCACCACTCCCCGCCTCCAACGCTCGTGACGACCGCGAAACGTCCCTCTTCGATCGAGGCGGGATGGCGGTAGACAACCATGAAATTCGGAAAACTGGAAGTCGATTATTTTTGGCGCGGGGACTGGACAGGCCAAATCAGCTTGATGGGACTGACAAATTTAGTTTTTGCGCGCACATGAAGGCGCATGACAGCAGCAGCAGTGCGGCGTCATCGCGACCGAAGCGACGCGATCTAGCAAGACGCGTAGGGTGGGCAAAGCAGCCGCCCGCAGGGCGGTCGCGTGCCCACCATCGTCCCGCGCACGAGGAGCCAATAGTGGGCACGGCGCGCGATGAAGCGCAGCGTGCAACACGCATCGGGGCGCGCCTTTGCCCACCCTACCCCGCCGACGAAATTGGATTTTGCGCGCAGACGGTTTTCGCGGCAGACGGCCGCAGCCGCACGGCATCACCGCGAGCGCAGCGACGCGATCCAGGCCCCCCACCACGCGTCTGGATGGCTTCCGCTACGCCCGATCGGCTTCGGCGGACACGTCGGCGCAAGGGCGCCTCGCAATAGCCCGGACGATGCAAGGCGCGCAATATGAGCAAAGCCAACTTGCTCCGTTGCAGCCGCGGATGACGATGCCACAGCGCAGCGCCCAGCGCCGGAGCGAGGCGTCCGAGAAGGGCCACTTCAAGGCATTGCGTCTCCTGCGCCTCGACCGATTGCAGACTTGCAGAGAGACTGCATGTACTGTGTATTAGGCGCAATTTGGACTATGGACTGGCCGACACTCGCAGTGGGTGGATTGCAAAGGGTAATCCTGTAGTCGCAAACACGGATACACGAGTACTACCAAGGTTGCGGCCTTGCTGCGTGTAAGCCCACCTGAAATGACGCGAATCGTGGCTTCAATCGATACGCTCACCTGACGGAACTTCATGCAATGCTGGACGGTTACGTTAGTTACGCTCTCGTTTACACCGAACAGACCCGGAGGATTTTCGTTATCGTCTCACCGACGCGAGGGAGGTTTGTGCTAACCAAGGAATGCGCCACCGAAGGCTGCCGTTGTATAGGTTGCTTCCTTCTTGAAGCGACGGTTGAAACCGACGATGGCCCTTATTCGGTGCTTGATCTGGAAGGGGGGAAGCAAGTTCAAGACAAACTATTTGCTTACAGGTTCACTAAGCCCGGGCAGATGTTTATCGACGCGCTCAAACACCAATATGCAGATTATCGTGGACCGATCACCATCGCACATCTCAACAAGCTGTTTGACCAGCCCAACGCGTTGCTGATGATCGATCGAGCGGACGACGGCACCTTCACTCACTCCTATGTGTCCTCGACTGTCGCAATGCGCGTCATCTCTCGCGGCTGCCGGGCTACTCCGCATTGTCCATGTATCGCATGCCGCATCGTGGATATGGCCTACGCTGAAAACCCGGACAACATCGTTCCGACAGTAGATATAAGTTCGAGCAGAGGCACTCCCGACGGCAAATTGCTCTTGCCCATTTGGATCGACGACTCGATCATATCGGCGCTGCTGAGCCGCGACCCGGCCATCCGCCATAGCTTTACACCGAACTTCTTCGAGTCGCCGCTCGAACAGATTTTCTATGAACTCGCGCTCCTCGATCTTCATTTATATCCGCAGCATCGCGTTGGGAAATATCGCCTGGACTTTGCGATTCCAGATAAGATGATTGCGATTGAGTTGGACGGTCATGAATACCACAAAACCAAGTACCAGCGGACTCACGATGCTCAACGAGACCGATGGCTGTTTGGACAGGGCTGGCACGTTCTGCGCTTTACGGGCACTGAGGTTTACAAAGACATCGATCGTTGCATCGATGAAATATGTAAACTTGCGAAGGTCGAAAGGCTAAGTCCGCGTCCGTTAACTCGCATAGATTAGAGCAAGTAGGTCAATAGCCGACGTCACTGTGGCGCACACCGTCGCCGGCGACGTCTTCGCTTGAACCGTCTAAGTGTGGAGTAGCTGCGGGCAAAGCCGCCGCCCGCACGGCGGTCGCATGCCCACCATCGCTCCGCGCACACGAAAGCGGAATGGTGGGCACGGCGCGCGACGCATCACGTCTGAGCAGCAGCATCGGGGCGCGCCTTTGCCCACCCTACCCTTTCGTCGTTGCGAGCCAGGGCAACTACTTCTTTACGCCCTTCGTCGTGTGGGAATGCGCGTGGCTGTGACTGTGGGAATGGCTGTGCGCACGCCCGTGGTCCTGCGCCGGATCGACCGGCATCATCGCGACGTGGCCGTGGCGGACGCCGCGCTCGGCGATGACGTGGTCGGCGAACGCCTTGACCTCGCGCCGCTCGCCCTTGAGCACGGTGACCTCGAGGCAGCTCTCCTGGTCGATGTGCACGTGCAGGGTCGCCTGGGCGAGGCCGGAATGGTCGTGCGCCTCCTGGGTGAGGCGCTTCGGCAGCTCGCGCGCGGCGTGGTCGTAGACGTAGCTGAGCGTCGCGATGCAGTGCCGGCTGTCGCTGGCGCCGGCGTCAGCCGTCTCTAAGCCGCTGCGCAGCAGATCGCGAAACGCCTCCGAACGATTGTCGTAGCCGCGCCGGGCCATGAAGGCGTCGACCTCGGCGAGCAGATCGTCGTCGATCGTGATCGTCAGGCGCTGCATGTCCCGTCTCCCTGAGCTGCGCGGCAAGCGCCTATCCACCGCATGAGTATGATGTATTCACGTTGACATCATACCGGTGTCACCTTAGCGTTCTTTAACATTCGACAGTAGGGCGATCCAAGCGAGCATGTCGCGGGCCAACGAAGGCGCGCGGCAGTTGACGATGCATGCCCTGTGGCGAGCTCTAGGGGCGTGACGATGCGGTGGCGTGGGGCGGGTGTTGGCGTGCTGATGGCGGCATTGGCGCAGCAGGCAAACGCCCATCCGGAACGGGCCCCTGCCGAGTTGCCGACGGTCGACGTGGATGCCCCCCGACGCACGGCCAAGCCGAAGCCGCAGGTCCGGCGCGCGGCGCAGCGACCGAAGCCGGGCACGGCCGGTGTGACTGCGCATGTGATCCCGGCCGCCACGGCCGCGGCTACACCGTCCGGCGCGCCCAATGTCGGCTCCGGCCCGGCGCGGCCGCAGGGCATGGCGAGCGAGGTCGTGATATCCGGCGAGGAGATCAACGCCCGCCCGGCCACGCGGCCCGGCGAGGTGCTCGAAGCAGTGCCCGGCCTAATCGTCACGCAGCATTCCGGTGAAGGCAAAGCCAACCAGTATTTCCTGCGCGGCTACAATCTCGACCACGGCACCGACCTCGCGCTGTTCGTCGACGACGTGCCGGTCAACATGCGCACCCATGCCCACGGCCAGGGCTATGCCGATCTCAACTGGCTGATGCCGGAGACGATCGGCCGTGTCGACGTGCGCAAGGGGCCCTACTTCGCCGACGAAGGCGACTTCGCCTCGGTCGGCAGCGTCCATATCGGCTTGGTCGACAGCGTGCCGAAGGCGATCGTGCAGATGACGGCGGGCAGTTTCGGCTATCGCCGCTTCTTCGGCATGGACTCGGTGCATGTCGGCGAAGGCCATCTGCTGATCGCCGGCGAGGCGGGCCGCTATGACGGACCGTGGACCGCGCCCGATGATGCGAAGAAGCTGAACGGCCTGATGCGGTATTCGCAGGGCACCGCGACCGACGGCTTCTCGATCACCGGCATGGCCTATGCGAACCGCTGGACCTCGACCGACCAGGTGCCGGAGCGCGCCATCACCTCCGGCCTGCTCGGCCGCTACGATGCGGTCGATCCGACCGACGGCGGCAAGACCAACCGCTTCGCGCTGTCCGGCCGCATCGCCGGCACCGACGACGCCGGCTCCTGGAAGGCCAACGCCTATGTGGTGAAGAGCCAGCTCGATCTCTACAACAATTTCACCTACGCACTCAGCAACCCCACCTATGGCGACCAGTTCCACCAGCACGACGACCGGCTGATGCTCGGCGCCAACGCGTCGCGCACCTTGAACGGCAGCTTTGCCGGCCAGCCGATGGAGACGACCGTCAGCATCCAGACGCGCTACGACGACATCGCGCTGGCGTTGACCAACACCCGTCAGCGGGTGCTGCTCTCCGACATCGATGCCAACAGCACCGGCGTCGTCCGCGCGGACAAGGTCGGCGAAGGCAGCGTCGGGATCTACGTCGAGAACACCGTGCGCTGGACCGACTGGCTGCGCACCACGGTCGGCTATCGCGGCGACTATTATCAGACCCACGTGTATTCGCTGACCAACGGCAACAACACCGGCGATGCCGCAGCCAGCCTCGGCAGCCCGAAATTCCGCATGGTGATCGGGCCGTTCGACAAGACCGAATTCTTCCTTGGCGCCGGCTATGGCATGCACAGCAACGATGCCCGCGGCGCGACCACCACCGAGGATCCGGCCGATCCGACCAACAAGCTAGCCTCCTCGCCGCTTCTCGTCCGCACCAAGGGCGCCGAGGTCGGCGTACGCACGCGCATCATTCCGGGACTCGACTCGTCGCTCAGCCTTTTCATGCTCAACCAGGATTCGGAGATCCTGTTCTCCGGCGATGCCGGCGACACCGAGGCGAGCCGGCCGAGCCGGCGCTACGGCTTCGAGCTGACCAACCATTATCGGCCGGCGTCGTGGATCGACATCGATGCCGATCTGGCGATGACGCATGCCCGCTTCGTCGGCGACAACACCGACCAGGCGGCGGTCTACACCTCGCTCGCCGGCTACCCCCAGGCACAGCTTGGCAATGCACCGGGCAACTCCATCCCGAACGCGCCGTCGATGATCGCCTCGGCCGGCATCACGCTCGGCGAGAAGACCGGCTGGTTCGGCGGATTGCGCTGGCGCTATCTCGGATCGACGCCGCTGACCGAGGACAACTATTTCCGCTCGACCGCGACCAGCGTGTTCAACGGCCGCATCGGCTTCCGCGACGCCAATGGCTGGCGCATCCAGCTCGACGTGCTGAACCTGCTCAACACCAAGGCCAGCCAGATCTCCTACGGTTACGGCTCGCTGCTGCCGACCGACCAGCTCTACAAGGACTGCTATGTGTCGCCGCCCGCGACGCCGGTTCCGGCGCAGGTCTGCCAGACTGGCGTGATGGACCGCGTGCTGCACCCGATCGAGCCGCTGACGTTCCGGGTGACGGTGGCGGGGACGTTTTGAGGACTTGATCGTCGTAGCGGCATGACCGTTCCGGCAGCGCGTTCAAGGCACGCTATCGCCGCGCAGGCGGTGCGCTCCCCTCCCCTTGCGGGGAGGGGTTGGGGGTTGGTATTCACGGGTCCCGCCGTTGATGAGAGCCAGCGCGCCGACAGGCACGACGCTTCGTTGCGTGTCGCGTTACGCACCCCATGAGTTCTCGACAGATGATGGGGATCTCACCACGTTCAGCGCGTGGGGACCCCCACCCCCGCCCCCTCCCCGCAAGGGGGAGGGGAGCTCACCACCACCTGGGCAAGAGTTCGAGCCGTCGCGTGCTATAATGTGTGCCTCTCCTCGGGACCGAAACCATGTCCGACCGCACCACCCATTGGCAGAGCGTCTACACCACCAAGGCCGAGACCGAGGTCAGCTGGTACCAGGACGATCCGGCGACCTCGCTGCGGCTGATCCACGAGGCCGGCGCGACGCCGACATCGCGGATCATCGATATCGGCGGCGGCGCCTCGCGGCTGGTCGATGCGCTGCTCGCGGCCGGCTACAGCGCGCTCGCCGTGCTCGACATCTCCGATGCGGCACTGGCGACGGCGCGCCGCAGGCTCGGCGCGGCGGCAGCCGGGGTCACGTGGATCGCCTCCGACGTCACCACCTGGACGCCGGACGCGCGCTACGACGTCTGGCACGACCGGGCCGCCTTCCATTTCCTCACCGCGCCTGAGGACCGCGCCGCCTACGTCGACCGCCTGCGCGCGGCGGTGGTGCCCGGCGGGGCCGTCATCATCGGCACGTTCGCGCCCGATGGTCCGGAGAGGTGCAGCGGACTGCCGGTCGTCCGCTACGACGCCCACAGCCTGGCCGCAACGCTGGGTCCTGCTTTCACGCTGCAGGACAGTTGCACCGAGGCGCATCGCACGCCATGGGACTCGACGCAGCAGTTCCAGTTCTGCCGCTTCCGCGCCGGTTAGTCAGCAGCACAGAGGCGGGCCATCCGACACGACGAGAACCTCGATGTCGGTATCCTCGCTGCGCGCGGCATCGTCCGCTCCGCCAGCGGAGGTCTCACTCTGCGGCGGCGTGCGCCAGGGAATCGGCTTCGGCGGCATCCGCTCCAGGCGCTGCGCGTCGGCGACGGCGCGGCGGGCGATCTTCAGCGAACGGCAGACCAGCACGGCCTGCTCGGCGGTGCCGACCTCGAAGCCCGAGCCAATCGCCTTGATGCGATACGATACCATCTCCGCCTCTCCCAATCCGGCAGCAACCAGAACCCCGCGCGCCTTGTTCCTGGCGACTGTGGCAGGTCTAGTGTCGGCCAATGGCGGACGGCAAAACTGGTCAACGGACTCCTAATGCGCAGCGCGTGACATCGGCGTTTCCGTTTCGGGGCGGGACAGAACGGTTTCAGGCGCGGCCAACGGCGGGAGAAATCCACAGCGGCGCACAGGCGCGAGCGAATGGCGAGCAGGTGATCGTCCCGATTCGCTACTCGCTATTCCCTATTCGCCCCTCTCAATAGTCCCGGAATTCGTCTTCCTCGTTGATCAGCTGGCCGATGCTGCGCGGCTGCTTGCGCGACGGGATCGAGCTGGTCACGTCGGGCTCGCGCTGGCCGTAGCCATAGCGCCGCTGCTGCGCGCGCGCCGCCACCGCCTCGCCGGACTGCGCGGCCGGCTGGCAGATCAGGCGGCGGCTGGCGCGGCGCATCAGGTCCACATGGATGTGGTCGTAGTGATAGACGTTGGAGCCCGGCGCCAGCACGGTGGTGAACTGCTGGCAGGCGCCACCCTGGATGTCGCGCAGAAAGCCCTGCTCCTCCGGCAGGCCGATCCAGCCATCCTTGACGCTGATGCGACGGCCGTCGGCGAGCGTGAAGGCGGCGATGTCGAGCGCGTTGCCGAAGGCATGCTCGGAAATGTGCGCGCTCGGATTGCCGTTCATGCCGCGGCAGGAATAGGCCGAGATCTGCTTGATCTCGACGACCTTGGTGCCGAACCAGCGCTGGGCCGCCGGCTGCACCGATTCCGCAAGCCAGCGGTCCAGCGCCGAGACGATCGGACAGGCGAGCGTCGCGGTCGGCTTCACCGCGACCGGGCCGACGGTGCCGACCGGATCGCGCGACGGTCCGAGCCGCGGTGGCGGTTCCTGCGGCGGATAGGCGGTGCGAGCGGCCGGCTGACCGCGATAGGGCGAATAGGCCGCGTCGGCCGGCTGATCGACGTCGTCCTCGCCGACCGGCGGCTCGAGCTGCAGTGGCGCGCCGGGAGGAGCGCCATAGGACGGCGATGCCGAATTCGGATAGGCCGCGCTCGACGCGGGATAGGCCGGCTGCGGCGCGGCCTGCGGCTGATAGGTCGCGGGCGGGGCGTAGCGTTGCGGCGGCTGGTTGATCGGCCAGCGCGGCTGGCCGCCGATCGCGGCCGGTGGACGCAGGCTTTCATCGGCGAAGCCATAGCTCGTGGTCGCTTCGCCGAGCGCCGCCACCTTCAGCGGATAGTCGGCGCCGCACATGCCGGGGCCGGAGATCGGATTGATGCGGACGATATCCGCGCTCTCCTTCACCGCGCCCGATTTCAGGCAGGCAATCTCGGCCTCGGCCCGCCACGGCTCGCGCTCCTGGAAGAATCCACGGCCGCAACCCGCAAGCGAGACAAGGACGATGGAGCCGACGAGATACAAACGAACTCCGCGCGTCATATGCAGAGGTTTGCGGCAATTTGCTTAAGGACCTGTCAATGCCGTCCATTTACGGCGCGCAAACCATCGTGACGTGAAAGGCAGTCCATTTACGGGGAAGCGACAACCGCGCTGTCTTTTTTGCCGATGCCGATCGGATATGTGTGGCGCGCGCTCCGCGGAACGCCTGCGTCAAGAGCGACGCGCACGTCAGGGGCGCGAGAGATACGAAAACGGGAGCCATCCCATGAGCCCTGCCGATCGGCTGAGCATGGTGGTCACGTATATCGTGTTTGCATTCGTCGGCGCCATCGTCGTCGGGATGATCTGATCGCTGAGATCCGATCTCGATCAATCGACGGGCGGCTGTCGGCCGGCGGCGTGCCATCGCCCACCTTCCCGCGCGGAGTTGTCGTCTTCAGACACGCATCCGCCGGCTGTGATCTCTGTCACAGATCGCGCCGGCGCCCGCGTTTAACAGGTCCCTCAGGTTCACGACGCCGTCCCGAGGGAGCTCATCCATGAAGACCGTCTTTCTGGCCGCAGCGGCCGTTCTGATCGCGAGCAGCGCCGCGCAGGCCGGCAGCTCGATCGCGTTCAATTTCGACGGACACAAGATCCGCGTCACCGTGCCGCGCAACTGCCAGTCGCTGTCCTGCCTGCAGGTGTCGGGCATCGACCTCAGCGGGCTGACATCGTCCAAGCTCGACGATGATGCGCCGGCGAGCAGCGCGCCTGCGGCCAGCGCTCCGGCCCCCGCCGCCGCGGCGCCCGCTGCGCCGGTCGTGAATGCGCCAGCGCCCGTCGCCGCCGCGCCAGCCGTGGCCGCGCCGGCCCCCGCAGCGCCCGCTTCCGTCGCGCCATCCACGACGGGGCAGATGCCGGTGCCGCCGGCACCGGTCGCGGCGACCGCGCCTGCTCCCCAGCCAGCTCCGGCACCCGCGCCGGTCACCGTCGCCGCGGCGCCTGCCGCAGTTCAGCCCGCTCCGGCTGCAGCCGATCCGAACTCGCCGCTCGGCCTGTGGGCCACCGAGGGCGGCAAGGGCAACGTCGTGATCGAGCCGTGCGGCGCCAACATCTGCGGCTTTGCCGAGAAGACGCGCGAGAAGATCCTGATCAACATGAAGCCGAAGGACAGCAAATGGATCGGCCGCATCCACGATCCGGACGGCGGCGGCAATTACGACTCCACCGTCGTGCTCAAGAACCCGAACACCTTGCGGGTCCAGGGCTGCGCGTTCGGCGGCCTGTTCTGCGGCGGCCAGACCTGGAAGCGCGTGAGCTGATCGCCGTCCCTCGACATCGGCAAACGCAAGGGCCCCGCCGGGATCAGCACCGGCGGGGTTTCCTTCTCGTGGCGTCTGCTACGCCACCTTGGCGGGGATCGCCGAGGACATCGCGATGCGCAGCGGCAGCGACAGCCGCACCCGCAGACCGCGCGGGGCATTGGGCATCAGCGCGATGCCGCCGTCATGCTTCTTCATGATCTCCTGCGCGATCGACAGCCCGAGGCCGAAGCCGCCGGCGGAGCGCGCCTGGTCGAGCTTGACGAACGGCTCCAGCGCGCGCGCCTGCAGCGCCTGCGGAATGCCCGGACCGTCGTCGGCGACCTCGATCGCGATCATGCCGTCGGCCAGGGTCGACAGGCTGACCACGACCTCGCTGCCGTGCTTGACCGCGTTCTCAACTACGTTGGTGACGGCGCGCGACAGCGCCCGCGCCCGGCCCTCGCAGACCAGCCGCGACGGTCCATCGAAGGTGACGGCGTGGCCGACATCGGCGAAGTCGCAGCAGATCGTCTCCAAGAGGCTCGACAGCTCGATCCGCGCCGGCTGCTCGGCCTTGGTGTCGTCGCGCAGATAGTCCAGCGTCTCGTCGAGCATGCGGCTGACCTGGTCGATGTCGCGCAGCATCGCGCTGCGCATCTCGCCCTGAGCGATGCGCTCCGAGCGCAGCCGCAGCCGCGTCAGCGGCGTGCGCAGATCGTGGCTGATCGCGGCCAGCATGCGCGTGCGGTCGTCGAGCAGCGCGCGGATGCGCGCCTGCATCTCGTTCAGCGCCTCGGCGACCTGGGCGATCTCCCGGGGCCCGCGCCGGCTCAGCGGCTCCTGCGCTCCCGGCGAGCGGCCGAACGCCGCCGCCGCGCGCGCCATCTCCGACAGCGGCCGGATGATCGCCCGCGCCGCGTAGATCGACAGCAGCACGCCCAGGATCAGGATGAGGAACAGGAACACCGCCGTCGGCTTCAGCACCATCGACCAGAATTCGAGGCGCGGCACGTCGTCGAACACCAGCGCACGCTCGCCGTCGACCTGGACGATGATCTGGGTCGGCGGCGACGCGCCATAGCCGACGCCGTGGAGCAAGGTGATGTCACGCAGCACGCTGAGCTGACGGCGGGCCAGCCGCGAGGTCCATGGCACGTCCCTGACCGGCTTGGCGAGCAGCGTGAGCGAGGTCAGCGGCACCAGCTCGACCTGGATGCCGGAGCTGCGCAGGCTCGACAGGCTGCTGTCGACGGCCACGGGGTCGTTCGCGGCGCGGACGAAGTGCACCGCCTCGGCCACGCGCGCGATGCCGTAGGCCGGCGATTCCTGCTCGTCGGGCGGATCGAGGAACAGCAGCGCCGCCGCGATCATCACGACCATGCCGAACAGCACCGACAGCGACGCCAGCGTCACGATCTGCGTGGTGAGGCCGAGGCGCGGGCACGGCTTGCTATCAGGCGTCATCGATGGTCTCGACTCTTGGCGTGAAGACGTAGCCGCCGAGGCGCACCGTCTTGATCAGGGTCCAGCTCCTGGCGCCGGGCTCGATCTTCTGGCGGATGCGGCTGATGTGAACGTCGATGCTGCGCTCGACCGGCCCGGCCTGCCCGCCATGCGCCAGCTCGATCAGTTGCTCGCGCGACAGCACCCGCCCAGCGTTGCGGCAGAACGCCAGGAGGATGTCGAACTCGGCGCTGGTCAGCGTGATCTTGACGCGGTCGGGATCGAACAGCGTGCGCGTCGCCGGCTCGATGCGCCAGCCGTCGAAAGTCATCGGTGCCT
The DNA here is from genome assembly GCF_032380995.1 of Bradyrhizobium sp. SZCCHNR2028. NCBI lineage: Bacteria > Pseudomonadati > Pseudomonadota > Alphaproteobacteria > Hyphomicrobiales > Nitrobacteraceae > Bradyrhizobium > Bradyrhizobium sp. SZCCHNR2028. The sequence continues at coordinate 231,512 of NZ_JAUHJF010000002.1, read as the reverse complement.
GCCGCGCCGCGATCACGGCGGGATGCAATTGCGAGCGGCGCAGCAGCGCGCGTATCCGCGCCACCAGCTCGCGCGGATTGAACGGCTTGACGACATAGTCGTCGGCGCCGAGCTCGAGACCGAGGATGCGATCGATGTCCTCGCCCTTCGCCGTCACCATGATGATCGGCACGGTCGAGATCTGGCGAAGGCGGCGACAGATGCTCATGCCGTCATCATCCGGCAGCATCACGTCGAGCATGATGAGGTCGACCTGCTCGCGCTGCAAGAGGTCGTTCATTGCGGCCGCGGAGGACACGAAGCGCGGCGCGAAGCCGTGCTCCTGCAACAGCTCGGTGAGCAGCGCCGCAATCTCCCGGTCATCTTCGACGCAGAGAATGCGCGCAGCTGCCGGTATGTTTGCGTCTGCGGCCACGGCGGTATTGTGTGACGACATCATGCGCGGAACATGGTCGATTTGAGTCCAAAAGAACAGCCCGAAGCGAGCTCCGATCGTGGCAAAAGTAAGCTGTATTGTTAAGGCGGAAACATTTCTTCACGCGACTTAATCCTGCGAAATTGGTATCACGCCTAGGCTTTACGCATCAGACAAGCATCAACAGGGAAGTCCTGCGGCATGGCTCTTCGGCCGGCGCGGCCCTCTTCCGAACCGCGATCGTCTCAGCCACCGTGAAGCCTCTCCTGCTCGCACTCTGCCTGGCCACACCGCTGCTCGCCGGCTGCGCCGTCGGGCCCGACTACGTGAAGCCGGATTTCGGCATGCCCCAGAGCTGGAGCAGCGACCGCAACAAACCCACGCAAGCGCTGAAGCTCGCACATTGGTGGCGCAGCCTCGGCGATGTCATGCTCGATCAGCTGATCGCAGACGCCGTCAGCGGCAATCTCGACGTCGCCGCTGCCAAGGCGCGCATCCGCGAGGCGCGGGCGACGCAGCGCCAAGCCATCGGCGCGCTGTTTCCCACAGTGAGCGGCACCGGCACGGCGACGGAGACCCGCAGCGCCGGCAGCTCGACGAGCGGCATCGCGATCGCTCCTACCACCTACAGCCAGTACCAGGCCGGCTTCGATTCGAGCTGGGAGCTCGATCTGTTCGGCGCCAACCGCCGCGCGGTCGAGGCCGCGGGCTATGGCGTCGACGCTGCGGAGGACGATCTGCGCGCGACCTTGCTGACGCTGATCGGCGACGTCGCCTCCAACTACATCGATGCCCGCGCCTATCAGGCGCGGGTGGCGCTGGCCCGGCGCACGGCGGCCTCGCAGCGCGAAACCGCGGCACTGACCGAGCGCAAGCAGAATGCCGGCTCGGCGTCGGCCGTCGACACCGCCAAGGCCTCCGCGCTCGCCGCCAGCACCGAAGCCACCATCCCGACCTATGAGAGCAGCTATCAGCAGGCCGTGCACCGGCTCGGCGTGCTGCTCGGCCGCGACCCGGCCGCACTGAGCCTGCGCCTGTCGCGCACTGCGGCGATCCCGGCGCCACGCCTGCCGTTGCCGAAGGGCATCCCGGCCGACGTGCTGGTGATGCGGCCGGACGTCCGCAAGGCCGAGCGGCAGCTCGCACAGTTCACCGCGAAGATCGGACAAGCGACGGCTGCGCTGTATCCGGATGTCAGCCTCAGCGGCTCGGTCTCGACCAGCGCGCTGAAGCTCGGCGATCTCGGCAAGAGCTCGACCATCGGCTGGTCGATCGGCCCCAGCGTGTCGGTGCCGATCTTCAACGGCGGCAAGCTGCAGGCGGCGGTGGAGATCGCCGAGGCGCAGCGCGACGAGTACCACGTCGCCTGGCAGAGCGCCGTGTTGAGCGCGCTCGAGGACGTCGAGAACGCCATCGTCAATCTCGCCCAGGAACGCATCCGCATCCGCAGCCTGACGGAGTCGGCGCGACGCTATGGCGAGGCTGCACGGCTGTCGCGCTCGCTCTACCAGACCGGCTCCAGCACCTTCCTCGACGTGCTCGATGCCGAGCGCTCGCAGTTCACCGCGGAGGACAACCTGCTCGCCAGCCGCGCGACCTTGGCAAAAAATTACGTCGCACTGGCCAAGGCTTTGGGCGGCGGTTGGACCGGCGCTATCGACAGCTCGCGGCCCGAGGTCGTCGACAGCGGCACCGGGCCGCATCTCGCGCAATCCGTCGACCCCAAATAATCCACGACCCGAGCTCCAATAAAGTGCCTCCGAAGTGATCCGATGAACGCACCCTTGTCCCACATGCCCCGACCGGTCGCGGTCGATGACGGCCGCGCGCCGGCGCCGAAGCGGCCGCGCCGCTGGCCGCTGCTGATCTTAGGTGTGCTCGTCGTTCTGGCCGCCGCGATCGTGCTGGTCATGAGGCTGACCAGCAATCCCAACGCCAATCTCGTCACCGCACCCGTCACGACCGGCGACATCGAGCAGACCGTGCTCGCCACCGGCACGCTGAAGCCGGTCAAGCTCGTCGCGGTGGGTGCCCAGGCGTCGGGGCGCCTCGTCGCGCTCAACGTCAAGCTGGGACAGAAAGTGAAGGCCGGCGACCTGATCGCCGAGATCGACTCGCTGACGCAGCAGAACACGCTGCGCACCAACGAGGCGAGCCTGCGGAGCGTGCGGGCGCAGCGTGACGAGAAGGTCGCCACCCTGGCGCTGGCAGAGGCGAACCTGGCGCGGCAGCAGGTCACGCTGGCGCAGAAGGCGTCGTCGCGCGCCGACTATGACAGCGCCGAGGCGACCGCGAAGCAGACCCAGGCCCAGATCGCGCAGCTCGACGCGCAGATCGTCGAGGCCGAGGTGGCGATCGAGACCGCGCGCGTCAATCTCGGCTACACGAAGATCACGGCTCCGATCGACGGCACCGTGCTGTCGATCGTCACCCAGCAGGGCCAGACCGTGAATGCGGTGCAGTCGGCACCGACCATCGTCGTGCTCGGCCAGGTCGAGACGATGACCGTGCGGGTGGAGATTTCCGAGGCCGACGTGGTCAAGGTCAGGCCCGGACAGAACGTCTATTTCACCGTGCTGGGCGAGCCCGATCATCGCTACGAGGGCACGCTCGGATCGATCGAGCCGGCGCCCGAATCGATCAAGAGCGATTCGAGCTTCTCGTCGAGCACGACGACCACGTCGAGCAGCAGCTCGTCCTCGTCCACCACGTCGTCGGCGATCTACTACAACGGCGTGTTCGACATCGCCAATCCGGACGGGCGGCTGATGACCTACATGACGGCCGAGGTCCACATCCTGCTCGGCGAGGCCCGCAAGGTCCCGACCATTCCGTCGTCCGCGCTTGGCAACGCCAATCCCGACGGCAGCTACACGGTGCGCGTGCTGACCGGCGCAGGAACACTGGAGAAGCGCGCCACTCACATCGGCCTCAACAACAAGATCCGGGCCGAGGTGCAGTCCGGCCTGCGCGAGGGCGAGCGGGTCGTCATCTCGACGCCCGACGAGGGGCCGAAGCGAACCGTGATGCCGCCGCCGGCCTCCTCCGGAGGTCCGTGATGGCGGAGGTGCTGATCGATCTGCAGAACGTCGGGCGGTGCTACGCCTCCGGCGAGAGTACCGTCCATGCCTTGCGCGGTGTCGACATCCAGATCGCGCGCGGCGAGATGGTCGCCATCATCGGCCAGTCGGGCTCCGGCAAGTCGACGCTGATGAACATTCTGGGTTGCCTCGACCGCCCGACATCCGGCAGCTACCGGATCGCCGGCCGCGAGATGGGCTCGCTCGATCCGGACGAGCTGGCGGCGTTGCGGCGCGAGCATTTCGGCTTCATCTTCCAGCGCTACCATCTGCTGGGCGAACTCACGGCCGCTGAGAATGCCGAGGTCCCGGCCGTCTATTCCGGGCTCGGCCCCAATGCGCGGCGCCGGAAGGCGGCGGCGCTGCTGCAGCGGCTCGGCATGGGCAGCCGCACCGACCACAAGCCGGGTCAGCTCTCGGGCGGCCAGCAGCAGCGGGTCTCGATCGCCCGCGCGCTGGTCAACGATCCCGACGTGATCCTGGCCGACGAGCCGACCGGCGCGCTCGACCGCGCCAGCGGCGAGGAGGTGCTGCGCATCCTCGACGAGATCAGCGCCTCCGGGCGCACCGTCATCATCGTCACGCACGATCCGAGCGTCGCGCAGCGCGCCCGGCGCATCATCGAGATCGAGGACGGCCGCGTCATTTCCGACCGGCTCAATCCGCGGACTTCGGAACCCGCGCCGGCCGCAGCGACCGAAGACCATACCGCCCCGGCGGCATCGTGGTGGCGCAGCCAGCTCGACCGTTTCCGCGAGGCCGCGCGGATGGCGCTGCTCGCCATGAATGCACACCGGATGCGCGCGTTCCTCACCATGCTCGGCATCATCATCGGCGTCGCCTCGGTCGTGCTGGTGCTGGCGCTCGGCAAGGGCTCGCAGGCCAAGGTGCTGAAGGACATCAACCGGCTCGGCACCAACACGCTGGAATTCTTTCCCGGCAGGGATTTCGGCGATACGCGCTCCAGCAAGATCAGGACGCTGGTGCTCGCCGACGCCAAGGTCATGGCGCAGCAGCCTTATGTCGACGCCATCTCGCCGACGGTCTCGACCACCAGCACGCTGCGGTTCGGCGCGATCGAGGTCAGCGCCCAGATCTCCGGCGTCGGCGAGCAGTATTTCCGGGTCAAGAACACCGAGCTCGCCGAAGGCAGCTATCTCGATGCCGATACCGTGCGCTCCTACGCCCAGGATGCCGTGATCGACGACAATGCGCGCAAGGCGTTGTTTCCCGATCCCGACGTCAGTCCGCTGGGCAGCGTGGTCCTGATCGGCAAGGTGCCCTGCCGCGTCGTCGGCATCACCAAGCAGCAGCAGGCCGGCTTCGGCTCCAGCTCCACGCCGATCGTCTACCTGCCCTACACGACCGTGCAGGCGCGCTTCCTCGGCAACCAGGTGCTGCGCAGCATCAGCGTCCGCGTCGACGAGGCGACGCCGATGGCCGCGGCCGAGCGCGCCGCGACGGCGCTGCTGACGGCGCGGCACAACGCCAAGGACTTCTTCGTGCTCAACACCGACGACATCCGCAAGACCGTCGAGAGCACGACGCAGGTGCTGACCCTGCTGGTGGCAGCCATCGCCGTAATCTCGCTCTTGGTCGGCGGCATCGGCGTCATGAACATCATGCTGGTGTCGGTGTCCGAGCGCGTCGGCGAGATCGGGGTGCGCATGGCGGTCGGCGCGCGGCGCAGCGACATCCTGATGCAGTTCCTGATCGAGGCCGTGCTGGTCTGCCTGCTCGGCGGCGCGCTGGGCCTGGCGCTCGCGGTCGGCTTCGGCACGGTCTTCAACGCGCTCGACGTCGGCTTCCAGCTGATCTATTCGCCGCTCGCAATGGTCGGCGCCGCGGTCACGTCGATGGCGATCGGCATCGGCTTCGGCTACATGCCCGCCCGCAGCGCCTCGCAGCTCGATCCGGCAACGGCTCTGGCAAGGGAGTAGGTCGGAAAGAATGAACTCCACTCCTCCGGACAACAACCGGATCGATCTACTTCACCGGGCGTTTCTCCAGCTTGCGCGCGAGCGTCCGGCGATGCATGCCGAGCCGTCTTGCAGCTTCGGAGATGTTGAAGTCGGTCTCGATCAGGGTCTGGTGGATGCGCTCCCATTCCAGCGTCTTGATCGAGGTGGAGCGCTCGGCCAGGGCCACTTGCGCATTGCCCTGCGCCTTGCGGAACGCCTCCTCGATGTCGTCGGTGTTCGACGGCTTGGCCAGATAGTGGCAGGCGCCGAGCTTGATCGCCTCGACCGCCGTCGCGATGCTCGCGAAGCCGGTGAGCACCACGATCAGCATCTCCGGATCATGCGCATGCAGCTTCTCGACGCAGACGAGACCTGAGGCGCCGCCGAGCTTGAGATCGACGACGGCATAGCCGAACGTCTTTTCTTTGAGGATCTCGTCGACGTCCTCGAGCGAGCCGGCGACGACGGCCTCGTAGCCGCGCCGTTCGAACGAGCGCTTCAGGGTGCGCGCAAAACCGTCATCATCCTCGACGATCAAGAGGGACAGGTCATTCGCCATCGCGCTCTCCAATGACAAGCGTCGACAACGGCAGTGACAGCCGCACGGTCGCCCCACGTCCCCGGTGGTTCCAGGCCGAAACGCTGCCGCCCAGCTTGCGGATCACGTTGACCACCAGGAAAAGGCCGAGGCCGCGGCCCGGGCGGCCCTTGCTCGACTGATAGGGACGTCCGAGTTGACCCAGCATCGCCGGATCAAAGCCCGGCCCGCGATCGCTGACGCTGAGCAGCAGCTGATCACCATCTCGTTCGGCCACGAACTCCACCCACTCGCGCGAGACTTCGAACGCATTGTCGAGCACGTTGACGATCGCCTGCTTCAGCGCGACGTCGGAGACGATCGCCGGGTCCGAGCCGAACTCGTTGCGGAACATCAGATTGCGCGCCGAGCGCGCCACGCTCCATTCGGCGACCAGCGTCGTCAGGAACGCCTTCAACGTCGTGGGCGCCGAGCCTTCGCCGCGCGCCTGACCGGCCGAGACCAGGATGTCGGTGACGATCGACTTGCAGCGCTGCACCGCCGCTTCCATTTCCGTGAAATCCTCCGCGAGCGCCGGATCGGCAGAGATCGCGGTCATGCGGTGCCAATCGTTCAGGATCACCGAGATCGACGCCAGCGGCGTGCCGAGCTCATGCGCGGCGCCTGAGGCGAGCAGGCCCATGCGGATGATGTGATCCTGCTCGACTGCGTGCTGGCGCAGATCGGCAAGCTTGGCGTCGCGCTCGCGCAGGTTCCGGTTGATGCGGGTGACGAAGACGACGAGCAGCACGGCGTCGAGCACGAAGCCGACGAACATGCCGGTGATGTGCAGGGCGAAGGCATCGCTGACGTGATGCTGCGGCAGTTGCAGGGGTCGGTACTCGATGGTGAGCCAGATGAAGCTGAGCACCGTCAGCGCGACCAGCGACCAGGACGAGCGCGCATCGAGCAGCACGGCCCCCAGCGTGACCTGCAGCAGATAGAGGCACGTGAACGGATTCGACGCGCCGCCGGTGAGATAGAGCTCCGACGTCAACGCCACGACGTCGAGCATCAGGGCGATCAGCAGGTGACGATTGCCGACGTCGTCATGCGTGCGCAGCCAGATATGGCTGGCGATATTGAGCGCCACCAGCGCGCAGATGATCGCCGCCATCGGCAGCAGCGGCAGCGCAATGCCGAACCAGGTGGTCACGAAGCCGATGGTGACGATCTGACCGACCACGGCGATCCAGCGCAGCTGGATCAGCAGCACCATGTTCTTGCGGTTGGTCGCGTCCTTCGTCGGCAGCGGCGCGTTGATCTCGGGTGTGGCGGTCGCGGCCACGGCCCCAAACGGCAGATTAGGGGCCTCGCTTCTCATGAGGCCACGTCCGATCTCCGCCGGCAGAACGGCGAGCTTCGATCCCTCAAGACGCCGCCCCGCATCCACCCATGTCCTGCCGCCGCTGATCCCATTCCACATCCTGCGCCGCCGGCGCTTCGCGCTCACTCTGCCCGCGGCGGAGCCGCTGCAGCCCGGCGCCGGCCAGCATGAGGGCCAATGTAAACCAGGTCAGCGCGTAAACCAGATGGTTGTTCGGAAACGAGATCACCGTGAGTCCCCCGATCGGAAGCCCGCCGGGATTCGGGGTCGCATCGGCATCGACGAAGAACGGTGCGACGTCGGACAGACCGCGCGCCGCCGCGATCGCCACGACGTCACGTGAATACCAGCGATTGTCCGCGGGATCGTTGTGGCGCAGGAAGCCGCCGCCCGGCTCGGAGATCCGCAGCAATCCGGTCACGCCGACCGTGCCATCGGGGTTCCCGGCGCTGCGGCTCGCCGGCGCACGGCGGTCCGCGGGCACGAAGCCGCGATTGACGAGCACGGTGCCGGCGGCGGTCTGCAGCGGCGTCACCACCCAATAGCCGGAGCCCTCGACCGTCAGCGCCTGGACCAGCGTCTCGCGGTCGTTGAGGAAGCGGCCGCTCAACGTTATCAGCTTGTACTCGTCGTCGCTGCGATCGATGGCCGGCCAATCCGCCGGGCTCGGCGCCGGCACGGGCGCGGCATGAACGCGGCGCTCGACGCGATCGATCAGGTCGAGCTTCCAGGCCCGCCGCTCGATCTGCCAGACGCCCAGCGCCAGCAGCATCGCGACGCAGGCAACCCACGCCGCGCCGATCGCGAGCCGCAGCGCGCCGAATCGCCCGCGGCTGGCCTCGTCGCGTTCCCCTGCCCCGTCGGCAGGAGCTGACATCACGGCGTCTGGCCCATCTCGTGCACCGGCATCATGTTCGTGGTCAGGTGATGCATGACCCAGAGCGAGCCGCTGAGCGCAATCACCACCATGATGATCGTGAAGATCAGCGCCATCATGGTCCAGCCACCCTCGGCCTTGGTGTTCATGTGCAGGAAGAAGACCATGTGGACGACGACCTGCACGGCCGCGAACACCATGATGATCAGCGCCGTGGCCTGCTTGTCGAGCGAGCCGGTCATGACCAGCAGGAACGGGATGGCGGTGAGGACGACCGAGGCGCCGAAGCCGATCAGTTGACCCGAGCGCGTGCCGGCATGGTCGTCGGCGGAACCGTGCGCGTGAGCATGGACATCAGAGCTCATCGAAGCATTCCCATCAAGTAGACGAAGGTGAAGACACCGATCCAGATCACGTCGAGGAAGTGCCAGAACATGCTCAGGCAGACCAGCCGCCGCCGGTTGGCCTCGATCAGGCCGTGAGTCCTGACCTGCACCATCAGGGTGACCAGCCAGACCAGACCGAACGTCACGTGCAGGCCGTGGGTTCCAACCAAGGTGAAGAACGACGACAGGAAGGCGCTACGCTGCGGCGTCGCGCCCTCATGGATCATGTGCGCGAACTCGGTCAGCTCGATGCCGAGGAAGGCGAGGCCGAACAGCCCCGTCACCACGAGCCAAACCTGCATCGCGCCAACGCGGTTCCGCTGCATCGACAGCATCGCGAAGCCATAGGTGAGCGACGACAGCAGCAGGAACGAGGTGTTGACCGCGACCAGCGACAGGTCGAACAGGTCCTTCGGCGCGGGACCTGCCGCGTATTTGGCGCCGAGCACGCCATACACGGCGAACAGGATCGCAAAGATGAGACAGTCGCTCATCAGATAGATCCAGAAGCCGAGCATCGTGCTGCTGCCTTCGGGATGCTCGTGCTCGTCGACGACGTAGAACACCGGCTCCCCGGCCTTCATCGTGCCCATCGCAACGGTCATGACTTGGCTCCTGCCACGAGCAGCTCGGTGCGCGCGCGCTCGACGCTTATGACCTCATCGGCCGGGATGTGGAAGCTGCGGTGATAGTTGAAAGTGTGGCCGATTGCGACCGCGAGCAGCGCGACGAAGCTGCCGGCCGCCATCCACCACATGTACCAGATCAGGCCGAACGCCATGGTGGTGCTGAGCCCCGCCAGGATCACTCCGGTGCCGGTGTTGCTCGGCATGTGGATGGCCTTGAAGCCGGCGAGCGGACGCGTGTAGCCGCGGCGCTTCATGTCCCACCAGGCGTCATTGTCGTGGACCACAGGCGTGAAGGCGAAGTTGTAGGCGGGCGGCGGCGACGACGTCGCCCATTCCAGGGTGCGCGCATTCCAGGGATCGCCGGAGACGTCGGCGAGCTGCTCGCGGCGGAGGATGCTGACCGCGATCTGGATCAGGAAGCTGGCGATGCCGAGCAGGATCAGGAGCGCGCCGATGCCGGCGATGACGAACCAGATCTGCAGGCTCGGATCGTCGAAGGTGCGCAGCCGACGGGTCACGCCCATCAGGCCGAGCACGTAGAGCGGCATGAAGGCGAAGTAGAAGCCCACCGTCCAGAACCAGAACGACATCTTGCCCCAGAACGGGTCGAGCCTGAAGCCGAACGCCTTCGGGAACCAGTAGGCGATGCCGGCGAACAGGCCGAACAGCACGCCGCCGATGATGACGTTGTGGAAATGCGCGACCAGGAAAAGGCTGTTGTGCAAGACGAAGTCGGCCGGCGGCACCGCGAGCAGCACGCCGGTCATGCCGCCGATCACGAAGGTCAGCATGAAGGCGACCGTCCACATCATCGGCAGCTCGAAGCGGATGCGGCCGCGATACATCGTGAACAGCCAGTTGAACATCTTCGCGCCCGTCGGGATCGAGATGATCATCGTGGTGATGCCGAAGAAGGAGTTCACGCTGGCGCCGGAGCCCATCGTGAAGAAATGGTGCAGCCAGACGAGGTACGACAGGATCGTGATCACGACCGTGGCGTAGACCATCGAGGTGTAGCCGAACAGCCGCTTGCCCGAGAAGGTCGAGGTCACCTCGGAGAAGATGCCGAATGCCGGCAGGATGAGGATGTAGACCTCCGGATGGCCCCAGATCCAGATGAGATTGACGTACATCATCGGGTCGCCGCCGAAATCATTGGTGAAGAAGTTGGTGCCGACGTAGCGGTCGAGCGACAGCAGCGCCAGCACCGCCGTCAGCACCGGGAAGGAGGCGACAATCAGCACGTTGGTGCACAGCGAGGTCCAGGTGAAGACTGGCATCTTCATCATGGTCATGCCGGGCGCACGCATCTTGACGATGGTGCAGATCAGGTTGACGCCGGACAGCAGCGTGCCGACGCCGGCGACCTGCAGGGCCCAGATGTAATAGTCGACGCCGACATCCGGACTGTAGGAGAGGTTCGACAGCGGCGGATAGGCCAGCCAGCCGGTGCGCGCGAACTCGCCCACGAACAGCGAGCACATCACCAGCACCGCGCCCGACGTGGTCATCCAGAAGCTGAAATTGTTGAGAAACGGGAACGACACGTCGCGGGCGCCGATCTGCAGCGGCACGACATAGTTCATCAGACCGGTGACCAGCGGCATCGCCACGAAGAAGATCATGATCACGCCGTGCGCCGTGAACACCTGATCATAATGGTGCGAGTTCAGGTATCCCTCGGAGCCGTTGAACGCGATCGCCTGCTGCAGCCGCATCATCAGCGCATCGGCGAAGCCGCGCAGCAGCATGACGATGCCGAGCACCATGTACATGATGCCGATGCGCTTGTGGTCGACGGTGGTGAACCACTCCTTCCACAGATAGCCCCACAGCCGGAAATAGGTGATGGCGCCGAAAAGCGCGAGGCCGCCGAGCGCGACCATCGCGAAGGTCCCGATGATGATCGGCTCGTGCAGCGGCAGCGACTCCAGCGTGAGCCGGCCGAAGATCGATCGGGTGAGATCTGACGTGTCGAACATGATGTGACCCTCACGAATCCGACTTGGAGGCTGGCCCCGTGATGAAAGACGCCTTCGACGGCCGCAGCAGGCTGGGCCGTTCAAGGCCGCGGCCCTGCAGCGGCGTCCAATCGAGCGGCGCGAGAACGGTGGGCGACGATTCCGCAGCCATGCGCGTGACCTGGTCGCCCGGCAGGCAGACGCCGCCGGCGACGTAGCTCGGCTCGCCACCGAACACCGTGCCGCGGCCGGCGAACTTGTCGTAGGCGAGCGGCAGTGTGTTGCGGACGCCGGCCAGGCCCATGCCGCCTCTCGCGTCGATCGCCATCATCTCGCTCATGCACATCTTGCCCGATTCGACGCACATGTTGAGGATGGCGCGGAACAGGTCAGCATCGACCGAGGCGAAATGGCGGACCGGCTCGTCGGTGCTGGGACGCTCAAGCACGAGATAATCCGGCTTGCCGAGGTGATTGCCACTGGCCTTCGCCTTCTCGATCCAGCCGGAAAACTCCGCATCCGACAGACCATGAAAGGCAAAGCGCATGCTGGAAAAGCCGGCACCACTATAGTTGGCCGAGAAGCCGCGATAGACGCCGGGCTTGTTGATGACGGCGTGCAGCCGGCTCTGCATGCCAGGCATCGCATAGATCTGGCCGGCCAGAGCGGGGATGTAGAACGAGTTCATCACCGAGGACGACGTGATCTTGAAATCCAGCGGCCGGTTCACCGGTGCGGCGAGTTCATTGACGCTGGCGACGCCGTATTCCGGATAGATGAACAGCCACTTCCAATCGAGCGCGACAACGTTCACCTCGAGCGGCTTGTCCTGCGGCGTCACCGGACGATCGACCGCGATGCGCCCGAGCGTGCGGTAGGGATCGAGCAGATGCGTGCCCATCCATGTGACCGCGCCCAGGCAGATGATGATGAGCAGCGGCGCCGCCCAGATCAGAAGCTCGAGCTGGGTGGAGTGATCCCAATCCGGCGTGTAGGTCGCCGCCTGGTTCGACTGGCGGTAGCGCCAGGCCACGATCGCCGTCGCCGCCATGACGGGCACCACGATCAGGAGCATCAGCACGGTCGCGATGATCACGAGATCGCGCTGTTGGGCGGCGACATCACCGGAGGGGGCGAGCACGACCAGATTGCAGCCGCCGAGCGCGAGCCCCAGCGGCAGCAGAGCCAAGGATTTCCAGTAACGCACGCTTAACCTCGTCGCACGGCGGATCTCTGAACGAGGCCTCACCTAGCGACCGGACGACACGGCCGACATTGGACAATTTGTCCAATACCGGAGCGGCGCCGAGGACGACAATTACGGAGCGCGAATAGAGTACGAGAGGACTGCAGGCAGCGCGATGACACAGGCAGCGGCGACCGCCGACGGCGAAACCCATCTCTCCCGCACGCATGAGGCGCATCCGGGCGAGATCGCGATCGGCGTGATCATCGGGCGGACGTCGGAGTTCTTCGACTTCTTCGTCTATGCCATCGCCTCGGTGATCGTGTTTCCGCGCTTGGTGTTTCCGTTTGCGGACGAGCTGACGCAGACCCTGTATTCGTTCGCGCTGTTCGCGCTCGCCTTCCTCGCGCGTCCGTTCGGCAGCGTGATCTTCATGGCGATCGACCGCCGCTACGGCAAGAGCGCCAAGCTGATCACCGCATTGTTCCTGCTGGGCACCTCGACCGTCGCGATCGCGTTCCTGCCGAGCTATCACACCGTCGGTGCCGCGGCGATCTGGCTGTTGGCGCTGGCGCGGATCGGCCAGGGTCTCGCCTGGGGCGGCGCCTGGGACGGGCTGGCGTCGCTGCTCGCGATGAATGCGCCGGAGCACCGGCGCGGCTGGTATGCGATGATCCCGCAGCTCGGCGCGCCGCTCGGGCTGATCGTCGCCAGCGTGCTGTTCGCGTTCTTCGTCGGTTATCTCTCCGCGGCCGACTTCTTCGACTGGGGCTGGCGGTACCCGTTCTTCGTGGCGTTTGCCATCAACGTCGTGGCGCTGTTCGCGCGACTGCGCATGGTCGTGACGCCGGAGTATGACGAGCTGTTCCAGTCGCGCGAATTGCAGCCGGCACGCATCATCACCACGATTCGGCACGAGGGCCGCAACATCGTGATCGGCGCCTTCGCGCCGCTGGCGAGCTTCGCGCTGTTCCACATGGTGACGGTGTTTCCGCTGTCCTGGGTGTTCCTGTTCACCAAGGAGACGCCGGCGCGCTTCCTGCTCATCGAGGCCGTCGGTGCGGTGTTCGGCGTCGTCGCCATTGTCGCGTCTGGCATGCTGGCCGACCGTATCGGTCGCAAGTCGCTCTTGATCGGCTCGGCGATCGCAATCGCGGTGTTCTCGGGCTTCGCGCCGCAACTGCTCGACGCCGGCCCGGTCGGCGAGACCATCTACATGGTGCTCGGCTTCATCCTGCTCGGCCTGTCGTTCGGCCAGTCCTCGGGCGCGATCGCCGCCAACTTCGCGCGCACCTATCGCTACACGGCCTCGGCCCTGACCGCCGACCTCGCTTGGCTGTTCGGCGCCGGCTTCGCGCCGCTCGCCGCCCTGCTGCTGGCCGCCTATCTCGGCCTGATTTCGGCCGGCGGTTATCTCTTGTCCGGCGCCGTCTGCACCCTGCTCGCGCTTTGGCTCAGCGCGCCGCGGCAGATCCAGCAGGTGTAGGGCGCTACGAGCCCCGCCACTTGCGTTCGGCCTCGTCCCACGCCGCGAGCGGCTGCAGGTCCGGCACCCAGGCGAGTCCTGTCTTGGCGTCGGACGAGACCGCCTCCGGCGTCACCACCATGTCGAGCAGCGCCGGTCGGTTGGCCAGCGCGCGTTGGATCGCGGGGCCGAGTTGCTGCTCGGTCTCGACGCGCTCGGCATGCATGCCGAAGGCGCGCGCCATCGCGGCGTGATCCGCGAATTGCAGCTTCGTGCCGACGACCTTGCCGTGTGTCACCGCCTGGTCGTGCACCTCGATCTGCCAGGCGCCGTTGTTGGCGACGACGATCAGCACCGGCGCCTTGTGGCGCACCGCGGTGTCGACCTCGATCGCATTGAAGCCGAACGCACCGTCGCCGGTCGCGACCACCACCGGCCTGTCGGGAAAGGCGAGGCTCGCAGCGATGCCATAGGGCACGCCGATGCCGATGCAGCCGAACGGGCCGGGATCGAGCATCAAGGGCGCGCTGAGGCCAACGCGGGCAAAGGAGAGGAAATCGCCGCCGTCAGTGATGACCACGGCGTCATTGCCGATCGCCTCCTGCAGCGCCGACAGCACGCGATTCGGATGCAGCCGCCCGTCCGAGCCGGCCGGCGCCGCCGCCATGCTCTGCTTCAGCTTGGCCGCGCGCTCCTGATGCGCGGCCCGCAGTTTTGCGGCCCATTGCCGATCGACGGCCGATTCGCGGTTGCCTGCCAGCGCCACCATCGCGCGCAAGGTCTCCGCTGGTGTCGCCAGGATCTCGGCCCCACCGCGCCGATTGTCGCGCAGCTCGCTCGCGGTGTCGCTGATGCGGACGAACTTGGCGTCCTTGAACACGGCAGGCGAGCCGTAGGCGAGCTGGAAGTCGAGCCGGCGGCCGACCGTCAGCACCACGTCGGCATCACCCATCACGGCGCCGCGCATTGCACCGACGACCGAGGGATGATCGTCGGGCACGAGCCCCCTGCTTTCGCCGGTGTCGAGATAGACCGCGCCGAGCCGGTCGAGCAGCGCGATCAGCTCGGGCCCGGCGCCGCGCGCGCCGCGGCCGGAGATGACGAGCACACGGCGCGCCGACCACAACAGCTCGACCGCCTTCTCGACCTCGGCCGGATCAGGCCGTGTCGCCGCGCGCGGCTTCGGCGCGAGATGCTCCTCGAGTTGCAGCGCCTTCGGCACGACGCCGCGCAGCGTGTCGACGGGAAAATCGATGAAAACCGGGCCAGGCTCGCCGCCCTCGCCGAAGGCACGCGCGATCGCCTCGTCGAGCTCCTGCAGCACCAGCGACGGCTCGCGCACGGTGCGCGCATAGCGCGTGATCGAGCGCACGAGCTGGGTGTGATCCATGTCCTGCAGGCCACCGCGGTTCTCCTGCGGCCGCGGATTGCCGCCCGACATCACCAGCACCGGCGCGCGCGAGACGTGGGCATTGGCGATGCCGGTGATCGCGTTGGTCACGCCCGGCCCCGCGGTGACCAGCGCGACGCCGAGCTCGCCGGTGAGCTCGGCATGCGCCTGCGCCATATGCACGGCGGCGCGCTCGTCGCGCACGTCGATGATGCGGATGCCTTCCGCATCGAGCCGCATCCAGATCGGCATGATGTGGCCGCCGCACAGCGCGAACACGCGGCTGACGCCGCGGCGCTTGAGCAGGCGGGCGATCAGATCGGCGGCACTGTCGGGAGAGATCTTCATCTGACGACTCCTGCGGATGGTGACGTGATCAGCCCGGCGCGAGCCAGGCCACGAGCAGCGAGACGGTGAGAACGGCTGACATGTGCGAGACGAGAATCGAGCCCGAGGTGACGCCGGCCTCCAGACCATAGAGCTTGGCGATCGTGAACGGCCCGGAGCCGATCGGCAGCGCGCTCAGGATCACGGCGGAATGCGACCACAGCGGCGGCATCGAGAACACGTGGAAGGCAAGCAGCGCGGTGACCGCCGGCTGCATCACGAGCTTCAGCGATACGAGAATGCCGATCGAAGCCGCATCGTGCGTCACCACCCGTTCCTGCGCCAGGAACAGGCCGATGCACACGAGCGCCGCCGGCGATGCTGCTCCACCAAGCAACGTCGTGAAGCTCAGGAACGGCGCCGGCAATGCAAAGCCGCTGAGGCCCACCGCGAGCCCGGCCACGGGCGCGATGAACAACGGGCTCGTCAGCAGCGAACGCGCGACCTTGGCGACCGTCGCCCCGAGCGTGGCGCCCTTCTGAAGATCCATCTCGACGACCACGATCGCGAACAGGAACAGCACGCAGGCCGTGAACAAGGTGGCGATGATCGAGGCCGGCGCGCTGTCCGGACCGAACACCAGGAGGCACATCGGAATGCCCATGAAGCCGACATTGCTGTAGCCGGCGTCCAGTCCCTCGATGCTGGCGTTGGCAACGCGACGGCCGCGCAGACGGCTGATCACGAAACCGGTCGCGAACGTCGCGGCAATACCTCCGCAGAAGGCGCCGATGAAGCCGAACTGACTGACCTGCTCGACGCCGATCCTGGACATCGCCGTGAAGATCAGCGCCGGCAGCGCCAGATAGACCGCGAAGCGGTTGAGATTGTCGGTCGCGGTGCGGTCGAACACACCGAACCAGCCGCACAGGAATCCGGTCAGGATCAGCGCGAAGATCGGAAGAGCGGAATTGAGGACGGCCTGCATCGCAGCTACATATCAGACCGTACGGCATTGCAGCGACTCACTGCGTAAATCTCTTCTTCAATTCGCGATGCAGGATCTTGCCTGTCGCGTTGCGCGGCATCTCGCTATCGGTGATGAAGGCGTAAGAGCGCGGCCGCTTGAAGCCGGCGAGCCGTTCTTTCGCCCATTCGGCCAGATCGCCCTCCTTCACCGCCATGCCGTCGCGCGGCACGATCACGGCATGGACGCGCTCGCCCCATTTGTCGTCGGGCAGGCCGATCACGGCGATGTCCTTGACGGCAGGATGCGCGCCAACCATCGCCTCGACCTCGGAGGGATAGATGTTTTCGCCGCCTGAGATGATCAGGTTGCTCTTGCGGTCGGCGAGATGGATGTAGCCGTCGGCATCGCGACGGGCCATGTCGCCGACCGAGCAGTAGTCGCCGCGGAACGCCTCCTTGGTCTTCTCCGGCAGACGCCAATAGCAGTCGAAGGTGTGAGCGTTCGAGGAATAGAGCTCGCCTGCCTCGCCGTCTGGCACCTCATGTCCCGCATCATCCAAGATGCGGATGGGCGCGGCGCCGACGCATTCGCGCCCGACCGAGCCGAGCTTGGTGAACTGCTCATGCGGATGCAGCATGGTGACCCAGCCGGTCTCGGTCGCGCCATAGAGCTCGTAGAGCCCGGACTTCGGGAACATCTCCATCACCTCGCGCTTGGTCTCCGGGCGGGCCGGCGCCGAGGAGATCATCAGCTTGGTGACCGCGCTGAAATCATGCTGCGCGCGCACCGCGCGCGGCAGATCCAGCATCATGATGTAGTGCGTAGGGACCAGCGAGGTGAACGTGGAGCCGCCGTCCGCAAGCGTCGTCACGGCGTGCTCGGGATCGAAACTCTTGCGCGAATAGATCGAGTTGACGCCACCGATATAACCGAACGCGCCGAAGAAGTTCAGCGAGTTGGCGTGGCACATCGGCATCACCAGCAGCACGCCGTCGTTGCGGCTCAGCTTCAGCTCGATCTCGGTGACCATCGACAAGAGGACGGCGCTGCGATGGCTGCGCAGCACGCCCTTGGGCTTGCCGGTGGTGCCGGAAGTGTACATCAAGGTCCAGGGATCGGACAGCGCGACCTGCTGGTCGGGCTCCCGATCCGCGGCCATCGCAATGATGTCCTCATAGCCGCGATAGCCTGCCGGACGCGGCTTCGCGCCGAAATGGATGAAGCGGTCATCGGCGATGCCGAGATCCGTGCGCGCCTCCTCGACCAGGCCGACGAGTTCGTCCTGCACGATCATCGCCGCCGCTTCGGCGTTCTGGACGATGAACTGCACCTCGGACGCGGTGAGGCGGAAGTTGATCGGCAGCGCCACCAACCCGGCTTTGGCTGTGGCCGCATAGATCTCGCACCATTCGACGCAATTGTAGGCAAGGATCGCAACGCGATCGCCCTTGGCAAGGCCGAGCCCGAGCAGCGCGTTGGCGAGCCGGCACGTGCGCTCATTCCACAACGCAAAGCTCATCGCACGTTCGAGATCGCGGGCACCGGTGCGCTCCGGCGACATGCGCGCATGGGCCGACAGCATCTGCCCGAAATTCAAGAGATCCCTCATCGTCGTTTCCTCCCGGCAACCGGGTTCACGACGCCGACTGGCGCGCGCCTCCAGCGGAGCGCGATGAAGGTCGGCGGCGGGCTAGTTAATGTCCTTGGTGATCCGCACCAGCGTCTGATCGACGAAGCTCTTGGCATCTTGATCCGGCTTGCGGAACAGCTCGCGCTCGACCGTCAGCGTCCGACCGGGCACCGTCTTCTTGCAGACCTCGCGCAGGAACACGCCGCCGACCGGCTGCTCGCCCGCCGTCGGCTCCAGCTCCTTGCAGTCCCAACCCTCGGCGCCATAGCGCGACTTCACCTGGTTGCCGAGCAGGAACGCCTTCTTGCGAATGTAGAGCCGCGCCTTCGGATCGGTCTCGATCGTCAGGCCGGTGACAGTGCCCTTGTCGTCGACCAGGACCGTCAGCAGCACGGGATGACCGGCCACCTTGGTGCCGTCCTGGCTGGTCTCCGGATCGAAATCGAAACGCACCGCATGCCGCGCCTGCTCGTCCGCGGGACAATCGCGCCACGCCGACCACGCATTGAGCTTGCGGTTTGGGTCCTTGGCGCAGGTCAGATTAACATAGCCCTCACTAGGCAGGTCGCCGACCGGCATGCCGACGGTGATGTCACGCAGATCGTAGTTCGGCACGGCCTGCGCGGAGGCCGCATGCATCACGAACGGCAGCACGAACGTGGCGAAGATCGCAGCGCAGGTTGACCGTTTCATTTCGATGGCTCGCTTGCAGGCTTGCTGGCATTCGCCTTGTAGATATCGCAGACCCGGGACGTGTTGCCGAAGAAGGCGGTACACTCGTCGTAGCTCGGCTCGCCGCGTCCCTTGATGTGCGCGAGCACGTAGTCCGCGACCGCCTCGATATCGTTGGGCCGCAGGAACGCGCCGCCTTCGGGCGGCATGCGCTCGCCGACATCCTGGCGGCTCATATCGTAGCACTTCGCCGTGTCATAGGAGCCGCGCGCAAAGTACGGCATGCCCGTGCCGGGACGGCCGCAGGTGACGGTCTCGACGATGTGCTGGCGGTCGAGCTCGGTCTTGCGCAGCGACAGCGCGTCGCCGCCGTAGCCGCCGCCGCCATTGCCGTGCCATTTGTGGCAGCCGACGCAGTTCGCACGCTTGAACACGGCTTTGCCGGCATCGGTCGGATCTGCCGGCGCCGCAGACTGCGCCAATGCGAGCGAAGCGGAGCCGAGGACGAGAGCCGACGCCACAGCGAACGTGATCGCACTGAGTTTCATCTGATTTTCTTGTCGAACAGGGGATGAGGACGGAGCGGAGGCTATGCCTCCGCTCCGCAATCGACTTCACAGCGAGAAGACGTAGAGCATCGAGCCGGGCTGGATCTTCTTCAGCTCGGGCGTGGATTCGATGAACCATTTGTCCCAGGCGCCGCCGAGACCGACCAGGATCGCGACATACTGCTTGCCGTCGACCGAGAACGTCACGGGAGGCGCATTGACGCCGCCGCCGGTGTTGAACTCCCACAGCTTCTGCAGCGTCTTGGCATCGAGCGCCATCACCTCGCCCGAGGGCTGGCCGGTGAAGACGAGATCAGGCGTCGAAAGCAAGCCCCCGAGGTTCGGGAACGGCGTCTCCAACTTGCCGGCGATCTTGCCGGTGGTGACGTCGATCGCGGTCACGCTGCCCGTGATCTTGAACGGCTGGCTCGGTCCGCCACCGGTCCAGAATTCGCGCGGCTTGAGCTTGTCCTTGGTCGCCTCCTCGACGGTGATCCGGTTGCAGCTCTCGATGACAGGGATGTACCAGAGCTTCAGGTCCGGATTGTAGGAGGTCGGCGGCCAGTTCTTGCCGCCCATGTTGCCCGGGCAGATGTCCGCGACCTTGTTCTCACGATGCGGCGTCACCGACGCATTGTAGCGCTGCACCGGGTTCTTCGGATCATACTCGATCGGCTTGCCGGTTTCGGCATCGAGCCCCTTGGTCCAGGTGACCTTCTTGACGAAGGGCAGGCCCCAGACGAACTTGCCGCTGGTGCGATCGATCGCATAGGCAAAGCCGTTGCGATCGGCCTCGAGCGCGAGCTTCAGGGTGGAGCCGTTCGGCGCGGGCACATCGACCAGGACGTTCTCGGCGACGCTGTCATAGTCAAAGGGATCGTTCGGCGTGTGCTGATAGTGCCACTTGATCTTGCCGGTGTTGGCATCGAGCGCCAGCGAGCTGTCGGTGTAGAGGTTGTCGCCCGGACGATAGGCGTTGTCCCAGTCCGGACCGGGATTGCCGACGCCCCAGATGATGGTGTCGGTCGCCGGATCATAGGTGCCCGTGACCCAGGTCGAGCCGCCGCCGGCCGCAGCCGCGTCGTTGCTGTCCTTCCAGGTCTCGCTGCCCGGCTCGCCCTTCCCCGGAATGGTGTGGGTGCGCCAGACCTCCTTCTGCGTGCCGAGATCGGTCGCCGCGATCCAGCCGCGGATGCCGTATTCGGCGCCGGCCACGCCCGAGATCGCCATGTTCTTCACGATCAGCGGCGCACCGGTGATGACCTCGCCCTTGTCGGGATCGGCAACCTGGCGCTGCCAGGCAACTTGGCCGGTCTCCTTGTTGGTCGCAATCAGGCGGCCGTCGAGCGTGTGCGAGACGACCAGATCGCCCCACAGCGCGACGCCGCGATTGTCGACGCCGCAGCAGGCGATGGCGCCGGCCCAGTCGTGATCCGTCTTAGGATCCATCTTCCAGACCAGTTGGCCTTTGCCACCGCGCGCGTCGATCTTGTAGACCGAGCCCCAGCCGTCGGTGACGTAGATCATGCCGTTCTCGACGATCGGCGTGCCTTCGAGACCGCCGTGGCTCCAGATGCCGCCGCCCTCGACGCCGCCGAGATGCATCGTCCAGGCGACCTTCAGGTTCTTGACGTTGTCCTTGTTGATCTCCTTCAGTGCCGAGAACCGTGTGCCCGAGTAGTTCTTATGATGGTGCAGCCAGTTGCCGGCTTCCTTGTCGGCGTTGAGCAGCCGCTCGGGGGTCATCTCGTCGGCGGCCTGCGCCGGCGATGCAAGCTGGAAACAGGCGAAGGCTGCGCTGGCCAGCAGCACCGCCCGCAGGGTCGACCTGACGTTAGTCCTCATCGTTTCCTTCTCCCATTATATTGATTATGAGTTGGAGCGAATACCACTCCGCCAAGCCCGAAGGCGGAGGGCAGCAGGCGACAAACACGCTTCAAGGCGACTTGCGAACCTCGACCTCCGTTTCGATGGATCCTGCTTTCTGGAACACGATCGTGCAGGTGAAGCGCTTGCCTGGTTCGAGCGGCTCGCGCGTCTGCAGCAGCATCACGTGATAGGCGGTCGGCAGCAGCACCAGCGTGCTGCCCGCGGCAATTGGAATGTTGGGAATGGAGCGCATCGCCGGCGCGCCTTCGCCGCGGTCGACGGTGTGCCGCTCCGAAAAATTGGCGATCGGACAACGCACGCGCATCAACGCTTCCGGCGCGGTCGTGTCATTCTTGATCGTGATCAGCAACGGGATGTCGCGTCCCACCTCGGGCGCCGCCGGCACCCACGCATCGGACAAGGTCAGGCCTTCTCCGGCCGCCCCGAGCACAGGCGCCATCGCGGCGAACGACGCGACCGAGGCCACCAGCAATGCCCGCGACACCACCAGCATGACGCCGGCGGGCACGCCGCCCTCCGAGCGCGCGGACCAAACCTGATCGCGCTCCAGACTGGTCGGATCTTCCGACAACGGAGTCCCTCCCTATTTGGCCGCTTTTTAACTTGCCTTAACGCAGCGTCCTTTTTTTGAATTCGTACTCTGAATTCGAATACCTCGCAAATGGATTTTCGGACTTGACATGCTAATGTGCGGCAAAATGTGATGACCCATGCGAATCGTGCCCGCCGCTCCCTCTCTGGTCGACCAGGTCGTCGAAGCGATCACTGACGAGATCGTCAGCGGCGTTCTCACGCCGGGCTCGCGGCTGATCCAGGACGATCTGGCCCAGGCTTACGGGGTATCGCGCCAGCCGGTTCAGCAGGCGCTGATCCTGCTCCGCGGCTGCGGGCTGGTGCAGAGCGCGCCCGGCCGCGGCCTGATCGTGGCGCCGCTCGACCCCGGCTTCGTTCGGGACCTCTATGAGATGCGCGCGGTGCTCGAAGGCCTCGCGGCGCGGCTGGCCGCCGAGCGCGCGAGCGATCGCGCCGCGCGCGAAGGTCCGGCGTACATCGCGGCCGGCCAAGAGGCGGTGAAGAGCGGGCTCGTCAACCGCAAGATCGAGACCGACATCGCCTTCCATTGCTTCCTCGGCGACCTCTCCGGCAACGCGCTGATCGGCGAGACGATGGCACCACATTGGCCGTGCCTGAAGCGGGTGATGTCCGACGTGCTGCAGAAGGAGCAGAGCATGTCCCGGGCGGTCTGGGACGAGCATGAGGACATTCTTGCAGCCGTGATCGAGGGCCGCAGCGACGAGGCCGAACGGCTGAGCCGCGAGCACATTTCACGCGCGGCCAGTGTGTTCATCCATCACCTCGAAATCCAGCAGGACAGCAAGCCCAAGCAGCGGCGAACGCTCACTGCGCGGAAATTCTCGCTATGACCCCGTTCAGACCGACATCGGCCGCAATGCGAGCGCCGGGCTCCGGCACGGCAGCTCCACATTCGCGACCGGACATCACACCTGATCCCGTGGAGGCCGTGTGCCGCCGCTGAAGACACAGCCGAGCCTGACCGAACGCGTCTACGAGCGCATTCTCTCCGACATCGTCGGCGGCGAACTGCCGGAATCGGCCCGCCTCATTCAGGACGATCTGGCCCGCGACCTCGGCGTATCGCGCCAGCCGGTGCAGCAGGCGCTGCTGCTGCTGCGCAATCACGGCTTTGTGCGCGAGGCGCCGGGCCGCGGCCTGGAAGTCGCGCCGATCGACACCGACTTCATCCGCAACCTCTATGAAATACGCGCGGTCGCCGAGGGCCTCGCCTGCCGGCTCGCGGCGACCCGCGGCGCCAAGCGAGCGGCCGAGGAAGGCCCGAATTTGATCGAGCAGGGCCGGAGCGCCGAGCGCGAGCATTCGGTCGAGAAGCTGATCGAGGCCGACGTCAAGTTTCATGAATTCCTCTACGAGATCT
The DNA here is from genome assembly GCF_032380995.1 of Bradyrhizobium sp. SZCCHNR2028. Lineage (NCBI taxonomy): Bacteria > Pseudomonadati > Pseudomonadota > Alphaproteobacteria > Hyphomicrobiales > Nitrobacteraceae > Bradyrhizobium > Bradyrhizobium sp. SZCCHNR2028. The sequence goes on along the minus strand of NZ_JAUHJF010000002.1, from coordinate 208,267 downwards.
CCGGCAACTCCGTCATCCAGGACACCACGCTGCCGCATTGGCTGCATCTGCGCCGGCTGATGGGCGAGGTGCTGATGCGCGACGAGACGCCGCGGCGAATCTGGGATCAGCATGAGGACATCCTGCGGGCGGTGATCGCCGGCGATGCGCAGAAGGCCGAGGATCTCGCACGGCAGCACATCACGCGAACCGCAACCGTGCTGCTGGCGCGGTTGACCAATCAGCGCGAGCGCGTGCCGGTCGCGACGGCGTCCTGATCACCTCGGGCTTGGCTTCTGCCCGCAACATCCGACGGCACCGCCGTCAGGACCCCCCGCATCGTTTCGAAGGGATACCCAGCATCCCACTTCAGCGTCGGCAGCAGCCCCGCCGCTATGGTCAAGCCGCCGGCAAGCTGAAAGAGAACGTGGCGCCGCCCTGCGGCTCGTTGGTCGCGGACAGCTCGCCGCCGTGCTCGCGGACGATGCCGTAGCTGATCCACAGCCCGAGCCCCGTCCCCTCCCCGACGCGCTTGGTCGTGAAGAACGGCTCGAAGATGTGGGTCAGGTGATCCTTGTCGATGCCGGGGCCGTTATCGGTGATGCGAAAGGCGATCTCGTTGCCCTGGCGCGCCACCGCGACCAGAAGGCGCGGCAGATCGGTCGATCGCATCGCGTCGATCGCGTTCTCCACGAGGTTGACGATCACCTGATGCAGCTGGCCTTCGTTGCCGGAGATCCACAGATCCGGCTCGACCTCGATCTGGATGTCGACACGATGCTGCTTGGTGCGCCCTGCCCACAGCACGGCGGTATTGATCAGCCGTTCGATGTTGACGCGCTCGACCTCGCCGAGCTTCGAGAACGACAGGCGGCGCAGGTTCTTGACGATCTCGCTGATGCGCACCGCACCTTCCAGCGTGCCGTCGATCAGCGGCCCGAAATCCTCCAGGATGGCGTCGATCCTCAGATCCGAGCGAAGCGCGGCGATGTCCTCGCTGACCGGCTGCTCATGGATGGCATCGAGATAGCCGACCAGCGAGGTGCGGTAGCGCATCAGGGTGTGGATGTTGCCATAGACGAAGCTGATCGGATTGTTCAGCTCGTGGGCCACGCCCGCGACGAGCCGGCCGAGGCTTGCCATCTTCTCCTGCTCGACCAATTGCCGCTGCGCCCGCTGCAGCTCCTGATGCGCCTTGTGCAGGGCCTCATAGGCGCGGCGCAGCTCGCCGATCGGACGGCCCGTCAGCACGACGCCGATGAAGCGGCCGCGATGGTCATGCCGCGGCGAGCTGTTGATCGCGAACAGGTCGGAGCTGACGCCGGCCGCCGCGGCAAAGCGCAATTCACCGTCGACCACTTCGGCGCTGCTGCGCGGCTTCAGCAGCGAGACAAGTTTGGGCCGATGATCGGGATCAATCATCTCGGCGATATCGCGACCGGCGATGTCAGCCAAGGCCCGTCCCGATGTCTGCAGAAAGGCGGAGTTGGCCTGCTGCACTGTGCCCCTGGCGTCACAGACCACCAGGATGTCGGAGACGGACTCGATGACGTTGGTGACGAACGCCTGGGCTTCCTCGAGCTCGGCGTTCTTGTGCTCGAGATCGACCTCGTAGCGCAGCAGGTCGGAATAGACCTCGTCCATCTTGCGGATCACTTCGATCCACACGCCTTCGCGCTCGCTGTCGAGTTCGAGCGTGCTGCTGCTCGCGATCAGCTTGAGCAGCGTGTCAGCCCCGGACTCAGGAGAGTGAGTGGCCTTTGCCATGTTTCTTCAGATCGTATCTCGACAATTTGTTCCGGAGCCCCACCCTTGACAGGCCGAGCTCGCTGGCGACGCGACTGATGTTACCATCATATTTCTCCAGACAGTGAACGATGATGGTCTTTTCGAGATCCTCGACCCTGTCCTTCAGGCTCCCGGAACCGTTGAGCTTGCCATTGGCGATCGCGGGCGCGGCGCGGCGACCGTTGCGCCGGCCGGCGAACGGCGGACAGCGCAGCTCGTCGGCATCGGCCAGCACGGCCATGCGCTGGATCTCGTTCTGCAGCTCGCGAACATTGCCGGGCCAGTGATAGCGGGAGAATTCCTCCAGCGCCGCCGGTGCGAAACGCAGATGCGGCCGGTTGAACGAGGTCTTCACCGCCGACAGCACACCCTCGGCGATCAGCGGAATGTCCATCGGCCGTTCGCGCAAGGACGGCATGTGCACCGGAAACGCGGCCAGTCGGTAGTAGAGGTCGCGGCGGAAGCGGCCGGCCTCGACTTCGGCCTCAAGATCCCGGTTGGTGGCGGCGACCACGCGCACGTCGACCTGGCGCACGCGCTGCGCGCCGAGCGGCCGGATCTCGCTCTCCTGCAGAACGCGCAGGAGCTTGACCTGAAATGCCGGCGAGGTCTCGCCGATCTCGTCGAGAAAGATGGTGCCGCCATCGGCAACCTCGAACAGGCCGATGCGGTCCTGATAGGCGCCGGTGAAGGCGCCCTTCTTGCAGCCGAACAGCTCGCTTTCCAGCAGCTCATCCGGCAGCGCGCCGCAATTCTCGACGACGAACGCCTTGGTGGCCCGCGCGGAGCCGTAGTGAATCGCGCGCGCCAAGAGCTCCTTGCCGGTGCCGGATTCGCCGGTGATCAAGACCGAGATGTCGTAGTCGGCGGCGCGCCGGCCGAGCTCGATCACGTTGCGCATCGGGCTCGCGGCCGAATGCACGATGCGGTCGAAATCGTAGAGCTGCTTGGCGGCGCCGCGCTTGACCGACACCACCTTCTTGATGTGGGCCGGCGTGGCCTTCACATCGACGCCGGCGGTCTCCGTCTCCTTCTGCAGCCGGTACAGCTGCACGGCCTCGCGGACGATCTCTATCAGGCGATCCGGCTGCCAGGGCTTTGTGATGTACTGATAGATGCCGGCCTCGTTGAGGCCGGCGATGATGTCCTCGGAGTCCGAATAGCCGGAGATGATCATCCGTACAGGGTCGGGCCACATCTCGCGCACGCGCTTCAGGAAGCTGACGCCGGATTCCTGCGGCATGCGCTGGTCGCAGATCACGGCATGCACGATCTCGCCTTCGAGCAGTTTCTCGGCATCGTTCGTGTTGCCCGCGCACAAGACCTCGAAATCCTGGTTGAGGACGCGGCGCAGCGCCTCCTGCGACCGGACCTCGTCATCCACGACCAGTATCGTTCCCTGGATGCCCATCGCGCGTCTCAGCAGATCCGCGGCAGCTGCTCGCCGGACAGCCAGTCGACGATGCGGCCGCCGCCGAAGCTCGTCGCCATCTGGACGAAGCGGTGATCGTCGGCCACAGCTTCGCCGATCTCGGCGGCATCGCGGCCGAGCGGATGCGCCCGCATGGCGGCGAGCACTGCGCCGGCCACCTCGGGCGCGACCACCGCGACGAGCTTGCCTTCGTTGGCGACATGCAGCGGATCGAGCCCCAGCAGCTCGCAGGCGGCTGCGACCGCAGGCTTCACCGGAATCGATTCCTCCTGCAGGCGGAAGCCGAGATTGGACTGCTGGGCGATCTCGTTCATCGTGGCCGCAACCCCGCCACGCGTGGGATCGCGCATCAGCCGGATGCCGGCGCCGCCGGCCGCAACCATGTCGGCGACGAGACCGTGCAGCGAGGCCGAGTCCGAGATGATCTCGGTGTCGAAGGTGAGATTCTGCCGCCTCGACATGATGGCGACGCCGTGGTCGCCGAGGCTGCCGGACAGCAGCACGCGGTCGCCGGCCCTGGCCTTGTCGGCTGAGAGATCGAGGCCTTCCGGCAGCACGCCGACGCCGGCCGTCGAAATGAACACGCCATCCGCCTTGCCGCGCTCGACCACCTTGGTATCGCCGGTGATGATCGCGATGCCGGCCTCGCGCGCCGCCACTCCCATCGCATCGGCGATCCGCTTCAGATCGGAAAACGGAACCCCCTCCTCGATGATGAAGCTCGCCGACAGATACAGCGGCCTGGCGCCGGCCATGGCAATGTCGTTGACCGTGCCGTGCACCGCCAGCGAGCCGATATTGCCGCCGGGGAAAAACAGCGGCGACACCACATAGCCATCGGTCGTCATCACCATGCGGCCGGCCGCAACGTCGAACGCCGACTGATCGTTGCCTCGCGCCAGCCATTCGTTGCCGAACGCCTCGTGGAACAGGCCGGCAATCAGTTGCGCCATCGCGCGGCCGCCGGCGCCGTGCGAGAGATCGACGCAGCCATTCTTCAGGTCGAGCCGGCGCTGATGCATGCTCATGATGCAAGCCTCCGCTGATGGTCGCGGAAGCGGCCATAGGTCCAATGCGCCGCGCAGGCGCCTTCCGACGACACCATGCAGGAGCCGATCGGCGTCTCCGGCGTGCAGGCGGTGCCGAACAGCCGGCAGTCCACCGGCTTCTTCAGGCCGCGCAGAATGGCCGGACATTCGCAGGCCGGATTGTCGGCCACCACCAGCTCGGACATGGCAAAGCGCAGCTCGGCATCGAGATGCGCAAAGCCGGGCCGCAATTTCAATGCGCTCGCCGGAATGCTGCCGAGGCCGCGCCATTCGAACTGGTCGCGCAGTTCGAAGATCTCGGCGACCTCGCGGATGGCGCGCTGGTTGCCGCTGCCGGTGACGGCGCGACGATACTGGTTCTCCACCTCGTGGCGGCCGTCATTGACCTGCTCGATCAGCATCAGGATCGCCTGCATCATGTCGAGCGGCTCGAAGCCCGCGATCACGACGGGCTTGCCGTCATCGCGCGCGAACGGCGCGTAGGGCTCGGTGCCGATCACGGTCGAGACATGCGCCGGTCCGACGAAGCCGTCGATCTCGACCGTGTCGCCGCTGTCGAGGATCGCGCGCATCGCCGGCGGCGTCAGCACGTGGTTGCAGAACACGGTGAAGTTCGCCAATCGCTTCTTCTCGACGGCCCGGATCATCACGGCGGTCGGCGGCGTCGTGGTCTCGAAGCCGATGGCGAAGAACACCACCTCGCGACCGGGATTCTGCTCGGCCAGCGCGATCGCATCCAGCGTCGAATACACCATGCGGATGTCGGCGCCGCGCGCCTTCGCCTTGAGCAGCGAGGACCCGCGCGAGCCCGGCACGCGCATCAGGTCGCCATAGACGCAGAGGATGACCTCGGGGCGTTCGGCCAGCGCGATCGCCATGTCGATGCGCCCGGCCGGCAGCACGCAGACCGGGCAGCCGGGGCCATGGATCATGCGAACATTGTCCGGCAGCATGTCCTCGAGGCCATAGCGCGCGATCGCATGGGTATGGCCGCCGCAGAACTCCATGAAGCGATAGGCGCGCGCCGGATCGGCCTTGGCGCGGATGGCGCGCGCAAGACCTGTCGCCAGCTCCTTGTCGCGAAATTCGTCGGCATATTTCATGGCCTGACCTCCGCCACAGCCTCGCCCATCTGCCGGAGCAGGTCGAGCGTCTCGCGCGCCTCCTCCGGATCGATCTTGGCCAGCGCATGGCCGACATGAAGAATGACGTAGTCGCCGACGGCGATCTCCTCGATCAGCGCGATCGAGACCTCCTTGCTGACGCCGTCAATCGAGACGATCGCCATGTCGTCAGGCAAGAGCTTGATCACCTCGGCGGGAATGGCCAGGCACATCAGACGGTCCCTCCAGACAGCACATTGCTTTGTGTGAGATGCAGACCAGCCACCCAGGCCTGCCCGAGGCTGAGGCCGCCGTCATTGGGCGGCAGCCGGCGCGGCAGCAGCGGATCGAGGCCTGCGGAACGGCAGCCGCGCACGATCTGTTCGGCCAGATGCGCATTGAGGAAGCAGCCGCCGCTCAGCACGATCGTGCCGATGCCAGTCGCGCGCGAAGCTCTCGCGATCCAGTCGACGCAGGCCGCGGCCAACGTGCCGTGAAACAGCCCCGCCGCTTCGACAGTGTCGAGATCACGCGCGATCAGATGCGCGAGCAGCGGCCGCAGCGACAGCACGCCATCGGCAATGGTCCAGCCGCGCTCAAGCGTCGCCGGTTCACGCACCAGCGCCTCCAGCTTCATGGCCGCCTCGCCTTCATAGCTCTGCACCGTGCTGACACCGAGCAAACCAGCTACGGCATCGAACAGCCGGCCGGCGCTGGTGGTGACCGCGGTATCGGCAAGGTCTAGCAGCGTGACTATGTTGCGCGACTGGGGCTGCGCTACGAAACGCCGCTCGATCTCGTCACCGCGACCGAAATCGTGCAGCACTGACGCCGCCATCCGCCACGGCTCCCGTGCGGCCCTGTCGCCGCCCGGCATCTTCAACGGCGCAAGATGACCGAGGCGCTGGAAGCCCGCTCCGTCGCACGACAGCAACTCACCGCCCCAGGCGCCGCCATCGCTGCCATAGCCGTAGCCATCCAGCACCAGCGCGAGAGCGGGGCCGGTCACGCCCTGCTCGGCCATGACGGAAGCCGCATGCGCATGGTGATGCTGCACGGGCAACGTCGGCAGACCTCGTGCCTGCGCGAACCGGGTCGACGCCATGTCCGGATGCAGGTCATGCGCGATCGCGACCGGCTCGACGTCGAGGATGGCGGTGAGATGCGCGATCGTCTCCTCGAAGAAGCGGATCGCGGCCCCGGTGTCGAGATCACCGAGATGCTGCGACACGAACGCCTCGTCGCCGCGCGTTACCGTCACCGTCGCCTTCAGATGAGCGCCGACCGCGAGCACCGACGGCATGGTGCGTGCGAGCCGGATCGGCTCCGGTACATAGCCGCGCGCTCGCCTGACGAAGCGGGAAACGCCAGCCACGACAGCAAGCACGGAATCGTCGGCGCGGATGACGATGTCTCGGTCATGGGTAACGATCAGATCCGCGATATCAGCCAGACCGCTCCTCGCTTCATCATTGTCGGTCAGCAGCGGTTCCCCGCTCGGATTGGCGCTGGTGCAGACCAGCGCCCATGGCCCATCAGCAGCCGCGCGGCGGCCCGCCTCCAGCACATGGAAGATCAGATGATGCAGCGGAGCGACCGGCAGCATCACCCCGATCTTTGCGAGGCCTGGTGCGACCGAGGACGCAACACGCTGGCGTGAGCGCAACAGCACGATCGGCCGCGCCACCTGCTCCAGCAGCGCGCGCTCAGGCGCGTCGATCTCGGCAATCTCAGTTGCAGCGTCGGCCGTGGCCAACATCACGGCGAACGGCTTGCCGTCGCGCTGCTTACGGGCGCGCAGCCGCTGGACGGTCTGCTCATCTCGCGCATCACAGAGCAACTGATAGCCGCCGAGCCCCTTGACGGCGACGATCCTGCCATTCGCGAGCGCGGCCGCGATCTCATCGATGCCATGGCTGAGCCGCGGCCCGCAGCTTGGACACGAGATCGCCTCGGCATGAAAGCGGCGCCCTGCGCGATCGTCGTAGTCGGACCGGCAAGCCTCACACATCGGAAAGTGCTTCATCGCCGTGGACGGGCGATCGTAAGGCAGGCGCTCGGCGATGGTGAAGCGCGGACCGCAATGGGTGCAGTTGACGAAGGGATAGAGATGGAAGCGGCTGCCGGGATCGAACAACTCGGCCAGGCACGCGGCACAGGTGGCGGCGTCCGGCACGATCCGCGTCGTGACGCGCCCACTCACGCTCTCGGCGATCCGGAAGCCCGTGCCGGCGTCGGCCACGATCGGCTCGACGGCGATGTCGTCGATGCGCGCCAGTGGCGGCGTCTGCCGCGGCAGAGCCTCGACGAATTCGGCGACCTCGTCGCCCTCAACCTCGATCAGCACGCCATCAGCATCGTTGGCGACGAAGCCGCCGAGCCGATGGCGGATCGCCAAGCCATGGACATAGGGACGAAAGCCGACGCCCTGCACGGCACCGCGGACGCGGAGCCGGAGGCGCGTATGGTTCGCCGCCGATGTCCGGCCGGACGTGCTCATCCCTGCACCGCGTTCATCGCGCTCGCCCGCATCCGGTCCGACTGCTTCCTGATCCAGGCGTAGAACGCCGAGAGGCCCTCGCCGGTCTTGGCCGAGATCGTCAGCACCTCGATCTTCGGATTGACGCGGCGGGCATATTCGATCGTCTGCGCAAGATCGAAATCGAGCACCGGCGCCAGATCGATCTTGTTGATCAGCATCAGCGATGACGCTGCAAACATGTCGGGATATTTGAGCGGCTTGTCCTCGCCCTCGGTGGTCGAGAACACGACGATCTTGCAGGCCTCGCCGAGATCGAAGGCGGCCGGACACACGAGGTTGCCGACATTCTCGATGAACAGCAGCCCGCCGCGCAGAGCCGGCAGCCGGCCATAGGCTTCGCCCACCATGGCCGCGTCGAGATGGCAGCCCTTGCCGGTGTTGATCTGGATCGCAGGCACGCCGGTGGCGCGGATGCGCTCGGCATCGTTGGAGGTCTGCTGGTCGCCCTCGATCACCGCGACGGGGCGGCTCTGCTTCAGGTCAGAGACGGCGCGGACCAGCAGCGAGGTCTTGCCAGCGCCCGGGCTGGAAACGAAGTTGAACGCCAGCACGTCATGCGCGGCGAAGCGTGCGCGGTTCTCGGCGGCGAGCCGGTTGTTCTTGCCGAGAATGTCGCGCTCGATCTGGATGATGCGCCCGCTGGAGAGACCGGCAACCTCCTGCCCCGCAGGGTTGGCCGAGCAGTCGATGCGGTCGGCGGCGTGATCATGATGGTGGTCATGCGCGTGACCGTGATCATGATGGTCATGATCATGGTGATGGTGACCATGCTCGTGATCATGATCATGGCAGTGATGGCCGTGATGATGATGATGTCCGGACTGATCATGTCCATGAGCATGTTGATGCTCACCGTGATCGTGATGATGATCACCGGATTCGATGGAGGACTTGCCGTCACTGCAACCACACACCGTGCACATTACTCGACCTCCAGCTCCTTGACCCGCATGTCTTCCCCGCCCGTGACCTGCAACTGATGACTGCCGCAGGCCGGACAAGGCTGATAGCGTTGGCTGATCTCGACGCTGCGCGAGCAGCCCAGGCACCACGCCGTACCCGGCTGTTCGACGATCTCGAGCGCCGCCCCCTGCAACAGGGTCTTTGCGGTCACCGCCTCGAAACAGAACCGCAGCGCGTCCGGCGCGACATGGCTGAGCGCACCGATCTCCAACCACACGGTCTTCACCTTGGCGAAGGCGCCCTTGCGCGCCTCCTGCTCGACGATCTCGACGATGCCTTCGCACAGCGCCATCTCATGCATCGGCCATCTCCCGGAATTCCAGGTGATAGCCGACGCAGGGATCGAACGATCCGACCATCGTATGGATGGCATCGCGATCGCCCGTTCCGCGCAGCGCAGCCCCGGTGAGGCTCCTCACGACAGGGCCGCGCGGGTGAAAATTCCATTCCGTCGGCGCCAGATACTCGAAACGCGAGACCGCGCCGTGCGCATCCAGCTCGATTGCGTGATGCAGCCGGCCGCGGGCGCATTCAACCGCGGCGCCGCCGCGCCGCGACCCGAGCGCGTAGCTCGCGATGGCATGCTGGTCGGCCGCTTCGTCCTCAGCCTCGCCGGCCTCGATCCAGCGGAACAGCTCGGCAACCTCGGTGATCTTGGCTGAGAGGCGTTCGACGGGACCGGCTGATGCCAACTGATGGCGCTCCGCATACCGGGCCCAGACCCCGGTCTCCGGAGCCCTGCCGTCGAGTTCCGGAGCCTCAGCAAAGGCAGATCCCACGTCCATCAATTGCGCGACGACGGCGCCATCGTCGGCGGCCGACAGGATGTCGTGCTCGGCCGGCATGTGCCTCCATCCTCCATCATCGGCGGCCTTCCGGACCATGTCCATCAGAGATGCAAGCGGAGTTCCCGGTAGAACGGGCTCCGCTGCCAAGCCTATGCCCAGGGCCACCATGTCCGTCTTGATCTGAGACAAGGTTGCAGCGCGAGATTGCTGCTGGGCGCCGGAATGCATCTGCAGCGACGCGACCGCCTGCAACAGCCGTTGCACCAGCTGCGCAGCGTTGCGATTTTCCGCCAACGGCGCAACCAGCAGACCGCGCACGAGTTCGGCGAAGCGTTCCGCGACTACGGCCTTGATCCGACGATGCCTGGTCAGCGGCGCCGCCCGCTCGCCGCACGCCGCTTCCAACGCCGAGAGCAGCGCCACCTGGTGCGCACTGGCGCACAGCGAAAACAGCCGCGGCAGGGCCGCGAGCAGCATCTCGGCCGGCTTGCCGGCGAACAGCCGTCCCAGCGGTGGCCGCGTGCGCGGCTGAATGTCGACGCCTGTGATCAGCCGATCGGCGACCGACAGCGTCACGTCGATGCGGTTGCGAAAGGCGAGGGTCATGCGCGGCCCTCGGAGAGGGTGCCGCGCAGGAACGCACGGCGATCGATCGCACCCGATGCCTTCGCACCACGTTCGGACGACGGCTCGTCTTCGGGCGACGTCATCAGCGCGGTCAGCGCGGCTTCCGCCGCCGTACGCGCCGCGGCCATGTCCTCGAACTCGAACATCGGCGAGAACAGCGAGCAGCTCGCGATCCGACCGACCTCGGCAACATCGCCGATCGTGAACTCGAACGAACCGGCCGGAAGCCCGATCTTGATGACGGATCCCGCGGCGCCTTGTTCGACCGGAGTGACCACGTTCATGAACCAGGGCGTGACGACGATGCCGAGGATGCGGCCGTCGACCACTGAAAATCCGATCGCCTCGACGTCGAGCGCGTCGTGATAGATCGGCAGCTCGCGCATCGCACGAGCGCCGATTTCACGATAGACGCCGGCAAGACGCTCGCCCCACGCGGCCGGCGTGACGTCCGACGTCCCCTGCCCGACCGCCTCAGGGCTCATGGCTCGACCACCATGAACTTGGCTTTCGGCGCATCGCAGTTCGGGCAATGCCAGTCATCCGGCAAGGCCGCGAACGGCGTGCCCGGCGGAATCTGCGCGACGCCATCCCCCTCGGCCGGGTCGTAGCGCGTCCAGCAGATGCCGCACTCCAGCAGCACGTCATCAGCGAGATCGCTGCGGACACCGAAATTCTCGAAGCCGCCGCTCATGTGAAATAGGCCTCGATGATCTGGGTCAGACGCTCGGCCGAATCCTCGAAATCCTCAGCCGCGGCGAGCGCGACCACCGGCACACCGCCGACCTCGAGGGTGTCGAGAATGATCGTGTCCATGGCGTTGAAGAACTGCACCGACCAGACATGACGGATGCCGGTCGCGAGCACGCGGCAGGTGCCGTAGCCACGCGACATCAGCTGGATCGGGCCGTTGCCGAGCGTCTGCTGCAGGAAGCTCATGTCGGCCGGGCTCATCGGCAGCAGCGTGAAGTTGATGGTCTGCGAGCGCTGACCTGGTCGCCAGGACAGCGCGCGCTCGCGGATCTCGGCGAGCACCGGCAGCGCGTTCATGGTGCCCTCGGGCACGGGGCCGATCACGATGTCACCTGCAGTCAGATCGGCGGCGGCGCGCGATACGATCTCCGGGACGGCGCCGATTTCGACGTAGTCGTGTCGCTCGTCCGCCTCCAGCCGCACCCGCCATATTCCGGCGAGCACCGATTCCTGGATCTGAGCCAGCGTCCCGTCGGGAAGGGCCACGACGCCGGCGACCTCGCCCTCGCCCAGCACGTCGTCGATCAGCCGGCGCTCGAGATCGTTGAGGCCCTCGAGCCGGAATAATTGCGTCGGCGCGCCGGCGGTCTGCGCCGCGATGGCCGCTGCAATCGTCGACAGCAGCTCGACCGCCCGCGGGCAGCTGCGCGCCAGCGCCTCCGAGTCGAGCGAGGCCAGCTTGGCCAGGGCCCCGGACGCGGTCAGCCCCTTGTGCGAGGTATCGAGCGCCTCTTCGCCGATCGGAAAGATGTTGACCGGCTCCTCGGCTCCTTCAGGCGCGATCCAGAATCCCGGCTTCATCGCTCGGCTCCCGCAGGCTGATGGACTGGGACGATGCTGGCGACGACCGCTGCAGTCGCGCCCTGCGGCCGGTCGATCAGCCGCGAGATGCGATCGACATAGACAGACCAGTCCTGGATCTTGGCGATCAGGCCGAGCGCCTCGGCCCCGCGGCACAGGATCAGGCTGGGCTGGACGCGCACGCCGAAGCGCGTCCCGAGCTCCGCCTCCGCGTCGCGCGCGATGACCGCGCCACGCAGCCGGCCCTGAAACGCGGTGATCAGCTCCGGCAGCACGATGGCCACATCGAGCGCCTCCGGAAACCGCGCGGGATCACCGGCCGACAGCAGCACGGCGACCAGCCCGGCGCGATCGGCCTCGGCGAGAAAGGCGTCGACGGTGCCGGCATCGACCTCCGGCAACCCGCCTCGCATGCGCGCGGGGTCACGCTGCTGCATTTCCATCGACGTTTCTCCCTGACCAGTTATCGTTGCCGCGCTCTCCATGTTAGCAATCAACGTGCCAGACGCCCGCGCGACAGCGGAACGCTCAATACGTTGAAATATCTCATATTTTTATTGAAATTAAGAGCTCCGCAATCAATCGGAAAGCCGCTTTCCAGATAATGTCTGGCAACTTACTTTTCTTATGGAAATCTTATTGCCAGGAATCTGGCGCCCATCCAAGGGCATAACACCGCTACCGCAGATGCTCCGGAAGCTCCGGCTCGCGCCCGATCAGGTCGGCGAAGAAGTCGTCGCAATTCTCGCCGTTCACGGCCGCCTGCAGGCCGCGCAGCGCCTCGCCGATCAGCCGCGCTTCTTCGTCATCGAGCAGGCGAACGGCGTTGTCGATATAGACGAGCACCTTGGCCCCGACCGGCGGGTTCGACAGCAACAGCACCGAGACGCGGCGCTCTTCGCCGTCGAAGCTGCACAGCGCCGAGACGCCATCGGTCTCGAGGATTGTCATCGGCAGGCCAAGACACATGTCGGATTCCCTCGCGACGCGGTCACTCGGCCGTGCGCGTCCGCTGCTCATAGCTGTGATGGTCGATGTCGTTCGCGAGCAGGCGTTCGTCGCCGGCGAGCGGTTCACGCCGCGACACGGCGGGCGCGCCCCATTCCGCCAGCAGGGCGCAGGCCTGCTCGATCGCCGGCGCGATCTGCGCACGGACCGGCACGGTGAGCGGTCCGCCCCAGTCCTCGAGGTCGAGCGGCTGGCAGCCGATCAGCGCAAGCCGCTGCGGATAGCGGCCGAGCAGATCGGCCGCACTCAGCACTTCCTGGAAGCCGGTCTGGTGCAGGCTCATCTTCTTGGCGCCGGTGAAGCGCGGCACCTCGTCGTCGCGGACGAGCTTGAGCTCGCCCGGCACGAGGCCGTAGTCGATGGCGTCGAACACGATCAGACCGTCGGCCTCCTCGACATAGTTGACGAGGTAGAGCCCCTGCGTGCCGCCATCCAGGATCGTGACGTTGTCGGGCACGGTGAAGCGGCGGTGGAATTCCTCCACCACCCGCACGCCGAAGCCTTCGTCAGCCCAGAGAATGTTGCCGATCCCGAGCACCAAAATGCGATCGCGTCCGCGCTCATCGACCATGCCGGCCCCCTGCTAGTCGCGGAACTGCCGTTCGCCTGAGATCATCGAGGAGATGATGCTCTGGCGTGACATGATGTCTTCGCGAATGGCGGCATAGACATGCACCATCACAAACGTGACCAGCGCCCACATCCCGAGGTGATGCCAGGTATGCACATCCTGGCTGTTCGGCCAGATCACAAACACCCAGCCAAACAATTTGTGCTGCCAGCTGTCGATCCCGGTGCCTTCCGAATAGAGCGCAAAGCCGGTGACGATCATGAAGGTCACGAACAGCGTGAAGCCGATGAACATCGCCGTCTGCGCCAGGGGATTATGGCCGACATACATCTTCGGCTCACGTTCCAGGAAGGCGTACCAGCGGATCTCGTGCAGCACCTCTTTCCAGAACTGCTTGCGATGCACCGGAATGTAGAAGATCTGCCGGGAATGGTGGTTGCCGACGAAGGCCCAGAAGATGCGGGCGAGGAAGAACACCGCCAGCACCTGTCCGGCCGCGAAATGGGCAAAGCGGATATAGCCCATCACGAAGTTTGCCGACGCCTCTCCCGACACCGTCGGGAGAGGTGATCCGATGAGATAACCGGTGATCATCAGAACGATGATCGCGAACGCGTTGACCCAGTGGCAGATGCGCACCGGCGCTTCGTAGACATAGACCGTGGGCCGGCCGACCGCATGCTCGCCGGCGGCGTCGGCTACGATCGCGGCGATGTCCGTCCCCGACTCGGGCGGGCGTGCAACTGCATCCATCATGACCCTGCTCCCGTGCTACCTGACCTTGACCTTGGCCAGTTCCTGGCCATCCGGACTCATGACGTGCGTCGAGCAGGCCAGGCACGGATCGAAGGAATGGATCGTGCGCAGGATCTCGAGCGGCTGCTCGGGATTGGCCATCGGGGTGTTCATCAGCGACGCCTCGAATGCGCCGATGTTGCCCTTGGGATCCCTGGGCGAGCCGTTCCAGGTCGTCGGCACGACGCACTGGTAGTTGTCGATCTTGGTGTCCTTGATCTTGATCCAGTGCGCGAGCGCGCCGCGCGGCGCCTCGGTGAAGCCGACGCCCTTGGCCTCTTTCGGCCAGCTCTCGGGCTTCCATTTGTCGACATTCGCCGTCGAGCTGTCGCCCGCCTTGATGTTGGCGATCAGCTTGTCCTGGAAGTAGCGCATCTGCCGTCCGGCCCAGACCGATTCCAGCGCGCGCGCCGCGGTGCGGCCGAGCGTGGAGAACAGTGCCGTCAGAGGCAGGTCGAGATCTTTCAGGAATTTGTCGACGGGATCCTTGAACTCCGCCTTGTTCTGCGCATAGCCGACGACCCAGCGTGCGAGCGGTCCGACCTCCATCGCATGTCCGCGCCAGCGCGGCGCCTTGATCCAGGAATATTTGCCGCCCTCGTCGAGCTCCTTGATGTCGGTCTTGGTGCCCTTGGCATTGGGGCCGAGCACGTAGTTCGGCTCGGTGATGCCGTCCCAGGGATGCAGTCCCTTGGTCTCGTCGGGATATTTGTACCAGGAGTGAACCACGAACTCCTGGATCTCGTCCGGATTGGCGTGATCGACCGGAAACACCTCGGACAGGTTGCCGTTGATGATCGCGCCACGCGGCAGCTTCAGGCTCTTGGCGGAGTAGTCATTGGCATGCTCGGGCACGTCGCCATAGGCGAGCACGCTCTTGCCGGACAGGCCGCCGCCATAGAGCCAGTCCTTGTAGAAGGAGCCGATCGCGGCGACGTCGGGCAGATAGACCATCTCGTTGAACTCGATCAGGCGATCGATGATCGAGGAGACGAGGTTCAGCCGCTCGATGTTGATGGCGCCGACCGCACCGGTGCCGTCGATGTTGATCGGACACGGCACGCCACCCACGAGCCAGTTGGGGTGCGGGTTCTTGCCGCCGAAGATGGTGTGGATCTTGACGATCTCCTTCTGGAAATCGAGCGCCTCCAGATAGTGCGCCACCGCCATCAGGTTGGCTTCGGGCGGCAGCTTATAGGCCTTGCTGCCCCAATATCCATTCTTGAACGGGCCGAGCTGCCCCGACTCGACGAACTTCTTGAGGCGGGTCTGGAGGTCCCTGAAATAGCCGGGCGACGACAGCGGCCAGCTCGAGATCGACTGCGCCAGTGTCGACGTCGCCTTCGGATCGGCCGAGAGCGCCGAGACCACGTCGACCCAGTCCAGCGCGTGCAGATGATAGAAGTGCACGACGTGGTCGTGCACCTGCAGCGCAAGCTGCATGAGGTTGCGGATGGAGTTGGCATTCTCCGGAATGGTGATGCCGAGCGCGTTCTCGACCGCGCGCACCGATGTGAGCGCATGCGTTCCGGTGCAGACGCCGCAGATCCGCTCGGTGAAGGCCCAGGCGTCGCGCGGATCGCGATTCCTGAGGATCACCTCGATGCCGCGCCACATCGTGCCGGTGGAAACCGCATTGCGGATGACATTGTCGGAGTCGACGTTGACCTCGACCCGCATGTGTCCCTCGATCCGGGTGACCGGATCGACGACAATGCGCTTGCCGGAATTGTCGAGATTGAAGCCGTTGGGAGTCTGGATGCCCATCGTTGCCTGCCCTGAATGCGATCAATGATCTTGTTTGGCGTCGTCGCGCTTGGTGGCGAGCCGTTTCACGGCCGTCACCGCCGCATGCGCCGCGACCGCTGCGCCCACCGTGCCCGCGGCCACCATGCCGACCTGGTCGGCGTTGTGCTCGATGCCGAACTGCTTGATGTTGGTGAGGCGGTCGTAGAACGAGCCCTTGTCCCAGAAGCCGTCCTCGGAGCAGCCGATGCAGCCGTGACCGGACTGGATCGGGAACGACACGCCGCCGTTCCAGCGCACCGTCGAGCAGGCATTGTAGGTGGTCGGGCCCTTGCAGCCCATCTTGTAGAGGCAGTAGCCCTTGCGCGCGGCCTCGTCGTCCCACTCCTCGACGAACTGGCCGGCGTCGAAATGCGGCCGGCGATAGCACTTGTCGTGGATACGCTGTGAGTAGAACATCTTCGGCCGGCCCTGGCGGTCGAGCTCCGGCAGCTTGCCGAAGGTGGTGATGAAGGTGACGACGCCGGTCATGACTTCCGCGATCGGCGGGCAGCCCGGCACCTTGATGATCGGCTTGTTGGTGATGACCTTGTCGATCGGGGTCGCCTGCGTCGGATTGGGCTTTGCCGCCTGCACACAGCCCCAGGAGGCACAGGCGCCCCAGGCGATGATCGCCATGGCGTCCTCGGCCATCATCTTCAGCTTTTCGACGAACGGCTTGCCGCCGTCGATGCAGAACATGCCACCTTCGTTCAGCGGCGGATTGCCTTCGACCGCGAGGATATACTGTCCCTTGTACTTCGCGCGCGTCTCGTCGAGGATGGCCTCCGCCTGGTGGCCGGCCGCCGCCATGATGGTGTCGTCATAGTCGAGCGAGATCATCGACAGCACGGCATCCTTCACCAGCGGATGCGCTGAGCGGATGAAGCTCTCCGAGCAGCACGTGCACTCCAGCCCGTGCATCCAGATGACCGGCGTGCGCGGCTTGGTTTCCAGCGCATTGGCGATGCGGCTCGCCGCGACCGGGCCGAGGCCGAGGCTCGTCGCGGTCAGGCTGCAGAATTTGTGAAAGCTGCGCCGCGTGATGCCCTGACGCCTGATGACGCTGTAAAAGGTTTCCGTTGCCGCGCCCATGAGTCCTCCCCTGACATCGCGTTGGCGATCATCTGATCGCGTTCTGGCGAGAAGGACAGCAAGATGCGGGCCAGCATCATTGCTGGATTTGAATCATAATGATTTCAGATGCTTGAAGCGGTGCGATCGCAGTGACGGAGCCTTCGGTGGTGGATCGCGCGCGACAATCGGAAATCACGCGCTTTGCACCGACAATCTTGTTTCCGCTTGCCGCCTGCCTGTGTGCAGCGCGCTCAATGCGCCGTGCAGACCATGCAGGGATCGAACGACCGCACCACGTGCTGGATGCCGACCGCACGCGCGCCGGCATCGCCGACCTCGGTGCCGACCAGCGCCTGCTCGAGCGGGCCCGCAACGCCGTCGGCGTCGCGCGGCGAAAAATTCCAGCTCGTCGGCGCGATGATCTGATAACGCTCGATCCGGCCGGAGCGCACCGCGAGCCAGTGGCCGAGGCTGCCGCGCGCAGCTTCCACGAGCCCGACGAAATTGCCGTCGACCGCGCTGGCGCTGTTTTCGCAAAACGGCTCGTTGAGACGCAATGCCTTGATCCAGTGCTCGATCGACAGCGCGAGCTGCGCGGTTTCGATCAGCCGGGCGATGACACGATTGCGGACATTGCTGCGACCGCTCGCGAGCAGCGCGGTGATCAACGGCTGACCGTCGATGGCCTGCCTTGCGAGAGCGCCGACCTCGACCGGTTCTCCCGCGAGACGCGGCGCCTTGCACCAGCTATAGGCGTCGGCTTTGTCGGCATCGGGCACGGTGCGGCTCTCGGCCGGATCGAGCGACGTATCGTGCATCCAGGCGTGCGAGACGTCCTCGGTGATGCCGTCCGACGGCAAAGCCTGGACCTCGCCACTGCTCGTGCGGACGCCAGCGCGAAAACGAGCCCCACTGAAGTCGTGATACGCGCCGAAGCTCATCAAGAGACCTGGTCCGCTGCCGAGGTCGGCCAGCGCGAGCGCATCGGCCAGCCGAAGGAAATGCGCGAAGTCGCCGGCGCGGCCCTCGCGCCAACGGTCGAGTTCGTCCGGCGTCGACAAGGCGAGCACATTCTCCAGCTTGTCGGCAAATACGGCGCGCTCAAGGAAACCGCGAAACGACGCCGCGATCGCGTTCAGCCGCACGCGCTCGCCGAGCTCGATCGCGCGCGTCGTCCCGCCTGGCTGGAAGGCGAGACTGTGCGGCCATTTGCCGGCGATCAGGCCCATGATCTCGAGCAGTCGCGCGCGCGCAGGCAGGGCATCGCGGGCAGCGTTGCCCTTCGTCGCCGCGAAACGTTCGGCCGCGGTCGAATGCCAAGTGTGCGAGGCATAAGCATCGCGGGCGAAGTCCGGCATGAAGAAGATGTAGAAATGCGTCAGATGATCCGCCGCGTTCTCGGCCGCGTGCGCGATGTTGCTCGCGAGGATGCCGTTTGGTGCTGCCGCAATGCCCATGGCCTGGCGCAACGCCGCGGCGGCCGCGATCGATTGCGACACGGAGCAGATGCCGCAGATGCGCGGCGCGATCACCAGGGCGTCGAGCGGCGGCCGGCCCTCAAGGATCTGCTCGAAGCCGCGATAGAGCGGCGCCGTCACCTCCGCCCGCGCGACGCGGCCGCTCTCGATATCGAGCCTGACCTCGAGATCGCCTTCGACACGATTGAACGGTCCGACCGTGATCCGCGTCATGGACGGCGCTTGTCGCCGGAACGGCCCGGCGGCACCACGACATGATCCGCCGTCGCATTGACTCGGACGCGGCGCGGCGTGGCCGATTTCGACAGCGCTGCGAGCGCGACGAACCAGGCTTTCGGCATGTCGGTGGGAAGGCCGACGGGGATGCCGGCGAGCTTCGCCGTCTCCAGATAGTTCTGCGCGCTCTCGAAGCCCGGCGAGGTGCAGGCGATGCAGGCATAACCGCCCTTGGTGCAGGAACCGCCGCCGTTCCACGAGCGCTGATTGCAGTCGCCGACCGCTTGCGTTGCGCGGCAGCCGAGATGCTCCATCAGGCAGCCGCGCTCCGACATCGTCTCCGCGCTCGCCTTGAACTCGTAGAACTCGTTGCGCGAGCAGCCGTGATGAGCGAGGTGGTTGGCGATGAAGGTCGGACGGCCGACCGCGTCGAGGCCGTCTGCCGTCAGATCGCCCGAGGTAAGCGCCAGCAGGCTCTCCATCATCCAGCCCGGATGCGGCGCACAGCCTGCGACGTTGATCACCGGCAGCCCGCGTCTCGAGCGGAAGGCCGCGCCAAGCGCGCCGCCGATATCGCTGCCCTCGAACTGCAATCCGACCGCATCGGTCGGATTGATGCCGGCAGCAGGAATGCCGCCATAGGCGGCGCAACTACCGACGGCAACGACGTAGTCGGCCAGCGGCGCCAGATCGAGCAGCCAGTGATAGATCGAGCGGTTGGTGCCGGCGAGCATGTTGAAGCGGCCGGTCAGACCGGGGCCTCGCGCCACCGAGCCTTCGAGCACCAGCAGATCGAGCCGCTCGCGGCCGTCGCGGATCGCCTCCAACAGCTCCACGACCTCGTCCCCTGTCTGCTCGCTGACGGAGGGATGCCATACCAGATCGATGCCGGATTGGCGCAATTCGTCGAACCAGCCGGACGCACCGCTTTCCAGGATCGACATGGTGCAGCCGCCGCAGCTCGCGCCCTGCAGCCACAGCATCCTGATCGTTCCCTCCGAGCCGACCATCATGAGGCCCCGCTCCTAGCCCGTCTTATGCGTTCCGCTTCGTATCGCCGGCGGGTTTAGCGCCCCCGCACGAACGCTGGCAAGCGCTTCGCCGGGCGTCGCCTCGGAACCGCGCTGACTGCGACCGAGCAGCATCGCGACCGCCCAGACCAGTCCGAACAGGCCGATCGCGACGATTCCGAGATTGGCGACACCGTCACCCAGCGCGGTGGCGACGTCAGCCCATCCCCCCGTCAGGCCAAGCCGCGGCGCCAACAGCGTGAACGCCTCGAAGCTGCCGATCACCAGCGCGATCGCAACGGATGCGCCGGTGATCACGAGGTTATAGCGCAGCTTGCGTGCGGGATCGGTCAGCGCCCAGCGATAGGCGCCGACCATCAGCATGCTGTCGGCGGTGTCGACGGTGGCCATCGCAGCCGCGAACAGCGCCGGGAATACCAGCACATGGGCGAGGCTCGCGCCGCGCGCAGCCTCGGTCGCCGACAGGCTGAGAAGCCCGATCTCGCTCGCGGTGTCGAAGCCGAGACCGAACAGGAAGCCGAGCGGATACATGTGCCAGGCGCGTCCCACCAGGCGGAGCACGGGGCGCAGCAGGCGGATGAGGATGCCCCGTCCGCTGTTTCCGGCTGTTTCCATCTCGGACTGCGGCTGTGCGGCGCGGCGCCAGAGGTTCACGAACAGAATGAGGTTCGCCAACGCGATAAGCAGCAGGAAGCCGGCCGATACCGACGTGCCGATGACGCCGCCGATCGCCCTGATCGCACTCTCTTCATCCAGGAGGTCGGCGCCGGCGATGAGGCTCACGACGATGGTGGCGATGACGACGACGCTGGAATGGCCGAGCGCAAAATAGAGGCCGGCGGCGCGCGGAGGGTTACCGTCCTGCACCAGCTTCCGCACGACGTTGTCGATGGCCGCGATGTGATCCGCATCGATCGCATGGCGCAGCCCGAGCAGCCAGGCCAGCATCGCGGTGCCTACGATGGCGGGCCGGTCGGCATAGAGCGCGAACGCCCAGGCCCAGGCGAGCGCGTTGGCCGCGACCAGCCCGGCGACGAGCGCGACGGTCCGGCCGGGCTGCGACCGCCACCACAGCAGCCGCGCGGCCCGAGGATGATCAATTGGAACAATCGTCATACTCGGACTATAGCAAGAGCCAGGCCAGTTCGGTAAAGCCCCCGCTGCAGGCAAAAGCTGCAGGAAAACCTGGGCGGCGCTTCCCGGATTGCCCTCTCGCTTGGCAACCCGCTATCCAGTCACGCACAGATCATGACCAGCGGCGGGGACCTCGTCCCTCTCGCCCCCTCCTTCCCTCACCGCGCCGAGGCACTCTGTGCCGCGATCTCGCGCCGCACGACCGCCTCGAACTGGCTCGCGGGGGCGGCGAACATCAGCCGGGTCTCCTCGTGGAACGCCGAGAAGATGCCGACCACGGCCGGCTCCCCGCCGACCTCGGCCAGGATCGGCGAGCCCGAATAGCCGAAATTGGCCAGGCAATGCACTGTCAACAGCCGGGCATCCCCGGTCATGCCGGCGCTGCAATTGCGCTGGCCGGTCGGCGAATAGCGCCGCTCCTGGCCATAGCCGATCTCGGAGATGGTTCCGGCCGTGGTCGCAGCCGCGAGCTCCTCGCGGGTCAGCGCCTTGACCGCCACCGGCTTCGACGGCAGAGCATCCTTCAGCACGATCAGCGCCCAATCGGCGGGCGAGCGGTCGAGCGACCATCTGTCGTGCCGGGTCGGGACGAAATCGGGCGCCACGATCAGCTTGTCGGCGACCGACGATGCCGCCGGCGTGCCACGGTTCATGCCGGCCAGGAAGCGGACATTGCCGGGGCTGACCTGCGCCACGCCGTTGAAGACGCAATGCGCGGCGGTGAGCACGACGCGCGGCGCCACCAGGGTGCCGGTGCACCAGCCGCCGCTCGAGTATTGCGCGACGGTGACGACGCCGATCGACGACGCCGGCCAGGAGGTGGGATCGACGACCTCGCCGATGTGGCGATCGAGCCCGAGCAATTGCTCCGGACGCGGAGTGGCAATGCCCGCATCCGCCGATTCCGGTTTCGGCTGCCAGGACGCAATGGCGCTCTGGGCCTGGACGCGCTGCGGCTCGGTCAACCTGACCCGCTGCACGTCGCGGCCGGCCGATCGCACGCCACTACGGCCCGCCATCACCAGCCAGGCATAGCCCTGCACGACGTCCTGTTTCACACCGCGGCCGTCGAGCAGCATCAGGCCGAGCATGTATTGCGACTGGGCGAAGCCCTGCGCCGCCGCGCGGCTGAACCAGCGACTGGCTTCGCCGTAGTTCGAGGCAACACCCTCGCCATTGACGTAGGCGATGCCGAGATGATGTTGCGCGACGGCGAGCCCCCGATCGGCGGCCTTGCGGTACCAGGCCAGCGCCTCGCTCGGATTACGCGGCACGCCCCAGCCGAACGCCTGCATGAAGCCGACGTCGAACTGCGCCCGCGCATCGCCCTTGGCGGCCAGCGGCAGCAGCCGTCGCATCGCCGCCGCATGCTGCCCGTTGCCTGCCGCCGCGACCGCGTCCTCGAGCTCGGCGGCCGGGGCGCCCGCCAGGCTGCCGAGCAGCACGGCAAGAGATATGATGATGGTCTTGATCAAGGGCGTCCGCTGGGACCGAAACATCGTGACGGGCCACGAAGCAGACACGATCAAGACGGCGGCGGCGTGGCGGAAAGCGGACCGCGATCTCCTCAATCGGGCCCGCTCGCGCCTCACACCTTCTTCATCCTCACGCCCATCGCCCTTACACCTGCTCGCTCTTGGCGAAGCGATCATCGAGCGCATAACCGGCGCCGCGCACGGTGCGGATCGGGTCCTGCTCGCGGCCGGGATTGAGCAGCTTGCGCAGGCGGCCGATATGGACGTCGACGGTGCGCTCGTCGATGTAGATGTCGCGGCCCCAAACGCTGTCGAGCAGCTGTTCGCGGCTGAACACGCGGCCGGGGTGCTCGAGGAAGAATTCGAGCAGGCGGTATTCGGTCGGGCCGAGATCGATCGGCCGCCCCGAGCGCGCCACGCGGCGTTTCTCGCGGTCGAGCTCGATGTCGCCATAGGACAGCACGGTCGCCAGCCGCTCCGGGCTCGCCCGCCGCAGCAGGCCTTTCACGCGCGCCAGGAGCTCCGGCACCGAGAACGGCTTGACGATGTAGTCGTCGGCGCCGGTGGCGAGTCCGCGCACGCGCTCGCTCTCCTCGCCGCGCGCCGTCAGCATGATGATCGGCAGTTGCCGGGTCTCGGAGCGCGCGCGCAGGCGGCGGCACAGCTCGATGCCGGAGAGGCCCGGCAGCATCCAGTCGAGCACGACGAGATCCGGAACGCGCTCCTTCAGCCGCGTGTCGGCCTCGTCGCCGCGCGCCACGGTCTCGACCTCGTAGCCTTCGGCCTCGAGGTTGTAGCGCAGCAGCGTCGTCAGCGCCTCCTCGTCCTCCACCACCAGAATTCGGGCGCCCATGTCTGAACCGTCTCTCTTAGTTACCGGGAATCGTCGTCGCGAAGCTCGTCATGTCGCCCTTCGGGCGCTTGTCCATGATCTGCTGGCCTTCGATCATATAGAATACAGTCTCGGCGATGTTGGTCGCGTGATCGCCGATGCGCTCGATGTTCTTGGCGCAGAACATCAGGTGGATGCAGAACGAGATGTTGCGCGGATCCTCCATCATGTAGGTCAGGAGCTCGCGGAACAGCGAGGTGCAGATGGCGTCGACTTCCTCGTCGCCCTTCCACACCGTCATCGCCGCCGGCAGGTCATGCGCGGCATAGGCGTCCAGCACCGTCTTGACCTGCGACTGCACCAGATCGGTCATGTGCTCGAGGCCGCGGATCAGCTTCAGCGGATGGAAGTCGCTCTCCAGCGCCGCGACGCGCTTGCCGATGTTCTTGGCGAGGTCGCCGATGCGCTCCAGATCGGTCGCCACGCGCATCGCGCCGACGATCTCGCGCAGGTCGACCGCCATCGGCTGGCGACGGGCGATCGTGAGCACGGCGCGCTCCTCGATGATGCGCTGCAGCTTGTCGACCTCGGCGTCGGTGGCGACCACCTTCTGGCCGAGCGCGATGTCGCGCCGCACCAGCGCATCGACGGAATCGACGATCAGCCGCTCCGCGAGGCCGCCCATCTCCGATACCAGACGGGTGAGGTCCTGCAGATCGCTGTCGAACGCCTTGGCGGTATGTTCACTGGCCATGATGATCTCCTGAAGACAATGTCGTCGGCGTCAGCCGAACCGGCCGGTGATGTAATCCTGGGTCCGCCGATCACTCGGCGAGGTGAAGATCTTGCTGGTGTCGTCGAACTCGATCAGCTCGCCGAGATACATGAAGGCGGTCTTGTCGGAGACGCGCGCCGCCTGCTGCATG
Organism: Bradyrhizobium sp. SZCCHNR2028; assembly: GCF_032380995.1. NCBI lineage: Bacteria > Pseudomonadati > Pseudomonadota > Alphaproteobacteria > Hyphomicrobiales > Nitrobacteraceae > Bradyrhizobium > Bradyrhizobium sp. SZCCHNR2028. The sequence continues at coordinate 184,114 of NZ_JAUHJF010000002.1, read as the reverse complement.
TTATGCGTCACGATGGCGATCGTATAGTTTTCGGCGAGCTCCTGGATCAGCTCCTCGACCTTGGCGGTCGAGATCGGATCGAGCGCCGAGCACGGCTCGTCGAACAAGATCACCTCCGGCCGGACCGCCACGGTGCGCGCGATGCACAGCCGCTGCTGCTGGCCGCCGGACAGCGACAGGCCCGAGGCGTTGAGCTTGTCCTTGACCTCGTTCCACAACGCGCCGCCGCGCAGCGCCTTCTCGACCCGGTCGTCCATCTCCGACTTCGAGATCTTCTCATAGAGGCGGATGCCGAAGGCGATGTTCTCGTAGATCGTCATCGGAAACGGCGTCGGCTTCTGGAACACCATGCCGACCCGGGCGCGCAGCAGATTCAGATCGAGCTTGGGATCGAGGATGTTGGTGTTGTCGAGCATCAGCTGTCCGGTCGCGCGCTGGCCCGGATAGAGATCGTACATCCGGTTGAAGATGCGCAGCAGCGTGGACTTGCCGCAGCCGGACGGGCCGATGAACGCGGTGACGCGGTTGGTGCCCAGCGACAGGTTGATGTTCTTCAGCGCGTGATGGTCGCCGTAGTAGAAGTTGAGGTTGCGCGCGGTCACCTTGGCCGGCGCATCCGGAAGCGCCTTGCCGTGAAGAGCGTGATTGGGCTGACTGACGGAGACGGACAGTTCGGTCATTTGGTGTTCCTCTCGGCGCCGAGAATGCGTGCACCGATGTTCAGGGCGAGCACGGCCAGAGTGATGAGAAGGGCTCCGCTCCAGGCCAGTTGCTTCCAGTAGGCATAAGGGCTCTGGACGAAATTGTTGATGGTGACGGGCAGGTTCGCCATCGTCCTGGAAAGGTTGAGGCTCCAGAACTGGTTCGACAGCGCGGTGAACAGCAGAGGCGCGGTCTCGCCGGCGACGCGGGCGGTGGCAAGCAGCACGCCGGTGATGAGGCCCGAGCGCGCCGCCCGATAGGCGATGCGGCGGATCACCAGCGAGCGCGGCAGGCCGAGCGCAGACGCCGCCTCGCGCAGCGGGTTGGGCACGAGCAGCAGCATGTCCTCGGTGGTGCGCAGCACCACCGGGATCACGATGACCGCCAATGCAAGGGAACCCGCGAGTGCCGAGAAGCCGCCCATCGGCACCACGACCGCACCATAGATGAACAGGCCGATGATGATCGAGGGCGCCGACAGCAGGATGTCGTTGATGAAGCGGATCACCGAGGTCAGGCGGTCGTTGCGGCCGTATTCGGCGAGATAGGTGCCGGCGAACAGGCCGAGCGGCGCGCCGATGCCGACGCCGATGATCGTCATGATCAAGGAGCCGACGATGGCGTTGCGCAGGCCGCCTTCGCTGGAGCCGGGCGGCGGCGTGTCGGCGGCAAAAACCTGCAGGCTGAGGCCGGCGAGTCCGTTATAGAACAGCGTGAACAGGATCAGCGCCAGCCAGGTGACGCCGAACATCGCGGCGGCGACGCAGAGGCCGCGGATCACGATGTCCCTGCGGCGCCGGCGTGCATAGATCGGATTGACCGGCGCATCGAGTGTAAGCGTATCAGCGCTGGACATGGCTTATCTTCCCGCCTTGGCTTCGAGCCGCATGAGCATCAGCCGCGCGCTCGCCAGCACGAAGAAGGTGAGCACGAACAGCAGCAGGCCGAGCAGGATCAGGCTCGACTGGTGCAGCCCGTCGCTCTCCTGGAATTCGGAGGCGATGGCGGCCGAGATCGTGGTGCCCGGCGCGAAGATCGAGGATGAGATCCGGAACGAGTTGCCGATGATGAAGGTCACCGCCATCGTTTCGCCGAGCGCACGGCCCAGCGCCAGCATGACGCCGCCGATGACGCCGACGCGGGTGTAGGGAATGACGACGCTGCGCACGACCTCCCAGGTGGTGCAGCCGACCCCGTAGGCGGCTTCCTTCAGCACCGGCGGGACCGTCTTGAACACGTCGACCGAGATCGAGGTGATGAACGGCAGCACCATGATCGCCAGGATCAGCGAGGCGTTGAACAGGCTGAGATAGGACGGGGGCCCCGCGAAGATGTCCTGCAGCACGGGGATGCCGGCGCAGAGATTGATCATGAACGGCTGGAACGTATAGGCCAGGAACGGGCCCAGCACGAAGAAGCCCCACATGCCGTAGATGATCGAGGGAATGCCGGCGAGCAGCTCGATGGCAAGTCCGATCGGACGGCGCAGCCATTGCGGGCACAGCTCGGTGAGGAAGATCGCAATGCCCAGACCGACCGGAATGGCGATCAGCATCGCGATGAAGGACGTGACCAAGGTGCCGTAGATCGGGCCGAGCGCGCCGAGCACCGGCGGATCGGCCGACGGCGCCCAGCGCCGCGTCCACAGGAATTCGAAGCCATATTCTCTCATGGCCGGCCATGCGCCGACGATGAGCGACAGGATGATGCCGCCCAGGATCAACAGGACGGAGATCGCGGACAGCCGCGTGATCCAATAGAAGGTCACGTCGCCGAGCTTGAAGGCGTTGAGCGCGCGTGCCCGGTCATAGGGTCCGGCAGCGGCCGCGATATCGCTGACTTCGGTCTGAACCGCCATCTCTGCCAATTCTGCCCCCTGTTCCTTGGACACGCCGCAACCCCGGTAGCGTCCCTCCCCCGGAGGCCGGGAGAGGGGATTTTCGATACGTCCAGCTCAGCTCTTGATGTCGGCCGACCAGGTCTTCTCGATCAGCTTCACGACGCTGTCGGGCATCGGGATGTAGTCGAGCTCCTCAGCCATCTTGCCGCCCTTCTCGAACGACCACTTGAAGAACTTGATGGCTTCGCCGGACGCCGCCTTGTCGGCCGGCTCCTTGTGCATCAGGATGAAGGTCGCCGCCGTCATCGGCCAGGACTTGTCGCCGGGCTGGTTGGCGAGGATCACGTAGTAGCCGGGGGCCTTGGCCCAGTCGGCATTCGCGGCCGCGGCCTGGAAGGCCTCGACGGTCGGCTGCACGGTCTTGCCGGCTTTGTTCATCATGCCGGTGTAGGTGAGCTTGTTCTGCTTGGCATAGGCGTACTCGACATAGCCGATCGAGTTCTTGGTCTGGCCGATGTTGCCGGACACACCCTCGTTGCCCTTGGCGCCGACACCGACCGGCCACTCGACGGCGGTGTTGAAGCCGATCTTGCTCTTCCAGTCGGCGCTCACCTCGGAGAGGTAGTAGGTGAAGTTGAAGGTCGTGCCCGAGCCGTCGGAGCGGCGGACCACGGCGATCGCATCGGACGGCAGCTTGACGCTGGGGTTGAGCTTCTTGATCGCGGCGTCATCCCACTTGGTGATCTTGCCGAGATAGATGTTGGCGAGCGTCTCGCCGTCCAGCACCATCTCGCCCGGCTTCACGCCCTCGAGGTTGACGACCGGCACGATGCCGCCCATCACCATCGGCCACTGCACCAGGCCGTCCTTCTCGAGCTGCTCGGCCTTGAGCGGCGCGTCGGTGGCGCCAAAGGTCACGGTCTTGGCCTGGATCTGCTTGATGCCGCCGCCGGAACCGATCGACTGGTAGTTCAGACCGTTGCCGGTCTCCTTCTTGTAGGCGTCCGCCCACTTGGAATAGATCGGGAACGGGAACGTCGCGCCCGCACCGGTAATGTCGGCAGCGAAGGCCGACGTCGATGCGGCGACCAAGCCGGCAGCGACGATAGCTTTGACGAAATTCATAGCTGGTCTCCATGCTTGGGAAGCGAAGCGCCATCTGCGCCCGATTGCGCTTCCCCGGCCGCTTTACGGGGCCTCAGTGTGGCTTTTATAAAGGTTCGATGACAGTCGGATGACAGTCACAAGCCGTTGATAAGTATTGATCTTTCGATCCAACTCCGAATTTCTACGGGCCAACCGACATATTGCGGCGGGCTGCGGCACCTCGCGTCCGTGCGAGCGTCGCTCCCCCCCCCCCGGGGACAGACCATCACCGCCGTCATCGCCCGCGCGGGCGGGCGGGCGAACCAGCATACCACCGGCGGCCATGATCCGCCGAGACGCCGCGGCGTACTGGATGCCCGTCTGCGCCCTGGGGTTATGGGTCCCGGATCGGCGCGCTGTGCGCGCTTGTCCGGGACGACACCGGGGATTGGGTTGGCGACATGAGCAGCCATGGAGATGAGCGCGTGCGTTCCCGCGGCCTACGAGGCCCGAGGTGTGGGTTCGTCGTGTCCCTCCTGATCATGAGAGGGCGCGAGGAAGGCCGGACCTCGGCTGAGGCCCGTGGCCCGCCTGCTCAAAAGAATGCAGGCGGCAGGTACCACAGGTACAGCCGGACAGACCCGGCCTTCCCCGCGCGACGGTGTTAACGGTGTCCTTCGTGCTCTCCCTGGGGATCGGCGTTCTTGCCCCCATCGCCCGCGCGTGCCGTCAAGCAACGACCACGGACTTGACCTCAGCGTCGAGAGGCCAGGACCACACGACTTCGCCGTCCGCGCCGCCTGCGCTCGTCTGGCACAGCCGTCACGTCCATCGCAGCCCACCTCCACGTTCGTGACGACGCGTACGTCCCTCTGCTCGAGGCGGGATGCACGCAGGAGACCATGATTTCCGAAAAATAGCAAGGTAATTATTTTTCTCAGAACATGATCCGCCCTCCCCCGCATGCGGGCATCGGCTCAATCCGGCTTGGGCGGCTCGATCCAGATCCCCGGGTCGGAATGGGTCCGGATGTGATCGACGAGGAAATCGGCGAACACCCTGATCTTGGCCGGCAGCCTGACGCGGTTCTGGTAGGCGATGTTCATCGTCAAGAGCGGCAGCTCCCAGTCGAGCAGGACCGGCACCAGCCGGCCGGCCAGAATGTCGCTCTGCACGATGTAGAGCGGCTGGATCAGGATGCCGAGCCCGGCAAGCGCGGCGCCCTTGATCACCTGGCCGTCATTACTGTCGAGCGTCGGCGCGATCCGAATGCTCTGGGCAGTCGTGCCGTTGCGCAGGGACAGGGAATACGGATCATTGGCAAGATTGTAGATCAGCATGTCGTGGCGCACCAGATCGCCGGGAACGACGGGACAGCCACGGCTCGCGAGATAGGACGGCGCGGCCGCCAGCACGCGCCGCATCTGCCCGATGCGGCGGACGACGATGCCCGAGTCCGGCTCATGCTCGCGGGTGCGGATCGCCACGTCGATGCCCGCCTCGATGAAATCCGGGTAGCGGTTGGCGGCGATGATCTGCAGGCTCAGCTTTGGATACATCGCGCGAAACGCCGGCAGCATCGGCGCGAGATAGATCGTCGCGAACGACAGCGAGCTGGTGACGCGCAGCATGCCCTGCGGCGACAGCGCGCGGTCGCTGACGGCGTCCTCGGCCTCGGCCAGCTCGTTGAGCAGCGGGCCGCAGCGCTGCAGCAGCTCCTGCCCGGCTTCGGTCAGCCAGAGCCGGCGCGTGTTGCGCTCGATCAGGCGCACCGCGAGCCGTTCCTCCAGCGCGCTGAGATGCCGGCTCGCCGCGGCGTTGGACATCCGCAAGGACTCGGCGGCCTTGGACAGGCTGCCCAGCTCGGCCGTCTTGGAAAACACCTCGAGTTGGAGCAGACGGTCCATTGTTACGCTGATCGGAAAACAGAGTTACAATTTTTGTCCTTTATTTCCATTTCCTGCAAGGCAAAATCGTCAGACAAGAACAAGCACAGGTGAGGGACGCACGAATGACGGGGCCGATCAGGCACATCGTGATGTGGCGGCTGCGCGCCGAGACGGCTGCCGAGCGCGCCGCGGCCCGGCTCAAGGTCAAGACCCTGTTCGAGAGTTTGAAAGGCCGGATCGACGGCCTGACCCACATCGAGGTCGGTCTCGATGTCAGCGACGTCGACTATGCCTGCGACGTCGTCCTGTTCTCCGAATTCGCCAGCAGCGCCGCATTGAAGGCCTATGCGTCGCATCCGGAGCACCTGCGCGTCCGCGAGGAGCTCGGCGACCTCAGGATCGGCCGCTTCCAGGTCGACTATCCCGTGGCGACCGGCGCGTGACCGGCCCCCTCACGTCGACGAACCTGCGAGGCAGCATCGCGTCGCCACAGGCGCAGAAAATGAAGCAATCGGCGGACCTCACCCATGTCACTTCCTGACAAGCGCCTCGCCTTCATCGGCATCGGCAAGATCGGCCTGCCGATCGCGGCGCGGCTCGCCAAGGCCGGCCATGACGTCACGGCGTTCGATCCCAACGCCGCCCGGCTCGACGAGGCACGTGCGCTCGGCATGGCCGCCGCGTCGTCCGCTGCCGAGGCGGTGCGCGACCATGCCGTGGTCATCTCGTCGCTACCCGACGATAATGCGCTGCGCGCCGCCATGCTCGGCAGCAGCGGACTGATCGCGGCCATGGCGCCGGGCGCGATCCTGATCGAGACCAGCACCGTGGGTGTCGACGCGTCGAGCGCGGTCGCGGCCGCCGCGAGCGCTCGCGACGTCGCCTATCTGCGCACGCCGATCTCCGGCAATGCCAGCATCGCCCACACCGGCGAGCTGACGTGCTTCGTGTCCGGTCCAAGAGAGGCGTTCACCCTGATCACGCCGGTGCTGGCCGGCTTCACGCGCGCGCAGACCTATCTGGGCGCGGCGGAAGAGGCGCGCTACGCCAAGCTCGCCGTCAACCTGATGATCGCGACGACGGCGGCGATGATGGCCGAAAGCCTCGCCCTCGCACGCAAGGGCGGCATCGCCTGGCCCGACATTCTGAAGGTGCTGCATGACAGCGCAGTCGCCTCGCCGATGGTGAAGTACAAGACCGCGCCGCTGCTGGCGCGCGACTTTGCCGCGACGTTCTCCTGCGCGCAGATGGCCAAGGATCTCGATCTGATTCTCGGCGCCGGCCATGCCGTCGGCGTGCCGCTGCAGCTCGCGGCGCAGGTCCGTGAGACCTATGGCGCGCTGATCGCGTCAGGCGATGCCGACACCGACTTCCTCGCCACCGTCCGGCATGTCGAGCGGCTGTCCGGGCTCGGCGAGCCTCTCTGAAAGGAGCCGCCTCTTGCGCAACTTCAACGAGACCACGATCACAGATGCCGTGCTCGAACGCCTGGCGGGCGCGCGTGATGCGCGGATCAAACAGGTCAGCGAGGCGCTGGTGCGGCATCTCCATGCCTTCGTGCGCGAGGTCCGTCCGACCCAGCAGGAATGGGAATACGGCATCGACTTCCTGACCCGCACCGGCCAGATGTGCGACGACAAGCGCCAGGAGTTCATCCTGCTGTCGGATACGCTCGGCGTTTCGATGCTGGTCGACGCCATCAATCATCCGGTGCCGGAAGGCGCCACCGAGACCACGGTGCTCGGCCCCTTCTTCGTCCAGGCGGCGCCGGAACGCGCCAACGGCGACGATATCGCGGGACCGATGAAAGGCGATCCGCTGCTGGTGACCGGCTCGGTGTCGAGCGCGGACGGCGCGCCGCTGGCAGGCGCCGTGGTCGACGTCTGGCACTCCGACGACGACGGCTATTACGACGTGCAGCGGCTCGAGCAGATCGGCGATCTCGCCATGCGCGCGCGCTTCCATACCGACGCCGACGGCCGCTTCCACTTCTGGTCGATCAAGCCCGCGGCCTATCCGATCCCCAACGACGGGCCGGTCGGCGACATGCTCACGGCGCAGGGACGGCACCCGTGGCGGCCGGCGCATGTGCATTTCATGATCTCGGCGCCCGGTTTCGAGCGGCTGGTGACGCATGTGTTCGTGGCCGGCGACCAGTATCTCGATTCCGATGTCGTGTTCGGCGTCAAGGACAGCCTGATCCGCGAGTTCGAACGCTGCCCGCCGGGCCGTGCGCCAGATGGCCGCATGGTGACGGACGGATATTTTCATCTCAACTATGATTTCGGCCTGAAACGGCTTGCGGAGCGCGCCAATCAGGTTTGAGCTGAGCGGGCGACAAGGACCGTCAAGAGTCCTGTCATCGACGAGGAAGCGGACGGGAGGAATGATGGAGTTGCGGGTCGGCACCGGTGCATTGGCCGAGCGGCTTTCGAACCTGATCGGGCCGCGCGCGAGTCTCGCGCGCGGCGTGCTGGATCAGCACGGCCGGAGCGAGTCGTACTATCCGGCGATGCCGCCCGACATCGTCGTGTTTCCCGAGACAACGCAGGAGGTCGCCGACATCGTCAGGCTGTGCGCAGAGGCTGCCACGCCCATCGTGCCGTTCGGCGCCGGCACGTCGCTCGAAGGCAACGCTGCGGCTGTCGCGGGCGGGGTCTGTTTCGACTTCGCCCGCATGAACGAGGTGCTGGCCGTGCATGACGCCGACATGGACGTCGTGGTGCAGCCCGGCATCACCCGCAAGCAGCTCAATGCCGAGCTGCGCGGGACAGGCCTGTTCTTTCCGATCGATCCCGGGGCCGATGCCTCGATCGGCGGCATGAGTTCGACCCGCGCCTCCGGGACCATGGCGGTGCGCTACGGCACCATGAAGGACAACGTCCTCGCGCTCGAGGTCGTGCTGGCCGACGGCCGGGTGATCCGCACCGCCAAGCGTGCGCGCAAATCCGCCGCCGGCTACGACCTGACACGGCTGTTCGTTGGATCGGAGGGGACGCTCGGCGTGATCACCGAAATCACGCTGAAGCTGCATCCCCTGCCCCAGGCGATCTCGGCCGCAACCTGCAGCTTCCCGACTTTGCACGACGCGGTCGACACAGCGATCGCGCTGATCCAGTCGGCCGTCCCCGCCGCCCGCATCGAGCTCGTCGATGACGTCATGATGCGCGGCATCAATGCCTATTCGAAGCTCGGCTATCGGGAAGCCCCGACGCTGTTCCTGGAATTTCACGGCTCGGAGGCCGCCGTCGCCGAGCAGGCGCAGACGGCGGAGGCGATCGCGATCGAGCATGGCGGCCGAGGCTTCGCCTGGGCCAAGGCGGCCGAGGACCGCAGCCGGCTCTGGCACGCCCGCGACAATACGCTGTATGCCGGACTGGGCCTGCGCCCCGGCGCGCGCGCCGTCATCACCGACGTCTGCGTGCCGATCTCGCGCCTCGCCGAATGCCTGATCGAGACGCGCCGGGATGCCGACAGCAACGGCTTCATTGCGCCGATCGTCGGCCATGTCGGCGACGGCAATTTCCACATGCTGATCCTGATCGATCCAACTGATGCGCACGAGCTGGCCGGCGCCAAGGCGCTGCAGTCGCGCATGGTGGCGCGCGCGATCGCGATGGACGGCACCTGCACCGGCGAGCACGGCATCGGCCTCGGAAAGGTCGACTATCTCGAGGACGAGCTCGGCGAGGCCGTTGGTGTGATGCGCGCGATCAAGGCCGCGCTCGATCCGGATGGCCTGATGAATCCGGGCAAGATCTTTGGGGGCGGAGCGCGGCCATGAGCGTGGCGGCAGCCATGGCAGCCTCATCGCCCGCGCCGCTGCTGGAGCTGCGCGGGATCAGCAAGACGTTCCCCGGCGTCAAGGCGCTGGACGACGTCTCGTTTGCGATCTACCCGGGCGAAGTCCACATGCTGCTCGGCGAGAACGGCGCCGGCAAATCCAGCCTGATGAAGATCCTGTGCGGCGCCTATAGCGCCGATGCGGGTGAGGTCTATTACAAGGGTAAGAAGGTTGCGATCACCTCGACGGCCGATGCGCAAGACCTCGGCATCGCCGTGATCTTCCAGGAATTCTCGCTGGTGCCGTTCCTCGACATCGCGCAGAACATCTATCTCGGCCGCGAGCCGAAAGGCCGCCTGCCCGGCACCATCGACCGCCGCAGGATCCTGGCCGATGCGAAGCGCGTGCTCGACAGCATCGGCTTCGACATCGATCCTTCTGTCATCGTCGACACGCTCGGCGTCGCGCAGCAGCAGATGGTCGAGATTGCGAAAGCGATCAGCCAGAATGCGCGGATCCTGGTGATGGACGAGCCGACGGCGGCGCTGTCCGACCGCGAGGCGGAGCTGCTGTTCGCGCTGATCCGGCGGCTGAAGGCGGAAGGCGTGGCGATCGTCTACATCTCGCACCGCATCGCCGAGGTGTTCGCGCTTGGTGACCGCATCACCGTGCTGCGCGACGGCCGCCGCATCGGCGATGTCAGCCCCGCCGACGTCACGCCCGACCAACTCGTGCGCATGATGGTCGGGCGCAATATCGACATGAGCTATCCGCGCCATTTCGCGGAAACGCCGGGCGAGCTCGTGCTCGAGGTCAAGGGACTGAGCGCGCCGACCGGGATTGCCGACATCAACATCGAGGTGCGGCGGGGCGAGATCGTCGGCCTGTGCGGCCTCGTCGGCTCCGGCCGCACCGAGGTGGCGCGCGCGATCTTCGGCGCCGATCCGGTCAGCGAAGGCGAGATCATCTTCGACGGCAAGCCGATCGCGGGCGAGCCCGACATCGCGGCCCGCCGCGGCATCGCGCTGATCCCCGAGAGCCGCAAGAGCGAGGGCCTGGCGCTGCTGCGCTCGGTCGGCGACAACCTCGTGGTCTCGGCGCTGAAGAAGCTGTTTCCCAGCGGGCTCTACGATCCGCGCGGCGCGCAGCGCACCGCGGACGGGCTGATCCGGCAATTGCGGATCGCAACGCCGAATGCGCGCCAGACGGTCGGCCTGCTCTCGGGCGGCAACCAGCAGAAGGTCGTGATCGGCAAGTGGCTCGCGGCCGGCGCCAGGCTGTTCATCTTCGACGAGCCGACGCGCGGCATCGACGTCGGCGCCAAGTCCGAGATCTTCGCGTTGATCGACCGGCTGGTCGCCGAGGGCGCCGCCGCGCTGATGATCTCGTCCGAGCAGATCGAGATCTGCCACGTCTGCGACCGCGCCTATGTGATGCGCGAGGGCCGCATCGCCGGACACCTGGCGCGCAGCGAGCTGACCGAGGAGAATATCGTGCGACTGGGGATGCATGATGAGTGACGCCACCATCGCCTCACCGCTCCGAACGCTGCAGCGCATCCCGGGCGTGGCGATCGTGCTGGTGCTGCTGATCGCGCTGTTCGGCGCGATCGCGCCGGGCTTCCTGTCGGCCGCGAACCTCTCCAACGTGCTGGTGCAGTCGACGATCCTGACCATGCTCGCGCTGCCGATGACCCTGATCATCATGACCGAAGGGCTCGACCTCTCGATGGGCGCGGTGCTGACGCTGACCTCGCTCTGCGTCGCCATCGTCTCGCTCGCGACCAAGTCCGTGCTGCTGGGCCTCGGCGCCGCGGTGCTGGTCGGCGCGGCGTTCGGCTCCGTCAATGGCTGGCTGGTCGCGATCGTCGGGATTCCGCCGTTCGTGGCCACCCTCGCCACGCTCGGCATGGCGCAGGGCCTGTCGCTGATCGTGAGCGACGGCCAGAGCGTGGTCGGCATTCCCCACGGCGTGCGCGACATCTATTCGGCGACGCTGCTCGGCATCCCCGTGCCGATCGTGATGGGGCTTTTGACCTACGCGGCGTTTCACGGCCTGCTCTATCATACCAGGTTCGGCACCTACGTCTTCGCGCTCGGCGGCAACCGCGAGGCGCTCCGCTATGCCGGCCTGTCGCCGACACGGCTCCTGATCGCGGTCTATGCGATCGGCGGCACGATGGCCGGCATTGCGGGGCTGCTGATGACATCGCGGATGAATTCGGGACATCCGACCGCAGGGCTCGGGATGGAGTTCGACGCCATCGCGGCGGTCGCGGTCGGCGGCACCTCGTTCGAGCGCGGCAATGGCTGGCTGCTCGGCACCGTGCTGGGCGTCATCGCGGTCGGCGTGCTGCGCAACGGCCTCAATCTGGTGTCGCTGCCATCCTCCGTGCAGGTCGCGAGCGTCGGTGCGCTGGTCATCGTCGCGATGTTCCTCGACGGCCTGCGGAGCCGGTCATGACCGACATCGCCAAAGAGAGCGTCTTGCCGCCGCGGTCATTCCTGTCGCAGAACGCGGCACAGGTGTTCTACCGGCTGCTCGCCGCGCTGCTGATTTGCGCCGCGCTGACCGTGCTGAGCGACTCCTTCCTCAGCCTCGGCAACATCCTCAACGTGCTCAGGCAGGCGAGCCTGACCTTCTTCATCGCCTCCGGCCTGACGCTGGTGGTGCTGACCGCCGGCCTCGATCTGTCGGTCGGCGCCAACGTTGCCTTGTCGGCGTGTCTCGCCGGCACCGTGATCCATCAGACCGGCTCGCCCGCACTCGGGATCGGCACCGGGCTGCTCGCCGGCGGCAGCGTCGGATTTCTCAACGGCTTCATGGTCACGGCGCTGCGCATCCCCTCTTTCATCGCGACCTACGGCATGCTCTGGGTGCTGAACGGTGTCACCTACTGGTACATGGCCGGCGAGACCATTCATGGCTTCCCGGCCGGCTTCCGCCAGATCGGCAGCGGCTATTTGCTCGGACTGCCGATCCCGGTCTATCTGCTGCTGGTGTTCCTCGCGATCGGAACGCTGTTCGCGCAACGCACCACATGGGGCCAGGAGATCTACGCCATCGGCGCCAATCCGGTCGCGGCGCGACTCTCCGGCATTCCGGTCGCGCGCCGGCTGCTGCTGGTCTACACCGTCTCAGGCACCATGGCCGGCCTCGCCTCGATCATCTTCCTGTCGCGGCTCAACTCCGCCGAAGCCGACATCGGCGAAAGCCTGACGCTGCCGGCCATCGCCGCGGTGCTGATCGGCGGCACTTCGCTGTTCGGCGGCGTCGGCACCGTGTTCGGCACCTTCATCGGCGCCTTGATCCTGACGCTGGTGCTGAACGGCATGAACCTGCTCGCGATCAGCGCCAACTGGCAGCCGCTCGTCACCGGAATCATCGTCATCATCGCCGTCTGGCTCGACATGAAGACGCGGCGCCCGACGCAATGAGCTCATAAGCAAACTCAGAAAACGAGGGATGGAAACACCATGCAACACCGGATACCGCACAGCCTCGCGCTCGCACTCCTGATCACGGCTGTCACGACGCAGGCCCGCGCCGACGGCGAGACCATCGCCGTGTTCACCAAGAACCAGACCAATCCGTTCTTCCAGACGGTGCGGGTCGGCGCCGACAACATGGCGAAGGTGCTGAACGCCAAGATCCTGCACTACATCCCGACCAAGCCGGACTCGATCCCCGAGCAGCTCAGCCAGATCGAAGACGTGGTGGTGAAGAAGCCGAGCGCCATCGTCTTCACGCCGGTCGACTACAAGGCGATGGTGCCCGGCGTCGAGAAGATCAACGACGCCAAGATTCCCGTCGTCAACATCACCGACCGCTCGGCCGGCGGCAAGTTCGTCTCCTTCGTCGGCGCCGACGACTACAGCCTCGGCCTGGAGACGGGCCGGTTCCTGCTCAAGACGCTCGGCGGCAAGGGCAACATCGTCATCATCGAAGGGGTCAAGGGCTCGCTGACCAATGTCGATCGCGTCCGCGGCTTCAACGACGCGCTGAAGGAGAATCCCGGCGCCAAGCTGCTGGCGTCGCAGCCCGGCAACTACCAGCGCCTGCAGGCCCTGCAGGTGATGGAGAACCTGATGCAGTCCAATGCACAGATCGACGGCGTGCTTGCCGCCAACGACGCCATGGCCGTCGGCGCCATCGAGGCGCTGGACGGCGCCAACCGCAAGGCCCAGGTGATCGGCATCAACGGCACCAAGGAGGCGATCGACGCGATCAAGTCCGGCAAGCTGCTCGCCAGCGGCGACTATAACGGCTTCGCCCAAGGCTGCCTCGGCACCATGATGGCCGTCCGCTCGCTGCGCGGACAGCCGGTGATCAACGAGATCGTGCTGAAGCCGACGGTGATCACCAAGGACAACTACCAGCCGTTCGACGTAGCGCTGGAACAGCGGACCTGCCCGAGCTTCGAGGATGCGAGCAAGCTCGGCGCGAAATAGGATCAGCCATCAGTCCGGAAGCAGGACGGCATGGAGCCGTCCGGCTTCAACTTGCGGAGAGAATTCATGCTGTTTGCGATTCACGCGATCGACAAGCCGGACGCGCTGCCGGTCCGGCTTGCCAACTACGACGCGCACAAGGCCTATCTCGGTGACACCGCCCGCCTGCCCGTCACCATCGTGATGTCCGGCCCGCTCGTCTCCGACGATGGGTCGACGATGATCGGAAGCCTGTTCCTGGTCGAGGCACCCGGCCGCGCCGAGGTCGAGGCCTTCAACCGCGCCGACCCGTTCGCCGCGGCCGGAATCTGGGACAAGGTGACGATCACCGGATTCCTGCGGCGCCAGGGGTAGTCAGCCCTTCAGCTCGATGCCGGCCAGCGCCTCGCTCAGCTTCGCCAGCGCGGTGTGATCCTGCCCGGGTCCGAGCATCCCTTGCGCGCTCGCGCTCAGCTCGCGGCAGAGATTGGAGAATGGGGCCGCGACCCCGCTGGCACGCGCAACCTCGAGCGCGATCGAGAGGTCCTTGACCATCAGGTCGAGGCCGAAGCCGCTGTTGAACTGGCGCGACAGCACGAACTGCTTGAACTTCTTCTGCGTCGAGTTGTTCATGCCGGTCGAGGCGTTGAGCACGTCGGTCATCAGGCCGGGATCGATGCCGAACTGCTGGCCGATCAGCAGCGCCTCGATGCCGATCAGGAAGCCGCCGGCCGAGACGAGGTTGTTGAGCGCCTTCATCGCCTGGCCCGAGCCGAGGCCGCCGATGCGGTGGATCGTCGTGCCCATCGCGCGCAACAGCGGCTCGACGCAATCGAGCGCAGCCGGCTCGCCGCCGGCCATGATCGCGAGCTCGCCGGTCACCGCGCGCGGCACGCCGCCGCTGACCGGCGCATCGAGCATGATCACGCCGAGCGGGGCGAGATCGGCCGCGATCGCCTGCGTCGCGGCCGGCGCGCCGGAGCTCATGTCGATCACGACGTGACCCTGCCTCAGACCTGCGCGCAGGGTCCCGACCGCGTCCGCGACATGCTTGCTGGTCGGCAGCATCGTGATGATGACGTCGGCATCTGCCGCTGCCGCCGCAAGATCCCCCGCCTCGATGCCGCCGATCTGGCGCACGAAGTCCGCAGCCCGTTCTGGAACGGCATCATTGACCGCAACCGCAAAGCCGGCGCCGAGCAGGCGCGCGGCCATCGGCCAGCCCATGTTGCCGATGCCGACGAACAGGATCTTCCCCGGCGCGCTCATGTGCCGTCCTTTGCGCCGTCCTTCTTGGCGATCGCGCCCTCCGCGACCAGCACCTCATGCGCCGCCTTGAAGGCTTCGAGCCCTGCGGGAATGCCGCAATAGACAGTGGCGTGCAGCAGGATCTCCTTGATCTCGTCGACCGTGACGCCGTTGGTGAGCGCGCCCTTGACATGCAGCTTCAGCTCGCTCGGCTTGCTCAGCGCGGTCAGCATCGCGAGATTGATGATGCTGCGGGTGCGGCGATCCAGTCCTGGCCGGGTCCAGGCATAGCCCCAGCACATTTCGGTGGTGATGTGCTGGAAGGCCATCATGAAGTCGTCGGCCTTGGCGAGGCTGCCATCGACGTAGGCCGCGCCGAGCACCTCGCGGCGCACCTTCAGGCCCTTCTCGAACAATTCTTTTTCGTCGCTCATCCGCTCGTCTCCTTCTGCAAACCCAGATGTCAGCTCTTTGTCTGAGCATGATCTTTTCGGAAAACCGGCTTCCACTTTTCCGGATCATGCTCTAGCGCCTCGCCGCGCGGACTGACAACAACAACGCCGGGCGGCGTTGTCAGTGACGTCCGCACGGCGGAATTGATCGGAGATGCGAATCCGCTAGCCGTGCTTGACGATCAGGGTCTTCATCGCCGCAAGCTCGTACAGCGCCTCGAAACCCTTCTCGCGGCCGTGTCCCGATTTCTTCATGCCGCCGAACGGCAGCTCGATGCCGCCGCCAGCGCCGTAGCCGTTGACGAACATCTGGCCGACCTTGACCTTGCGCGCGACGCGCATCGCCCGCGAGCCGTCGCCCGACCATACGCCCGCGACCAGGCCGAAATCGGTGCCATTGGCAAGCTTGATCGCATCGGCCTCGTCGTCGAACGGCATCGCCGCCAGCACCGGGCCGAACACCTCGTCGCGCGCCAGCTCGGAGTCGCGGGCGACCTGCTGATAGAGCGCAGGCGCGACGTAGAAGCCTTCGCTCGGCACGCCGTCGGCGATCTTGCCCTGGGCCACGCGCTTGGCGCCGCCGGACTCGGCACGCGCCAGCATGCTCTCGATGCGCTTCTTCTGCACCGCGCTGATGACGGGGCCGAGATCGAGATCCATCTCCGGGGTGCCGGCGGTGATCTTCTCGAAGCGGAGCTTGAGGTCAGCCAGGAAACGGTCCCAGATCGAACGCTCCACCAGCACGCGCGAGCCGGCCGAGCAGGTCTGGCCGGCGTTCTGCACGATCGCCGCGGCCACCGAGGTCAGCGCAGCATCGAGATCGGCGTCGGCGAACACGATCTGCGGCGACTTGCCGCCGAGCTCGAGCGTGCAGCCGATGTGGTTCCTCGCGGCCGCCGTCTGCACGAGCGTG
This sequence comes from Bradyrhizobium sp. SZCCHNR2028, assembly GCF_032380995.1. Lineage (NCBI taxonomy): Bacteria > Pseudomonadati > Pseudomonadota > Alphaproteobacteria > Hyphomicrobiales > Nitrobacteraceae > Bradyrhizobium > Bradyrhizobium sp. SZCCHNR2028. The sequence goes on along the minus strand of NZ_JAUHJF010000002.1, from coordinate 167,770 downwards.
CCGACCTCCGGGCTGCCGGTGAAGGAGATGAAATCGATGCCGTCATGCGCCGACAGCGCCGCACCCGCCTCCTCGCCGAGACCCGGCACGACATTGATCGCACCGGCCGGAAAGCCGGCTTCCGCCGCGAGCTCGGCAAGACGCAGCGGCACCAGGCAGGCCTCCTCGGCCGGCTTGATCACGGTCGCGTTGCCCATCGCCAGCGCCGGCGCGACGGTGCGGCCGAACATCTGCCCCGGATAATTCCACGGAATGATATGGCCGGTGACGCCGAGCGGCTCATAGACCGTGGTGACGAAGAAGCCGTCGAGGAACGGGATGGTGTCGCCATGCACCTTGTCGGCGGCGCCGCCGTAATATTCGAAATAGCGCGCGACCGCGACCACGTCCGCCTTGGCCTGCTTCATCGGCTTGCCGGTATCCGCCGCTTCGAGCTTCGCGAGTTCCTCGGCGTTGTCCTCGACGAGGCGGCCGAGCTTCGACAGCAGGCGCCCGCGGTCCACCGCGGCGAGCCGGCCCCACGGGCCTTCGAGCGCGCGGCGCGCCGCCGCCACGGCAAGATCGATGTCGGCCGCATCCCCTGCCGCGATCGAAGCGATCACCTGGCCGGTCGCCGGAGCAAGCATCGCAATGGTGCGGCCCGACCGCGCGGGCTGCCACGTGTTGTCGATGAAGACGCCCTTTGCGGCAGGCAGTTTGACATTGGCGTTCATGGCAGCTCTCCGGCTTCTCTTGCAGCTCGTCCTCGGTCATGTCAGACCTCGGCACGGTGCATCACCACGCGGCCGCGCGACGGCCGAGGCAACGGAGGCGTGTCACCATGGCCGGATTGGCCGGCCGCTCTCCCCCGTTTGCGCTGCAGCGGTCATGATGCCCGATGGATGCGTCCGACGTTTCTGTCAGACAATATCGGAGCCGTCCAGAACGGGACGTGGGGCGCACGAGAACGTGCGGCGCGCGGCCCTGCGGGGCTCGCGCGCGATCGGCCGCGACATGGTCGTCGCAAGGCTCGTCATCTGGCTTACCGCCTGGTCCGCCAGGCGGTCGGGAACGCTCGTGGCCGGCGCGGCGATCTCGCCCAGCGCGGCCGCTGCCTCCTTGCGAGAGATTGGCCTGCTCGTGGGTGATGCAATGGGTGCTCGGCCGCACCACGTGCAGCACTGCGCCCGAAAGGGCGCGACCATCATCACGAAGCCACGAGATGCGGTCCGGTGCTGCCGCGTGCGACGATCTCGAAGCCGAGGTCGATCCGACGCGTTCTCGGCCGCTTGCCGGTGGCGATCACCTGAAGCACCAGTTCGGACGCCACGCGCCCCATGTCGGCGCGCGGCGTCAGCACGGTCGACAGCGGCGGATTGGAGGCCGCCGCGAATTCCAGGTCGTTGAAGCCGATCAGCGAGATCCGGCGCGGGACCTCCAGCCCCGCCTGCTGGCAGGCGAACAACGCACCCAGCGCGATGTTGTCATCGCAGCAGAAGATCGCATCGGGAGCTCCGCTCGCGAGCATCTCCTCGGTCAGCTTCCGCCCCAGCGAGATCGTCGTCTGTGCCGGGAGCCAGGCAACCAGCGACTCGCCGTCCAAACCAGCTTCCGTCAGCGCCGCGCGATAACCCTCCAGCCGGGCTCGTGCCCGGTCGTCGCGCTGTCCGGAGAGGTAGGCGATCCGCCGATGTCCCAGCTCGATCAGGAAGCGGGTCGCGGCATAGCCGCCCTGGCGCTGCGAAAGTCCGACATTCAGATCGATCGGATCGTCGGTCAGCTCGAACGTCTGCACCACCGGAATCCGCGAACGTTCGAGAACGCGCCGCGCGGCCCGCGTCTGGTTCACCCCGACCAGGATCAGCGCCTCGATGTTCTGGCCCAGCAGCGTCCTGATGGCGCCCTCTTCCTCCTCCGCCGAATAGCGGCTGCTGACGACGACGGGGCGAAAGCCGAGCGGCAGCAGGGTGTCGTAGATCGCCTGCAGGTAGTCCGCGAAGATGCCGTTGGAGAGCGACGACACGACGATGCCGATGGAATGCGTGCGGGTCGAGGCGAGCCGGCTCGCCGCGAAGTTCGGCACATAGGCCAGCCTGTCGACCGCGGCATCGATCCGCTTGCGCAACTCCGGCGACACCATATCGGGCCGCCGCAGCGCCCGCGACACGGTGACAGCGCTGACATGGGCGATGCGGGCGACGTCCTCCAGCGTGGTGCGACGCTTCTGAGACATGATCCTTGCAACATTGATTCACGCGGATTTGTCCGAACCATATTCATGACATGCGACCGGCCGCTTGGCAAAAGCCGCGCGACGGTAATTGACAGCGCTGTCATTGATCAGTAACGCTTGGCGGGTCGAGACGACGAGCAATGCTCGCACAAACCTCCGGAAACAAAGAGGCGTCTCGCACATGCGTCATTGATTTGGCGCCACAACAACAGGGGAGGTCACGAATGTCGTCCAAGTCGATGAGGGCGCGATGCCTTGCCACTTGTGCATCGCTGGTGTTGGTCACGGCGTTTGCCGGCAAGGCGCTGGCGGAGCCGGAGATGGTCAAGGGACCGGCGACCGAGCCTGAATGCATGGTGCCGTGGACCGCGGACACCAAGTTCTTCAAGTTTCCGGCCAAGAAGGGCCCGTACCGCATCGCACTGGCGAACGGCTACATCGCCAATACCTGGCGCATCCAGATGATCCAGACCGCGAAGGCCTATGCGGCGCAGCCGGAGGTCAAGGCCAAGCTGAAGGAGTTCAAGGTCGTCTCGACCGGCGAGGACGTCCCGGCCCAGATCTCGGCAATCAACAACTTCATCGACTCCGGCTATGACGCGATTGTCGTCAACGCGCAGAACCCGACCGCGTTCGGGCCGGTGATCAAGCGTGCCAAGCAGGCAGGCGTGATCCTCGTCGCCTTCGACAACATCCTTGCGACGGAAGATGCGATCAACGTCAACGTCGACCAGAAGGGTCTCGGCGAACTCTGGGCGAAGTGGCTGGTCAAGAACGTGCCCGGCGGCGGCAAGGTGCTCGAGGTGCGCGGCGTCGCCGGCACCTCGGTCGACACCGATCGTCACAACGGCTTCCACTCCGTTCTCGACGGCTCCGGCAAGAAGTGGCAGGTCACCGAGGTCGTCGGCAAATGGGACGACGGCGTCGCCCAGAAGGCCACGGCGGATGCGATCGCGACCAATGGCCCGTTCGATGCGATCTCCGGTCAGGGCGGCGACACCGGCATCGTGCAGGCCATGCTCGACGCCAAGCACAAGATGGTGCCGTTCGGTGGCGAGACCGAAAACGGCTTCCGCAAGTTCTGCGCCGCCAAGGCGTCCGAAGGCCTGAAATGCTCTTCCGCCGGTACCGGACCTGCGCAGGTCGCGGTCGCGATCAAGGTCGCGCTCGCCGCCCTCGAAGGCAAGGTGGTGCCGCAATCGGTCAAGCTGCCGCTCGCCGTCGTGGAAGATCCGAACTTCAAGAAGGATCAGGACTACTTCCCGGCCCAGTCCGACAACTTCTTCGTCGGCAACTCCTTCCCGACCTGCGGCATCAACTTCACGGCGCAGGAGATCATGGGCCAGTCGAAGGAAAATCAATAGGCCGGTGTGATTGCTGGTCCGCGAGTTCTCTCGCGGCCAGCCTGTCCCTATTGCTCAAGCGACTGAGGGAGCAAGCATGATCGCGGCCGAGCCGCTGTTTCGCGCCGAAGGACTGTCCAAGCGCTACGGCGGCGTGATCGCTCTCGACGGTGCGGACCTGGAGGTCCATCCCGGCCGCATCCACGCGATTCTCGGCGAGAACGGCGCCGGCAAGTCGACGCTGATCAAGCTCATGGTCGGCGTGGTCACGCCGGACGAAGGCCGCATGACGCTTGCGGGACGCGAGGTCGCCTTCACCGGTCCTTCCGCGGCAAACGATGCCGGCGTCGTCTGCATCTTCCAGGAGCTGTCGCTGATTCCCGACCTGTCGGTCGCGGACAACATCATGATCTCTCATCCGCCGACGCGATTCGGAATGATCGATCGGCGGGCCCAGCGTCGACTTGCAGAGGAGGCGCTGCACCGCGCCGGCGCCGGCGACATTCATCCGCGTGCGCTGGTGAAGGACCTGCCGCTGTCGCGCCGGCAGATGGTCGAGATCGCGAAAGCGCTGTCGCGGCAGCCCAAGATCCTGATCCTCGACGAGGCAACCTCGGCGCTGACCGCTTCCGACGTGACCAAGGTGTTCAAGGTGCTGAAGCGCCTGCGCAGCGAGGGGCTGGCGCTGCTCTACATCTCCCATCGCATGCACGAGATCGCCGAGCTCGCCGACGACTGCAGCGTGTTCCGCAACGGCCGCCGCATCGCGACTTTCCCGGCCGGTACCAAAACGGATGCCGAAGTGATCGAGCTCATGATCGGCCGTGAGTACAAGCATGCCTTCCCGGAAAAGCCGCCGCGGAAAATCGATGGCCGGCCGCCAGCGCTGCAATGCAGGAGCATCAGTTGGGGCGACCGGCTGAAGGACATCTCGTTCTCGCTGCAGGCCGGCGAGATCATCGGTCTCGGCGGGCTCGACGGCCAGGGCCAGCGCGAGCTGCTGCTGGCGCTGTTCGGCGTGCTGCGGGACTGTCGCGGCGACATTCTGATCGACGGCAACAAGGTGACGATCGACAGCCCCGTCACCGCCAAGTCGGAGCGCATCGGCCTCGCGCTCATTCCGGAGGACCGCAAGACCGAAGGACTGATGCTGCCGATGTCGGTGCGCGACAATCTCTCGGCTGCCGCCTTCGACCGGTTCGCGACATTCGGCATCATCGACCAGCAGCGGCAATCGACGCTGATCGACGAGATGATCCGCCTGATCGAGATCAAGACCGCCTCCCCCGATCTCGCCGTCAGCGCGCTCTCCGGCGGCAACCAGCAGAAGGTCGTGATCGCGAAATGGCTGATGAACAAGCCGCGCATCATCCTGCTCAATGATCCGACGCGCGGCATCGATGTCGGCACCAAGCAGGAGATCTACCGGCTGCTGCGCCGGCTTGCCGACGAGGGCGCCGCGATCCTGCTCTATTCGACCGACTATGACGAGCTGATCGGCTGCTGCGACCGCGTGCTGGTGATGTACGATGGCGCGATCAGGCGCGAGCTCGCGGGCGCCGAGATCACCGAACGTGCGCTGGTCAGCAGCGCGCTCAACGTCGACGAGGGCGAGCGAGCGGAAGCGAGTCTGGCATGACCGAGTGGCGGTACTGGCTCTCCGAACAGCGCGGCACCCTGCTCGCGATCGGGATCTTCGTCGCGATGTTCGTGCTCTATGCGACCAATCATCCGGCCGGCTTCAGCGCCAACATGGTGCAGACCGCCGCCAACAAGGCGACGCTGCTGGCCTTCGTCGCCATGGCGCAGGCGATCGTGGTCATCACCGCCGGCATCGATCTGTCCGTCGGCATGATCCTGACCCTGACCAACTGCCTCGCGTCCTGGATCGTGGTCGGAACCGCCACCGAGACGGCGCTCGGCGTGGCCGGCGTGCTCGGCACCGGCATCGTCTGCGGCATGATCAACGGTGCGATCGTGATCTTCGGGCGTTTGCAACCGATCGTGACCACGATCGCCACGGGCGCGATGTATTACGGGCTCGCGCTGTTCCTGCGACCCAATCCCGGCGGATCCGTCAACGAGACGCTGGCGGATGCCCTGACCGGCAGGCTGTTCGGCGTGCTGCCCACGAGTCTCGTGGTTCTGGCTGTGACGGCGCTGCTGATCTGGGTGCCCTATAGCCGCTCGGTCGTCGGCCGCGCCGCGTTCGCGACCGGCTCCTCCGAGGTCGCAGCCTACATGTCCGGCGCGCCGATCCGCGCGGCCAAGTTTGTCGCCTATACCTTGGCCGGCCTGTTGTCGGCGATCGGCGGCCTGTTCCTGACGTTCTTTTCGTATACCGGCGAGGCCGCCTATGCGAGCGGCAACGCCTACACGCTGTTCTCGATCGCGGCCGTGGTGCTCGGCGGCGTGTCGCTGATGGGCGGACGCGGCAGCGCGATCGGGGCGATCTTCGGCGCCCTCGCGTTCCGCACCATCGGCGATCTCCTGTTCGTGTTCGATTTCGATCCGCTGTGGCAGCCGCTATTCCAGGGCCTCGTGCTGATGCTCGCGGTCTCGATCGGAGCGTTCGGCCTGGTGCGGGTGCGCAATCGCCTGGAGTGGTTCGGATGAGCGACGCAACGGCATCACAACCGGCCCGTCGGGGGATCGCCATGCTGCGCCGGATCGATCCGGCGGTGGCCGCCTCCTTTGGCTGCATCTTGCTGTTGCTGCTCGTGGGCAGTCTCTATTCGCGCAGCTTCCTGTCGCCGGACTATCTGCTGCAGCAGTTGAAGGTCGCGAGCTTCCTGGGCGTGATCGCCACCGGGATGATGCTGGTGATCCTGCTCGGCCAGATCGATCTGTCGGTGCCGTGGGTCGTTACGACCGGTGCGATGATGGCCTGCGCGGCGGCCGCTCATGGCACGACCGGCGCCATCATCGCGATTCCCTGCGGCATTCTCTGCGGCGCCGCCATCGGTCTGTTGAACGGCGTCGGTGTCGCCTATCTGCGCATCCCCTCGATGATCATCACGCTGGCGACCAACGCGGTCGCGCAAGGGCTGATGGTCGCCTACACCGGCGGCTTCGCGCCGCAGGATTCCGCCTCCAAGGCGATGCGCTATCTCGCCACCGGCACCATTGTTCCCGGCGTTCCGAACGCGGTGCTGGTCTGGGCGATCATCGGCGGCGCAGCAATCTGGCTGCTGTCGCGGACCACGTTCGGCCGCGCCATCTACGCCATCGGCAACCGCGAGCGCGCCGCCTATCTCTCAGGGATCGATACACGCCGCATCACCATGCTGGCGTTCGCGCTGTCGGGCGCCCTCTCCGCCTTCGGCGGCGTGCTGCTCGCGGGCTATGCCTCGAAGGCAGCGCAGTCGATGGGCGACGCCTATTTGCTGCCCTCGATCGCCGCCGTCGTGCTCGGCGGCACGCACATTCTCGGCGGCCGCGGCAGCTATCTCGGCACCGTCGCCGGCGTCGTGCTGATCACCCTGCTACAATCGATCCTGTCGGTGATGCAGATCAGCGAGGCCGGCCGCCAGCTGATCTACGGCGCCGTGATCATCCTGATGCTCCTGATCTACGGCCGCCAGAAACTGTGATCGCACGCGACATCGCGACGGGGCGATCGGACGGAAGACGGCTGCACGGACAGCGACCGCGGCGACCGGCCCTCCCGCAAGCCGGCCTGCGAGCTGCGGCGCATACGACAGCACTACCACGGGTGGCTTCCCATGATGAATGGTGAAGACCCTTTACACGAGGGCTGTGTCGACACGAAAGCGGCTTCGTTTTCCGGACATGAATGCGGTCTCGACACAACCGATACAGGATTCCAGGCTACGTTCAGTTAAGCATCTCATCACGGTATCTCCGTATTTTACCCGCAAAGGTTGATTTGTTGGCCTGATTGGCCGTAACAAGACACCGACGGGAAACAAGTCGAAATCCATTGAAACGTGAGAGCGGACGACAATGTCGGACACCGCCGCCGGTGGTCTATTGCCTGATCTCAGCCGCCGCTGGCTCGCCTGGACAAAGAGCGTCTTGCAACGGGCGCATGACAGCGGGGATGCAGCGACGGCCTGGGCCGTGTTCCGGTTCAACTGGGCTGTCATGACAGCACTTTGGGTGCTGTTCGGACTGTGCCTGATCTTTACGGACTTTCGCATCGAACCAATCGGCTACGTCGTCGTGCTGTCGACATCGGCCGCCTATGGCCTCATCGGCTACGCCAATGCACGGTCGGCCCAGCGTGCCAAACCCTGGATGTTCTCATTCCTGACCGGGATGGCCCAGACCACACTGGCATCCACCGTGCTGGCATCACTGTCCTACATTGCGACGGCCGCCAACCTGCCGCTTCAGGACGCCAACCTGCTCGCCCTCGATCGCGCCCTCGGCTTCGACTTTCGCGAGTACTTGTCGTTCGTCAATGACCGTCCGTGGGCCGTCTTGACCCTCGCGTTCGGCTATCGATCCATTTCCTGGACGATCTGCATCATCGTCGTGGCCCTTCCCTTGTTGGGCCACTATCGCCGGTTTGCAGAGTTCAACCTCGCGATCAGCCTGACGCTGGCGCTGACATGCATCATCACCTTGTTTGTTCCTGCACTCGGCGTGTACCACGCTCTGGAGCTACCACCGTCGGCCTACGCAAACCTCATTCCCCAAGCCTATTTCGACACGGCGCGCGAGGTGCCCTTGGTTCGCGACGGGACGCTGCGCCTATTGGACACCAGCCATCTCGCGGGGATCGTGACCTTTCCGAGCTTTCACGCGGCGGCCGCGGTCCTCGACGGCTGGGCATTGTGGTCATTGCGCTGGTTGCGACCGTTCAATGTCCTGATCCACGGCGCGATGCTGCTCTCGACCCCGATCGGCGGCGGACATTTCCTCGTCGACATGATCGCCGGCATCGCGATCGCGACGGCGTCGATCTGCATCGCGCGCCTCGTTGCCCTGAGGCTGCGCGAGCGCCACGCCGCGTTTCCGCACCGCATGCTGCGACATCCATTGCCTCAGACCTGAACTGATGGATTCGGGCACGGCAGGATGTCTGTTGCACTTCTGCCCGAGCTGCATCGGCGAACGCGTGCCCGCAGTCCGCGCACCTCACACTTCGAGCCACTCCTGCCGGACCGCGGTGTTGGCCTTGAGCTGATCCGGCGTTCCTTCGAACACGACACGGCCATGGCCCATGACGTAGACGCGCTTCGAGATCCGCATGGCGATCGAGAGCTTCTGCTCGACCAGCAGGATCGCGACGCCCGCCGCTGCGATCCGGGCGATCAGATCGCCGACCTGCTGCACGATCAGCGGCGCCAGACCTTCGGTCGGCTCGTCGATCATGATGAGGTCGGGGTCGCCCATCAGCGTCCGGCAGGTGGTCAGCATCTGCTTCTCGCCGCCCGACAAGACGCCGGCCGGCGTATCGGCGCGCGCCGCGAGATTGGGAAACATGTCGAGCATGTCCTGAAGGCGCCACTTCCCCGGCCGCCGCGTGTCCTTGATGCCGAGCACGAGGTTTTGCCGGACGGTGAGGCTCGGGAAGATATCGCGATGTTCGGGCACATAGCCGAGCCCAAGGCGCGCGATCTTGTAGCTGGGCAAGCCGGCAATGTCCCGGCCCTTGAAGCGGATCGTCCCCTGCGGACTGACCTCGCCCATGATCGCCTTCACGGTGGTCGAGCGGCCGACGCCGTTGCGGCCGAGCAGGCTCACGACTTCGCCGGCGGCGACGTCGAGGTCGACGCCCTGCAGAATATGGCTCTTGCCGTAGTAAGCGTGGAGGTTCCTGACTTCGAGCATCAGTGGGCCTCCTCGCCGAGATAGGCTTCCTTCACCTTCGGGTCGCGACGGATCTCCTCCGGCGTGCCCGACGCGATGATGTGGCCGTAGACCAGCACCGAGATGCGATCGGCGAGGCCGAACACGACGCTCATGTCGTGCTCGACGATCACCAGCGTCCGTCCCTCGGTGAGCCGGCGGATCAACGACACGGCGCGCTCGGTTTCCGCGTGGCTCATTCCGGCCGTCGGCTCGTCGAGCATGACGACCGTCGCACCGCTCGCAATGGTGACCCCGATCTCCAGCTCGCGCTGCTCAGCATAGGTCAACAATCCCGCGGGAACGTCACGCCGATGCGTGAGATGGATGTCGTCGAGAATCTGGGCGGTCCGCTCCCGCACCTCCGGGAGACTGTCGACGTTCTTCCAGAACGCGTAGCGATGCCCGGTCGCCCACAGCACGGCGCACCGGACGTTCTCCCACACGGTCATGCGGGCGAACACGTTGGTGACCTGGAACGAGCGCGACAGGCCGCGCCGATTGATCTCGAACGGCCGCAGGCCCGAGATGACCTCGCCGTTCAGCCTCACCTCGCCGGAGGTCGGCTTGATGTGTCCGCTGATCAGGTTGAACGTCGTGGACTTGCCGGCGCCGTTCGGGCCGATGATGGCGTGGCGCTCGCCCTTGGTGACGCTGAGATTGAGGTCGCGGATCACGCCGACATTGCCGAAGCGCTTTTCGACGGCACGAACTTCGATCGCTGCGGTCATGCCAGATACCCCCGGTCACGCGCCACGGTGGCGGCCCTGTCCCAGGCTTCGGCGATCCGCTGCCACGTCCACCGCCCGACGACGAAGCCGGCGACCAGCAGAATCGCGGCGGCGCCCCATGTCGCCGGCGACTGCGGATTCAAGGCCATGCCGAACAGGTTGATGGCGTCACCACCCGAATAGCGCGCGACCGTCTCGATGGTCAGGATGACGCCGTAGGCGAGCGCCGCGGTCGGCACGATGGCCACGAGATAGGACGGGATCACCATTCCGAGCGTTCCGGCACGGACCAGCGGCCGGTGCATCATCAGCAGACCGGCAATGCCCCCGGGTGAGAACATGACGATGCCGATGAAGATGATGCCGAAATAGAGCTGCCATACGCTGGTGAGGCTCGTCAGCCCGAGCTGGAGATAGGTCACCAGGATCGCGCCGAGGATCGGACCGAAGAAGTAGGCCGTCCCGCCGATGAAGGTCGCGAACAGCACCAGGCCCGACTGGATTGCACCGAGATAGGCGGAATTCGCGATCTCGAAGCTGATGGCCGCGAGTCCGCCCGCGATGCCGGCGAAGAACCCGGCAAAACAATAAGCGAGATAGCGGACGACGTGCGGATCATAGCCGATGAACTGGACCCGTTCGGGATTGTCGCGCACCGCATTGCTGATCCGTCCCAGGGGCGTCCGGGTCAGCGCATACATCGCGATTGCCGACAGCACCAGCCAGGCCGCGATCAGGTAATACACCTGCAGCTGCGGGCCGAAGGTCCAGCCGAACATGCGTGGCAGAGCGGTGCGGTCGGTGGTGATGCCGGCTTCGCCGCCGAACACCGAGCGCAGGATCAGCGACGACGACGCCACGAGCTCGCCGATGCCGAGCGAGATCATCGCAAACACCGTGCCGGCGCGCTTGGTCATGACCCAGCCGAGGATGATCGCGAAGGCGAGGCCGCCCAGCCCGCCGAACAGCGGAATGAAGGGCAGCGGAATCGGCCAGCCATGCGCCACCACCGCGTTCATCATGTGACAGGCCGCGAAGCCGCCGAGGCCGTAATGAACCGCGTGGCCGAACGACAGCAATCCGGTCTGACCGAGAAGGACGTTGTAGGAGAGCGCGAACACGATCGCGATCCCGATCAGGCTGAACGAGGTCAGCGATCCGCCCGAATTGAAGAGCAGCGGCAGCACGATCAGCACGGCCACGCCGATCAGCCAGACGGCGTAGAAGCGGAGACGGGAGCCGGCGGGCTTTGCCGCGAGATGAGACGCGGAGGTGACTGCTGCGGTCATGATTCGCGAGTCCCCATCAGGCCCACGGGGCGCACGATCAGGACGAGCACCAGCAGCAGGTAGGGAACGATCGGCGCGACCTGCGCGATCGTCACGTTCCAGATGTCGGTGAGCACCGATGGCCCTGCGGAGGGATCGAGCGGTCCGAAGGCGCTCGCCAGCGAGCCGTTCAACGCGACGGCGAAGGTCTGCACCAGGCCGATCACCAGCGAGGCGATGAAGGCGCCCGGCAGCGAGCCGAGGCCGCCGAACACGATCACCACGAACAGGATCGGCCCGAGCGCGGCGGCCATGTCGGATTGCGTGACCAAGGCGGGACCGGCGATGACGCCGGCAAGGCCGGCCAGCGCGCTGCCGACCCCGAACACCACCATGAACACGCGTCCGACATTGTGGCCGAGATGGCCCACCATGTGGGGATGGGTCAACGCCGCCTGCACGATCAGGCCGACCCGGGTGCGCTTGAGCACGATCAGGAGCACCACGAAGATCGTCACCGATACCGCCAGCATGAAAAGCTTGTACGCCGGATAGTTGGTCGAGAAGATCGTGAACGCGGGAAAGTCCAGCAGCGCCGGCACGCGATAGTCGAGCGGGGTCCTGCCCCATATCATCGAGACGATCTCCTCGATGGCGAATGCGAGGCCGAAGGTCAGCAGCAGCTCGGCGACGTGGCCATGCTTGTGCGTGTTGCGCAGACCATAGCGCTCGACCGCCATGCCGATGGCCCCGACCAGCAGCGGCGCGAGCAGCAGGGCCGGCCAGAAGCCGACCCACTTCGTGAGCTGGAAGCCGAAGAAGGCGCCGAGCATGTAGAAGCTGGCGTGAGCAAAATTGAGCACCCCCATCATGCTGAAGATGACGGTCAGCCCGCTCGACAGCAGGAACAGCAGCATGCCGAACAGCACGCCGTTGAGGGTCGAAATGACGATGAGTTCAAGCACGGCGCACTCGCGAATGTCCCGGGCTTCAATGCCCTGCCGCTCATTCTCTGACGGACCGACGCACGGCCGGCGCCACTTCCCGCACGCTGACCTCGTGCGGGAAGCCGGCGCGGATCGTTACGGACGCGCCATCTTGCACGTCGTCGACACCATGGCCTGGGGCGTATCGACCCTGGAGACCAGGTGCCATCCCCAGCCGGTGTTCTCCTCGTCGAACGTCTCGTTCGCCGCGAGCTTGCCGAAGGACGAGACGTAGATCGGCTGCAAGAACTGGTGATCATCCTTGCGCATGAAGCCGGTGCCGCCATCCAGCACCTCGAGCTTGAGGTCCTCGAGCGCGGCCGCGACCTTCACCGGGTCGATGGAGTTGGCCTTCTCGGCCGCCGCCTTGAACATGCGCATCTCGTTGACCGCGCGCGGGTACCACAGCGACATGTTGACCTTGGCGCGGAACGCCTTCTCGTAGTCCATCGCGGCCTGATGGCCCGAATTGGCGAAGCCTTCGGTCAGTTGGAAGACCTGATGATCCAGGCCCGTCTGCTTGATGGCGGTCGGGCCGCCGGCGCCGCCCGCATAATAGGTGTACCAGTTGACCTTCAGGCCGGCATCGGCGGCGGCCTTGAGCAGCAGCGCGATGTCCTGGCCCCAATTGCCGGTGATGACGCTGTCGGCGCCGGACGCCTTGATCTTGGCAATGTAGGGCGAGAAGTCCGTGATCTTCAGCAGCGGATGCAGCTCGTCGCCGACGATCTGGACATCGGGCCGCTTCGCCGCGAGCATCTTGCGCGCGTCGCTGCGGACCGACTGGCCGAAAGAATAGTCCTGATTGATCAGATACACCTTCTTGATGGAAGGGATGTCCTTCATGTAGTTGGTGAGCGCCTCCATCTTGATGTCCGAGCTGGCGTCCCAGCGGAAATGCCAGTAGCTGCATTTCTCGTTGGTCATGCTCGGGTCGACGGCGGCATAGTTGAAGTACAGCACTTCCTTGCCGGGGTTGCGCGTGTTGTGCTTGTTGACGAAATCCTCCAGCGCGAGCCCGACGGACGATCCGTTGCCTTGCGTGATGTAGCGGACGCCGGCGTCGATCGCCTTCTGGGCCTGGACCAGGCTCTCTTGCGGATTGGTCTTATTGTCGAACGGCACGATCTCGACCTTATGGCCGAGAATGCCGCCCTTGGCGTTGAGCTCGTCGGCCAGATACTGGAACGTCTTCAGGCCCCCCTCGCCGATACTGGCGCCGCCGCCGGACAGCGGATCGATATAGCCGATCTTGACGGTGTCCTCGGCTTGCGCGGCGTGACCGAGCATCGGGACGATCAGGGCAATGGCCAAAGTTAACTTGCGCATAGTCTTGTTTCCTCGCGGGCTGTCGACTTCAGTCGATCGATGCGCATGATCGCGCAATTTGAAGAAGCACTGAGCAGAATAACGGCCGGATGACAAGCTCGGCATGACATGAACGCATGTTGCCGCTCCGGCAATGTGAGGAAAGGCGGCTCGCCGCTGATCGGACGTTTCATTCGGCGGAATGTTGGCGTCCACATCCTGGACGAATCCGCCCGACACGCGGGGGTGACAAGCGCTGCCCCGGTCATGTCGCTTGTTCCACAATGTGGGACAACGCGGCGTAGGTTCCACGCTGATAGACGGGAAGAGCACGGCGGCCGGCAGCGCCGCGCCCGGTGGCAATCGTGGCCCCTGTCCCCGCCGAGACCGGCACTTGATGCTGAATCAGATAGATCATGATCAGGTCATTGACGGGATCGGCCTGCCACCAGGTGCCGAAGATGCCCGGCCAGGTCAGCGAGCCCGGTGCGCCACAGGCATAGGGATTGCCGGTGGAATCCTCGGCGATCGCAAGTCCGAGCCCAAATCCGCAGGTCTGCCACAGCGGCATGCCGGCGAAGGGAATCTGGCGCTGCCCATCGGTCAGCCGATTGGTCCGCATCAGCTCCACGGTTGCGGGCCGCAGCAACCTGACGCCGTCCAGCTCGCCTCCTCTCAGCAGCATGCGCGCGAACCGATGATAGTCGGGCGCGGACGAGATCAACCCGCCGCCGCCCGGCGTATAGGCCGGCGGCTCGTCATACATGACCGGCTCGACCTTCGCGAGCCGCCCCGCCGTCTCGTCATATCCGTACAGGCTCGCCAGACGATCTCGCTTGGCGTGCGGCAACCAGAAATCGCTGTCGGCCATGCCGAGCGGCGCGAAGATGCGCTCCTGCAGCACCTGCCGGAACGGCCTGCCTTCGACCCGGCCGATCAGGAAGCCGAGCACGTCGGTCGAATGACCGTAGTGGAAGCGGTCGCCGGGCTGATACGCCAGCGGCAGCGTGCCAAGCGCAGCGAGCCATTCGTCGGGCGTGGACCGGTTCATCGCGGGATCACCGAGCGCGCGCTCATAGGCGAGCTTGAGCGGGCCTTCCGAGAAGAACGCATAGGCGATGCCCGAACGGTGCGTGAGCAGATCCTCGACGGTGATCGCGCGCCGGGCGGGCACGGTATCGTCGAGCGGGCCGGCGGCGTCACGCAGGACCCGCAGATCGGCCAGTTCTGGAATCCACCGGGAGATCGGGTCCGCCAAGGCGATCCTGCCTTCCTCGACCAGCATCATCGCCGCCACCGAGGTGATCGGCTTGGTCATCGACGCGATCCGGAACAACGTATCCGGGCGCATCGGGCTCTTGGTTTCGACATCGCGCCAGCCGATCGTCTCGGCATGAACGATCTCGCCGCCGCGCGAGGTGAGAGACACGATGCCGGCGAGTTCGCCGCGATCGACGAATGCGGCGAGTTCCGGGCCGATCGCCGCAAGCGCCGCAGGATCGAAGCCGCGACGGCGGCAGACGGCTTCACTGGTCATGAGCGGGCGCTCCGATGGACAGGGGTCAGCTTTCGGCCACCGGCCTTCGCCGCGGCACCGTGACGGCAAAGCAGAGGCCGCGGGATGGCCGGGCGCACAAGCAGCGCCCGATCAGGCCGTGGCCCGGTGAGAAGCTTCAGTCCGCCTTGAAGTCGTCGGTCAGGATCGGCCCCGATATGATCCAGCGCTGACCATCGAATTTCATCATCTGGAATTGCTTGCTGATGCGGTAGTCATCGGGGGTCGTCGTCACCGACATTCCCGGCAGCCCGAGATCGGGAACGAAGCCCTTGATGTTGGTCGCCTGCTTCATGATGTTGGCGCGCGTCAGCTCGTCGCCGCATTGCCTGAGAATGTGGACGAGCAGAGCGGCCGTCGAGTAGCCATAGGTCGCAAAGCCGCTGTTGGCGTCCTCGCCGGGCGCGTATTTCGCCATGAACGCCTTGTAGCGTTTCATGCCCTCGTCATCGGCCCATTGCGGATCGAGCGGATCCTTGCCGTAGGCGACCGAGATAATGTCCTTGGCATGCTCGAGCCCCGCAGGCACGAGCACCTGACCGACCGCCGTCGCGTTGACCTCCAGGATGTGGACGGGCTTCCAGCCGAGCTCGGCGGCCTTCCTGATCGATTGCGCCGCGAATTTCGGCGTCGACATGTTGTAGAAGAGGTCGGCGCCCGCTGCCTTCAGCGTCACCAACTGGGAATCGACCGTCGGGTCGGACAGCTCGTAGGACAGCTCCTTCACGATCATGCCGGCCTTGGCGCCGAGCCCGTCCTTCAGGCCCTTGACGTAGTCTTTGCCGAGGTCGTCGTTCTGATAGAGGATGCCGATCTTCGCGTTCGGATAGTTCTCCAGAATGTATCTTGCGTAGATGTGCGCTTCCGACTGGTAGTTCGGGTTGGCGGAAATCGTCCACGGAAAGTTCTTGGGATCTGTGAAGCGGGACGCTCCGCTTCCCGCCAGAAGCTGCGGAACGCCCTTGCTGTTCAGATATTTCTGGACCGCGGCATTCGGCGGCGTGCCGATGATCTGGAACGTGGTCAGCACCTCGTCGCTTTCGACCAGCTTGCGCACCTGCTCGACCGTCTTCGGCGGGCTATAGGCGTCATCGTATTGAATAAGGTTGATCTTGCGACCGTTGACGCCGCCCTGCTCGTTGATCATGCGGATATAGGCCGCCTCCGCCTTGCCGATGGCACCGAAAGCGGAAGCCGGCCCGCTGAGCGGGTTCGTCTGGCCGATCTTGATCTCGGTGTCGGTCGCGCCGACGTCGTATTTCTTTTCAGCGGATGCCGGGGCTGAAAGGCCCACGCCGAACATCAGCAGGGCAGCCGCCGTCGACTTGATCCGTGTCATGTGTCCTCCCGTGAGCGGCTGATCCATGGCCAGCCGATTGTTTTTGATGATGTCCGCGCACGACGAGACTGGCGACGCGCTGCCCGCCGCCCGATCGTCGACCGCCTTCCATCAGGTCTCCGAGACCTACCGTCCGGCCGGCCGCCGGTCAAGTTCATTCATTTAGCACTAAATGAAAATGTTGGAAGCCCGAAGTCTTGCTTGACCGGGCGCGCCCACCCCCTCATCGTCAAAACACCAACGGTGCCGTTCCTGTGTGCGCCGATCAGGGACCACGGAGAGCATGCCAGCAGAGCCGAAACCCGAAGGGCGCCGCACGCGCGCGGAACAGCGCGCGACGACGGTGAAGCTGATCCTCGACACCAGCGAGGAGCTGTTCGCGCAGCTCGGCTATTTCGGCGTGACGATCAAGGATGTGGCGGACAAGATGGGCATCCATCCTGCGCTGATCCATTACTACTTCGAGGGCAAGAGGGCGTTGTTCGATGCCGTGTTCGAACGCCGCATGGAATACGCGGTCACGGTGCGCACGGCCGGGCTGGATGCCTACGAGGCCAAGGTCGGAGATCGTCCGACCGTTGAAGGCGCGCTGCGTGCCTATTATGACGGCGCGTTCGACGTCTACGTCAACGAAGAGGACAACTGGCGACACTTCGGCCGCATCTTCGCGCAGGTCGCCAACGCGCCGGGCTATGGCGTGGAGATGATGGACACCTATCTCGATCCGCTGGTGCTGCGTCTCATCGGGCTGCTGCAGAAGGCGTTGCCCGACGCCAAGCCTGAGGACCTGTTCTGGAGCTTCCAGTTCACCTCCGGCGCCTACTCGCTGATCCTGTCACGGACCGGCCGGATCGACCGCCTGTCCGGCGGCCTGTGCAAGTCCGACGATTTCGCCGCGGTCCGCGAGCGGTTCGTGACCTTCATGGCCGGGGGCTTCAACGCGCTCTACAAGCGGCGGAAGCAGAAGTCGAAATGAGCGCCTCTTGGCGTCTCCTGGCCGTACCATGCAAACAAGCCGGAACGAATGATGATAGCTCCCTACGTCCCGCAAATGGCTCTCTATCGGCAATGGCTGAGGGACAATCGCGGCCTCCACTTCGAGAACTTCGAGCAGATGCGGCAATGGTCCATCCGCGACCTCGACGGATTCTGGCGCAGCATCTGGGACTATCATGACCTGCAGTCGCCGTCCGCGTTTTCGACCGTCCTCGGCAAGCGCACGATGCCGGGAGCGGTCTGGTTTCCGGGCGCTTCGGTCAACTACGCCCAGCAGGTCTTTCGTCACGTCGACGCCGCCGATGCGGCGGGCCTGCCTGCGATCATCAGCAGTCACGAGGACGGCAGGCTCACGGAGACGACCTGGCCCGAGCTTCGGCGAAAGGCAGCCGCCCTGGCGCTGCATCTGCGCGAGCAAGGCGTGGCGCCCGGCGACAGGGTCGCCGCCTATCTGCCCAATATACCCGAAGCCATCATCGCGTTTCTCGCTTCGGCGAGCATTGGCGCGATCTGGAGCGTTTGCGCGCCCGACATGGCCGCGCCCGCCGTGATCGACCGGTTCAAGCAGATCGAACCCAAGGTGCTGATCGCCTGCGATGCGGTCACCTATGCCGGCCGCCGGCACGATCGCCGCGGTGTCGTCGAGGAGCTGCGCCGGTCGTTGCCGACACTCGGTCACGTCATCCTGCACAGTGACGATGCCGGCGCGCAGGTGAGCGACGGGGTTCGTCTCTCGGACGTTCTGGCAAGAACAAGCCCTGGCATCGATGCCTTCGAACCGGAGTGGCTTCCGTTCGATCATCCGCTCTGGATCGTCTATTCGAGCGGCACCACCGGGCTGCCGAAGCCGATCGTGCATGGTCACGGCGGCATCATCGTCGTCACACTCGCCCTGCTCGGGCTGCACAACGACATCGGCTGCTCGTATCAGCCAAATTCGTTCGGCGAGCGCTATCACTGGTACAGCTCGACCGGCTGGATCATGTGGAACAACCAGGTGGGCGCGCTTCTGAACGGGACCACGTGCTGCATCTTCGACGGCAGCCCCGCCGGACCGAAGGATCGTCCGGACTGGACCACGCTGTGGCGATTCGTGGCGAATTCGAAATCCACCTTCTTCGGCGCGGGCGCGGCGTTCTTCGCGAGCTGCGTCAAGGCGGACATCAACCTGGCCGACGCGGGCGATCTGTCCCATCTGCGTTGCCTCGGGTCCACCGGCTCGCCGCTCAGCGCCGACACGCAGGCCTGGTTCGATCAGCGGTTCGCGGCGCTGTCGCAGGTCAATGGCTGCCGGGCGCAGGCGCAAATGTGGTGGGCCAACATCTCGGGCGGCACCGACTTCGCCGGCGCCTTCATCGGCGGCAATCGCGAATTGCCGCAGGTGCCCGGAACGATGCAGTGCCGCGTCCTCGGCGCAGCGGTCGAGGCCTTCAACGACCAGGGCAAGCCTGTCATCGGCGAGGTCGGAGAGCTCGTCTGCACCGCGCCGATGCCGTCGATGCCACTGCGGTTCTGGAACGACGCGGGGAATGTGCGCTATCTCGCAAGCTATTTCGACGCCTTCGAGACGCGCGAGGGCGGGCCGGTCTGGCGGCACGGCGACTGGCTCAAGGTCGATCCGGACGGCTCCTGCGTGATCTATGGCCGTAGCGACGCGACCATCAATCGCCACGGGCTGCGCATGGGGACGAGCGAATTGTACTCGGCCATCGAAGCGCTACCGGAGATCCTTGATTCGCTGGTCGTCGATCTCGAATATCTCGGCCGAGACAGCTACATGCCGCTGTTCGTGGTCCTGCGCGACGGCGTCGCGCTCGATGCAGCGATGAAGCGGAAGATCAACATGGCGGTGGAAGCCGGCCTGTCGCGACGCTTCGTGCCTGACGACATCTTCGCGGTTGCCGAGATCCCGCGCACGCTGTCCGGCAAGAAGCAGGAGCTCCCGATCAAGAAGCTCCTGCTCGGGCAGCCCCTCGACAAGGTCATCAACCGCGATGCGATGGCCAATCCCGGTTGCCTCGACTGGTACATCGCGTTCGCCCAGAGCCGTTTGCAGAGCGGCTCGGGTGCGACGTAGCAGACGTGCCCGAACGAGCCGCTAGACCACCATCCGGTCGAAATCGATCGCGACTCGGCTGTCAGGAAAGATCTCCCGCGACTCGGCGAGGATCTCCTCGTCGGGATAGCGGCCGGAGATGTGGTTCAGGACGAGCTGCCTGACGTTGCTCGACGCCGCGAGCCCGGCGGCCTCCGCGGCCGTCAGATGGCCGTAGTCGCGAGCCATGGCAGAATCGCGCCGGAGGAAGGTCGCCTCGATCACGAGCATGTCCGCGTCGCGGACGTGCTCGTGCAGACCCTCGGTCGTTTCCGCATCGCCGACGATGACGAGCTTCTTTGGTCCCTGCGGAGGCCCCAGAACATCCTCAGGATCGATGGTTCGGCCATCCTCCAGCGTGACCGGCCGGCCCTCCGCCAAGGCCTTCCGCACGGGCCCATCGGGCACGGCGAGCGCTGCCAGACGCTCTGGCAGCAGATGGCGGCGCGCTCGACTCACAAATTCGAAGCCGAAGCTGTCGGTGTCGCGGTGCCGGACGGGAAAGCAGTTGATCGTAAACTCACCGGCGTCGAGAACCTCCCCGCGCCTGAGCGGTACGAACTCAAGCGGGATCGGCGCGCGGCCCTCGCCCCACAGCCCCGCGAGCATTCGGATCACCACATCGAGCGTGCCGGGGCTGCCGTGGACGCGCATGATGTCGGCGCTCCTGCGCAGCCGCAGGGTGGAAAACAGTCCGGGAATGCCGAGGACATGGTCGAAATGGCCGTGGGTGAGCAGGATCCGATCGAGCCGCCGAAAGCCTGCCCCACCGCGGAGCAGCTGACGCTGGATCCCCTCGCCGCAATCGACGAGAATGCGATCCCGGCCTGCTCGAACGAGAAGGCCGGGATGATTGCGGTCCGCGGACGGAACGCTCGCCGAGGTCCCCAGAAACGTGAGCTCAAACATCACAGCCGGGCCAGACGAATTTCGGTCGCGGCGGCGTGACCCGTTTTGACAACGGGTCCCGGCTGCGCTGCTTCGTTTCAATCACCGTAGGCCATCCCTTTTTCTGAGCGCTTTTCCCCAGCCGCCGTTTGAAGGCCTGACGGGCGGATCTCATCGCAACGCCGCCGTCAAAGGGACGTCGCAGGCAGCGCTCGGGCCGGGCAGACTTCATCGCCACGCTCTGATAGAGCTTGGCGATGCCAAGCTCCGGTCCGGAACAGGATGCCGCGCCGCCGGCCATTCGCAAGATCATCCACATCGACATGGATGCATTCTATGCGTCGGTCGAGCAGCGGGACAATCCCGAGCTGCGCGGCAAACCCGTGGCCGTCGGCGGATCGCGCGAGCGCGGCGTCGTGGCAGCCGCAAGCTACGAGGCTCGGGCGTTCGGCGTGCGCTCGGCCATGCCGTCGGTGACGGCAAAGCGCCAGTGCCCGGACCTGATCTTCGTCAAGCCGCGCTTCGAGGTCTACAAGGCCATCAGCCAGCAGATCCGTGCCATCTTCGCCGAGCACACGCCGATCATCGAACCTCTGTCGCTGGACGAGGCCTATCTGGACGTCACCGAAAACCTGCGAGGCATTCCGCTGGCGCGCGACATCGCGTTGCAGATCCGGGCCAAGATCAAGGCCGAAACCGGACTCAATGCCTCCGCGGGAATCTCCTACAACAAGTTCCTCGCCAAGCTGGCCTCGGACCATCGCAAGCCCAATGGGCAATACGTCATTTCGCCGGAGATGGGTCCGGTCTTCGTGGAGGGGCTGCCGGTCGGCAGGTTTCACGGCATTGGCCCGGCGACCGCTGCGAAATTCAACGCGCTCGGAATTCATACCGGCCTCGACATCCGCAATCAGACCCTGCCCTTCCTCCAGCAGCACTTCGGCAAAGCGGGCAACCACTACTATTGGATCTCGCGCGGAATCGACAATCGCCCGGTCCGAGCCAATCGCATCCGAAAATCCGTCGGCGCCGAAAACACCTTCTCGACGGACCTGACGGAATTCGAGCCGATGTTGGCGGAGCTGCAGCCCCTGATCGACAAGGTCTGGCAGCATTGTGAAACCAGCGGCAACCGAGGCCGGACGGTCACGCTGAAGGTCAAGTTCGCCGACTTCGACATCATGACGCGCAGCAGGTCCGTCGCCCACGCGGTCGGGAGTCGCGAGGATCTTGCCCGGTTGTCCGTTGCTCTCCTGCAGAGCGAGATGCCGTTGCCGAAGCCGGTGCGGCTCCTCGGCGTTTCGCTGTCATCCTTGCAGCAGCAGAATGACGCCGGGGCGGACGCACAGCTGCCCTTGCTGATCTGAGGCGGGCTGGACGGCCCGATCATGCGTCGAGGACGGCGGACGCACGTCGCGCGCAATGTCGTCCATGTCGAGCCGGGCTGGCTCAAGAAGCGCTCCTGCCATGGGCGAAAGACCGGTCGGGCTCCCGGAGTCCTGTTGACCTCTGTAGGGTACCCCCCTATCTTATGGGGATGTCGCACACGATCAAACACAAGTCGAAGCTGCTTGCGCGCGTCCGGCGCATCAAAGGACAGATCGATGCCGTGGAACGGGCGCTGGACGCGGAGCTGGGCTGCGCCGACGTCCTCATGCTGGTGGCGTCGGTCAGGGGCGCCATCGGAGGCCTGACCACCGAGCTGCTGGAGGATCACATCCGCCACCATGTCGTCGATCCGGCGCACGAAAAGGATCCTGAAAAGGCCAAGGGCGCCGCGGACCTCATCGAAGTGGTTCGAACCTATCTGAAATGACCCTCGCATGACCGACCTGTCTCACCTTCTGCAACAAGGCAGCGCGAACGCCTGGCTGTTCGTCCCCAGCGCCATCGTTCTGGGTGCGCTGCACGGGCTCGAGCCGGGTCACTCCAAGACCATGATGGCTGCGTTCATCGTCGCGATTCGAGGAACCGTTTTTCAGGCCGTGCTGCTCGGCCTGTCGGCAACCCTCTCCCACACCGCGATCGTGTGGGTGATCGCGCTGGCCGGGCTTCACTTTGGCCAGGAACTGTCCGGGGCGCGGAGCGAAGCCTATCTGCAACTGATCTCGGCCGTCGTCATCATCGGCATCGCCGTGTGGATGGTCTGGCGCACGTGGCTGGATAAGAATGAACATCACGGTCATCATCATCACGACGCGCCGACATCCGTCGTGCTGACCGGACGTACGTTGTTGCTCGACATCTTCGAAGACGGCGTGCCGCCACGCTGGCGAGTCCGGACCGAGTCCGGCGCGCTCCCTCCGGCCGGCGAACTCCAGCTTACGACCATTCGCGGAGATGGCGACGCGCAGAGCTTCAGCTTCCGCGCCGCAAGCGATTACCTGGAGAGCATCGAGGAGATTCCCGAGCCGCACGCGTTCAAGGCACGGCTTGCGCTTGCGGGTGACACTGCCGAGATCCTGTTCGAGGAACACGGGCACGATCACATGGACCTCGGCGATGAGGACGATGCCCACGCACGCGCCCATGCGGACGACATTCGAAAGCGCTTTGCGGGACGCACGGTCACGACCGCGCAGATCGTCGCCTTCGGTCTCACAGGCGGGTTGATCCCCTGCCCCGCCGCCATCACCGTCTTGCTGCTCTGCATCCAATTGAAGCAGTTCGCCCTCGGCTTCATTCTGGTGCTGTGCTTCGGCATCGGTCTGGCGATCACGATGGTCTCGGTTGGCGTCGCGGCGGCCCTTAGCCTGCGGCACGTCGAGCGGCACTGGAGCGGGCTCAGTCGCTTCGCCCACCGTGCGCCCTACGTCTCGGCGGCTCTGATCGTGCTCGTCGGGGTCTATACGGGGTGGCTGGGTCTGCACGAATTCATCACGTGAGGCCCGCGGTCCGGGATCCAGCCGGACAGGGAGAGATCAGCGCGTTACCTCCGCGGCGTTCCCGGCCCATCCGGCAGTTGACAGCCGAGCCATCGAGCGCTTTATTTCGCTTACGGGGATGTGCGATCTCCCCGCGAGGCGACATGCCCAAGAATCGCGTCCTGGTCACCAAGGGCGCAACATGTCATCATCATACACCTCGATATCATCCGAAAAATTGTCTCGACTGATCGGCACGGCGACCTCGCCACGGCTCGTCGACGTGCGTGTCGACGAGGATTTCGCCGCCGACCCACGCCTCATCCCCGGCGCCGTCAGGCGCTCCCATCTCGACGTCCAGCAATGGGCACCGAGCTTCACCGGCCAATCGGTTGTCGTGATCTGCCAGAAAGGCAAGAAGCTGAGCGAAGGCACCGCGGCCTGGCTCCGGTGCAGCAACGTCGCAGCCGAGGTCCTCGAGGGCGGGCACGTCGGCTGGACAGAGGCACAACTCCCGACCGTGCCAGCCGACAGAATTCCGAGCAGGGACGACCGCGGCCGCACCGTCTGGGTCACGCGATCACGCCCCAAGATCGACCGCATCGCCTGTCCATGGCTGATCCGTCGCTTCGTCGACCCCGCCGCGGTCTTCCTGTTCGTGACGCCGGCCGAAGTCGAAGCCGTCGCCGAGCGTTTCCAAGCCACTCCCTTCGACATCGAGAATGTCTTCTGGAGCCACCGCGGCGAGCTTTGCACCTTCGACGTCATGGTCGAGGAGCTCGGTCTGCGGACACCACCCTTGGAACGACTCGCCACGCTGGTGCGTGCCGCGGATACGGCGCGACTTGATCTCTCGCCCGAGGCTCCTGGCCTCCTTGCCGCTTCACTCGGCCTATCGCGAATGTATGACGACGATCTGGACCAGCTGAACGCCGGCCTGCTGCTCTATGATGCCTTCTACCGCTGGTGCCGCGACGCCACGAAGGAGGCGCACAACTGGCCGACCAGCAAGGTGAAGTCATGACGGACGTCGCAGCATCCCGGAAGCCGATCGCGGAGGAGCTCGCCCACGGCATCTCCTTCAACGAGGCGCTTCTCGTCTGGATCCGGGTGGCCGTGCTGAGCTTCGGCGGCCCCGCCGGTCAGATCGCGGTCATGCATCGCATTCTCGTCGAGGAGAAGAACTGGATCTCGGAGAGCCGCTTCCTGCACGCCCTGAACTACTGCATGCTGTTGCCCGGCCCGGAGGCGCAACAGCTTGCGACCTATATCGGCTGGCTGCTGCACCGGACCACGGGCGGCATCGTCGCAGGAACGCTCTTCGTTCTGCCCGGCATCTTCGCCATCATGGGCCTCAGCTACATCTATGCAGCCTATGGCAATGTCGGCGTCGTCGAAGCCTTGTTCTTCGGCCTCAAGGCGGCCGTGCTGGCGATCGTGATCCAGGCCGTCGTCCGCGTCGGCAAGCGTGCGCTGCGCAATCGGATCATGATCGGACTGGCGGCCGCAGCCTTCGTCGCGATCTTCTTCTTCGGGGCGCCGTTTCCGATCATCGTCATTGCCGCCGGAGTCATCGGCTTCGTCGGTGCCCGCCTCGGCCGGCCGGAGTTCGCACCCCTCGAGCACGGCGGCAAGAGCGCCGGCGCGATCGACAGCATGCTCGGCGAGGCCGTGCCGGATCACGTCCGTCCGAACGCTGCGCGCACGCTGCGCGTGGCGGCCGTCTGGCTCGCGATCTGGCTCGTCCCCGTCTTCGCACTGCTGATCCTGCTCGGGCCGAACGACGTCTTCGGCCAGATCGCGATCTTCTTCAGCAAGATGGCGATGGTGACGTTCGGCGGCGCCTACGCCGTGCTCGCCTACGTCGCGCAACAGGCCGCGGAGTACTATCACTGGGTTGCTCCGCGCGAGATGCTCGACGGCCTCGGCATGGCGGAGACGACTCCCGGTCCCCTGATCATGGTCGTCCAGTTCGTGGGCTTCATGGCCGCGTTCCGCGGGGCCAGCGGGCTGTCTCCCATGCTCGCCGGCACGCTGGGCGGACTGCTGGCGACGTGGGTGACGTTCGCGCCGTGCTTTCTCTGGATCTTCGTTGGCGCGCCCTACATCGAGGCGTTGCGGGGAAACAAGGCGCTCGGCGGCGCGCTCTCGGCCATCACCGCCGCCGTCGTGGGCGTGATTCTCAATCTGTCGATCTGGTTCGCGCTGCACACCCTCTTCCGCGAGACCTTTCCGATCCAGGGATTTGGACTGTCATTCGACGCGCCCCGGCCGATGAGCATCGACCTGCCGGCCGTTGTCCTGTCGGTTGCGGCCGCTACGGCCATTTTCCGCTTCAACGTGGGAATGCTCGTCGTGCTCGCCGCCTCGTGTATCGCGGGCATCCTGATGCGCTTTGCGGGCGCCATCTGAGAGCACGCTGCGACGGAACATGGGGCAGTGCCAGACCAAAAGGAGCGAACGATGAGAAGCACGTTCTGGAGTCTGTTGGGCCTCGGCGCCTGCCTCCTCGCACCCGGCGCCGGACCGATCGTCTCGACGGCGCGCGCACAGGACATCGATTGGCCGAAGGTCGACGAGACATTGGGCCGGAAGCCGTCCGTGGCGGGAGACGTCCGCCGGTACGGCTTCCCGCGCACCGATCTCGCGGTGACCCTGGACGGCGTAACCATCAGGCCGGCGCTCGCGCTCGGCGGCTGGGTCGCGTTCAAGCCGGCGCATGGCGGCACCATGATCATGGGCGATCTCGTCCTGCTGGAATCAGAGGTCAATCCGGTAATGGCGAAGATGATCGCCGGCGGGCTCGAAATCAGCGCCATGCACAACCATCTGCTCCGCGCGAGCCCAGCAACGTTCTACATGCACGTCGCCGGCCACGGCGATCCCGTCAAACTCGCGTCCGCCATCCGCGACGCCCTCGCCGACAGCAAGACACCGTTGACGATTGCGGCGTCGCCGACCACGCCGCCACCGGCCATCGATCTCGATACGGCACAGCTCGATCAGATCCTGGCGGTCAAAGGACAGGCCAATGGCGGGGTCTATCAGTTCAACGTGCCGCGACGCGATCCAATTGTCGAGGGCGGACTATCCTTGTCTCCCGTCGCGGCGATGGGCGTCGCGACGGGCATCAACTTCCAGCCGACCGGCGCGGGCAAGGCCGCTGTCACCGGTGACTTCGTGCTGAGCGGGGAGGAGGTGAACCCCGTGATCCGGACGCTCCGTGCCCACGGCATCGAGGTCACGGCGCTGCATAGCCACATGCTGGACGAACACCCCCGCCTCTTCTTCATGCACTTCTGGGCGAACGATGATGCGATCAAGCTCGCCAAGGGTTTGCGGGCGGCGCTCGACAAGACGGCAAGCACCAAGAGCTAAGAGCAAAGAGCGAGGAAAGGCGCGGTCCGAGAGTGCGCGGGCCTTGCTCTGCCGGCAGGTGCGGCAACCTGTTGGTCTGGCCCGCCTGCAACGGCCGCGCATGCGTGAGACGCCGATCGGTTGCAAGGCAACGCGCTGCCGAAGTCCATGCGAGCTCCCTCGTGGTGCCGAAGATTAGGGTCGGGGGGCAGATCCCGTCCCTCGACCCACGCGCGATCCTATGGCAAGTCTGGACGACGCCGATGTGGCGCAGCCGGATGTCGTGATGTCGTCGGAGCAGGACTGGACGAGCGCTTTCCCGCCGTTGCGACAACTGCCGGAGGAGATCTTCGCGCAGTTGCGCGAGGCCAGCCTCATTGTCGAGCTTCCGGAAGGCAGCCGGATTTTCGGCCCCGGCCAGGCGCCGGACTCCTTCCTGCTGCTGCTGGACGGGACCATCCGGGTGCAGCAGACGTCCGAGTCCGGCCGCGAGATCGTGCTCTACCGCGTCCAGGCAGGCGAAAGCTGCGCGCTGACCACGGCCTGCCTGATGGGTTACGAGGAATACCAGGCCGAGGGCATCGCGGAGACCCGGATCCGCGCCGTGGCGATCCCGCGCGCGCTGTTCGACCGGCTGATCGCCAGCTCGCGCGAATTCCGTCAGTTCGTCTTCACCGCGTTCAGCCGCCGCGTCACCAATCTCTTCCGCATCATCGAGGAGGTTGCGTTCGAGCGGATCGATGTGCGGCTCGCCCAGAAGCTTCTCGAGCTTGCCGGGGCAAAGCAGCAGATCGTTGCAACGCATCAGGATCTCGCCAACGAGCTCGGCAGCGCACGCGAGGTCATCAGCCGCCAGCTCAATGAATTCGCGAGGCGCGGCTGGTTGCGAATGGCTCGCGGAATCGTCGAGATCACCGACAGACCGGCGCTTGTCCAGCTGGCCCAGCATGATTAGGAACCGGCGTCTCTTGGTGACTTAGTTACATACGCGCGCCGTATCCCGCCCTATCGTCTGCATCATCGCAAGCCAAAGGGGAGCGCGACATGACACGGAACATTGGCAAGATCGACCGGCTGCTCAGGATCATCGTCGGACTCGCCATCCTCAGTCTCACGGTCGTAGGGCCGCAGACCTTGTGGGGCCTTCTGGGCCTGATCCCGGTCGGCACCGCACTGATCGGCTGGTGCCCGCCCTACGCGATGCTCGGCATCAATACCTGCGGAACGAAATCCAGTCCGATGTCTTAGACCGCGCAGGACAACAAACGCGGCGTGGGCGGCGATGCCGCCCCGGAGCCAAATCGTGGAGCAGCAGCCATGTCCTATCCAATCGATCTCCGCGTGCAGCCGAAGGTGGCCGGATTTTTCGATCCTGACACCAGCACGATCAGCTACGTAGTGAAGGACCCGTCATCGCCGTGCTGCGCGATCGTCGATCCCGTCCTCGACATCGACTACGCGGCCGGCCGCATCAGCACCCGCTCCGCCGCCATGCTGATCGACTACGTGAAGATCAACGGCCTCCGGCCAGAGTGGCTGATCGAAACGCATGCGCATGCCGATCATCTCTCCGCCGCGCCCTACATCCAGGACAGGCTCGGCGGCAAGATCGGCATCGGCGAGCATATCCTGACCGTGCAGGAGACCTTCGGCAAGGTCTTCAACGAGGGCACGGAGTTTCGCCGCGACGGCAGCCAATTCGACCGGCTGTTCAAGGATGGCGACACCTATCAGGTGGGACAGATGACGGCCCTCGTGATGCACACGCCGGGTCACACGCCCGCCTGTGCCACACACGTGATGGGCGATGCAGCTTTCGTCGGCGACACCCTGTTCATGCCGGACGGGGGAACGGCGCGGGCCGACTTTCCAGGCGGCAATGCGCGCACGCTGTTTCGCTCGATCCGGAAGATCCTTGAAACGCTGCCGCGCGAGACCCGGCTGTTCATGTGTCACGACTATGCCCCCAACGGCCGCGCGGTGCGCTGGGAAACGACCGTCGGCGAGGAGCGGCTCCGCAACATCCACGCGCGAGACGGGATGACCGAGGACGAGTTCGTTGCGCTTCGCGAGGCCCGCGACAAGACGCTCGGCATGCCGCGCCTGATCATTCCATCGCTTCAGGTCAATATCCGCGCCGGACATCTGCCTCCCGCGGATGCGACGGGAAAGACATTCCTGAAGGTACCGATCAACGTGCTTTGAGAACCACTCGCTTTGCTCACGCGATACCGGCCTGGGCCGCAAGTTCGCGGCGTCACGAAGATGTCAGTTGCCAAGAGCGGCCGGTCTGCGCGACCAGTCCAAGCTGGAGCAGATGATCCAAGATGAGGCATGCTGATTTCGAGATGCCCGCGATGACACGCCGCCTGATGGCGGCGCTGGTCGCGCTCGTCTTGAGTCTGGCGCCTCTGCTCGGAACGTTCGAGGTTGCCACGGCAGACACCGGTGCCGGTGCCCCTCAATGGTCCCGAACGACCACGAGCGCGCCCAAGCCGTGCAGGAAGGCCGTCCTTCCGGGCATGATCAACACCTGTCCGTTTGCCGCGGCTGGTCTGACCGCCGTCCCGGCGAACGACAATCCTGCGGCACAGCCGGTTGCCGCCTCCCGGACGCTGTCCTGGCGCCCCTATGACGAGGCGCTGACGACGCAATGCTACGGGTCCTCGCCCTACCGTCCTCCCTGTCGCCACGCCTGACCGTTCCGTGCTCATCGGCTCACGGGCAGCGTAACGCCGTGACTTGAGCGAACGAATATCCAACATCGATCGCGGGTCACGCGGATCGGCTCGTGGTGCCCGTCTCTAGGCGTGCCTTGCGCCGGATCGCGCGGCGCAGCGGCCACCGCAATGTGCGATCAGCGCGCGGGAGATCATCATGTCCATCCGTCATCTTGGCCGGCTCGTATTGCTGTTCGGCCTGCTCCATCTTGCGCCGACGACCGCCGCCGCGGGTCAGTTGCGGCCGCAGGCGAACGTCGACACGCGCCTGCTGGTCGGCGACATCACGCGAGCAGACGACCGCCCGGCCACGGCGTGGGCGGGACTGGATGTCAGGCTGGATGCAGGCTGGCACACCTATTGGCGCTCGGCCGGCGACGCCGGCGCACCACCGCAATTCGACTGGAGCGGCTCGCGCAACGTCGCCGATGTCACCGTCGAATGGCCGGCGCCGAGCCGCTTCAGCGAGCAGGATATCGACACGTTCGGCTATGCCGAGCACGTGCTGTTTCCGTTGCGCGTGCGGCTCGAGGATGGAGCGGCGCCCGCACATCTCACGCTGAAGGCCGTGCTGTTCGTCTGCTCGGTCATCTGCACCCAGCAGGAGGCCGATCTCGAGGCCGACATCCCCGCCGTTTCGCGTCGGCCGAACGATCAGGCGCTGATCGACGAATGGCGGCAGAGCGTCCCGCGGGCGAGTTCGCCCGGACTTTCCATCACGGCGCTGCGCATCGATCGGCAACCAAAGCCGCAACTGCTGCTCGAAGCGCATGCGACGCCGCCACTGCACGCGCCCGACGTCTTCCTTGATGGGGACGACGCCGTGTCCGGCGGCCGTCCCCAGGTGAGCACGATGTCGGACGGCGGCGTACGGATCGCCGTGCCGGTGCAAGGCCTCGATCGGGCCGGTCCGGTGCAACGCCTGCGGGTCACCCTGGTCGATGGCGACCGATCGATAGAAGCCATGCTTCCGGTGGATGTCGATCAAGCTGCTCACGCTTCTGCGGCCAAAGCAGCCACACCGGCACCGCGTCCTTCGGCGGCATCGATCTGGGCCATTCTCGGTGTGGCCCTCCTCGGCGGCTTCATCCTCAACTTCATGCCCTGCGTGTTTCCGGTGCTGTCGCTGAAGCTCGTTTCGCTGGTCGATCACGATCCCGCACACGCGCCCTCGCCGCGTCGGGCATTCCTGGCGACGGCGGCCGGCATCGTCGCCTCGTTCGTGACCCTTGCCATCATCCTGTCCGCGCTCAAGGCCGCGGGCGCCGAAGTCGGCTGGGGCCTGCAGTTTCAGCAGCCGGCTTTCCTCATCGCGATGATCATCGCGCTCGCGGCATTCGGCGCCAACCTGCTCGGCCTGTTCGAGATCAGCCTGCCGTGGTGGATCGCCGGCCGCCTCGGCAACGCTGCGAGCCGCAGGACGATGGCAGGTCATGCCATCAACGGCTTCGTCATGACGCTGCTGGCCACGCCGTGCTCGGCGCCATTCGTCGGCACCGCCGTCGCTTTTGCGCTGTCGCAGGCCGCGCCGCAGATCCTGCTGGTGTTCACCACGCTTGGGCTCGGCATGGCTGCGCCGTATCTGTCTCTCGCCGCGGCGCCGGGCCTTGCCGCACTCTTCCCGCGGCCCGGCCGCTGGATGCTGAAGCTGCGCGCCGTCGCAGCGGCCGCGATGGCGGCGACCGCGCTCTGGTTGCTGATCGTGCTCGCCGACATCAGTGGCCCCCCGACTGCGGTCATCCTCGCCGCTGCGCTGCTCGTCCCTGCGCTGATCACGGCGGCGCTCCGTTTCCCGTTGCGGCGAACGATCGCTGGAGCCAGCCTCGCCATCGCGACAGGTCTGGCGCTGACGGCAGCAACCTACATCAAGGCGCCGGACGGCAGGGACCGGGTGGCCGAGATCGCCTGGCAGCCGCTGGCTCCGGCCGAGATCGCGGCACAGGTGCGTGCCGGCCATACGGTCTTCGTCGACATCGGCGCCAGCTGGTGCGTCACCTGCAAGGTCAACGAAAAGCTCGTGCTCGACAGCACGGCCGTGCGCAGCCGACTCGCGTCGGGTGTCGTTTCCCTCAAGGCGGACTGGACCTCGCCCAGCGACGCGATCGCGACCTACCTCCGATCCTTCGGCCGCTACGGCCTGCCGTTCAACATCGTGTACGGCCCCGGAGCTCCCAACGGCATCCTGCTCCCCGAACTGCTGACGCCGCAGACCGTGCTGGATGCCATCGACACCGCATCGACCATCCCTCATCAGGAGAACGACAAGTCATGACCACGAAGACCTTTGCCGCATCGATCGCCACGCTGCTGCTGTTGACTGCGGCCATCCTGCCGCTCCAGGCCCGCGCCGAGGACGACGACACCGACATTCTGAGCGAAGCGCGCATCCTGCACGATCCCGCCATCCCCGCTGTCGGAAACGCCAATGGCGACATCACGATCGTCGAGTATTTCGACTATCAGTGTCCGTATTGCCGCAAGATCAGCCCGGAGCTCGCCAAGGTGGTTCGCGACGACGGTCACGTCCGTCTCGTCTTCAAGGATTGGCCGATCTTCGGCGGCGCCTCGATCTACGCGGCGCGTCTCACCCTGGCGGCGAGATATCAGGACAAGTTCGCCGAAGCCCATGAGGCGCTGATCTCGCTCAATGAGAAGCTGTCGGAGGCCAAGGTCGATGCGGCGCTCAGCGGCGCCGGAATCGACCTCGCCCGCGCCAAGGCCGACCTCGCGGCCAAGCGCGCCGACATCGACGCCGTGCTTGCGCGCAACCACGAGCAGGCCACGGGCCTCGGCTTCCGCGGCACGCCGGCCTTCATCATCGGCCATTTCCGCATCCCCGGCGTCCCCAATGCACAGGCTTTCAAGCAGGCCATTGCGGATGCCCGCGCTGCTGCGTCCGGCAAGTGAGCCGGCGCCTGACGCGGGGGGGGGGGTCAAGCAAGTGGCCCTGCCTGACGCCAACCGCCGAGTTTGGCGCGTCTGCCAAAGCCGCGGCCGGAGATCCCGCCAATATTCCCACTGCCCCCAATCGATGCTACCAAACTCGCACCACCGGCCCTATCCATGCCGAGGAAGCATCGATGTTCGACCTCAACCAGCTGCGCTGCTTCGTCACCGTGGCCGAGGAGCTGCATTTCGGCCGCGCCGCCGTGAGGCTCAACATGACGCAGCCGCCGCTCTCCAGGCAGATCCAGGTGCTGGAGCACATTATCGATGCGGTGCTGCTCGAGCGCACCAGCCGCTCGGTGAAGCTCACGCCGGCCGGGCGCAGCTTCCTGCCGGAGGCGCGGCGCATCCTGAAGATGGCGGAGAGCGCCGCCCAGGTGGCGCAGCGCATCGCCAGCGGCAAGAGCGGGTCGCTGAAGATCGGCTTCACCGCGGCCGCCGCCTACGGCTTCCTGCCCGACCTCGTCGCCGCCTGCCGAACAGAGCTGCCCGAAGCTGATCTGTCGCTGAAGGAGATGGTCTCCGGGGATCAGATCGAGGCGCTCGCCTCCGGCCAGATCGATGCCGGCCTGCTGCGGCCGCCGATCGCGCGGCCCGAATTCGCCACCCGCCGCGTCGTCGCCGAGCCGCTCTGCGCCGCGCTGCCGCGCCGGCATCGGCTGGCCTCGGCCGAGACCGTGTCGATCCGCGATTTCGACGGCCAGAACTTCATCATGTATTCGCAGACCGAGGCGCGCTATTTCCACGATCTCCTGGTGTCGCAGTTCATGCGCGCAGAGGTGCTGCCGCGCTACGTGCAGCACCTGAGCCAGATCCACTCGATCCTGGCGATGGTGCGCGCCGGCCTCGGGCTTGCGATCGTGCCCGAAGCTGCTTCCAGCCTGAAGATCGCCGATGTCCGGCTGCGGCCGCTGAAGCTGCGCAACCCGACGCCGGCCGAGCTGTTCCTGGTCTGGCGGCGCGATCACGACAATCCGCTGCTGCCGGCACTGGTCGAGCTGGCCGGCAATCTCGCCGTGCAGCAAGCGGAAGATTGATATCTGATCTGCATCAATCGATACCGTCATTGGCTTGGACCGGCATTGAACTTGGTCCTACGACATCGCCCGGGGAATGCGCCGGCGCCTGCCGCGCCCGTTCCCCAGGACATTCGTGAAGGACCCGCACGATGAGCAAGATGACCCCGACGGAAATGGCTGCGAAGATCGGCAGCGGCCTGCTCTCCTTCCCCGTGACGCCGTTCAAGGCCGACCATTCGTTCGACGAGGCCACCTATCGCGCCAACATGGACTGGCTGTGCGGCTATGAGGTCGCAGGCCTGTTCACCGCCGGCGGCACCGGCGAGTTCTTCTCGCTCACCCCTGCGGAGGTGCCTGAGGTCGTCGAGGTCGCGGTGCACGAGACCCGCGGCCGGGTGCCCGTGCTGGCGGGTACCGGCTACGGCACCGCGATCGCGCGCGAGATCGCCATTGGCGCCGAGAAGGCCGGCGCCGACGGCCTCCTGCTGCTGCCGCCCTATCTGACCCATGCCGAGCAGGACGGCCTCGCCGCCCATGTCGAGGCGGTCTGCAAGTCGGTGAAGATCGGCGTCATCGTCTACAACCGCGACAACGCCATCCTGCAGCCTGACACTTTGGCGCGGCTGTGCGAGCGCTGCCCGAACCTGGTCGGCTACAAGGACGGCGTCGGCGACATCGAGCTGATGACCCGGGTCTACACCAGGATGGGCGACCGCCTGACCTATATCGGCGGCCTGCCGACCGCGGAGACCTTCGCGCTGCCCTATCTCGACATGGGCGTGACGACCTACTCCTCAGCCGTGTTCAACTTCGTACCGGAGTTCGCGACGAACTTCTATGCCGCGGTGCGCAAGCGCGACCACGCCACCATCCAGGCCGGATTGAAGGATTTCATTTTGCCGCTGATCGCGATACGCAACCGCAAGAAGGGCTACGCGGTCTCGATCATCAAGGCCGGCATGAAGGTGATCGGCCGCGATTCCGGCCCTGTCCGCCTGCCGCTGACCGATCTGACCGCGGAGGAGATGGCGGAGCTGACGGCGCTGGTGAAGGCGCTGCCAGGCGCCGTCTCGGCGCAGCAGGCGGCGGAGTAATTGGCTGTCATTCCGGGGCAAGGCCGCGAGGCCTTGAACCCGGAATCTCGAAGTTGATGGACAAGAAGAGACGCAAGCCAATCTCTGGATTCCGGGTTCAGCCCTGACGGGCTGCCCCGGAATGACGGAGGTGGTAGCGAGGAGGAGGAGCAAATGAGTCACAAGGCCACCAAGACCGGCATCTCCGGCGCGCCGGTCGTCACCGGCATGGAGGTCGTTCCGGTCGCCGGCCGTGACAGCATGCTGCTCAATCTCAGCGGCGCGCATGGGCCGTTCTTCACCCGCAACCTCGTCATCCTCACCGACAATTCCGGCCACATCGGCGTCGGCGAAGTGCCAGGCGGCGAGAAGATCCGGCAGACGCTGGAGGATGCGAAGAGCCTGATCGTGGGCAAAAGCATCGGCGCCTGCAATACCATCCTCGCCACGATGCGCACCGCCTTCGCCGACCGTGACGCCGGCGGCCGCGGCAAGCAGACCTTCGATCTGCGCGTGATGATCCACGCGGTGACGGCGGTGGAATCCGCGCTGCTCGACCTGCTCGGCCAGCATCTCCTTCTGCCCGTCGCGGCGCTGCTCGGCGAAGGCCAGCAGCGCACGTCGGTCGAGGCGCTCGGCTATCTGTTCTTCGTCGGCGACCGCAGGAAGACGGACCTGCCCTACGCCACCGGCGAAGGCGAGAGGGACGGCTGGTTCACGCTGCGCCACCACGAGGCGATGACGCCCGAGGCCGTGGTGCGGCTGGCCGAGGCCACGCACGACGCCTACGGCTTCGCCGATTTCAAGCTGAAGGGCGGCGTGCTCCAAGGCGAGGCCGAGATCGAGGCGGTGACCGCGATCGCCAAGCGCTTTCCGCAGGCGCGCGTCACGCTCGATCCCAACGGCGCCTGGTCGCTCGATGAGGCGATCCGGCTGTGCAAGGACATGCACGGCATCCTTGCTTATGCCGAGGACCCCTGCGGCGCCGAGGCCGGCTTCTCCGGCCGCGAGATCATGGCCGAGTTCCGTCGCGCGACGGGCTTGCCGACCGCGACCAACATGATCGCCACCGATTGGCGGCAGCTCAGCCATGCGCTGCGGCTCGGCGCGGTCGACATCCCCTTGGCCGATCCCCATTTCTGGACCATGCAGGGCTCGGTCCGCGTCGCCCAGACCTGCAAGGACAATGGCCTGACCTGGGGTTCGCACTCCAACAACCATTTCGACATTTCGCTGGCGATGTTCACCCATGTGGCCGCCGCCGCACCGGGCAAGGTCACCGCGATCGACACCCACTGGATCTGGCAGGACGGCCAGGCGCTGACCAAGGCGCCGCTGCAGATCAAGGGCGGCAGGATTGCCGTGCCCGAGCAACCCGGGCTCGGCATCGAGGTTGACCGCGGCGCCATCGAAAAGGCCAATGCGCTGTACAAGAGCCACGGGCTCGGCGCACGCGACGACGCCGTCGCAATGCAGTATCTGATCCCCGGCTGGACCTTCGACGACAAGCGCCCCTGTCTCGTGCGATGACGGAGGCGATCGGTTAGATTGTCCGAGCAATCGCGCAAAAGTCTGGAGAACAACATGAACGCGATCCTCAAGAATTTCATCGCCGGCGAGTGGGTCGACGGCAGCGGGGTGACCCGCAACATCAACCCGTCCAACACCAACGACGTCGTCGGCGAATATGCCAAGGCCGACCGCGCCCAGACCGAGAAGGCGATCGCCGCCGCCAAGGCCGCTTTTCCGGCGTGGTCGCGCTCGACCCCGCAGGAGCGCTATGACGCGCTCAACAAGATCTCGGCGGAGATCCTGTCGCGCAAGGAAGAGCTCGGCCGGCTGCTCGCGCGCGAGGAAGGCAAGACCTTGCCGGAGGGCATCGGCGAGGTGGCGCGTGCGGGGCAGATCTTTGCGTTCTTTGCCGGCGAGGCGCTGCGCCTGACCGGCGAGAAGGGCGCCTCGGTCCGTCCGGGCCTCGACGTCGAGATCACCCGCGAGGCCGTCGGCGTCGTCGGCATGATCACGCCCTGGAATTTCCCGATCGCGATCCCCGCCTGGAAGATCGCGCCCGCGCTCTGCTACGGCAACACGGTGGTGTTCAAGCCGGCCGAGCTGGTGCCCGGCTCGGCGCATGCGCTGTCCGAGATCATCGCGCGCTCCGGCCTTCCCGCCGGCGTGTTCAACCTCGTCGTCGGCTCCGGCTCGGTGGTCGGCCAGACGCTGCTCGAGCACCCCGACGTCGCCGCGATCTCCTTCACCGGCTCGGTCGGCACGGGGC
This sequence comes from Bradyrhizobium sp. SZCCHNR2028, assembly GCF_032380995.1. NCBI lineage: Bacteria > Pseudomonadati > Pseudomonadota > Alphaproteobacteria > Hyphomicrobiales > Nitrobacteraceae > Bradyrhizobium > Bradyrhizobium sp. SZCCHNR2028. The sequence continues at coordinate 130,972 of NZ_JAUHJF010000002.1, read as the reverse complement.
GCAAGATCGCGCAGACCTGCGTGCTGTCGAACCCGATGAAGAAGTTCCAGCTTGAGATGGGCGGCAAGAACCCGCTCGTCGTGCTCGACGACGCCGACGTCAAGGTCGCGGTCGAGGCCGCCGCCAACGGCTCCTACTTCTCGACCGGCCAGCGCTGCACCGCGTCTTCGCGCCTGATCGTCACCGAGGGCATCCACGACAAATTCGTTGCCGCGCTGACCGAGCGGCTGAAGGGCCTGGTCGTGGATGACGCCGTCAAGCAGGGCACCCATATCGGCCCGGTGGTCGACGGCAATCAGCTCGAGCAGGACCAGCGCTATCTCAAGATCGGCCAGGACGAAGGTGCCAAGCTGACCTGGGGCGGCGAGTTGTTGAACCGCGAAACGCCCGGCTTCTACATGCAGCCGGCGCTGTTCACCGAGGCCACCAACACCATGCGCATCGCCCGCGAGGAGATCTTCGGGCCGGTTGCCTGCGTGATCCGTGCCAAGAACTACGACGAGGCGCTGGCAATCGCCAATGACACCGAGTTCGGTCTCGCGGCTGGCGTCTGCACCACCAGCCTCAAATACGCCTCGCACTTCAAGCGCAACAGCGAGACCGGCATGGTGATGGTCAACCTGCCGACCGCCGGCGTCGACTATCACGTGCCGTTCGGCGGCCGGAAGGGCTCGAGCTACGGCGCCCGCGAGCAGGGCTCCTACGCGCGCGAATTCTACACGACGGTCAAGACGGCCTACACCTATCCGGTGTGAGACCTCGCCCGTCGTGAGCGCCGTCATGGCGAGGCGCGAAGCGACGAAGCAATCCAGACCTCCTGTTCGGCCCTGGATTGCTTCGCTTCGCTCGCAATGACGGAAACCAAGACCTGTAGGGTGGGCAAAGGCGCGAAGCGCCGTGCCCACCGACGGCTCGAAGACGAACGAAAGACGGTGGGCACGCTTCGCTTTGCCCACCCTACGGAACAGCACGGAGCGAGCATGAACCAGCAGGTCGTCGCCAACCAAGAGCCCCGCATCATCAAGCTCAACGCGCGCGACAATGTCGCGATCGTGGTCAACGATTTCGGCCTGCCTGCCGGCACCAAATTTCCCGATGGCCTGACGCTGAGGAGCTTCGTCCCGCAGGGCCACAAGACCGCACTGGTCGACATCGCCGAGGGCGCGCCGATCGTCCGCTACGGCGAGATCATCGGCTATGCGAAGTCGCCGATCGCATCCGGCGAATGGGTCGACGAGGCTCGCATCGACATGCCCGAGGCCCCTGCCCTCGATCAGCTCGAAATCTCCACCGCGGTGCCGGCGCCGCTGCCGCCGCTCGACGGCTACACCTTCGAAGGCTATCGCAATCGCGACGGCTCGGTCGGCACCCGCAACGTGCTGGGCATCTCGACCTCGGTGCAATGCGTCAAGGGCACGCTGGAATTCGCGATCAAGCGCATCAAGAGCGAGCTGCTGCCGAAGTACCCCAATGTCGATGACGTCGTCGCGCTGACCCACGCCTATGGCTGCGGTGTCGCGATCACGGCGCCCGATGCCGTGGTGCCGATCCGCACCCTGCAGAACCTCGCGCTGAACCCGAACTTCGGCGGCGAGATCCTGGTCGTCGGCCTCGGCTGCGAGAAGCTCGCGCCGGAACGGCTGCTGCCGGAGGGCACCGAAGACTCGATCGTCCGCATGCAGGACGAGGCCTTCGACGGCTTCGGCGCCATCGTCGACGCCATCATGACCCAGGCCGACCGGCGCCTCGCGCAGCTCAACAAGCGCACGCGCGAGACCTGCCCGGCAGCCGATCTCGTGATCGGCCTGCAATGCGGCGGCAGCGACGCGTTCTCCGGCGTCACCGCCAACCCTGCGGTCGGCTTCGCCGCCGACCTGCTGGTGCGCGCCGGCGCGACCGTGATGTTCTCCGAGGTGACGGAGGTTCGCGACGCCATCCAGCTCTTGACCCGGCGCGCGATCAACGAGGCCGTCGGCCGCGCGCTCATCCGCGAGATGGACTGGTACGACTCTTATCTGGCCCGCGGCGGCGCCGATCGCAGCGCCAACACGACGCCGGGCAACAAGAAGGGCGGGCTCGCCAACATCGTCGAGAAATCGCTGGGCTCGATCGTCAAGTCCGGCTCCGGTCCGATCCATGGCGTGCTGGCGCCGGGCGAGAAGGCCAAGCAGAAGGGCATGCTGTTCGCAGCCACGCCCGCCTCCGACTTCATCTGCGGCACCCTGCAGCTCGCCTCCGGCATGACGCTCCAGGTGTTCACCACCGGCCGCGGCACGCCCTACGGCCTCGCCGCCGCGCCCGTGATCAAGGTCGCGACCCGCAGCGAACTGGCGCGGCGCTGGAAGGACCTGATCGACTTCGACGCCGGCCGCATCGCCACCGGCGAGATGACGATCGAGGAAACCGGCTGGGAGCTGTTCAAGCTGATCCTCGAGGTTGCGAGCGGCCGCACCAAGCCGTGGTCGGACCGCTGGGGCATCCACAACGATCTGACGCTGTTCAATCCGGCGCCGGTGACCTGAGGGAGCGCTCACCCTGCCATGCCAGTTGCCTCGCTCAAACCTCTCCCCGTCATTGCGAGCGAAGCGAAGCAATCCAGGGTCCCGACCACCATCCTGGATTGCTTCGCTTCGCTCGCAATGACGCGTATGTTGAAGCAACGAGCCTAGACAACGAAGGCCGGGAGGAAGAGCCAGATGTCCAGCTTCAGCCGCTTCGCCGCGCTTGCCGTCACCGCCCTCCTCCTCTCCGCCGCCCCCTCTCGCGCCGAAGACTCCATCCCCGGCGTTCCCCGCGAGCTGCTCGAGGACATCGCGACCGGCAGCCGCGTGCTCGCCGATCTCGGCGTCGTCGATGCCTTCGGCCATGTCAGTGCGCGGCATCCCACCAATCCGCGCCACTTCCTGATGGCGCGCTCGATCGCGCCGGCGCAGGTCACGGCCAATGACATCATGGAGTTCGACGAGAACGGCGAACCGGTCGATGCGAAGAACCGCGCCGTCTTCCTCGAACGCTTCATCCATGCCGAGATCTACAAGGCCCGCCCGGACGTCAACGCGGTGGTACACACGCATTCGCCCGGCGTCGTCCCCTTCAGCGTCAGCCGTACACCCTTGAAGCCGCTCTATCACAATGCGGCCTTTCTCGGCGACGGCGCCCCGGTGTGGGACATCGGCAAGGAGTTCGGCGCGACCGACATGCTGGTGCGCAACAACGCCATCGGCAGGTCGCTCGCATCCGCGCTCGGCGACAAGTCCGTGGTGCTGATGCGCGGCCACGGTGACGTCACCGTCGGTCCTGCAGTCCAGGCCGCCGTGTTCCGCGCCTACTACACCGATGTGAATGCGAGGCTTCAGGCCCAGGCACTCGGGCTCGGCTCCGATGTGACGTATCTCAGCGCCGAGGAGGCCGCCAAGGCCGATGGCGTCAACATGGTGATCATGGATCGTGCCTGGGCGTTGTGGAAGCAGAAGGTGCAGATTGGCAAATAGCGTTCGGCGATCACCGACCTCATTTTGCCGCAAAGTTGACACATCTGTTGATCGAACCTTAATTCCTGATTCTCCCATCGGGCCTGACGCCGCGGATGTCCCTGCATTTTCCTCGCATTGTCGCCGCCGCGCTCGGCCTTTGCCTCGGCTCGTCCTGTCTGGCCCAGGCGCCGATGACGGCTGCCAGCACGTCTGAGAACACGCCCGACATCGATCTCTATGCGCTGATGTCTGGCTCCTGCCGCACCGCGAAGGTCGATGGCCGCGAATTTTCGTGCAAGACAGTGGCGTTCTTTCACAGCGAGAAGGGGCGGGCTCATTTCACCGTCGCGCTCGACGATCCGGCCGACGAGAGCCACATCATCGCATTCTCCGGCATCAATGGCCGCAGGTCGATTCAGAACGTCTACGAACTGCCGATCGACCGCATGCTGCTGAATTCCAAGCATCGTCCGAAGGTCGATGGCATTCCGGTGCCGGCGACGAAGAGCTCGGCCGGCGTGTGCCGTCAGGTCGGCAATTTCGCGATGCTCAAGGTCACGAGCGTGACCTGCTCCGCCAAGGACGACAGCGGCCGCGCCTATGAGCTGCAGTTCGTCTCCGACGGCACACCCATCACCTTGCGCCGGGTGCGCCAGACGATGACGAACGCCGAGCACAATCCCTACGAATGAACGCGCCGCGGGTGCGACAATGCCCATCCGGGCTGCCTGACACGCATCTGTTCCAAACCACATCTCGCACAGCCATGAACATGAGGGCGCATTCTCGCGGCAGATGATGCCCGAGGCTTGCGATCCGTCTCGCCCGGCTCGGCCACACATGCAGCATCGATGATGCTCAGCGCGGGCGCGCGGCAGCGCCCAGGATGTCCTGTGTGGCGCGACCGAGCCGCCTGGCGGCATCGGCGAGATCCTTCGCCGCAAAGCCCGAATAGCCCAGGATGAATCCGTCGGGCGCGCGCTGCACGATCCGCGCATCCGACAACAGCCGGCATTCGATGCCGGCCCGGTCGCGGATCAGTTTCGCTGCGCCCTTCGGCGCTGCGGGCGGCAAGGTCGCCAGCAGATGCAACCCTTGCGACGGCGCGGCCAGTTGCAGGCTTCCCTTGCCATGCCTGGCGAGCGCCTCGGCGACGACATCGCGCGCCTGGCGGTAGCGCGGGCGCAGCCGCCGCATGTGGGCCGCGAGAACGCCGTCGGCCATCAGGTCAGCCAGAGCGTCCTGCATGAAGGCCGGCGGAAACCGGTCCTGCGCCGCGCGCGCTGCGACGACCCGCGCGACCAGCGCCGGCGGCAGCACGAGGTAGCCGAGCCGCAGTCCCGCGAACAGCGTCTTGCCGAAGGTGCCGAGATAGATCACGCGCTCACCGCCGATTCCGGCCAGCGCCGTCAGCGGCGGGCCGGCAAAGCGGTATTCGCTGTCGTAGTCGTCCTCGAAGATGTAGGCGTCCGCCCTGCGCGCCCAGTCGAGCAGCGCGATGCGCCGCGCCATGCTCATCGCAACGCCGGTCGGAAACTGATGCGATGGCGTCACGTAGGCGGCCTTGGCCGCCATGTACGTCGTCTCGCCCGAGCTGACCATGACGCCTTCATCATCGACGGGAACGGGGACCAACTTCGCGCCGGTTGTGCTCAACGTGTGGCGCGAGGCGACATAGCCGGGGTCCTCGAACCAGACGGGATCGCCCGGCGCAAGCAACGCGTCGATGCACAGCCGCAGGCCATGCTGGGTGCCGCTCACGATCAGGATGCAGCTTGGGTCGCAGCGGACGCCGCGATTGGCGGCAAGGTAGTGCGCGACCTGGCTGCGCAGATGCAGGCTGCCGCGCGGATCGCCATAGCCGAGCTCGTCGGGCGCGGCGTGGGCGATGCGGCGCCGGCTGGCTGCGGCGAGCCGCCTCAAGAGCGCGGGATCGACCAGCGTGTAGCCGAGTGCGAACGGCCGGCGCGGCGGAATACGTATATCCAACTCCGCAACCGGTGCGGCGACCTGCGGCGCGGGCAGCCGGGCGGCGACATAGGTACCGGCGCCGTGGCGCGCCTCGACCAGGCCATCCGACAGCAGCGCCTCATAGGCTGTGACGATCGCGTTGCGGCGGACGCCGAGCTGCTCGGCAAGCCCTCGCGTCGAAGGCAGACGAAGGCCGGGCACGAGCAGGCCATCGACGATGCCGGTCCGCAGCGCACCGTGCACCTGCTGCGACTGGCTGCGGATGGTGCGGTCGAGGTGGATCGGCAGCGCCAGCACGTCGTCGCGGCGCCGCGAAGTGGTTGCTTGCTTTCGCATCGAAGTGGAACTCCCGGCAACCACTTTGCCATGGCATGACGTCGACGGAAACAGGAGACTGACGATGTCCGAGCAACAGATGCCGAGCTATCCCGTCGACGACACCAATCGGGTCAAGCGGCGGCATCAGCGCGCCCACTACGATCATGCGACCGTCCATGCCCTGCTCGACTCCGCAACGCTGTGCCACGTCTCGTATGTCATCGACGGCCAGCCCTATTGCACGCCGACGCTGTATTGGCGCGAGGGAACGACGCTGTATTGGCATGGATCGAGCGCCAGCCGCATGCTGCGCAGCCTGTCCGAGGGACAGCCGGCCTGTCTCACCGTCACCCATCTCGACGGCCTGGTGCTGGCGCGCAGCGCCTTCCATCACTCCGCCGACTACCGCTCGGTGATGGCGTTCGGGCATGCCCGGCTGATCGAGGATCAGGCCGAGAAGGCGCGCGCGCTGGTGATGATGGTCGATCGCCTGTTTCCCGGCCGCACTGCAAGCCTGCGCCCGACCACGGAGCAGGAGCTCAAGGCCACGTCAGTCGTGACCATGGACATCGAAAAGGCATCGGCGAAGATCCGCGCCGCGGGCGTCATCGATGATGAGGAGGACTATGCGCTGCCGATCTACGCCGAGCGCATTCCGGTGCACACCCTGATCGGGCCGCCGGAGCCCGATGGCCGATTGCTGCCGGGCGTCACCCGTCCCGCGACGCTGGCAGGTTTCAGCGCTGGACGGCGGCTCGATGAGGCGCTGACGGAGGCGTATGCGACGAGCTATCCGGCGCCCTAGTTCACGCGCGGCAATGTAGGGTGGGCAAAGGCGCGCCCGCTCGTTGCTTTTGCGACGTGCTGCCTGACCGCGCCGTGCCCACCATTTCACCGCGACGCGTGGCGGGTACGGTGGGCACGTCGCTTCGCACGATGCTTTGCATCGCGCGGAGCGCCTTTGCCCACCCTACGACTCTTCTCACCGCTCGATCATCCTGTTCCAGCGCGTATTCCACTCCGGGCGCCTGGCGTTGATGACGTCCCAGTCGAGCGTGACGGCGCTCTTCATGTAGCCGTGGAAGGTCGCGAGCTTCTGCTCGGCTGCCGGCGTCGTGGCTTTCGCGGTGGTGTTGGACGGCACGATGTTGCCGGCCGCCAGCGCCTTGGCCTGCGCTTCCGGCGACAGCAGATAGGCGGCGAGCTTCTGCGCCAGCTCGGCTTCGGAGTTGTTGGCGATGACGCATTCGGCGACCATCAGCACGACCGAGCCTTCCTTCGGCTGCGCGTATTCGACAGCGATACCCTTCTCCTTCAATGTCGACACCGCAGTCGGCGTCAGCGGGAAGATCGCGGCTTCGCCCGTCTGCACCATCTCGGAGATCTTGGCCGAGTTCGGGATGTATTCGAGCACGTTCTTGCCGATCGTGTCGGGAAACGCCTTGAAGCCAGGCTCGACATTGGCCTCGTTGCCGCCCTTGATGCGGTTGAACATCAGGAAGGCGTGCAGGCCGAAGGTCGAGACCGAGGCCGACTGGAACACGACCTTGTCCTTGAATTTGGGATCGGCGAGATCGAGCCAGGAGGTCGGCGCCGCCCAGCCCTTCTCGTCGAACAGCTTCTTGTTGTAGGCAAGGCCAGTCATGCCGATGTCGATGCCGGCGGCGATGTCGTCCTTGAGACGCGCGAACGGCTCGAGCTGCGCCAGGCCATCGCTCGGCTTCAGCTTCTCGCACAGCCCGAGACCGGCGGCGCGGATCATCACGCCGTCGTCGAGAAACATCACATGCATCTGCGGCCTGTCCTTGGCCGCGATTGCCTTGGCGAGGATCTCCGAGGAGGTGCCGGGCACGACGACGATCTTGACGTCGTTGGCCTTCTCGAACTCCGGGAACACCGCCTGCGTGTAGGTGCGCTCGAAATTGCCGCCGTTCATGCCGACATAGAGCGTCTTGGTTTCGGCGTGCGCGGAGGCGGTTGCAAGCACGAGTGCGAGGGCTGAGCCGAGCGCGGCGCGAGCATCGATCATGGCGAGGTCTCCTTCGATCCTGTCGTCATTGCTGCTTGAGATGCATCGCCCGGCTGCGATGCGGGTGAGAAACGGGTGATGGCGAAAGGGGCGATCGGCGTCGAGGTCTCGCCGTCGCGCACCAGCTCGGCCAGCACCTCGCCGACCCCCGGCGCGATCTGGAAGCCGGCGCCAGAGAAGCCGAAGGCGTGGATCAGTCCCGGCGTCGTCGCGCTCGGGCCGATCACCGGGTTGCGGTCGGGCATCGTCGCCTCGGTGCCGCTCCAGAAGCGGATCGCCTGGGCATGGCGCAGCGGACCAAACAGCTCGCTGGCGCGCTGCATGATCGCAAGCACGCCGTCACTGCGCGGGCGCGAGTAGTCGGGATCGTCGAGTGGCGCAGCGCGCTCGCCGCCGACCACGACATTGCCGCGCGCCACCTGCCGCGCATAGATGCCGCCGCCTTCGATGCCGATATTGACGCCGAGAAATGGATCAAGCGGCTCGGTCACGATCATCGATGGATAGGTTCGCTCCAGCGGCACCGGCTCGTCGAACGCGCGCGCCAAGCCGTCGGCCCAGGCGCCGGCGCTGTTGATGATCGTACGTGTCTTGATGGTAACGTCGCCGGCCTCGACCACGAAGCCCTCGAACGTCCTGGTGGCGCCCGTGACCTCCGTGTTCTCCAGCACCTCGGCGCCAGCGCGACGCGCCGCTGCGGCGAAGGCGGTGGCGACCAGCCGGGGATTGGCGTGGCCGTCGCCGGGGCAGAACGAGCCGCCGACGACGCCGCCCGCGATGCCGAAGCGCTCGTGCAGTCGATTGTGGCCGATCAGCTCGAGAGCGAGCCCGAACGGCGCAACCTCGGCGGCGTAGCGCTCCAGGCTCGCCATGTCCGCAGGCGTCCGCGCGAGCTTGAGATGGCCCGAGCGCAGGAACTCGCCGTCGATGCCGATCAGCGCCTTCAGCTGCGGCCAGATCGCATGCGCGCGCTGCGACAGCGGCAGTTGCTCGGGCGGGCGGCCCTGGCGGCGCACGCCGCCATAGTTCACGCCGCTCGCCTGCGCGCCACAGAAGCCCTTGTCGAGCAGCGTGACGGAGAAGCCCATGGCGCGCAGCGCCAGCGCGGCGGAGCTGCCGACCAGCCCGCCGCCGACGATCGCGACATCGCAGTCAATGCGCCGGGTCATGCTGCCTCTCGTCGAGGGAAAGGCTGGCGGCCACCGGGATCGGCTTGATCGGCGCCTGCGCGCGCAGCCGGCCGACGGCGCCGATGTCGCGGCGCGTCTGCGCAGCCAAGAGCTCCGCGGCGACCGCGCCGCACATGCGGCCCTGGCAGCGGCCCATGCCGATGCGCGTCACCGCCTTCAGACGATTGATCTCGGTGAGCGAGAAATCCCTGATCGCGCGCCGCGCCTCGCCGGCATCGATCTCCTCGCAGCGGCACAGCAGCGTGTCATCGGCGATGTCGCCCGCCCAATGCGATGGATAGGGAAAGGCGGCTTCGAGCCCGTCGCGCAGCCGGTCGATCCTCGCAAGCGCATGTTCGAGGACGGCGGCGCGCATGGAATCATGCGGCTGGCCGCGATCCTCCAACAATGCCAGCGCGGCCCGCTCGCCGGCGGCTTCAGCGGCATCGGCGCCGGTAATGCCGGCGCCGTCGCCGGCGAGGTACACGCCCGCGATGCTGCTGCGGCCACTGACGTCGCGAACCGGACGATGCGCGCGGTCGCGCGCATCGAAGCGAAAGGCGCAGCCGGCGAGATCAGCAGCCTGAGTCTCCGAGCGCAGACCGAGGCCGTAGCCAACGCCGTCGCAGGTGATCGCGTGTTCGCGCCCACCGGCCCGATAGACGATGCGCGCCACCCTGCCCTCGCCCTCGATCCGGAGCCGGGAGACGCCGAACCGCACGCAAGTGCCGCGCAGCGTCAACTCCACCGCCATGCGCAACCCACGCAGCACGATGCCCGGCGCGAGCGGCAACGCGCGCAGCAGATTGAGCTTCGCAGACAAGGGCGCCGCGTCGAGCACGGCAGCGACATCGACGCCGGCCTTCATGTATTGCCAGGCAACCAGATAGAGCAGCGGGCCGGAGCCGGCGAACACCACGCGTCGGCCGATCGCGCAGCCCTGCGCCTTGAGCGCGATCTGCGCGCCGCCGAGCGTGAACACGCCCGGCAGGGTCCAGCCGGGGATCGGCAGTACGCGATCGGTCGCGCCGGTCGCGAGGATGAGCCCGTCATAGCTGACCCGCTGGCTGATACCCCCACGCAAGATGTCGGCCGCGCCGTCGCGCAGATTCCACAGCAGCGTATTTGGCTGATAGTCGATTGCAGTACGGAGCGCCGCAAAGTCGTGATGCAGCCGCGCGGCCTTCGGAGCCTCCGAGCCGTAGCGCGCGCGGTTATCGCGGCCGTCGGGGCTCAGCGGCTGGCGATAGATCTGGCCGCCACAGGCGTGGCCCTCGTCGATCACGACCGGCCGCAGGCCGGCGGCGACCAATGTCATCGCGGCGCGGATGCCGGCCGGACCGGCGCCGACGATCAGGGGCGGCGCGCGCTCAGCCATTGCTGCGTCCCCGCTGCGTGACGATGTGCATGCCCTCGGTGAGCGGAGTCGTGCAGGCGCGCAGCCGCTCGCCGCTTGCGAGCTGCACCCAGCAGTCCTGGCAGGCGCCCATCTGGCAGAAGCCGGCGCGCGGCGCGGCGGAGAACTCGCTGTGGCGCAGCCATTCGACGTGACAGAGCACCGCCGTCAGAACGGTGTCGCCGGCGCGGCCGTCGCAGGGCACGCCATCGATCGTGAAGGAGATGACGGCGCTGTCGGTGCGGACCAGGCGATGCAGCAGCGGCATGGTGTCAGCCCTGCCCGACGAGGATCTTGTCGAGACCGAAGATGCGGTCGAGCAGCAGCATCGCCGCCGCCGTCACCGCGATCATCAGTGCCGATACCGCCGCCATCATCGGATCGATGGACTCGGTCGCGTACATGTACATGCGCACCGGAAGGGTGACGGTGGCGGGCGAGGTGATGAAGATCGACATCGTGAGCTCATCGAAGGAGTTGATGAAGGCGAGCAGCCAGCCGCCGGTGATGCCGGGCAGGATCATCGGCACGGTGATGCGGCGGAATACGATCCAGCGCGAGGCGCCCAAGGTCACGGCCGCCTGCTCGGCGCTGCGGTCGAGGCCGGACAGTGCCGCCAGCACCAGCCGGAGCACATAGGGCGTGACCACGACGATGTGGCCTGCGGTGAGCCAGAGCAGGCTGCCGGTGGCACCGACGAGCGCGAACAATCTGAGCAGCGCGACGCCGAGCACGAGATGCGGGATCATCAAGGGCGACAGGAACAGTGCGTTCAGCGCCGCACGGCCGCGGAAGTCATAGCGATCGAGCGCGAGGCCGGCGGCGACCGCGAGCACGACCGCGATCGTCGCGGCTGTCGCCGCGACCCACAGGCTGTTGAGGAAGGAGGCGACGAAATCCGGATGCGCGAACACGGCCGTGAACCAGCGCAGCGAGAACTGCGTGGTCGGCAGGGTCAAGGTGTTGGCGGGCGTGAACGCGACGAGGCAGATCACGATCAGCGGCGCCAGCACGAAGCCGACGACGAGCGCGTGAAAGACAAGCGCGATGGGACCATTGTGGCGCATGCCGCTCACCCCAGCGTCCGCCTGGCGCGCGCCTCGACCAAGCGCTGGTAGACAAGCATGATGACGAGGTTGATGACGAGCACCAGGATCGCGATGGCCGCACCGAGCGGCCAGTTCAGCTCGTGCATGTACTCATCATAGACCAGCGTCGCCGCCATCTTCAGCCGACGGCCGCCGAGCAGCGCGGGGATCGCGAACGCGGACGCTGATAGTCCGAACACGACGAGGCACCCCGACAGCAGGCCCATCGTCACCTGTGGCAACACCACCCGGCGCAGCGCGGTGAAGCGCGAGGCGCCGAGCGTCCAGGCGGCGGCCTCGACCATCGGATCGAGCTTCTGCAGCGAGGTCCAGACCGGGATGACCATGAACGGCAGCATCACATGGACGAGCGCGATGACGATGGCCGTCTCGGTGTAGAGGATCCTGACGGTGCCGAGGCCAACCGCGCGGAAAGCCTCGTTCACGAGGCCGGTGGGGCCGAGCAGCATGCTCCAGCCGAAGGCACGCACGACGACCGAGACCAGCAGCGGGCCGATGATCGCGAGCAGGAACGCCGAGCGCCAGGGCTCGCGCATGCGCGCCAGGATGTAGGCCTCGGGCGCGCCGATCGCTGCGCAGACCAAGGTCGTCAGCGCCGCAAGCCGCAGGGTGCGCCAGAAGATATTGAGGAAGTAGCTGTCGGAGAGGATGGCGATGTAGTGCGTCAGCGTGGTCTCGTCCTTGACGCCGGTCGCGGCGTCATAGACGTGGAGCGACAGGATCAGCGTGAGCGCGAGCGGCACGACGACCAATGCGGCGAACAGCAGCGCGCCCGGCGCCGCCAATAACCATGGTGTCGCACTGGCGCGCCCGCTGCTCATGCCGGTGACGCTCCGTCCGGCTTGGACGCGTGCGCGCTGGCGCTGCTCCAGGCGAGCCCGACCTGATCGCCCTCGCGCGCCGGCTCCCCGCCTGCATTGGGCAGGGAGACGCCGATCACCCCGGCCGGGGTCTCCACGGTGAAGAACCAGGCGCTGCCGAGGAAGAAACGCGCCTTGATGCGGCCGTCGAGCACGCCGGCACCGGGAGCGGCCAGACCGATCTTCTCCGGCCGGATCGCCAGCACGGCCGCCGCGCCCTCGGCGAGACCAGCGCCCTCGCAAGGAAGCAGCGCATGGCCGCCGATCTCGACGCCATTGTTGCGCCAGATGCCGGACAGTCGGTTCATCTTGCCGACGAAGGAGGAGATGAAGGGCGTCGCGGGGCTCTCATAGAGACGATAGGGCGCATCGACCTGCATGATGCGCCCGTGCTCCATCACCACGACGCGGTCGCTCATCGACAGTGCCTCGCTCTGGTCGTGGGTCACCATGATCGTGGTGGTGCCGATGCGCCGCTGGATGCCGCGCAGCTCGAACTGCATCTCCTCGCGCAGCTTGGCGTCGAGATTGGACAAGGGCTCGTCGAGCAGCAGCACCGGCGGATCGATCACCAGCGCCCGCGCCACCGCGACGCGCTGGCGCTGGCCGCCGGAGAGCTGGCGCGGATAGCGGTCGGCGAGCGCCGCGAGCTGCACCAGCGCGAGCGCCTGTTTGACGCGCGCCTCGCGCTCGGCCCTGATCACCTTGCGCATTTCGAGTCCGAAGGCGATGTTCTGCGCCACGGTCATGTGCGGAAACAGCGCGTAGCTCTGGAACACGATGCCGAGCCCGCGGCGATCAGGCTTCTCATGGGTGATGTCGCGGCCATCGAGCGTGATGCGCCCGGACGTCGGCTCGACCAAGCCGGCGATCATCTGAAGCGTCGTGGTCTTGCCGCAGCCGGACGGACCGAGCAGCGAGATGAACTCGCCCTTGGCGACGCTGAGACTGACATCGCTGACCGCAGCGACATCGCCGTAGAGCCTCGTCAGACCGTCCAGCGTCAGGAAACCCATGCGTCCTCGCGCGGGAGGCTCCCTTCGCCATCGGCAGGGATTGCCGCCCTGGGGTTCTTTCATGCCGGGGAGCGAACCAGATGGTCAATCGTGAATTCCGATATCCTGAATTTATCTCTTTCGAATTTTGATATATGAAATCTTATCTTCAAACTGCGCGCTTTCATTCAATCAAACAGATGACTGCATCCAACACCGACTCTGCCTCCAGCCTTCGCCGGGCCCTGAAGCTGCTGCGCATTCTCGCCGAGGGCGACCCCGACGGGCTGCGGCTGAAGGACATCGCCGAGGTCGCGGGCTGCAGCCAGCCGACCGCGCACCGCATGCTGCAGGACCTAGCCGCGGAGGGTTTCGCCGAGCAGGCGGCCGGAAAGCGCTATCGCCTCGCGCTGGACTTCTACGTGCTTGCCGCGCGCGCCGGCCAGGCCAGCGGCCTGCGCGAGGCCGCGCGGCCGGCATTGCTGCGGCTGTCGGCGACCCTGAGCGACACGATCTTCCTGCTGGTGCGCAACGGCTTCGATGCGGTCTGCCTCGACCGCGTCGAGGGTCCGTTTCCGATCCGCTCCTTCACCGGCGACATCGGCGGCAAGGTGCCGCTCGGACTCGGCCAGGGCAGCCTCGCCATTCTCGCCAACCTGCCCGAGGACGAGCAGGAGGCGGTGATCCGCTTCAACATCCCGCGCCTGCTCGATCGCGGCTTCCTCGACGAAGCCTCGCTGCGCAGTGCGCTGGCGCAGGCGCGCGCGCAGGGCTGGGTCAACACCAGCACCGGGCTCATTCCCGGCATGGCCGGCGTCGGCGTGCCTGTGCTGGACGCGCAGGGCCGCGCCGTCGCGGCGCTCAGTGTCGGCACGCTGGCCGAACGGCTGAACGCCGATCGCCTGCCGCATGTGGTCAAGATCCTGCAGGGCGAGGCGCAGGCGCTGGCCGGCAAGCTCAACCCGTTCGACGTGGCTCTGCGCTATCCGTCACGCAGTCTGAGCACGATCGGCGGCGCGCAATCTAAGTGACCCACTCGGCGCGGATGCCGCCCGGCTGTGCCGCCGCGCTCTCGCGTTCGCGCCAGGAGAACGCGAACAGGCCCGACGGCTCGACCTGTTCGAGCTCATTGCGGACAATGTCGCGCGCGATCACGACGATGAAGGGCGCCGGCAGTTTTTCGGCCGTCAATTGCCGCGGCGGCGCGAACATCGTGCCGACGCTTTCGACCAGCAGCGGGCGCGGCGCCTCCTGGACCTTCACGAGACCCTTGATGCGCAGCAGCCGCTCGCCGAGCGCGCCGGCCACATTGTCGAGCCAACCGGCGAGATCGGCATAGGCGATCTCAGCGCGCGGGCGGACGAGGCAGAGCGCGAGGCGCGGATGCGCGGTTGCCAGATCGGGCGCGACCTCGCGTAGCGGCAACGCGGCTACGAGGGGTGCGAAGGCGGCCGAGACGATGGCTGCGCGATCAGCGCCGGCAACGACTTCCGCCACCGGGTTGAGCTGCGCGATCGCAACCGGCGCCTCAGTCAGCGCCTGCGGCGCGAGATCGGCCTTGGTCGCGACGATGCGATGCGCTGCCGCCCATTGCGCCGCAGCTTCCTCGAATGTCGCGACGGCGAGCCCTCGCGTCAGGTCGTAGGTTGCGACGACCGCGACGCGCATGCGGTGCTCGGCCAGCGTCGCGAGCTGGCGCAGCACCGGGCCGGGCATCGCCAGGCCCGACGTCTCCAGGATGATCCGGCGCAAGGGCGGCAGGCCGGCGGGGCGCGGCGCCATGATAAGGCGGTCGATGGTGAAGGCGAGATCGCTGCCGACCTGGCAGCACACGCAGCCGTTCGACAGCATCGCCATCGGCACGTCGTCGCCGCCCTCACGCAGCAGCACACCGTCGAGCCCGATTTCGCCGGCCTCGTTGACGATCACGGCGGTGTCCGAGCCGGTCTCCGCGCTCAGCACGTCGCGCAGCAGCGAGGTCTTGCCCGAGCCGAGGAAGCCGGTGAGGACGAAGAAGTCGATTGCACCGGCGCTCATGGCGCCGCGGCGTCCTTGTCTTTATCCTTGGCGGCGTATTTCTCCGGCACGTCGCTCTCCCAGCTCGCCTTCACCAACTCGCGGACGTCGGCCAGCAATTCCTCGGTATCGTAGATGATGCCGTCCTTGATCGTGTATTTCAGGCCGCGATGCCACTCGACCGCGTTGGTGGCGTCGTTGAAGCGCATCGCGCCGGTGCCGTAGAGCAGCTTGAAATCGGTCAGCGGATTGTGGTCGTGCACAAGGATGTCGGCGCGCATGCCGACGTCGATGGTACCGATCTCGTTCTCGAGGCCGCACAGCGCCGCGCCCTGCGAGGTCGCCGAGCGGATCACCTCGAGCGGATGGAAGCCGGCCTCCTGCAACAGCTCGAGCTCGCGGACATAGCCGAAGCCGAAGATCTGATAGATGAAGCCGGAATCCGAGCCGGTGCAGACCCGGCCGCCGCGGTTCTTGTATTCGTTGATGAACGCCATCCAGAGCCGGTAGTTCTCCTTCCACTCGATCTCGTTCTGGGTCGACCAGCGATACCAGTAGGAGCCGTGGCCGCCGCGCTGCGGCGTGAAGTAGTCCCACATCGACTTCCAGGTGTACTCCTTGTGCCAATAGGCCTGGCGCGCCCGCATCAGGTCGCGATTGGCATCGTAGATCGTGAAGGTCGGCACGAAGGTGAAGCCGATCTCCAGGAACTGCTCCAGCACCTCGTTCCACTTGGCCGAGCCGGGCTCGGCGCCCTGCCTGAACATCTGGCCCGACACCGAGAAGCGGAAATATTCGTCGGTGTAGTTGTAGTCGAGCGGGAAGTTCTGGATCACGCGATCCTCGAACAGCGCCTCCGGCAGGCCGTAATAATGCTCTGCGCTGGTGAGGCCCCAGCGCGCCGTGGTCAGGGCGTTCATGCGCGACACCGCCATCTGGGCGTGATGGCAGCCAGTGCGCAAGCCGAGCGTCTTGCACTCGTCGAGCGCGGCTTCCATGATCGCCGGCGGCGCGCCGAAGAACTTGATGCCGTCGGCGCCGCGCTCCTTGACCTGACGCAGCCACTCTCGTCCCTGCTCCGGCGTGTAGATGGTCTTGACCATGTCGTTGACGGCCGGGAAATAGGCATAGGCCAGCAGCCGCGGCGAGGCGATGGTGTTGTCGGCGGCGCGCTGCTTCTGGTCCAGCATCCAGGACAGGCCGTTCATCGAGCCCATCTCGCGCACCGTGGTGACGCCATGCGCCAGCCACAGCTTGTAGACGTAGTCGACCGGCGGCACCCAGCCATTGGCCGAGTGATAGGCGACGCCGGCATGGGCGTGGCAGTCGACGAAGCCGGGCGTCACCCATTTGCCGCGGCAGTCGATCTCGTGATCGGCGGGCTCGCCGGCGTTGCCGGCATAGCCGTAGCCGACGACCTTCTTGATGCTGACGATGCGGCCGTCCTCGACGATGATGTCGACCGGCCCGATCGGCGGCGCGCCGGTGCCGTCGATCACAATGGCGCTGCGCAGCGCCAGCCGTTTGAACGGCCCGATGCCGCGATCGCGCGACGTGGCCTTCGGCACGATCGGCGCCGCGCCCTTGTTCCGGATGAAGGCGAGCTCATCGCCCGGCAGCATCGTGGCTTGGTCGGTCATGAAGGCGTTTCCTCATTTTCGAAGCATAGGGTGGGCAAAGCGTAGCGTGCCCACCGTCCGTCCTTCTCTTGCAAGATGGTGGGCACGGCGCTCCGCGCCTTTGCCCACCCTACGAATGGTTTTTCCGTCATTGCGAGCGCAGCGAAGCAATCCAGGGGCGACGAAGGAAGTCTGGATTGCTTCGTCGCTGCGCTCCTCGCAATGACGCCCAACGCCCTTATCCCGTCCTGTACCGCCGCGCGAACGCCACGCTGCCAAACACAGTGAAGGCCATGGTCACAGCGAGCAGCATGAAGGCGAGCGCGGCGCCCATCGGCCAGTTGTTGCCGCGCACGAACTGGTCGTAGACGGCCGGGGCCATCATCTTGAATCGCGGGCCGCCGAGAAGCACCGCCGTTGCATAGGTGTTCATGCACAACACGAACACCAGGATCGAGCCGGCGGCCACGCCGGGGCCGGACAGCGGCAGGATCACCCGCCAGAACACCCGCGCGCCCGAGGCGCCGAGATTGGCGGCGGCATATTCCAGGTCGCGGGGAATGCTTTCGATGACCGCCGAGAGCGTCAGGATCATGTAGGGCAGCACCACGGCGATGATGCCGATGATCACGGCCTTGGTCGTGTACATGATCTCGAGCGGCGCGGAGATCAGGCCAAGCTTCATCAGGCTCGTATTCACGAGCCCGTCGCGGGCGAACAGCGCCATCCAGCCGGCGGAGCGGACGACGTTGCCGACCAGCAGCGGAAACAGGGTCGCGATCACGACCAGGCTCTTCCAGCGACTCTCCATGCGGCCGAGCCAATACGCCGCCGGAAACGCCAGGATCAGCGTGAGCAAGGTGCACAGCAGCGCGATGCCCAGCGTGGCCAGGATGATCTGCTGGTAGTACGGATCGGTCGCGGCCTTGATGTAGTTGTCCGGCGACAGCGCCTGCACCATCAATTGGGTCGGGCTGAACTGGTTGAGCGAGATCCGGAACATCAGGATCATCGGCCCGATCAGCAGCGCCAGGACCAGCAGACAGGCGGGGACGACCAACAGCGCCATCGCGCGAGCTCCGATTGCGAGTGTGTCGGCTCTTCAGCCGCAGCTCCTGCGGCGGGGCCGCAGGAGCGCATCATTCAAGGCTTACGCCTTGAACTCCTTGTTCCAGAAGTCGAGCGTGCGCTGCGAGCGCCCTGCGGCATAGGCATAGTCCGGCTGCAGCAGGCGGGCGCGCTCAGCCTCGGTCAGGCTGACCTGCTTGGCGAGGTCCTCCGGCAGCACGGCGTCGGTGACGGTCGGGACGTAGCCCATCTTGTCGGCGAAGCCGCCTTGCGCCTTGGCGTCCAGCATCGCGTCGAGATAGGCGAAGCCGCCGGCCTTGTTCTTGGCGTTCTTCGGCACCGAGGCCTGGAACACGATCGCCGGGGTGCCCTCCTTCGGCACGACGTGGGCGAGCGGGATGCCGGACTTCTTCCACATGAAGCCGCGGGCGAGCCACATCGTGGTCAGCCACACCTCCTCCGACTTCAGCGCCGCCGCCAGCGCCTCGTTGGAAGGATAGATCTTCACGTCGAGCGAGCGCCATTCCATCAGCTTCTTCTCGGCCGGATCGAGATTGCTGACGCCGCCACCGCCGGCGAGCGCCGCCGCCAGCGTGTTGTTGGGATAGAGGATGTCGGCGAGGCCGATGCGGCCGCGCCATTTCGGATCCCACAGATCCGCGAAGGATTGCGGCGGCGTCTTCACCTGGTTGGTGTTGTAGAGGATCACCTGCGCCGAATAGATGTGCGGGATCGCGATCTCGCTCCGGAGCTCCGGGAACACCTTGTCCAGCCGCTTCACCTGCGCCGCATCGACCTTCTCGAACACATCCGATTGCGACACGATGTAGGCGTCGTTGTCGGACAGGCAGGCGACGTCCATCGAGCCGCGCCGGCTCTGCCGCTCGGCCAGCAGCTTGGTCTTGCGCGGATCGGCATTGGCGACGTCCTGCACGATCTCAAAACCCCTGGGCGTCATGATCGGCTTGTCGATGATGTCGGAGAGCAACTGGCCGTAGTCGCCACCCCAGGTGCCGACCACGACCTGTCCGCCCTCGGCGCGCGCAGAGGGCATGCCGGACGCCAGCGCGGCGACGCCGGCACTGGCAGAGAGAAAGTGACGTCGCGAAATCATGGGAGAACCTCTTGCTGTGAATGGATGGTGTTTACGAAGCTGTCTGCGGCACGAGACGCGGGACCTTGCGGTCCCATTCCAGGGACACGGGATCGTTCGGTTTGAGTGTTGCCAGCGGCTCGCTCGCGTCGGGCGTTGGCCTGACGGCCACCAGCGTCTCGTCGCCGATCGCCACCACATATTCGCTCTGCGCGCCCATATAGGTGATCGCCAGCACGCGGCCGCGCACCTCGCCGGACTCACCGGCCACCACGGCAATGCGTTCAGGCCGCAGCGCGAAAGCATCGGCATCGTCGCGCTCGCCGCTGGCGACATCGACCGGTAGCAGCAGGCCGCCGTTGGTGCGGAACTGGCTCTCGTTCGCCCGCCGGCCCGCCACGATGTTGCAGCGGCCGACGAAGTCGGCGACGAACGCATCCTTCGGCGAGTCGTACAGCTCCTGCGGCGTGCCGATCTGGCGGACGCGGCCGCCCTCCATCACCACGAGGCGGTCGGCCATGGTCAGCGCCTCCTCGCGGTCATGCGTCACCATCAGAGTGGTCAGGCCGAGCCGCTGCTGCAGCGCGCGGATCTCGAGCCGCACCTCGGCGCGCAGCTTGGCGTCGAGATTCGACAAAGGCTCGTCGAGCAGGAAGATGCGCGGATTGATCACCAGCGCGCGCGCCAGCGCGACGCGCTGCTGCTGCCCGCCGGACAATTGCCGCGGCAGCCGATCGGCGAGATGCGACAGCCGCACCAGCTTGAGCGCGTCGGCGATCTTGATCTTTCGCTCGACCGCATTGATGCCGCGCATCTCCAGGCCGAAGCCGACATTGTCGGCCGCGCTCATGTGCGGAAACAGCGCATAGGACTGGAACACCATGCCGGTGGCACGCTTGTAGGCCGGCAGATGCGTGACGTCCTCGCGGTCGAACAGCACGCGGCCGCTCGTGGGCGGCAGGAAGCCCGCGACCATGCGCAAGGTCGTCGTCTTGCCGCAACCGGAGGGTCCGAGCAGCGCGACCAGCTCGCCCTCATGGACGGCGAGATCGAGCCCCTCCACGCCGATGGATGTGCCGAAGCGCTTGGTCAGCTTCTCGATGGTGAGCTGCGCCATCACACCACCCGCGACAATTTGACGAAGCGATCGGTCACCACCATCAGCAGTCCGACCAGCGCGATCTGCACGGTGGCGACGGCGGCGAGCGTCGGATCGATGCGGAATTCGAGATAGTTCAGCATGGCAACAGGCAGCGTAATGCGGCCGGGACCGACCAGCAGCATCGACAGATCGAGATTTTCAAAACTCTGGATGAAGGAGAACATCGCGGCCGCAACGATCCCTGAGCGCATCATCGGCAGGGTGATGCGGCGGAACACCGTGAACGGGCTCGCACCAAGATTGGCGGCGGCCTCCTCGGCGGCACGGTCGAGCCCCTGCAGGCTGGCGACGACGAGCCGCACCGTCCAGGGAATCGCGAGCAGCGTATGCGCGGCCACGAGCCCTTCCGTCGTCGCCTTGATGTCGCGGTCGAGCAGATCCTCGGCGAGCACGTAGAACATGTAGAGCCCGGAGCCGGCGACCACGCCGGGCACCGCCAGCGGCGCCAGCAGGAACGAGCTCAGCGCCTGCCGGCCGCGGAACTCGCCGCGCACGATGGCCAGCGCCGCGGCGGTGCCGACGGGCACGCCGATCGCCGTCGCGAGCAGCGCGACCTGGAAGCTCGTCACGAGGCCGCGCAGGAATTCGGGCTTGCTCAGCGCGTTGGCGTACCACTTCAGCGACAGGCCAGGCGGCGGGAAGCTCACGATCTCCTGCGCGAAGAAGCTGGTCACCACGATCATGATCACGGGCGCGAAGATGATTGCGTAGGCGACGACGATCAGTGTCCGCACTGCGAATTGGCCGAGTGATGGTTGTCCCGTAAAACGGAACAGCATTGCAGACACCTCAACAAACAGATCAGCAACTTGTGCGGCGGCATCGTAGTCGGCAGCTCCGCTGCCGCCAAGCCTGCGACACGAGTTATCGCAATGCACATACGCATGGGCGGAGCGACGCAGCGACGCCACGATCCTGACGCGTGACGTGGCGCCACCTCCATCTTGGCGCTAGCGCCGTGCGCACCTGCCCCGTCGCCGGCGTGACCGATTTTCGACTTTCGGAATCTTCGAGGACCGCACAGGCGGACTTGACGCGTGCGCGCCAGTCCGTCGCGGCGGCGCGGATTTGAGCAATGCGTGCTCAATTCTTGCACCGGCACGATCCAATATTTTGTGCGCCTACGGACAAGTCATCCGCGCAGGCTCGCACCTAAGCTTGCCGTCGAGCTTGGACCGGGGCGACGGCACCAATGCACCGCCGGACCAGCGCGACACATCGTTCGAAGGAGCTGGCAACATGCAGACGAGGCTATTCACTGGAGCGCGGCGCGCGTGGCTTGCCGCGCTCTGCGCCATCATTGCGACGGGACTTCTCGCGCCGATCGACGCACAGGCGGCGACGCCCGCAGGGTGCGCGGCGCTCAAGGAGAAATATCCGGACTGGAAGGGCAAGACGCTCGTCAACGCCATCAATCCGCACACACCGGGCTACGAATCGATCGACCCGAAGGATCCAAGTAAATATGTCGGCTTCGACATCGACCTCGGCGAAGCCATCGGCGACTGCCTCGGCTTCAAGCTGACCTACAAGCCGGTGACGTTCGCTGCGCTGCTGACGACGCTGGCGAGCGGCCAGGCCGACATCGTCATCTCCGACATCTATGCCACCAAGGAGCGCGCCAAGGCCGCCGACTTCATCACCTACTCCAAGGTGTTCGACGGCGTGCTGGTCGCGAAGGGCAATCCGAAGGGCATCAACGGGATCAACATGACGATGTGCGGCGCGGCGGCTGCCGAGAACACCGGCTATGTCGAGGTGCCGCTGATCCAGGACCTCGCGCCGAAGTGCAAGGCCGAAGGCAAGCTGGAGCCGACGCTGCAGCTCTACGACAACAACGCCAATTGCATCCAGGCCATCCTCGCCGGTCGCGCCGACACCTATGTCAACGACGTCAACACCGTCGACCAGGCGGTGAAGGCCTATCCGGACAAGCTGGAGAAGGCGATCGCCGTGACCATCCCCTATTCGGTCGGCATCGCCGTGCCGAAGGACAGGCCGAAATTCCGCGACGCCGTGCTCGCCGCCCTGATCGAGGTGCAGAAGGAAGGCATCCATCAGGAGCTGCTGAAGAAGTGGCAGCTCGATCCCGCGAACTTCAAGGAGCCGGACATCCTGACAGCGGACTAAGAGCGGTGCGGCCGCGCTGGAATCACAGCTGCAGCCACAAAGACGGTCCACTCCCCTCCCCCTTGCGGGGAGGGGTTGGGGGTGGGGGTCCACAAGCGAGAGTCTTTGCTGGGCACCCCCCTCCCCAACCCTCCCCCACAAGGGGGGAGGGAGTGCACCAGCTCCCTCGGCGACACACGCGTGAGCCAACTTCGTAGGGTGGGCAAAGCGCAGCGTGCCCACCAACGCTGTTCCGAAACACCACGGTGGGCACGGCGCTTCGCGCCTTTGCCCACCCTACGGCACTCATCAGGCTGCAATCACCGATGTCTCTCTTCCTGCACTATCTCAGCATGCCGTATCTGCTCATGGGCATCGAGCTCACGCTGCAGGTCACCGCGCTCGGCCTGATCGGCGGACTGGTCCTCGGCCTCATCCTCGCCGGCATGCAGCTCAGCCGGTTCTGGCTGCTGGCCGCGATTGCGCGCGGCTATACCGTGATCTTCCGCGGCACGCCGCTGATCCTGCAGATGGTGTTCGCCTACGACGCGCTGCCGCATATCGGCATCAAGCTGCCGGCGGTGCTGGCGGCGGGCCTCGCGCTCGCCTGCAACGAGGCGCCGTTCATCGCCGAGATGCTGCGCTCCGGCGTGCTCGGCGTCGATCGCGGCCAGCTCCTGGCCGGCCAGGCGCTCGGCATGACGCCATCAGTGCTGATGCGCCGGATCATCGCGCCGCAGGCGATCCGCACGATGATCCCGGCCTTCGGCAACGAGGCGGTGAGCGCGCTGAAGAACTCCTCGCTCGCCTCCGTCATCGCCGTGCAGGAATTGACCTTGCGCTCGACGCAGCTCGCCTCCTCCACCTTCGACTTCTTCTCGATCTTCTTCGCCTCGGGTCTCATCTATCTCCTGCTGACCGGCGCGATCAGCGTCATCCAGCTCGCGCTGGAATGGCTGCTCGATCTCGACCGCACGGCCAAACAACGCAAGCTGGCGGACTACCTGCCATGGCGCCGCGTCGAGCCGGCGGCCAAGCTGGACCTTGCGAAGACTGCACCTACCGTCGAGGCCGCGCCGCCGGAGCCCGCCGAACTGAAGGAAACGCCGCCCCTCGCCCTGTCGATCGAGGATCGCGCCAGGCGCGCCGCGACCATCGCCCGCAACAACGTCGCGGTCGAGGTCAAGGAGCTGCGCAAGGCCTATGACGGCAACAGAGTGCTGGACGGGCTCGATCTCACGGTGCGCATCGGCGAGGTGATCGCGCTGCTCGGCCCCTCCGGCTCCGGCAAGAGCACCTTGCTCCGCTGCATCAATCATCTGGAGAACTGGGACGCCGGCGAGATCCGCGTCGGCGGCCGCAAGCTTGGCTTCGACGAGCAGGGGCGCAGGCTGACGCCGCGCGCGGTCGCCAACGAGCGCGCCAATGTCGGCGTCGGCATGGTGTTCCAGCAGTTCAACCTGTTTGGGCATCTCACGGCGAAGGAGAACGTCGCAGGTCCCCTGCGCTGGGTGCACGGCCTCGGCCGGTTCGAGGCCGACCGCCGCGCGGCCGAGTTGCTCGACCGCGTCGGCCTGTCGCATCGCGCCGATGCGCTGCCGCGGCATCTCTCCGGCGGCCAGCAGCAGCGCGTCGCCATCGCCCGCGCGCTGGCGCCGAACCCGAGCGTGCTGCTGTTGGACGAGCCGACCTCCGCGCTCGATCCCGAGTTGGTCAACGAGGTGCTGGAGGTGATCAGCCGCCTCGCCGTCGACGACGGTCTGACCATGATCATCTCGACGCATCAGGTCCGCTTCGCCGACGAGGTCGCCGACCGGGTCGCCTTCCTCAATGGTGGCGTCATCCTCGAAGACGGACCGGCCCATGAGGTGCTGACCAACCCGCGCCACCCGCTGACCGCGCGCTTCCTCTCGGTGATGGAGGCAGAGCGGCCGAAGGATGCGGTCGCATGAGTTCATCCTTCACGTCAACATCAACGATCTCGCGTCCGATCTTTCATGAGGCCCTTGCATGAAGCACCATCTGCTGCCGGTGTCCCCCAAGACCATCCATTGGGGGTATTTTTCCAAGGTGGTGACACCGGCTCTCACCTTGCGCTCCGGCGACCGCGCCACGATCGAGACGCTGACGCATCACGCCAATGACGACTATGAGCGCATGATCAAGGACGATCCCGGCGCCGAGAGCGTGTTCAAGTGGACCAGAGAGCACAAGGCGGTGGCGCGGCGCGGCTCGGGGCCGACCGAAGGGCCGTTCATCCGCGGCTCCGGCGAGGGCGTCGGCGTGCATCTGCTGACCGGCCCGGTTGCGATCGAGGGGGCCGAGCCAGGCGACGTTCTGGAGGTGCGCATCCTCGACATCAAGCCGCGGCCGAGCCGGTGCGGCTGCCATGCCGGCAAGTGCTTCGGCTCCAACGCCGCCGCCAATTGGGGCTTCCACTATCACGACCTGATCGAGGAACCGAAGCCGCGCGAGGTCATCACCATCTTCGAGATCGACACATCGGGCGAGCCGTTCGCCAAGGCGGTCTACAACTACGTCTGGACGCCGCAGACCGATCCCGACGGCATCGTGCATCCGACCATCGACTATCCCGGCGTGCCGGTCGACCACAGCACGATCAGGAAGCGCGAGAACATTTTGCCGAATATCAAGGTACCGGCGCGCCTGCATTTCGGCACCATGGGGCTCGCGCCATCGGAAGCCGACTATGTCTCCTCGATCCCGCCGAGCTACACCGGCGGCAACATCGACGACTGGCGCATCGGCAAGGGCGCGCGGATGTACTATCCGGTCGCCGTGCCCGGCGCGTATTTCTCGGTCGGCGATCCCCATGCCGCGCAAGGCGATAGCGAGCTCGGCGGCACCGCAATCGAGACCTCGCTGACCGGCGACTTCGAGTTCATCCTCCACAAGAAGAGCGACCTCGGCGGCACCCAGCTCGAAGGACTGACCCATCCGCTGCTGGAGACCGACCAGGCCTGGTCCGTCTACGGCTTCACCTATCCGAACTATCTCGCCGAGCTCGGCGCCAACGCGCAGACCGAGATCGCCAACCATTCCAGCCTCGACCGCGCGATGCGCGACGCCTTCCGCAAGCTGCGGCGATTCCTAATGACGGTGCATCATCTCAGCGAGGACGAGGCGATCTCGCTGATGTCGGTCGGTGCCGACTTTGGCGTCACCCAGGTGGTGGATGCCAATTGGGGCGTCCACGGCACGATCCGGAAGAACGTGTTCCGGTGTGATTGATTCGACGTTGGTCATAAAAGCCGTCGCGCAGAGGGCAGTGCGCTCCCTCCCCCCTTGCGGGGGAGGGTTGGGGTGGGGGGTGCCCCGGGCGGCACTGCCGATGTGGACCCCCACCCCCAACCCCTCCCCGCAAGGGGGAGGGGAGCGCACTCAGCGCGCGGCGACAGCGTTGGCTTCAATGAAACCGGGACGAAAGCACTGGCCAGCGCCGACATGCCGCTACAGAGACGACAGACCATGAAACTCATCTGGCACGGGGGTTGCTTCGAATTCCCGGACCCGGGTCGTGCCATGAGTTTTCGTCCGTTCACCAGTGAATCCTACGCGCGGGACGAGCGTCCTGAGGCGTGGCGTGATGTCCTGAACGCGGTCGGGTTGCAGCCGGCTGCCAAGGCGCCGTTCTATGACGGCCATGCGACCGCCTCGCATCGCAGCGCGCCGGGCATCGCGCTGTCGCGGCTGGCGGCGGGCTCGCAGGTCATCACCGCGGTTCCGCAAACCCATGAGGACCTGCCGATTGCGTTGCTCGCGATCGACGACGGCGCCGTGCTCCGCAGCGGCGACAGCCATCGCATCGTCCCCGCGGGACATCTGATGCTATTGCCGCGCATCGGCGACTGGAACATCGCGTTCCAGCGCGATCTGCGCGCCATCGGGCTATCGGTGACATCAGACGCCCTGCATGGCCGCATCAGCGGCAAGCTGAAATTGGCCGCCCCCCAGGTGATCGCGCCGAGCGGTCTTGCCGACGTAGTCTGCCGCACCATCGAGGCCACCGCACGGGCGCTCGAAACGCTCAGCGATGCCGAATGGAGCACGGTCGCGCAGAGCCTCGTCGATCTGCTGCTGACGCTGGCCCATCAACAAGCAGTGCCGACAACGGAGGCCGGCAGCAGCGCGACGCAGGCTGCGATCCTGCACCGGATCTGCCAGACCATCGAGCGGCGGCTCGACGATGCCGAGCTGACGCCGGCGCGGGTGGCGCAGGCCGAAGGCATCTCAGAGCGCTATTTGCAAAAACTGTTCGAAGGCGCCGGCGACAATTTCAGTCACTACGTGAGGGAACGGCGGCTGCAGAGGGCCTGGACCGACCTGTCCAATCCGGCCGAAGCCAACCATTCGATCTCCGAGATCGCCTATCGCTACGCCTTCGCCGATTCGGCGCATTTCAGCCGCAGCTTCCGCGCCCGCTTCGGCCTGTCGCCGCGCGAGTTCCGGCAGCAGAAGGCGGAGCAGGCGATGACGTCGGCGGCCCCGCGCGGTCAGCGCGGCTGGCCGCAGGATGCGCTGGCGCAGCAGCGCGTCTGCGAGAGGCCGGCGGCGGCCAGGAGCGATATCGCCCTGCCCGCGCCGGCCAACGACCAGGACGCGCGGCGGCATCACCATCATCTGGCGGTGTCGGCCGAGCGCGTGCATTGGGGCTATTTCAGCCGCTCGCTGCCGCCGCAGATCGAAATCGCATCCGGCGACACGATCACGGTGGAGACGCTGACCCAGCATGCCTCCGATGATCCGGAGCTGATGATCTCAGGCGATGCCGCTGCGCTCAGCGTGTTCGGCTGGACCAAGGCGAAGAAGAACGTCGACCGCCGTGGCGCCGGTCCGATGGACGCCAGCGTGTTCGGCCGCGGCGCCGGCGAAGGCTTTGGCGTCCACATCTGCACCGGCCCGGTCGCCATCAAGGACGCGCAGCCCGGCGATGTGCTCGAGGTGCGCATCCTCGACATCGTGCCGCGGCCGAGCCGCAATCCGAAACATGAAGGCCGCGTGTTCGGCTCCAGCGTGGCGGCATGGTGGGGCTATCACTACAATGAGCTGATCGCTCCGCCCGCGCCGCGCGAGGCCATCACGATCTACGAGATCTTTGCCGACGATTCCGAGCCGCATGCGCGCGCGCTCTATTCCTATCGCTGGGAGCCGCAGACCGATCCGGCCGGCGTGGTGCATGCGACCTACGACTATCCCGGCGTTCCGGTGGCGCCCGGCAGCATCAAGCGCCGCCACGGCGTGCTCGACAACATCCGCATTCCCCTGCGGCCGCATTTCGGCGTGATCGCGGTGGCGCCACGCGAGGCCGACTTCGTCGATTCGATTCCGCCGTCCTATTTCGGCGGCAATCTCGACAATTGGCGGCTCGGCAAGGGCGCGACCGTGTATCTCCCCGTCTCCGTTCCCGGCGCGCTGCTATCGGTCGGCGATCCCCACGCCACGCAGGGCGACGGCGAGCTCGGCGGCACCGCGATCGAATGCTCGATGACCGGCACCTTCCAGGTCATCCTCCACAAGAAGTCGCAGCTCGCCGGACAGCCTTTCGCCGATCTCACCTATCCCCTGATCGAAACCGAGACCGACTGGGTGCTGACCGGCTTCAGCCACCCGAACTATCTCGCCGAGTTCGGCGCGCAGGGCCAGAGCGAGGTCTACGCGACCTCCTCGCTCGACCTCGCGATGAAGGACGCGTTCCGCAAGATGCGCCGCTTCCTGATGCACATCAAAGGCCTGAGCGAGGACGAGGCGGTCGCGCTGATGTCGGCCGCGGTGGATTTCGGCGTCACCCAGGTCGTCGACGGCAATTGGGGCGTGCACGCGATCCTCAGCAAGCGGCTGTTCGAGGATGCGGGCTGAGTTCACGCTAAATCGTAGGGTGGGCAAAGGCGCGCCCGCGAACCTGCGACATCGATCATGATGTACGTCGCGCCGTGCCCACCGCGGCGCATCCGCTGATGATGGTGGGCACGCGCCGCCTGCGGCGCCGCTTTGCCCACCCTACACATTCACTCGCAGAGGAATCCGACCATGCAGTTCCACATGATCTCCGGCGCGACGAAACCCGTGGCGCCGTTCAGTCACGCGGTCGAGACCGACGGCTTCGTGTTCGTCACCGGTCAGATGCCGGATTCACCGGAGGCACCGGGCGTGCTGCCCGACGGCATCGTGGATCAGACGAAGGCGGTGATGCAGAACTTGAAGTACATCCTCCAAGGTCTCAACCTTGGTCTCGAACATATTGTGATGTCTCGGATTTACCTGACCGAATTCAAGCGCGATTACACGGCAATGAATGAAACTTACCGTTCATTCTTCCCGCCGGGCCGGCTACCGGCCCGCACCTGCGTCGGCGTCACCGGTCTCGCCTATGACGCGCTGATCGAGATCGATCTGGTCTGCCGAAGACCATAATACCCATTGGTAAACATCTCCTCAACGCAGGCAACCGTCATTCGATCCGGGCTGGGGAGCGTCCCGCTGTTGCCGATTGTGCGCCGAGGCTTGGCGGTGTCAATTCGCCGGACAATTAGGCGGGATCGGGGGAGTGCCATGCCGTACCAGTTTTCCAATCGTCAGCAGATCCGCAAGCCGGCGGTGACCAGCAAGGGCGGCATCGTCGCGGCACAGTCACGGCGCGCCGCCGAGGTCGGTGCCGAGGTGCTGGCCGCGGGCGGCGACTGCGTCGATGCCGTGGTGGCGACCGGCTTTGCGCTCGGCGTGCTCGAGCCGTGGATGAGCGGCCTCGGCGGCGGCGGCGCCATGCTGCTGTACCGCGCCAGGGACAACCACGTCGAGGTGATCGACTACGGCATGCGCGCCCCTGACAGCCTTGACGTCGCGGACTATCCGCTGGCCAACGACGGCAGCGTCGCAGCCGACATCTTCCCCTGGCCCCGCGTCAAGGACGACCGCAATCTGCACGGCCCCGGCGCGATCGCAGTGCCCGGCGTCGTCGCGGGCATGGAGGCGGCGCATCGCCGCTACGCGCGGCTGCCGTGGCAGGATCTCGTCACGCCGAGCGTGAAGCTCGCCGCCGAGGGCCTGCTGGTGGACTGGTGGACCACCGTGATGATCTCGAGCTGCGCCGCAGACCTGCGCCGCTATCCCGGCAGCGCCGCGGCCTATCTGAAGGATGGTTTGCCGCCGAACCCGCAATGGGGCGCGAAAGCGGTGACACGGCTGCCGCAGGAGCAGCTGAAGGCGACGCTGGCACATCTTGCCAGCGCCGGCGCGCGCGACTTCTACCGGGGCGACATTGCGCGCTCGCTCAGCCGCGACATCCAGGCCGCCGGTGGCGCGCTTTCAGTGGATGACCTCGCCGCGTTCGAGGCACATCACCGCGAGCCGCTGCGCATTCCCTATCGCGGCGGCACGGTGTTCGCGACACCGGAGCTGACGGCCGGCCCGACGCTCGCACACGCCTTGCGGCTGATGCAGGCGCGCGTGACGGCCTCGGGCAAGACTCCTGATGCAAGCGCCTTCATCGCCTATGCCGAAGCGATGCAGTCGGCCTATCGCGAACGGCTCAACGACATGGGCGATGCGCCCGGCAAGCGCGCGCTCGGCGCCGAATATCTGGCACCGGCCTGCACCACGCACTACTCGGTGGTGGACCACGACGGCAACATGGCCGCGGTGACGCAGACCCTGCTGTCCGGCTTCGGCTCGAAATTCCAAGCGCCGCAGAGCGGCATCATGATGAACAACGGCATCATGTGGTTCGACCCGACGCCCGGCACGACGAACTCGCTGGCGCCGGGCAAGCGCTGCCTCACCAACTACACGCCGGTGGTGGCGCAGGCCGCCGACGGCCGCCGCCTCGCGCTGGGCGCCTCCGGCGGCCGGCGCATCCTGCCCGCCGTGGCGCAGATGCTCTCCTTCGTAATGGACTTCGGCATGGATCTCGACACGGCGATCCACCAGCCTCGCATCGACGCCAGCGAGGGTGACGTGGTCGGCGCGGATACGCGCCTGCCGGAGGAGGTGATGGACGCGCTGACAGCGAAGTTCGAGACCGTGCCGGCACCGGTGCAGACCATGCCGATGAAGTTCGCCTGCCCCAGCGTCGTGATGCGCGAGGGCGATTTGAACAGCGGCGCCACGGAGATCTTCCATGCGTGGGGAGATGCGGTGGCGGAGAGCTGACGCGATCGTCGCCGGATTCGAGATATCGCCACGATGACGATGAGCTCCCCTCCCCCTTGCGGGGAGGGGTCGGGGGTGGGGGTCCACGAGTCACGCTCGATGTGAGGAGCGCTGAAGCTCCGCGGCTCCGCGGAGACCATCACCATCGTTGACGCAGGACGCGCTTCCGGCACGTCGCAAGCGGATATCCTGATCCGCGCTTCAAATGGACTCGCATCCTGGAAAATATCGACAGCGCACCTAGTCAAGTTCAGCGCCCGGGGACCCCCACCCCCAACCCCTCCCCGCAAGGGGGAGGGGAGATGAGGTCGCAGCGCCGTCACCGCAGAACGCATGCACGGAGCACGGGGCGAGCGCTGCAATCGACGCTACTTGAGACTACCCCACCAGCGCCTGCACCAACCCACTCTCCGGATCCGCCAGTTCGTCGATCACGTCGAAATGGTGCCGGTCCGGCGCCTCGACATAGGCAGTGGAGGCCCCGAGCCCGGTCCAGATGTTGGCGAGCAATTGGGCCTGGCGGCGGAATTCGTTGCGCTCGGCGCCGCCGACCCAGGCGGTGACCTTGACGCCGTCGACCGGCACCAGCAGCGCGGGGCTCTCCTTCGCAGCCGTAGCGTCGTCGATGTGCAGCGTCTCGTTCATCGCGGTCCGCTGCAGCGGGCGCAGATCGTGCAGGCCGGAGATCGAGACCACGCTGGTGATGCGGCCCTGCCGCTCCGGCGGCAGCGGCGCGCCGCGGCAAATCATGCGGCTGACGAGATGGCCGCCGGCGGAATGCCCGGTCAGCGCCACCGGCCCCGCGACCTCGTCCATCGCGCGCGCGATCGCCTGCGCCACGTCGGCCGAAATATCGGCGATGCCGACCTCGGGACAGAGCCGGTAGGACGGCATCGCCACGGCATGGCCGCACGCGATGGAGCCTTGCGCGAGATGCGACCAGAAGCTCTTGTCGAGCCGCATCCAGTAGCCGCCATGCACGAACACGACGAGGCCCTTCGGCGTCCCCTCGGGAAGAAACAGGTCGAGGCGCTGACGGTCGTGCGCGCCATAGGCGATGTCGAGCTTCGCCCGGCCCTGCCCCGCCAATGTCGTGCGATAGGCTTCCGCCGGCGCGACCCACAGGCCGGGCCAGCGCTCGCCACCGGCGATGTTAGGGCCGTTGGCGTAGGCATTGTCCCAGTCCTTGACGGCATAGAGCATGAGGATCTCCTGATCGAATGATGAGCGCGAGGCTCACAGCCCGGTGCGCAGCTTCCAGAGCTCGGGGAACAGCACGATCTCCAGCATCTTGCGCAAGTAATTGACGCCGCTGGTGCCACCGGTGCCGGTCTTGAAGCCGATGATGCGCTCCACCGTGGTGACGTGGTTGAAGCGCCAGCGGCGGAAATAATCCTCGAAATCGACCAGCTTCTCGGCGAGCTCATACAATTCCCAATGCCGCTGCGGATCGCGATAGACGCTGGTCCAGGCCGCCGTCACCTCCGCGCTCTCGCTGCGCGTGCCGCGCCAGTCAGTGCGCTGCCCGTCGGCGCCGATGAAGAAGCCGCGCCGCGCCAGCAGCCGCAGCGCTTCGTCGTAGAGGCTCGGCTTCGCCAGGATCGCTTCCAGCTCGGCGGTCAGCTCGGGGTGATGCGCATGCGGGCGCAGCATCGCCAGATTGCGGTTGCCGAGCAGGAATTCGATCGAGCGATACTGGAACGACTGGAAGCCCGAGGACTCGCCGAGCTTGTCGCGGAACAGCGTGTATTCGCTCGGAGTCATCGTGCGCAGCACGTCCCACGCACCGTTGAGCTGCTCGAAGATGCGCGACACCCGCGTCAGCATCTTGAACGCCGGCTGCACGTCGTCTTTGGCGATCGCGGCCATTGCCGCCTTGATCTCGTGGATGGCGAGCTTCATCCATAGCTCGGAGGTCTGGTGCTGGATGATGAACAAGAGCTCGTCATGGGCCGAGGACAGCGGCGCCTGGGCGTCGAGCAGGCGATCCAGCATCAGATAGTCGCTATAGGACATCCGTCCCTTGAAGTTCATCCGCGCACCTTCGGTGGCGGGATCGTAGGGACCGTTGCTCACGTCACGAGCTCCTTCTGGCGATAGTCGGGTCTGTCCCACAGCTTGTTGTCGAGGACCTCCGCGAGGATGTCGACGGCGCCGCGCACCTCGGCTTCGCCGAGATAGAGCGGCGTGAAGCCGAAGCGCAGTGCATCCGGCGCGCGGAAGTCGCCGATCACGCCGCGCGCGATCAGCGCCCGCATGATCGCATAGCCGTCGGGATGGCGGAACGACACCTGGCTGCCGCGCCGCGACGGATCGCGCGGCGACGCCAAGGTCAGCGACGGACAGCGTTTCTCGACCTCGGCGATGAACAATTCCGACAGCGCGATCGAGGCCGCGCGCACGTCCTGCATCGACACGCCGTCCCAGGCGTCGAGCGCGGCATCGAGCGCGGCCAGTGCGATGATCGGCGGCGTGCCGATGCGCATCCGCTCGATGCCGCCGCCCGGGCGATAATCGAGATCGAAGGCGAACGGCGCCTCGTGCCCCATCCAGCCCGACAGCGCCGGCGGCGCGATATCGGCATGGCGCGGCGCGACATAGATGAAGGCCGGCGCGCCGGGGCCGCCGTTGAGATATTTGTAGGTGCAGCCGACCGCGAAGTCGGCGTCCGCGCCGGCGAGATCGACCGGCACGGCGCCGGCGGAATGCGCGAGGTCCCACACCGCGAGCGCACCGGCGTCATGCGCCTTTGTCGTCAGCGCCGTCATGTCGTGCATCCGGCCGGTGCGGTAATCCACCTCGGTCAGCATCAGCACGGCGACGCTGTCGTCGATCGCCGCCTCCACCTGCTCGGGCTCGACCACCTTCAAGGTGGCGCGGTCGCCGAGCATGCGGACCAGGCCCTGCGCCATATAGAGATCGGACGGGAAGTTGCCGCTGTCGGACAGGATCACGCGGCGGCCCGGATTGAGCGACAGCGCCGCGGCGAGCGCCTGATACACCTTGATCGAGAGCGTATCGCCCATCACGACCGTGCCGGGCGCGGCCCCGATCAGCCGGGCGATGCGGTCGCCGACGCGGCGCGGCTGCACCATCCATCCCGCACTATTCCAGCCGCGGATGAGCTCCCGTCCCCACTCCGCCTCGATCATGCTGTTGACGCGCGCCGGCACCGCTGACGGCAGCGCGCCGAGCGAGTTGCCGTCGAGATAGATGACGCCTTCAGGGATCGTGAAGAGCGATCGGGTCCTGGAAAAATCGGTCATGCTGCCCCTGTGTGGTTCGCCGCCCTGCATGCATGATTCGCGCCGGGTCGGACCAGATCAAGCCGGTCCCATCGCGACCGGCACCGCGTCGGCCGCATGGCTCGCGAAGACGTGACGATGTCGACACAATCCAGCCGGTCGATCGCCGCCGGTCGGCGACATTGACGCGCCACGGCAGGCTTGTCACGGGCGGCGCGTGGCGCATGATAGATCGATCCGAACCGCCGATGGAGGACACGACATGCGCATTCTGGTGCCGCTCGTCCTGCTGCTGGCGCTGCTGGCCCGCCCCGCCGCCGCGGCCGACGCCAGCGCGGCGCAGAGCGTGATTCGCGCCCAAGAGCAGGCCCTGGCGCGCGACGACGGCGCGACCGCCTATGCCCAGGCCGCGCCGGAGATCCAGGCGCTGTTTCCGAGCGTCGAGATCTTCATGAGCATGGTCAAGAGCGGCTATCCGCCGGTCTATCGCCATCGCAGCTTCGAATTCGGCGCCGCGCAGGTCGAGGACGGCAGCATCGCGCAGCGCGTCCACATCGTCGATGCCGAAGGCGAGGCGTGGGAGGCGCTCTACACGCTGCAGACCCAGCCCGACGGCAGCCTCAAGATCACCGGCTGCTCGCTGTTGAAGACGGGCCAGTCGGTCTAGCGCGGTGCGGCTACGTCACGCCGAACCGCTTCTTGAACTGCTCGACATTGATGAGGCCGCGGCCGTGACGGCCGTCGCCGATCTTCACCTCGCCATGATAGGCCTCGACCGAGAAGCGGATGACGCGGCGCTCGACCTCGATCACCTCGGCGACCGTGCGGATGGTCGCGCCGACCGGCGACGCCGCGAGATGGCGGACGTTGACCTCGGTGCCGACCGTGACCCAGCCCGGCGGCAGCACCGGGTTGATGGCATCGCCCGACGTCATCTCCATCTCCAGGATCATCATCGGCGTCGCATAGACCATCGGCATGTGCGGCACGAAATGCCCGACGGTGCGCTCCGGCGGCACGACGAGCAAACGCTCGGCGCGCATGCCCGGCTTGATGAACTCACGTGCGTCCATGGCTGCTCCAAACTCCGCTGTCGTCCCGGACAAGCGCGCGCCGATCCGGGATCCATACGCCGTGGCGGTCGTGATGGGCAAAGGGCCAATGACCAGCGTGCCTCGAACCGCTCCCTGGGGGTATGGGTCCCGGCGTTCGCCGGGACGACGGCGGTGATCGTCGAGACAGATGTCATAGCCTCGCTTTCGCCAGGACGACGGCCAACTACTTCTTCTGCTCGGCCAGGCGCTCGACGAAGGTCTTGCCGCCCTTCATCTTGTGCGTCAGCGGCGCCTCGTTGATCTGGATCACCACCGCTTCCGGATCGACGCCAAGATGCGTCACCAGGG
This sequence comes from Bradyrhizobium sp. SZCCHNR2028, assembly GCF_032380995.1. NCBI lineage: Bacteria > Pseudomonadati > Pseudomonadota > Alphaproteobacteria > Hyphomicrobiales > Nitrobacteraceae > Bradyrhizobium > Bradyrhizobium sp. SZCCHNR2028. Next base: position 95,771 of record NZ_JAUHJF010000002.1, on the reverse strand, counting down.
CCTTGGTGATGTCGCGCATCATGTTGGCCTTCTGCTCGTCGGTGCGGCCGGCGGCCATGCTCACGGTGATCTCGGGCATTCGCTCTCTCCCTCGTCATGGCCGGGCTTGTCCCGGCCATCCACGTTTCTCCAATCAAACAAGACGTGGATGCCCGGCACAAGGCCGGGCATGACGACCGCAAGGAATGCCTACCCCCAGCTCACGTCATGGCGCGCGAGCACGTCGCGGACGCCGGCTATGAGCTCGTCCTCCTTGCAGGAGAACTGCGCCGGGCGGCTCTCCCGCCATTCCTGGTTGGAGGCGATCGCAGCCGCCGCCTTGGCGCCCTCGATCAGGTCCTTGATCTGCACCTCGCCGCGCGCCTTTTCGTCCGAGCCCTGGATGATGACGCAGGGCGCGTTGCGGCGGTCGGCATATTTGAGCTGGTTGCCCATGTTCTTCGGATTGCCGAGATAGAGCTCGGCGCGGATGCCGTGATTGCGCAGGGTCGACACCATCTTCTGATAGTCCGCGACGCGCTCGCGATCGAACACGGTGACGACCACTGGCCCGAACGCCGGCCGCGTGTCGAGCTTGCCGAGCATCGTCAGCGCCGCCTGCAGGCGCGACACGCCGATCGAGAAGCCGGTCGCCGGTACCGGCTCGCCGCGGAAGCGCGAGACGAGGCCATCGTAGCGCCCGCCGCCGCCGACCGAGCCGAACACCACCGGCTGGCCCTTCTCGTTGGGAATCTCGGCGAGCAACTGCGCCTCGAACACCGGCCCCGTGTAGTATTCGAGCCCGCGCACCACCGACGGATCGACCGTGATCTGGCTCTGATAGCCGGCCGCATCAACCAGGCGCGCGATCTCGACGAGTTCGTTCAAACCATCGATCGCCAGTTTCGAGTCGGCAAAGGTCTCGCGCAGCATGTCGGCGATACGGCGGGCGATGTCATACTCGTTGTCTTTGCGATCGGGATCGCCCGCAACGCGCTGCTGGACATCCTTGTCGCCGGCATAGGCGAGCAGCGGCGGCGCGACCAGCGTACGCGCATTGACGAAGGTCTCGATCTTCTTGATCTGGGTGTCGTCGAGTCCAGCGCCCTTGGTGAAGTCGCCGCTCTCGTCCTTGCGGCCCGGTCCAAGCAGCTCACGCACGCCGCGCTCGCCGAGACGATCGAGCTTGTCGATCGCGCGCAGCACGATCAGCCGGCGGCCGAAATTCTCGTCACCGCCGAGGCCGATCGACTCCATCACGCCGTCGAGCACCTTGCGATTGTTGACCTTGATCGCGTAGTCCCCACGCGGAATCCCCAGCGCCTCCATCGTGTCGGCCGCCATCATGCACATCTCGGCGTCCGCCGCGGGCGATGCGGAGCCGACGGTGTCGGCGTCGAACTGCATGAACTGGCGGAAGCGGCCGGGGCCGGGCTTCTCGTTGCGGAAGACGTAGCCCGAGCGATAGCTGCGATAGGGCAGCACCAGGCCATCGGTGCCGTAGCGTTCACCGACGTAGCGCGCCAGCGGCGCGGTCAGATCATAGCGCAGCGAGATCCACTGCTCGTCGTCGTCCTGAAACGAGAACACGCCTTCGTTCGGACGGTCCTGGTCGGGCAGGAATTTGCCGAGCGCGTCGGTGTATTCGAACGCCGGCGTCTCCACCGGCTCGAAGCCGTAGCGCTCGTAGACGGCGCGGATCTTCTCGACCATCTCGCGCGTCGCTGCGATCGCCGCGGGGCCGCGATCCTCGAGCCCGCGCGGCAGCCGCGCCTTCAGCTTCTGGGGTTTCTTGGGTTTGTCGGACATGGGGACCGGAACGTAGGGTGGGCCAAGCGCAGCGGGCCCACCATGGCTGATAAACGCCGAAGTGGTGGGCACGGTCCGCTACGCGGCCTTTTGCCCACCCTACGGGATGGAATGCGTTGCTTGGTTGGTAGCAGTCGGGGCCCGGTGCGGCAACCCGCGGGCCGGTCAGGTGCTGGCGCATGGCACTGGCTCAGCATTCTCAGTGAGAGCCACGCTTCCGCCACGCATGCGGTGCGCCCCCTCCCCCGCGTGCGGGGGAGGGTTGGGGTGGGGGCGTCCCAACGGTGGTCTTTACGGGGCTTCCCCCTCCCCAGCCCTCCCCCGCAAGCGGGGGAGGGAGCAAACCGTCATCGCTGCTAGACTGTGCCCAGAACCTGCAAGCGCTAGGGAGGCATGCCCCCTACTTCACGTCCCGGATCCACTGATGCGGATCGGGGCTGCGGCCGTACTGGATGTCGACCAGCTGCTTGCGCAGGCCCATGGCGACCGGGCCGGCCTCGCCGCCGTTGATCAGGACGTCGCCGTTCGCCGAGCACACCTTGCCGATCGGCGAGATGACGGCAGCGGTGCCGCAGGCGAACGCCTCCTTCAGACGACCGCTCTTGGCGTCCGTCCGCCACTGGTCGATCGAATACGCCTCCTCGCGCACCTCGCGGCCGGCGTCGCGCGCCAGCTTGATGATGGAATCGCGGGTGATGCCGGGCAGGATGGTGCCGAGCGGCGGCGTCGACAGCGAGCCATCGTCGAACACGAAGAACACGTTCATGCCGCCGAGCTCCTCGACATAGCGGCGCTCGATCGCATCCAGGAACACGACCTGGTCGCAGCCATGCTGGATCGCCTCGGCCTGCGCCTTGAGGCTCGCGGCATAATTGCCGCCGCATTTGACGCCGCCGGTGCCGCCGACCGCGGCGCGGGTGTAGTTCTCCGAGACCCAGATCGAGACCGGGGCCGGCCCGCCCTTGAAATAGGAGCCGACCGGCGAGGCGATGACCGCGAAGATGTATTCCGCCGACGGCTTCACGCCGAGGAACACCTCGTTGGCGATCATGAACGGGCGCAGATACAGGCTGCCCTCGCCGCCGGGGATCCAGGCGCGATCGATGCGGACGAGCTGCTCGACCGCCTCGATGAAAACCTCCGGCGGCAGTTGCGCCATCGCCATGCGCTCGGCCGAGTTCCAGAACCGCTTCGCGTTGGCATCGGGGCGGAACAGGTTCACGCCGCCATCGTCGCGCTTATAGGCCTTGAGGCCCTCGAAGATCTCCTGCGCGTAATGCAGGACGGCCGCGGCCGGATCGAGCGGGAAGTTGGCGCGGGATTCGACCCGCGCGCTGTGCCAGCCCTTGTCCTGGCTGTACTGGACCACGGCCATGTGATCGGTGAACACCCGGCCGAAGCCCGGGTTGGCGAGCTTGGCAGCACGCTCCTGGTCGGAGGTCGGGTTCGTCGTCGGCTTGATGTCGAATGTCAAAGTCATGTCCTTGCTTCCCCCGCTTGATCGCCATTCGCGAGTTCTGGCGCCGACCCGTCCGATCGGGCCAGTCGGCTTTTTGAATTTCGGACCTGCCGCGACCGGCTTTTGAGCCGGTCACCGGGCAAGCATGCCACTACAGGACATGCTTTTGCGCCCGGCGGAAGTCCAGTATGGTTTGCCGAAATGCCGCTCGACATCACACGGTTGTTCGATACGTCGCCCAGGGATGCCCGTCGGGGTTGCCTACGGCCCGTTCAGACACGCCTGGAGAGCCATCGCCCGCCGATGAAACGATCTAAAATTTCGCAGCGGACGATTGTTTTGTAACATTGAACCGCAGAAACGTCAATATGGCTGACATAAATTTCTCGTCTCCGACGTTGAGCCCCGAGCTGCGGGCGGCTGAGCCCTCCGCGGCTGCCGGCGGCGAGCCGCTGCGCTGGGACATCATCGAGCTCTTGTTCTTCGCCTACCGCGACTTCGTCGGCGATGCCGACCACGAGCTGGAGGCGTTCGGGTTCGGCCGGGCGCATCACCGCGTGATGCATTTCGTCACACGCTATCCCGGCCTGAAGGTCGCCGATCTGCTCGACGTTCTCCGCATCACCAAGCAGTCGCTCGGACGCGTGCTCAAGCAGCTGCTCGACGAAGGCTACATCGTGCAGAAGACCGGCAACAACGATCGCCGGCAGCGCCTTCTTTTCGCCACGCCGAAGGGCGAGGCGCTGGTCGCCAAGCTGGCCGGGCTGCAGACGCGGCGCATTGATCGCGCGCTGGAGCAGATCGGACCGGCCGGCGCCGAGAAGGTCCGGCAGTTCCTGCGCGCGATGATCGATCGCGACGATCCGGACAAGGTGCTGGAAGCCATCTTCAAGACGCCTGTCGCCGCTGCCAAGGAGTGACCGTGACGATCGCCGCCATCGCCCCGCATCATCAGCAGACGCCGGCCGACGACGCGCCGCATCTCCTGCTCGTCGACGACGACCGCCGCATCCGCGACCTGCTGTCGCGCTTTCTGCGCGGCGAAGGCTATCGCGTCACCACCGCGGCGAGCGCGAGCGATGCCCGCGCCAAGCTGACGGGACTGCATTTCGATCTCCTGATCCTCGACGTGATGATGCCCGGCGAAAGCGGCTTCGACCTCGCCCGCTTCATCCGCACGCAATCCTCGGTGCCGATCGTGATGCTGACCGCACGGGCTGAGCCGGAGAGCCGCATCGAGGGCCTGCAGCTCGGCGCCGACGACTACGTCGCAAAACCTTTTGAACCGCGAGAGCTCGCGCTGCGCATCGGCAACATCCTCAAGCGCGCCGCGCCGCCGCCGGCCGAGGAGGTCGTCGAGCAGATCGCGTTCGGGCCGTTCGTCTATCATCTGGCGCGCGGCGAGCTAAAGCAGGGCGAGGAGATCGTCCACCTCACCGACCGCGAGCGCGAGATGCTGCGCATCCTCGCCAATGCCCGCGGCGAGACCGTGCCGCGCGGCGCGCTGACCGGCAACGGCACCGTCAACGAGCGCGCCGTCGACGTCCAGATCAACCGCCTGCGCCGCAAGCTCGAGAGCGATCCGGCCAACCCGCTGTTCCTGCAGGCCGTGCGCGGCATCGGCTACCGGCTGATGACGTCGGGTTGAGATGAGCGGTTGATATGCCGGGCCATTCCGACCACGTTGCCTTGAAAGCATCTGAGCTAGCTTCCTCACCGCAAGACCTGAAACGACCTGGCATCTCCGCGTCATTGCGAGCGAAGCGAAGCAATCCAGAGTCCCGCGACGATTCTGGATTGCTTCGTCGCGGAGCCTGCCCTCGGGCTCGCCGCGGGCGAGACCCGGGGGCTCCTCGCAATGACGGAAACGGCGCGCGTTAGGATTATCATGAGCACGCTCGACACCGGCCTCATCCTGATCCGCACCGCGTCGCGGCGGGTGTCGCGCGCCAACAGCGTGGTGGGCAACGCGTTCAAGGGCTGGATGCCGACCGGCCTCTATGCCCGCGCGCTGCTGATCATGATCGTGCCGATGGTGATCCTGCAGACGGTGGTCGCGGGCGTGTTCATGGAGCGGCACTGGAACACGGTGACGCGACGCCTCTCCGCCGCCGTGGTGCAGGACGTCGCCGCGCTGATCGACATCTACAAGGGCTATCCGCAGGACAAGGACCGCACCATGCTGCGCCGGATCGCGCAGCAGCGGCTCAACCTGGTGGTCGACTTCCTGCCCGCCGGCGACATGCCGCCGCCGGGGCCAAAACCGTTCTTCAACCTGCTCGACCAGTCGCTGTCGAGCCAGATCGGCCGCCAGATCAGCCGCCCGTTCTGGATCGACACCGTCGGCCGCTCCAATCTGGTCGAGATCCGCATCGCGCTCGATGACGCCGTGATGCGCGTGTTCGCGCAGCGTGGCGCGGCCTACGCGTCGAACACCGATATCTTCCTGTTCTGGATGGTCGGCACCTCCTCGATCCTGCTGATCGTCTCGGTGCTGTTCCTGCGCAACCAGATCAAGCCGATCCTGCGCCTTGCCGACGCCGCCGAGAGTTTCGGCAAGGGCCGCGAGGTGCCGAACTTCCGGCCGCGCGGCGCGCGCGAGGTGCGGCGTGCTGCACACGCCTTCCTGGAGATGAAGGCGCGCATCGAGCGCACCCTGGAGCAGCGCACGGCGATGCTGGCCGGCGTCAGCCACGATCTGCGCACCATCCTGACGCGCTTCAAGCTGGAGCTGGCGCTGCTCGGCGACAGTCCCGAGATCGACGCCATGCGCAAGGACGTCGACGAGATGTCGCACATGCTGGAGGATTATCTGGCGTTCGCACGCGGCGACAATGGCGAGATCGCGCAGCCGACCGACATCTCCAACGCGCTCGAGGAGCTGCGCGGCGACGCCGAGCGCAACGGCCATTCCGCCACGGTCTCGTTCCACGGCCTGCCTGTGGTCACCGTGAAGCCGCAGGCGCTGAAGCGCTGCCTCGGCAATCTCGTCTCCAACGCCGCCCGCCATGCCGATGCGATCGCCATCACCGGCCATCGCGACCACCGCTACCTCACCATCACCGTCGACGATGACGGCCCGGGCATCCCGGCCGACATGCGCGAGGAGGTATTCAAGCCGTTCCTGCGCCTCGACGACGCGCGTAACCAGGACGAGGGCGGCACGGGCTTGGGCCTCGCCATCGCCCGCGACATCGCGCGGTCCCATGGCGGCGACATCACCCTCGGCGACAGCCCGATGGGCGGGTTGCGGGCGAGCGTGCGGATTCCGGTGTAGCGCGCTGCTTAGTTCATTCCTGCGCGACCACGGCGTCGAGCCACGCGCAGTTCAGTGCCGGAACGCGAGGATCCGGCACGCGAACGCCGCGTGCAGCCGCGGACAGCCGCATATCGCGCAGGCGCTTGCGCTGCTCATCCGGCAGGTACAATCGCTCGTGCCCCCACAGCGACGGGCCGTCAAAGGTCTCATGCGGCTGCCAGGTCGCGGGATCGATCACCCGGCCGCCCCAGCCATATTCGATGAAGAAGCCGGAGGGCGTGTTGACGTAGAACGAGGTCATGTGGTCGTTGGTGTGACGGCCCAGCGTGTAGGCCACGCGCCCGTCGTCGAGCTGTGCCAGGTCGTAGCCCTGGCCGACGTCGTCGAGACTACCTAGTTCCACCATGAAGTGATGCAGTGTGCGGCGACCGGAGCCGACCATCGCGAAGCTGTGGTGGCGGCCGTTGACGTGGAAGAAATAGAGCTTGTACGGCGTCAGGCCGAAGTCGGACACCTTGAAGCCGAGCAGGTCGCGATAGAACCGCAGCAGCGGCTCGACGTCCTCGACGTTGAGCACGACGTGTCCCATGCCGAGCGGCCCGGTGCGAAAGCCGGAGATCGGACGTCCCGGCCTGAAGGGATCCGAGGCGACGGCTGCACCCCAGAACACCTCGATCGTGTTGCCGGCGGGATCCTGAAAGCAGATCAGCTCGGTGACATGACGCTCGTCGACCAGTGCCTGCGAACCGCGGGCCACCTTCACGCCGTTGTCGTCGAGACGGCTCGCGAGGCGCGCGAGCGCCGCGGCGTCGCCGACCTCCCAGCCCATGACGGCGAGCCCGCCATCGCCGCTGCCATCGACGATCAGCCGCTGCTTGCGATCATCCATCCGATAGGCCTGCACGCTGGCCGCGCGATCCACGCGCTGCATCCCGAGGAGCTCGGTCGCCATGCGTCCCCACTGCTCCGCTTGGGACGACCTGATGCCGATGTAACCGAGCGCCGTTATTTCCATCTTGTTTTCTCCCGAAAGGTGCGGGCGGAATTTCGTATCAGCTCCGCGCGGTCCTGCAGTAGACTGCCGCCCCTGCATCCGGCTCGCGTTCTCAAGACGGTATCGGCGGACGGAAACGAAGAACAGGGAGGATTTTCCAAGTGTCCAAGCAACGGACGCGATCTCCGCAAGCCCGTCCTGCGGAGGGTGTCCGCGCCTTCAAGCGGGGGCTCGACGTGCTGCGCGCGGTCAATCGGTCCGGGGGCATTCGCGCCGGCGACGTGGCGCGCCAGCTCGATCTGCCGCGGCCTACGGTCTATCGGTTGCTCGAGACACTCGAGGAACTCGGCTATGTCGCGCGCAGCGCCAGCGACGACCGCTTCCGGGTGACGCGCCACGCGTTGAGCCTCGGCGACGGCTATGATCCCGGCATCTTCATCTGCCAGGTCGCCGCGCCCTATCTCGCCGAGCTCAGCCGCAGCCTGATCTGGCCGGTCGATCTGTCGACTTATGAAAACGGCGCGATGGTCATCCAGGAGACCACTCATGCGCGCAGCCCGCTCTCGATCGATCGCAGCATGATCGGCAAGCGCCTGCCGATGCTGCAGACCTCGGCCGGCCGGGCCTATCTGGCCGCTTGCCCGCCCGCAGAGCGGGACATCATCATCAACCACCTGCGACGCATCGAGAATGCGGAGGACGTCTCCTTCCTGGCGCACGAGCGGCTGCAGCGCATGGTGACGGAAACGGCTCAGCGCGGCTATGCAATCCGCAACGAGGGCGAATTCAATCCGAAGACGTCGTCGATCGCAGTGCCGATCGTTCGTGGCGACGTCGTCTTCGGCTGCATTTCGATCATCTGGATCCGCTCCGCCATGACCCTCGAGGAGGCTGTCGCTCAATACGCGGCCCCATTGCGCGACGCCGCGGCCGCGATTCCCGTCCAGGCCTGAGCGTCCGCTGCGTGGACAGTTTGCGACCGCGCCTTGAAGGTGCGAGGCGGTTGCGGAACAGATGCGGCCATGAGCAACATGGCTGCACATTCCGGAAGCTTCGACGTCGTCATCGTCGGTCGCGGGCCCGTGGGCTCGACGCTCGCCAATCTGCTCGGCCTGTGCGGCATCCGCACCCTGATCCTGGAGCGCGAAGCCAAGGCTTATCATTTGCCGCGCGCGGTGCATTTCGACGACGAATGCATGCGCGTGTTCCAGACCATCGGCCTTGCCGACGCCATCCTGCCCCACCTTACATTGAGTCCCGGCATGCGCTTCGTCGATGCCGAGGGACGGCTGCTGCTCGACTGGCCGCGCACCCGCGAGCCGACCTCGATGGGCTGGAATCTGAGCTACCGATTCCACCAGCCCGATCTCGAAAACGTGCTCAACAAGGGACTCGCGCGCTGGCCTCATGTCGAGCTGCGCACGCGCTGTGATGTCTTCGCGCTCGAGCAGGACCACAACGGTGCGCGCGTTCGCTATGAAGACCTCGGTACCGGCCGGCTCGTCGACATCTCCTGCGCCTATGTCATCGGCTGCGACGGTGCACGTTCGCTGGTGCGCCGCTTCATCGGCTCGGCGCTGGACGATCTCGGCTTTCACGAGCGCTGGCTCGTCTGCGACGTGCTGCTGAGGCAGGAGCGGCCCGATCTCGGCGACTTCAGCGTCCAGCACTGCAACCCGCAGCGTCCCGCAACCTATATTCGCGGCACCGGCAACCGGCGTCGGTGGGAGATCACGGTTCGTCCTGACGAGGACGCGGTCGAGATCACCCAACCGGCGCGCGTGTGGGAGCTGCTCTCGCCCTGGCTCCAGTCCGCAGAGGCCGAGATCGAACGCGCCGCCGTCTACACATTCCACTCCGCGGTCGCCCAGCAATGGCGTGCCGGACGGCTCTTGCTCGCAGGTGATTCCGCGCACCAGACCCCGCCTTTCCTCGGTCAGGGCATGTGTGCCGGCATTCGCGACGCGGCCAACCTCGCATGGAAGCTGGCCCTTGTGATTGCCGGCAAGGCAACGCCTGATCTTCTCGACACCTATCAGAGCGAGCGCGCGCCCCACGTGCGCGAATTCATCGAGCTCGCGATACGGCTGGGCGGACTCATCAACACCAGGGCGGTCGAGGCGGCGCTCGCGACCGGCACGGCACAGGGCGACGGCCAGCTCAAGCTCGACGTGCAGAAGCCAGTGCTCGGCCCGGGCCTCGCCGGCGGCGATCGAAGCATGACGGGAAAGCTGGCACCGCAATTCCGCACCCGCGATCTCGGCCGCAGCGACGACCGCGTCGGCTATCGCTTCGCGCTGCTGTGCCGGTCTGGACTCGGTGCCGCGGTGATCGAGCAGCATCATGCCGGCTTGGCGGCGGCTGACGTCGCCATCATTTCCGGCGAGGAGGCTAGCGGCCTCGACGGTTGGCTCGATGAGCACGGCTTCGCCGCCGTGCTGATGCGCCCGGACCGCTACATCCTGGGTGCCGTGCAGAAGAGTGAAGATCTCGCCGCGCTGTTGTCCGTCCTCGCGCCGCGGCCGAGCGCCGCCTGATCGTTTCCGTTTTGCTGAGAGGGTTCACGTATGAAGCTGGTTTCCTTTGTCATTGACGGGCGTCCCGGATACGGCGCCGTGAAGGGAGACGGTGTGGTCGACCTCGGCCGGCGCCTGCCGTCGAAGAGCCTGCGCGCGCTGATCGAGGCGGATGCGCTCGGTCACGCCGCCGAACTGCTCGCCCGCGAACAGACCGACTATCCGCTCGATGCAATCACCTTCGCGCCCGTCATCCCTGATCCCGGCAAGATCATCTGCGTTGGCCTGAACTATCGCGACCACGTCGCCGAGACCGGGCGGACCGTCACCGCGAAACCTGCGCTGTTTGCGCGCTTTCCCACCAGCCAAGTCGGCCATCTGCAGCCGGTCATTCGCCCTGGTGTCTCCGATCATTTCGACTACGAGGGCGAGCTTGCGCTCGTGATCGGGAAAGCCGGCCGGCACATCCGGCGCCAGGACGCGCTCGCGCACATCGCCGGCTATTCCTGCTACAATGAAGGCAGCATCCGCGACTGGCAGCGCCATACATCGCAATTCCTGTCGGGCAAGACCTTCGACCGGTCTGGCGCGTTCGGCCCCTGGCTGGTCACGGCTGATGAAATTCCCGACCCGTCGAAACTGACGCTGCAGACCCGCCTCAATGGCGAGACCGTGCAGCGGACCACCACGGATCTCCTCATCACCGATGTCCCCGATCTGATCGTCTATTGCTCGACGATCATGACCTTGCTGCCGGGGGACGTGATCGTCACCGGCACGCCGGGAGGCGTCGGCTTCAAGCGCACCCCGCCTCTGTTCATGAAGCCCGGCGATACGGTCGAGGTCGACATCTCGGGCATCGGCGTGCTGCGCAATCCCGTGGCTGCCGAACCGGCAGCCTGACGTCTCCGCCTCGCGGAGAACCGCGAGGCGCACCAATCAAACACGACAAAAAACCAAATCTTCAAGTCCGGGGAGGATCATCATGTCGCGCTGTCTCAGATCCAGCATCGCTGGCCTGCTGCTGCTTGCAGGCTCATCCGCGCAGGCCGAAATCAAGGGGAGTGCCATCCGTATCGGTGTGCTCACCGACATGACCGGCATCTTCGCGACCGCGATGGGGCCCGGCTCCGTGGAAGCGGCCCGGATGGCCGCTGAGGAATTTGGCGGCAAGATCAACGGCAGGCCGATCGAAATCATTCAGGCTGACCATCAGAACAAGCCGGATATCGCGGTCGCGATCGCCCGGCGCTGGTTCGAGCAGGACGGTGTGCAGGCGATCGCCGACGGCGGCAGCTCCGGCGCGGCCCTTGGCGTCCAGGAGCTGGTGCGTAGCAACGGCAAGATCTTTCTCATCTCGGGGGCCGGCGCCAACCAGCTGACCGACGAAGCTTGCGCCCCGACCTCGGTGCAATGGACGCACGACGCCTATTCGACCGCGACCGCAGTCGTCTCGGGCATCATGCAGACCAGCAAGGAGCCATGGTTCTTCATCACCGGCGACTACGCGTTCGGCCATTCGGTCGAGGCGACCGCGCGCGCCCGCATCGCCGAGCTCGGCGGCAAGGTCGCCGGCAGCGTCAAGGCGCAGCTCGGCACGCCGGACTACGGATCCTTCCTGCTGCAGGCCCAGGCCTCCGGCGCCAAGATCCTGGCGCTCAACGTCGCCGGCGACAATGCCACAGCCATCAAGCAGGCCGAGGAATTCGGGCTTGCGGCCCAGGGCATGAAGATCGTGCCGATGTCGTTCCAGAACGTCGACATCGAAGCCATCGGCCTCAAGGCGACGCAGGGCGATCTCATCGTCACCAGCTTCTTCGAGGATGCCTCTCCCACCGCGCGCCGCTTCTCCGACGCGTTCTACGCGCGCCGGAGGGCGATGCCGTCACAGATACAGGCCGGGGTCTATTCGGCCGTGCGGCACTATCTGCAGGCGGTGAAGGATGCCGACAGCGACGACGGCGCAAGCGTGATGGCGAGGATGAAGGCGACGCCGGTCTCGGACGCCTATGCGGACCACGGCCAGATCCGCGACGACCAGCGCATGGTGCACGACCTGTATCTGGTCCAGGTCAAGACCCCCGCCGAATCGAAGGGCCCCTGGGACTTCGTCAAGCTGGTGACGAAGATCGCCCCCGATCAGGCATTTCGCCCGCTCGACCGTAGCAAGTGCAGCCTGGTCGGTAAGTGAGCACATGAGCGACCAAGCATGATTCCGGACGATCAGCGCGCCGTCATCATCAGCGCCGCGGGCGGCCCGGAGGTCCTGTCGGAGCGACAGGACTGGCCGGTCCCGCGCCTCGGACCAGACGATGTGCTGATCGAGGTCGCAGCCGCCGGCATCAACCGTCATGACTGCAACCAGCGCGCTGCCGGGCCGTCGCGGGAGCCCAATCCCGTGCCGGGGTTGGAAGCCTCGGGGCGCATCGTGGCCTGCGGCACCAACGTTCCCCGGGAACGGCTGGGTAAAGCGGTGATCGCACTGACCGACGGCGGCTCATACGCGCAATACGTCGCCACCGATCAGCATCTTGCCCTGGACTTGCCGAGCGGCCTCGACTGGATCCAAGGCGCCGCGCTGCCCGAGGCGCTGTTCACGACCTGGTTCAATTTCTTCGAGCTGATGCGCATGGCGCCCGGCGAGACCGCCTTGATTCATGGCGGAAGCAGCGGCGTCGGCACGATCGCGATCCAGCTCCTGCGCGCGCTGGGTCATCCCGTCATCGCCACCGCCGGCACCACAGAGAAGCGCGCCGCGGCGCTCAGGCTCGGCTGCAGCGCCGTGTTCGACTACGCCGATCCTGATCTCGCCGAGCAGATCCGCGTGGCGACGGGGATGCGTGGTGTCGACTGCATCCTCGACACCTCCGCAGGCGCTCACATCGCGCAGGACCTTGCGGCGCTCGCAATGGGCGGACGGATCGCCCTGCTCTCAGCCGGACATGGGAACGAGTTGGCGGTGCCGCTGCGCGGCCTGATGGCGCGCCGGGCCAGCATCACCGGCACGTTCCTGCGTTCGACGGCACTGGACCTCAAACGACGCATCGCGGCCGACCTGCGGCAACGCGTCGGGCCCCTTCTCGGGACGGCCATTCGGCCGCACATCGACAGCATCTATCGCTTGTCCGAGGCGGCCGATGCGCACACCCGCATGGAGACGAGCCGACATATCGGGAAGATCGTGCTTTGCGTCCGCGAATGAGCGACGATCCATGTCTCTGCGCTCGTGCCGCCAAACGCAACGGCCGCCCGCCTACTGCTTGGCGCCCGGAATGAGGTTCTTCAGCTTGTTCATGTCCTTGATGTTCATCTTCATGCCACCGGGCATGACGATGTCGCCGGGCTTCTGGTCGGGCTTGCAGGCGCCGAGCCACTTCGCCTCGATGGTCATCGCGGTCTCCTTGGCGGCGCCGGCGGCACCGCCCTGGATGCGCGAGGTGGTCTTCACCGTGTAGGCCGAGTTGAAGTCACCGGTGATGTCGGCGTGCGAGGTCGTGTTCATGCCGCCGAAGCTGCAGACGGCATCACTGACATAGCCGGTTGCGGTCTTCTGGATGTCCTGCTTGGAGCAGACCTGCTGCGCCATCGGCGAGGCCATGTTGTTCATGTCCCTGTCGGTGGTCTCGTCGGTGCAGTGCTGCATGGTCATCTCCGGCAGCTGGCCGCCGGACCTGACCATCTTCAATTCCCACAGGCCCGCCTTGCGCACCGGCAGGTCCACGGCACGGGCCTCGTGACTCGCGGTCACGCTGAGGAGACAGCAGGCCAGAAGGCCGATGGCAGTGCGTGTGCAGGTCATGTGTTCCGTTCCGGCTCGTTGCGCGATGTCGGAGCGAATGCCGCCAAAAGATGGCAATTAGGAGAACGTTAGTACAGCGTCCGCAGCGGCCGTTGCGCCGAGCCATAGGGCACCCAGCGGCAGGCGAACGAGACGTAGCCGCCATAGCGCGCATCGACGGCGCGGAACTTCGCGACCTTGCCGTAGGAGGCGCAATGATCGACCGCGAGCTGGCGCGCATCCGTGCTCTGGGCCAGCTGATAGGCGATGATGCCGCCGGTGTCGTTGCCCTTGAAGGGCGGCACCACGTCGGCCAGAGCCGGCGCGGCGGCCAGCAGCATCCCGACGGCCGCGAGGCCTGCAGTCTTCACGAGTCCGGCCTTCAGCGTCCGCATTGCATTCTCCTTGAGCTGGCCTGCCATCCTAAAGGTCCTGTGCGGTCAAGAAAAGAACACCAGCCTCGCGTTAACAGGACTAATCGTGGAGTGTTGCCGCGTTGCACTTGACCTCCTGTGGCCGCCGCGGCACGGTCCACGCTCCCGGATCAGCCTTGCGGACGGCCCATGCGCGACTTCAGCTCACCTTTCAAGATGTTCGGCGCCGCCTGTGGCGCGCTGCTTGCCGCCATCGTCGCCACCGCCCCGGCTCAGGCCGCCAATCCGCTCGAGATGAACTTCTGGCTGTCCGGCCCGAAGTACGAAGGCCGGGTTGCCCCCTGCGAGGCGGCCATTCCGACCATCGTGTCGCGATTCCAGGACAAGGAGAGCACCTTCTGGAATTCCTCGCTGACGATCACCGGCGTCGCCAACGTCCATGAGATCGCCTTCCGCCCCTGGCAGTCCGACAATATTCCGCGCCGCTTCTGCACCGGCAGCGTGATGATCAGCGACGGCAAGGCGCGCACCGTCAACTTCTCGATCATCGAGGATGGCGGCTTCGCCGGCTATGACCAGGGCGTCGAGTTCTGCGTCGTCGGCCTCGATCGCAACTGGGCCTTCAATCCGGCCTGCCGCGCCGCCAAGCCCTGATTCGATTTTGTCGGACCATCGGCCGCTCGCGCGGGCGGCCGGCTGACGAATGGCTGCCTCGGGGCAGCCATTTTTGTTCTTGAAATGTTCCGGCGCGCTGCTAGGCTCCTGGCATTGTCCGGGGAGTTCGCCATGTTCGATTGCCTGCGCCGACCTGCCGTCCTGTTGTCCATAACGATCGCCTGCTTTGCCCTCTTGGTGGGTGTGCTCGCGGCTGGCTCCGCCGAGGCGCAGGACCGTCGCCAGAACGCGCCGGGCGCGTTCGACTTCTACGTTCTCTCGCTATCCTGGTCGCCCTCGTACTGTGCCGAAGCCGAGGAGCGAGGCGGCCGCGGCAACCGGTCCCAGCAGTGCGGCGGCCGGCCCTACTCGTTCGTCGTGCACGGGCTGTGGCCGCAATACGAGAACGGCTACCCCGAATATTGCGAGCAGCCGGCGCCGCGCCTGCCGCGCAACATCATGACCTCGATGCTCGACCTGATGCCGGCGCCGGGCCTGATCTACAACGAGTGGGACAAGCACGGCACCTGCGCCGGCCTGTCCGCGAAGGCCTACTTCGAAATCATCCGCAAGGCCCGCGCCGCCATCAAGATCCCGCCGGAATTCCTCGATCTTGCGGAGGCCAAGACGGTGGCGCCGGGGGCGGTCGAGGAGGCCTTCATCAAGGCCAACCCCAAGCTCACGACATCGGGCATTGCCGTCACCTGCAACCGCACCAGGCTGAGCGAGGTCCGGATCTGCCTGTCGAAGGATCTGGAGTTTCGCAACTGCGACGAGATCGACCGCCAGGCCTGCCGGCGCGACGAGGTCAACATGCCGCCGGTCCGCGGCGGCTAGCGACGGCCGAATCGGGCGACCGCAGTGCGTCGGCCTGCGGCGCCTCTCGCCGCGGCGCTGATCCGATGCTCTCTGGATCCATCCGGCGCATCGACGGGGTACCCTTTTGACGCGGAACGGCGTAACTCGTGCCGCATGAACTACCGACACGCCTTTCACGCCGGCGGCTTTGCCGACGTCATCAAGCACATCGTGCTGACGCGCATCCTGGTCTACCTCCAGGAGAAGCCCGCTGCGTTCCGGGTGATCGACACCCATGCCGGCGCAGGCCTGTACGATCTCACCGGCGACGAGGCCATCCGCAGTGGCGAGTTCCTCACCGGCATCGCTCGCGTGCTGCAGGCGCGCTTCTCCGAGCAGGCCTATGCACTCTTGTCGCCCTATCTCGACATCATCAGATCGTTCAATCCGAAGGCCGAGCTGGTTGCCTATCCCGGCTCGCCGCTGATCGCCCGGGCGCTGCTGCGGCCGCAGGACCGCATGACCCTTTGCGAGCTCGCACCGATCCCCCGCAAGCAGCTGATCGATCAGTTGCGCCGCGACACCCAGGCCCGCGTCGTCGATCTCGACGGCTGGGTCGCCCTGCCCGCCTTCGTGCCGCCGAACGAGCGCCGGGGCGTGGTGCTGATCGATCCGGCGTTCGAGGCCAAGGATGAGTTCGAGCGCCTCGCGGACCGCTTTGCTGCGGCCTTCGCAAAGTGGACCACCGGTATCTACGTGCTCTGGTATCCCGCCAAGAGCCGGCGCGCGACGGAAGAGCTGACCGATCGCGTCGCGGCGCTCGCGGCCGCGGCCAAGCCGCCGGGCAAGGTGCTGCGGATCGAGTTCAGTGTTGCGCCGCAGATCGAAGGCGAGGCGCTGACCTCGACCGGGCTGCTGATCGTCAACCCGCCCTGGACATTGCATGACGAGTTGAAGCTCATCCTGCAGGAACTGCAGAAGCCGCTCGGCCAGGGCGGCGCGGCGCGCTTCCGGATCGAATTCCCCAAAGCTTGAAACGGCGACTGGTCGAAAAGCCGTAGTCAATCGGCGCGGAACCGTATTATTGTGTCTAATTGTAAGACTGGCTTTACGTTCCGCTTCCGCGAATGGTTGCGGCGGGGTGATCAAGGCCTAACAAGATCCAGACGATCCGGCGTGGCGAGCGCTGGGCGTTAAGGTGGCCAACGCTTTCCGATCAAAGTGATGTCCGGTCGGACGCTGCGCAGAGCGCGCAGTGGAGGAAGCATTGCGGGGGAGGAGTTTCCCGATGGCCATGACTGGGACGGTCAAGTTCTTCAATGGTGAGCGCGGCTACGGCTTCATCAAGCCGGACGACGGTGGACGCGACGTGTTCGTGCACATCACGGCGGTGGAGCGCGCGGGCCTGAAGGATCTGACCGAGGGACAACGGATCAGCTTCGAGGTCGAGCCGGACAAGAAGGGCAAGGGCCCGAAGGCGGTGAACCTGGTCCTGTCGTCTTAGAGCGAGCCCACCAGGCGACGGTTCACGCACCAGCGTGAGACTGCAGCCGCGGGCGCCTCGACGGCACCTCATTCGTTCGTTTGGAAGCTGCCGGCAGCGCCGCCGGCTCGCGTGCACAGCATTGCCGGCTCGTACGTGCAGGCCGCGCGCGATGCTGCATGCCTCCAGATTGCACGGAGCACTACGACAAAAGGGACTCCGACAAAAAAATCCCGGCCGCGCGAGCGGCCGGGAGGTTGTCGTTCGACGTTTCTTCTTCCTATTCCCTCGTTGCCATCAGAAGTGGAAGTTGATGCCTGCGCGCACCACTCCAAACCGATAGTCGTTCTTCGCCCCCGTGATGACGAAATTGCTGCTGTCGAGATCGACGTAGAGATACTCGATCTTGGCGGTCCAGTTCTGCGCCAGGCCGAACTCGGTGCCGGCGCCGAGCGTCCAGCCCACCGTGGTGTGCGATTCCGAAAGACCGAAGGTCTCGGCGCGCAGGCCGCCAAAGGCGAGGCCGCCGGTGCCGTAGAACAGGATGTTGTTGAAGGCGTAGCCGGCGCGGCCGCGCAATGTGCCGAACCACGGGTTCGAGAACTTCCACGGCGCGAAGGTGTCGTTGGCGCCGGTCAGGTTGATGTCGCCCTCGGCGCCGAACACCCATGGGCCGTTCTGCCAATTGTATCCCGCGGTCAGGCCGCCGGTGAGACCGGACGGCTTGGTCGGGTTGTTGCCGACGGTGCCCCATTCGTAGCCCAGCGTGCCGCCGAGATAGGGGCCGGCCCAGCTATAGGCGTTGAGGGGCTGGTTCACGGTATAGGGCGCGCCGCGCCCATAGCCGAGATCGGCCGCCTGCGCCGAGACCGATCCGAGAGCCGCCGCGCCAAAGCCCGCCGCGGCGGCAGCACCGACCAAGAACCTGTTCATCGCTCACTCCACGCAACTCGCCGTCACCACCCGGAGCATGCGCCGCGCGACTGTGCTGCGCGGGCCGACGTGGTTACGGAACTCTCGCTTCTTTCGTGAGCTTTTATCGAGAGTTTTAGGTTAAGCCGTTGTTAAGCCGGGTTACCCGGCCATTAACGTGCTTAACGAAGCGTTACCGCCCTGCCCTGTGCATGGCGCCATCGCAAGCTGGCGAGGCGGCGCGGCAGCGCTTAATTTGTTGGACATGACCACCCACAGCTCCGACCCATCCAAGGCGCCGACGCCCCCGAGCCGGCGTGGCGCCTCTGCCGACCTGCCCCCCGAGGCCATCGACACGCCCGACCTCGATCCCGCCGCCCCGGCTGCGGACGAGGACGATGACGGCCGGCTGCCGGAGCTGGCCGAGGAGAGCCTGGAGGCGGTCGGCGAGGGCCCGCTGGCGATCGGCCATGCCGCGATCGAGAACGCGGTGCGGCTGGCGCCGACCTCGCCCGGCGTCTACCGCATGCTCAACGCAGCCCATGACGTGCTCTATGTCGGCAAGGCCAAGAACGTCAAAAAGCGGCTGTCGTCCTACGCCCGCGCCAACGCGCCGCTGCCGGCGCGCATCCTGCGCATGATCGCCGCCACCGTGACTGTCGAGATCGTCTCCACCACCACGGAGACCGAGGCGCTGCTGCTCGAAGCCAACCTGATCAAGCAGCTCAAGCCGCGCTTCAACGTGCAGCTGCGCGACGACAAGTCGTTCCCCTACATTCTGATCACCGGCGACCATTGGGCGCCGCAGATCCTCAAGCACCGCGGCGCGCAGTCGCGACCCGGGCGTTATTTCGGACCGTTCGCCTCGGCCGGCGCCGTCAACCGCACCATCACGGCGCTGCAGCGCGCCTTCCTGATCCGCTCCTGCACCGATTCGTTCTTCGAGAGCCGCACCCGCCCCTGCCTGTTGCATCAGATCCGCCGCTGCGCGGGTCCCTGCACCCAGGAGATCGACTTCCCCGGCTACACCGAGCTCGTGCGCGAGGCGACCGACTTCCTGTCCGGACGCAGTCAGGCCGTGAAGGCGCTGCTGGCAGGCGAGATGGAGAAGGCGTCTGGCGAGCTCGAATTCGAGACTGCCGCTGTCTATCGCGACCGTCTCGCGGCGCTGTCGGCGATCTCCTCGCAGCAGGGCATCAACCCGCGCACGGTCGAGGAAGCCGACGTGTTCGCCATCCACCAGGAGGGCGGCTATTCCTGCGTCGAGGTGTTCTTCTTCCGCACCGGCCAGAACTGGGGCAACCGCGCCTACTTCCCGCGCGCGGAGAAGAGCTATCTGCCGGAGGAGGTGCTGTCGGCGTTCATCACGCAGTTCTACGACGACAAGCCGCCTCCGAAGCTGATCCTGCTGTCGCATGAGATCGAGGAGGCCGAGCTGCTCGCCGAGGCACTGTGCGTCAAGGCCGGCCACAAGGTCGAGGTGTCCTGCCCGAAGCGCGGCGAGAAGAAGGACCTCGTCACCCACGCGCTGACCAATGCGCGCGAGGCGCTGGGCCGCAAGCTCGCCGACACCGCAACGCAAAGCCGGCTGCTGGAGGCGATGACCACGACGCTCGGCCTGCCGCAGGTCCCGAAGCGCATCGAGGTCTACGACAACAGCCACATCCAGGGCACCAACGCGGTCGGCGCGATGATCGTCGCCGGCCCCGACGGCTTCATGAAGAACCAGTACCGCAAGTTCAACATCAAGTCTGAAGGTCTCACGCCCGGCGACGACTACGCCATGATGAAGGAGGTGCTGCAGCGCCGCTTCAAGCGGCTGGTGTCACCGTCGGAGAAGGATGTCGCACGCGCGGCCAAGGAGGACGACGTGCCGCAATGGCCCGACCTCGTCATCATCGACGGCGGCCGCGGCCAGCTCAATGCCGTCCGCGAGATCTTCACCGAGCTTGGCGTCACCAACGTCGCGCTGATGTCGGTCGCCAAGGGCCCCGATCGCGACGCCGGCCGCGAGACGCTGTTCGTCCCGGAGCGGGAGGCGATCAAGCTCGAGCCGCGCGACCCCGTGCTGTATTTCATCCAGCGCCTGCGCGACGAGGCACATCGCTTCGTCATCGGCTCACATCGCAAGCTGCGCAAGAAGGACATCCGCGAGGCCGGCCTGCAGGAGATCCCCGGAATCGGTCCGTCGCGCAAGCGCGCGCTGCTGCACCATTTCGGCACGCTGAAGGAGATCGAGCGCGCCTCGATCGCCGACCTCGGCAAGGTGCCCGGCGTGAGCGCCGAGAGCGCGCGGAAGATTTTCGAATATTTTCACAGCAACGCGGGTTGAGGCTGCGACCTCCCGATCCGGCGCAAGCCCAGTCGTCGGGGCCGGCCCCTCCCGGAGGCCCTGCCAGCACGCAGAAATTATTTTACCCGGATAGAAATATCCGATATACGCCCGGGTGATAATCAGGAGCGCCCATGACCCCCGACCAGCGCAAGGCGGCCGTCGCCGCCTACAAGGAACGCAAAACGCCCGCCGGCATCTTCGCCGTCACCTGCACCGCCACAGGCAAGCGCTGGGTCGGCTGCGCGCCGGATCTCGACAAGATCCAGAACCGGCTGTGGTTCACCCTGCGCCAGGGCGGCCACCGCCGCGGCGGGCTGCAGGCGGCGTGGACCGCCCACGGCCCTGACGCGTTCAGTCTTGAGGTGATCGAGACCTTCGATGAGGAGACGCTGGCCTATGTCCGCGACCGCGTGTTCGCGGAACGCCAGGCGCATTGGTGCGCGGTGCATGGCGCGGAGGCCATCTGAGGCTTCCGCTCAAGCATTCGCCCGGCTGTCACCGCACTGCAATAAGGTCGCGGCCACGCGTCGCGGCCGCCGATCTGGGCACTGGCGCGACCGCGTCCGGTTGCTTAATGAAGCGTTGCGGCTCGCGTTGCCTCGCGCGCGAGAGTTCCTATCTCCGCAAGGCTTTGTTGCGATTTGCGTCATATCTGCGTCATCCTGTCCGGGCGGCTCGGCTCGAAGGTTGACGTTCGCACGGCATCAGTATTGGTACACGGGATGAATATTGCGACCACACGCGTGCCCAGCAAGACGTCGACGTCCCTGCCGAACATCCTGACCTATACGCGCATCGCCGCGATACCGGTCGTGGTCGGCTGCATCTACGCGCAGTCGGTCTGGATGTATCCTTTGTGGCTCCGCTGGGTCGCCGTCGCGGTGTTTATTGCGGCTGGGATCACCGACTATCTCGACGGTCATTTCGCGCGGATCTGGAACCAGCAATCGGCATTCGGCCGTATGCTCGACCCGATCGCCGACAAGCTTCTGGTCGCCTCTTGCCTGCTGATGCTGGCCGCCGACAGCACCATCCAGAACTGGTCGCTGTGGGCGGCCATTGTGATCCTGTGCCGCGAGATCCTGGTGTCGGGCCTGCGCGAATATCTCGCCGCGCTGCGCGTCTCGGTGCCGGTGACCAAGGTCGCCAAATGGAAGACCACGATGCAATTGGTGGCAATCGGCTTCCTGCTCGCGGGCGAGGCGGGCGATGCCGCGGTCGCCCAGATCTCGACGGCCGTTGGCCCGATCGTGAGCGGGATCGGAATTTGGCTGCTCGGCTTGTCGGCGGTCTTCACCATCTACACCGGCTACGACTATTTCCGCGCCGGCATCCACCACCTCATCGAGGCAGACTAGCGATGAAGGTGAAGTATTTCGCCTGGGTGCGCGAGCGCATCGGCAAGGCCGAGGAGACCATCGAGCCGCCGGCGGATGTCCGCACGGTCAGCGAGCTGATCGCCTGGCTCAGCGCGCAGGGCGAGGACTACGCCTATGCGTTCGAAAAGCCCAAGGTGATCCGCACCGCCATCGACCAGACCCATGTGCAGCCGGATGCGGCCATCGCCGGCGCCCGCGAGATCGCGTTCTTCCCGCCGATGACCGGCGGCTGAGGCCGAGCGCCGGACCGGCAGACCAGGACACGGCATCATGACCGCGATCGTCACCGTCCGCGTGCAGCACGAGGATTTCGACACCGCCGCCGAGATCGCGGCGCTCAGCCATGGCCGCACTGACATCGGCGCCGTCGTCACCTTCTCCGGCCTGTGCCGCGGCAACGACCATGACACGCCGATCAGCGCGCTGACGCTCGAGCACTATCCCGGGATGGCGGAAGCGGAGATCATGCGCCATGCCGAACAGGCGATGACGCGCTGGCCGCTGCAGGGGCTGACCGTGATTCACCGCTTCGGCCGGATCCGGCCGGGCGAGAACATCGTGCTGGTGGTGACCGCGTCGAGCCACCGCCAGGCGGCGTTCGAGGCCGCGGAGTTCCTGATGGATTATCTCAAGACCAACGCGCCATTCTGGAAACGCGAGGAAACCGAGGACGGCGGCAGCTGGGTCGAGGCCAGGAGCCACGATGACGCCGCCGCAGCGCGCTGGACAAGGTGATGGCGAAGACGGTCAAGACGGCAGCGCCGCGCAAGGCGGCGGCACTGAGGCTGCCGAAGGTCAATGCGGGCGAGCTGGTGAGCCTGCTCGACTACCTGCGCTACGCCGTGAGCTGCTTCCAGAACGCCGATCTGGTGTTCGCGCACGGCACCACCGATCCGGTGTCCGAGGCCGCCTTCCTGATCGGCGAGGCGCTGCATCTGCGCCCCGATCAGTTCGAGACCTTCGTCACGGCCCGGGTCACCGCCGCCGAAGGCAAGACGATCCTCGACCTGATCACCGCCCGAATCACCACGCGCAAGCCGGCGGCGTATCTGGTCAACAAGGTCTATATGCGCGGCCTGCCGTTCTATGTCGACGAGCGCGTCATCGTGCCGCGCTCGTTCATCGGCGAGCTGCTGGAGACGCATTTCGGTGGCGCCGAGGGCGACGGCACCTCGCTGATCGACGATCCCCTGGCGGTCGACAGCGTGCTCGACCTCTGCACCGGCTCCGGCTGCCTCGCCATCCTCGCGAGCCGCCACTTCCCGAATGCAGTCATCGACGCGGTCGACATCTCCAAGGATGCGCTCGCCGTCGCGGCGAAGAACGTCGCCGCCTACGATCTCTCCGGGCGCGTCTCGCTGCACCGCGGCGACCTGTTCGCCCCCCTCAGCCAGCGCCGCTACGATCTGATCATCACCAATCCGCCCTATGTCGATGCCGAGGGCATGGCCGGCTTGCCGCGGGAATGCCGCGCCGAGCCGGCGCTGGCCTTCGATGGCGGCGCTGATGGCCTCGACATCATCCACCGCATCCTCGGCCAGGCGCGCGACCACCTGACCGCCGAAGGCGGGCTGTTGTGCGAGGTCGGCCGCGACCGTCCGCAGATCGAGGCGGCGTATCCCGACCTGCCGCTGCTCTGGCTCGACACTGAGGACTCCGAGGGCGAGGTGTTCTGGATCACCGCGCGCGATCTCGTCTGAGACGCGGCTGCCTGAGGCACACCCGCGCGGTTGGCGCGAAATGACGCGGCGACTTCCAATATGCGGCACAATCTGCTGCTGCTGTGCAGAATCCGCTCACCAGGGCAGCAGGAACGCCGGACCTTTGACATTTCCGTCTGCGCGCGAAGCTGATAACTTGCAGCCGGCCCAGATCAGCCGCTGACAACGTCGGCGTACGCATTCAGGCCCATCAAGCACGATCCGTTTCGGCAAGCTTTTCTGGCACCGGTTCGCCACCTTTCCGGATCATGCTGCCGCCGTCGCACAACCGTCCGAGAGGTCCCCATGCTGGACAAGAGCCCCCGCCCCGCCGTCACCGTTCCGAATGATCTTGCCGCGCATTGGATGCCGTTCACCGCGAACCGCGCGTTCAAGAAGAACCCGCGCCTGCTCGCCGGTGCCAAGGACATGCACTACATCACCGTCGACGGCCGCAAGATCATCGATGCCGCCGCCGGTATGTGGTGCTGCAATGCCGGCCACGGCCGCAGCCAGATCGCCGAGGCGATCGCCAAGCAGGCCGCAGCGCTCGACTATGCGCCGCCGTTCCAGTTCGGCATTCCCCAGGCCTTCGAGCTGGCGAACCGCATCGCCGACCTCGCGCCCGCCGGCCTCGATCACGTGTTCTTCTGCAACTCCGGCTCGGAGGCGGCCGACACCGCGCTGAAGATGGCGCTGGCCTACCACCAGATCAACGGCCAGGGCAGCCGCACCCGCCTGATCGGCCGCGTCCGCGGCTATCACGGCGTCGGCTTCGGCGGCACCTCGGTCGGCGGCATCGTCAACAACCGCAAGCTGTTCGGCACCTTGCTGACCGGCGTCGACCACATCCCCGCCACCTATGACCGCGAGAAGCAGGCCTTCACCAAGGGCGAGCCGGAATACGGCGCGCACTTCGCCGATGAGCTCGAAAATCTCGTCAACCTGCACGGCGCCAACACCATCGCCGCCGTGATCGTCGAGCCGATGGCCGGCTCGACCGGCGTGATCCCGGCGCCGAAGGGCTATCTCAAGCGCCTGCGCGAGATCACCCAGAAGCACGGCATCCTGCTGATCTTCGACGAGGTCATCACCGGCTTCGGCCGCCTCGGCTACGCCTTCGCCGCCGAGCGCTACGGCGTGACGCCTGACCTGCTCACCTTCGCCAAGGGCGTCACCAATGGTGCGGCTCCGATGGGCGGCGTTCTGGTGCGCGACACCATCCACGACGCCTTCATGAGCGGCCCCGAGCACATGGTGGAGTTCACCCACGGCTACACCTACTCGGCGCATCCGATCGCCTGCGCGGCCGGTCTCGCCACGCTCGACATCTATCGCGACGACAAGCTGTTCGAGCACGCTCGCGCGATCGAGCCGAAATTCGCCGACGCGGTGATGTCGCTGAAGGGCCTGCCCAACGTGCTCGACATCCGCACCGTCGGTCTCACTGCGGGCATCGATCTCGCCTCGCTGCCGGACGCGGCCGGCAAACGCGGCTACTCGGCGATGGAGACCGCTTTCCACGACAACGACCTGATGCTGCGCATCGCCGGCGACACGCTGGCGCTGACCCCGCCGCTGATCGTCAGCGAGGATCAGGTCGGCGAGATCATCGAGAAGGTCGGCAAGGTCATCAAGGCCGTGGCATAAGCCGCGCGCGGACATCGTCAGCCAACAAGAATGGCGGCCCCGGTGGCCGCCATTTCCTTATCTGGACTGCTTCCCAGCAGCGGTCATTCCGGGGCAATCGTCAACGCGGCCACGCGTTGGCGATTGACCCCGGAATCTCGCTTGCCCTGCAAGGATTGCCGCAGAACGGCACGCCTGATTGCCGGGAACCTTCGCAAATCCTCCACGTTCATGTCGCGAGCCGGCGGTTTGCGCGGCGAACGGATTGTCGGAGGACGCGCATGCTTGCACCGCCAGGAGAGCTGTTGCGCTTGGGACTCGAGCAGAGGCTCAACCGCGTCAAGCGCGCGACCCAGTCCTACATACGTGATCGCGCGCGACAGGCCACCGGCACCGTGACGTCCTACGCCGTCGCGGCCGGGATGTTCGCCACTGCGGGCGTCTTCCTGATCGCCGCCTGCATTGTCGGGCTAACGGCGCTGTTCCGCTGGGTGGAAATGACCTACGGCCTGTTCACCGCGTTCGCGGTGGTCGGCGGCATCCTGGTCGCGCTGGCGGTGATCTGCGCGATCATCGCCGCGGTGAAGCTCCGCAGCCCGTCGCCGCATTATCCTTCACTCTCCAGCCGGCTGCGCGTGGCGATCGCCGCGCCGGCGGCCCAGGAACCCGATGCGGACGAGATCGATCCCGACACCATCCCCTTGGCGCCGTCATCGACGTCGCCGAATCACGCGAGCGGAGTTGCGGGCGCACTCGGACGGGTCAACGTGCCCGTCGGTGTCGCCGTTGCGGCACTGCTGCTCGGCGTGGCCGCCCTGCGCAGGCGTCACCGCAGCAAGTGAGCCTGCCCGGACAGCGACAGGCGCGGTTCGACGGACATCGAAGCATAACCGGCTCAGTTGAGCTGATCCGCGTCGGGATCGCTGCCGCTCCTGGAGCGCCTACATGCGCCGATTAGGCGAAGGGCGTCGCGAGCATGTCTGAAGATGTCTGGAATCCGCACGGCGCGTACTCCGGCGTTCTACGGACCCGCGACACTACGATGACACTCCGCTTGCCGAGCTGAACTTGCGTAAATGACACGCAGACGAGAAATCATCGGCGTCTCCCGGTATTTGAATCCCGCCCACTATCCTCGCGAATCAACAGAAGTGCTAAGGTTGCGTTCGGTTGGGAGCGCCGCGCAGCATGATCCGTATCTCCACGATTTTCATTGCCGTTTGTATGGTTCTGGTCGCGGCCTCGCTCGGCCTGATCCTGTATTCGGTGGCCGGTATCAGTGGCTCGGAATCGGCGATCGTCGCGCTCACCGCACTGACCTTCCTGATTCTCTACAACGCCGTGTCGATGCGACTGCGCGACCGCACCGATGTCGGCAGCCAGATCGCCGATCTGTCACGCGGCACCGCCGACCTCGCGCGCCAGGTCGCCGAGTTCGGCCGGCGGCTGTCGGCGGTCGAGGGACGCATCGTGTCGTCGAGTTCGGTCAGCGCTGATCGCCTGCAGGGTGTGATCGGCGAGATCAATGAGCTCGGCGGACTGATGAAGCAGCTCGCCGTCACCGTGGCCCAGCACGAGGACCTGATCGCGGCCATCCCGCCGGCAACACCACCGGGAGCTGGGGCCAGCGCGGTTCGCGACGCCGATCGTCCGCTCCCGGCGACCGCTTCCTCCAGCGGCGCGCTCGAGATGAACGCGCTGCCGTCGAGCGGCTTCGAGCAGAAGGTGGCCGAGACCTCCAAACCGCAGGCCCCGGCGGTCGCTGCCGTGCCAGCAGCCTCCAAGATCACGACGCCAGCTCCGTCGGCGCCGGTTGCCCCCGCCGTGCCGCGCAGCCAGCCGCAGATCCTCGCCGCCGTCAAAGGCGCGATCGAGGACAACCGTCTCGACATCTATCTGCAGCCGCTGGTAACGCTGCCGCAGCGCAAGGTGCGCTTCTACGAGGCCGTAACCAGGCTACGCGACGAGCGCGATCAGGTGGTCGCGGCCGAGGACTTCATCGGCATCGCGGAGGCCGCCGGCCTGGTCGGGCGCATCGACCACATGGTCCTGCTTCGCTGCGTCCAGGTGCTTCGCCGCCTGATGGTTCGCAACAAGGACGTCGGCATCTTCTGCAACATCTCCTCAGCCACCCTGAGCAGCCCTGCAAACTTTTCACAATGCCTCGATTTCCTCGAAGCCAATCGCGCCCTGGCGCCGTCCTTCGTGCTCGAATTCAAGCAGTCGACCTTTCGCAGCCTGGGCCCGACCGAGACCGAGCACCTCGCGGCCCTGGCGCAGCGCGGCTACCGCTTCTCGATCGACCACGTCACCGACCTCCGGTTCGAGCCGCGCGAGCTCGCTGATCGCGGTGTCCGCTTCATCAAGGTTCCGGCCGTGCTGCTGCTCGACCCCAAGCAGAGCTCGGCCTCGGACATTCATCCAACCGATCTCTCCGATCTGCTGGGCCGCTTCGGCATCGACCTGATCGCCGAGCGGATCGAAGGCGAGAACAGCGTCGTCGACCTGCTCGACTACGACGTCCGCTTCGGCCAGGGCTTCCTGTTCGCGCCGCCCCGCCCATTGCGACCGGAGGGCGCATCTGCTACCGGCGATGCCGCCGCCGGCCCATCGGGCGGGCAGGACATCAAGATTCAGGACCCCAATGCCGCCGGCACCACCTCTCTCGACGTGTCACACACCAACGCTCCGACGCGCAGCGGCAATGCCGCCCTCGCCCGCCGTGTCGCCGGCACCATCTGAGATCAGCCGCCTGCCATGACCGTTCTCCGCTTCGAAGAGCGGCTGCGCGATCTCGTCGGCCGCAAGCAGGTTTTGCTGAGCGACATCTGGGGCGTGGTCCATAACGGGCTGGAGTCCTTCCCCGACGCCTGCGACGCGCTGCACCACTTTCGCCGCCAGGGCGGTACGGTGATCCTGATCACCAACGCACCGCGTCCGGCCGATTCGGTCCAGCGCCAGTTGCGCAAGCTCGGCGTCGCCGACGAGGTCTACAGCGCCATCGTCTCCTCCGGCGATTTGACCCGCCACTACGTGGCCGATCATCCCGGCGGCAAGGTGTTCTGGCTCGGCCCCGAGCGCGACAATTCCATCCATCGCGGTCTCGACCTGGCGCTGTCGCCTCTCGAGGAAGCCTCCTACATCATCTGCACCGGCCTCTACGACGACGAGACCGAGACCGCCGAGGACTACCGGCCGATGCTGCTGCGCGCCCGCGAGCGCAGGCTGCCGCTGATCTGCGCCAATCCGGACATCGTGGTCGAGCGCGGCGACCGGCTGATCTATTGCGCCGGCGCCATCGCCGAGCTCTACCGCGAGCTCGGCGGCGAGGTGATCTTCTACGGCAAGCCGCACCGGCCGATCTACGAGCGCGCCATGATGCTGGCCGAGCAGCACGCCGGCCGGCCGGTGGCGCGCGAAGAGGTGCTCGCGATCGGCGATTCCGTGCGCACCGATCTCGCCGGCGCCCACGGCTTCGGCATCGACTGCCTGTTCGTGACCCGCGGCATCCATTCCGAGGAGTTCGCCGGCGTCGAGCAGCTCGACCCGGCCTCGGTCAAGGAGCTGTTCGGCCACCCGCCCCGCGCGCTGATGCGCGAATTGAAGTGGTGAACGGATCCTAAAACGAAAAACGCCCGGCCGAGTGCCGGGCGTCTGTCCTGTGGGAGTGGATCAGGCGGGCTTCAGGCCGTCGCCATGTCCGGGAACACCGCCTCGATCTTGGTCTTCAGCGTCGCGGCATTGAACGGCTTGACGATATAGTTGTTCACGCCGGCCTTCTTGGCCGCGATCACGTTCTCGGTCTTGGATTCCGCCGTGATCATGATGAACGGCGTGGTCGCCAGGTTCGGATCGGCACGGACCTCGCGGAGCAGGTCGTAGCCGGTCATCGGCTCCATGTTCCAGTCCGAGATCACGAGGCCGTATTTCTTGGCGCGCATCTTGTTCAGCGCCATCGAGCCGTCGCTGGCATCGTCGATGTCCTCGAACCCGATCTGCTTGAGAAGATTCCTGATGATACGAATCATGGTGCTGTAATCGTCGACGACGAGCACCGGCATCGTCAAATCAACCGCCATCTTGACTCCCCCAGACGCGAACACAACGCGCAGACTGTTACAAAAACGCTGTTGCGGCACGGGTCGTAACCGACCCCGCCATCCGCCCCGAGCAGTAGCATCAGCCGTTAAACAGCGCGTTAACTGCGCTGCGTCTGCATGTCGCTATTGCTGCGCTGCATGAGCGGAGGAACCCCTTCGGCTTGACTTCGCGGGGCCGGCCGCCCACGGTCGAGGGCAACGCCGCCAGACGGCGGCCCACCGAAATCCGCGAGATATTTCCGTCACATGCCCGATTTCAAGATCATCCGCGATTCCACCCCGCCGTCGGACATCCTCAGGGGCGCGGTGGTGGCGATGGGCAATTTCGACGGCGTCCATCTCGGTCACCGGGCCGTGATCGAGGCGGCGATCGACATGGGCAAGGCCAAGGGGCGGCCGGCGCTGGCGCTGACCTTCGAGCCGCATCCGCGGCGCTTCTTCAGCCCCAATACCCCGCAGTTCCGCCTGACCGACGAGACCGCCAAGCTGCGGCTCCTGGCCGGAACCGGCCTTGCCGGCGCCGTGGTCATGGCCTTCGACAAGGGCCGCGCCCAGACCTCGGCGCAGGATTTCATTCACCATGACCTGATCGGGCGGCTGGGGATCGCCGGAATCGCGGTCGGCTACGACTTTCATTTCGGCAAGGGCCGCGTCGGCTCGCCCAGCCTGCTCGCCAACGAGGCCCCCAAGCTCGGCATCGAGGTCGACATCCAGGCCCATGTCGACATCGACGAGCGGCCGGTGTCCTCGACCGCGATCCGCGAGGCGCTGGCGGAGGGCCAGGTCAGCGAGGCGACCGCGATGCTCGGCGGCCCCTGGTTCGTGAGCTCCGAGGTGATCCACGGCGAGAAGCGCGGCCGCGACCTCGGCTACCCCACCGCCAACATGCGGCTCGACCGTGATTGCGGGCTTCGCCACGGCATCTATGCCGTCCGGGTCGGCCGCGGCCGCGGCGCGAACCGGGTGCTGATCGATGGCGTCGCCAATTTCGGCCGCCGGCCGACCTTCGACAATGGTGCGCCGCTGCTCGAGACCTTCCTGTTCGACTTCCATGGCAGCCTCTATGGCGAGGTCCTGGATGTCGCCTTCATCGGCTTCATCCGCGAGGAGGCCAAATTCGGCTCCATCGAGGCCCTGATCCGGCAGATGGACGACGACAGCGCCAAGGCCCGCGCCCTGCTGGCGGCCCATCCTGGTCTCTTCCCGCGGCTTGGCGAGATCGGCTGATCCTCCTGCTCCATCGGTGACGTCATTCCGGGGCAGCCCGCCAGGGCTGAACCCGGAATCTCGAGATTCCGGGTTCGATGCTCGCGCATCGCCCCGGAATGACGCTGAACGACGATCCCGCAGCGTTGCTGCCGCAGGATCGCTTTGCGATTCCGCAGTCCGGCTGCTATGAGGAGGCCCATGTTGATACGGCGCATCATCGGCATTAGCGGCCCGGCTTCCGCCTGAGCTTTGAGCTCGGCGCAAGACCGGGATGTCTCTGCTCGTTCCGCCGCCCGCGATCGAAATCGCGTCTCAGCGCCTCATCTCTCAGCCAGCCAGATCACGATGTCCGAAAAGCCGCAAAAGCCCGACGCCCAAAAATCCGACGCCAAGGACTATTCCAAGACCCTCTACCTGCCGCAGACGGAATTCCCGATGCGCGCCGGCCTGCCACAGCGCGAGCCGGAGATCCTGAAATATTGGAGCGACATCGACCTCTACGGCAAGCTGCGCGAGACCGCCAAGAACAGGCCGAAATTCGTCCTGCACGACGGCCCGCCCTATGCCAACGGCAACATCCACATCGGGCACGCGCTGAACAAGATCCTCAAGGACGTCGTGACCAAGAGCCAGCAGATGCTCGGCCACGATTCCAACTACGTGCCGGGCTGGGACTGCCACGGCCTGCCGATCGAATGGAAGATCGAGGAGGAGAACTACCGCAAGAAGGGCAAGACCAAGCCCGACTTCCGCGACTCCGCCGCCATGGTCGCGTTCCGCAGGGAATGCCGCGCCTATGCCGATCATTGGCTCAACGTGCAGCGCGAGGAGTTCAAGCGTCTCGGCGTGATCGGCGACTGGGACCATCCCTACGCCACCATGACCTATCCGGCCGAGGCCCAGATCGCCCGCGAGCTGATGAAGTTCGCCGCCAACGGCACGCTGTATCGCGGCTCCAAGCCGGTGATGTGGAGTGTGGTCGAGAAGACCGCGCTCGCCGAGGCCGAGGTCGAGTATGAGGACTATCAGTCCGACACGGTGTGGGTGAAGTTTCCGGTGACCTCGCCGGCGCATGGCGCGCTTGCGGGCGCCTCGGTGGTGATCTGGACCACCACGCCCTGGACCCTGCCCGGCAACCGCGCCATCTCGTTCTCGCCGAAGATCGCCTACGGCCTCTACAAGGTCACGGATGCGCCCGCCGACAATTGGGCCAAGACCGGCGACATGCTGATCCTCGCCGATGCGCTAGCCGAGGGCGTGTTCAAGCAGGCGCGCGTCACGGCCTATGAGAAGGTGCGCGACATCCCCGGCGATACGCTCGATGCCGTCGAATGCGCGCATCCACTGAAAGGTCTCGCCGGCGGCTACGGCTTCACCGTGCCGCTCCTGCCCGGCGACCACGTCACCGACGACACCGGCACCGGCTTCGTGCACACCGCGCCCGGCCACGGTCGCGAGGACTTCGACGTCTGGATGGCCAATGCCCGCGAGCTCGACGGCCGCGGCATCGCCACCACCATCCCCTACACCGTCGACGAGAACGGCGCGCTGACCGACCACGCGCCGGGCTTCACCGGCAAGCGCGTCATCAACGACAAGGGCGAGAAGGGCGACGCCAACGAGGCGGTCATCAAGGCGCTGACGGACGCGGGCATGCTGCTCGCGCGCGGCCGGCTCAAGCATCAGTATCCGCATTCCTGGCGCTCCAAGAAGCCGGTGATCTTCCGCAACACGCCGCAATGGTTCATCGCGATGGACAAGGACATTGCCGATGATGGCAAGGCCAAGTCCGGCGACACGTTGCGCGCCCGAGCCCTGCGCGCGATCAGCGTCACGCAATGGGTGCCGGCCGCCGGCCAGAACCGCATCAACGGCATGATCGCCAACCGTCCGGACTGGGTGATCTCGCGCCAGCGCGCCTGGGGCGTGCCGATCGCGGTGTTCGTGCGCGAGAAAGGCGACGGCTCGGCCGAGATCCTGCAGGACGAGACCGTCAACACCCGCATCACTGATGCCTTCGCCAAGGAAGGCGCCGACGCCTGGTACGCCGACGGCGCGCGCGAGCGCTTCCTGGGCTCGCGCGCCAATGAGGACTGGAAGAAGGTCGACGACATCTGCGACGTCTGGTTCGACTCCGGCTCGACCCACGCCTTCGTGCTCGAAGACCCCGTGCACTTCCCCGGCCTCGCCGGCATCAGGCGCAAGGTCGATGGCGGCCGTGACACCGTGATGTACCTCGAAGGCAGCGACCAGCACCGCGGCTGGTTCCACTCGTCACTGCTGGAGAGCTGCGGCACCCGCGGCCGCGCGCCTTACGACGTGGTGCTGACGCACGGCTTCACGCTCGACGAGAACGGCCGCAAGATGTCGAAGTCGCTCGGCAACACCGTCGAGCCGCAGAAGGTGATCAAGGATTCCGGCGCCGACATCCTGCGGCTGTGGGTGTGCGCCACCGACTACGCCGACGACCAGCGCATCGGCCCGGAGATCCTGAAGAACACCATCGAGACCTACCGCAAGCTGCGCAACAGCATCCGCTGGATGCTCGGCACGCTGCATCATTACAAGCGCAGCGATGCCGTCGCCTTCGCCGACATGCCGGAGCTGGAGCGGCTGATGCTGCATCAGCTGTCGCAGCAGGCCGAGGTCATCAGCCGCGCCTATGCCGCGTTCGACTACAAGACCGTGATCGCGAGCCTGGCTGCGTTCATGAACACGGAGCTGTCGGCGTTCTATTTCGACATCCGCAAGGACACGCTGTATTGCGATCCGCCGTCGTCGATGGCGCGCAAGGCGGCGCTCACCACGATCGACCTGATCTGCGACGCCGTCCTGAAATGGCTGGCGCCGGTGCTGTCCTTCACGACAGACGAGGCGTGGCGGATGTACCGCCCCGACGCCGAGCCGTCGGTGCATCTGACGCTGTTCCCGGAGGCGATGGACCAGTACCGCGACGATCATCTGGCGGCGAAGTGGGAGACCATCCGCAACATCCGCCGCGTCGTCACCGGGGCGCTGGAGCTCGCGCGTGCCGCCAAGACCATCGGCTCCTCGCTCGAAGCGTCGCCGATCATCTATGTGGCCGATCGCGCGCTGCTCGGCACCTTGTTCGATACCGACCTCGCCGAGGTCTGCATCACCTCGAACTACGAGGTCCGCGAAGGCGACGCACCGGCCGATGCGTTCCGGCTCGATGCGGTGCCAGGGGTCGCGGTCGTCGTCGAGAAGGCCGTGGGCAAGAAGTGCGCCCGCTCCTGGAAGATCCTGGAGAGCGTCGGCGACGACAAGGAGTACCCCGACGTCTCCCCGCGCGACGCGCAGGCGCTGCGCGAGTGGAAGGCGCTCGGGGTCAGCATGTGAGGCTCGCTGGTACGACACCCACAACTGTCGTCCCCGCGAACGCGGGGACCCATAGCCACCGGCGCCTTTGTAGACAAAGACAGATGACCCAGAGCCTTTTTCAACAATTGGCCATCCGCGGTATGGGTCCCGGCTTTCGCCGGGACGACAGCGGTGTTTGCCGCGAGTGGCCCGGCACCCTCGCCGGTCCGCAATGACCCCCCGCCTCCGCCTCGGCCTCATCGCTGGTTTCGCCACCCTGGTCATCGACCAGGCCTCCAAGCTGTGGCTGCTGTACGTGTTCGACCTGCCCAACCGCGGCACGGTCAGGATCACCCCGTTCTTCGACCTCTACCTCGCCTGGAACATCGGCATCAGCTTCGGCTGGCTGCAGAGCGAGAGCGCGCTGGCGCAATATGGACTGATGGCGGTGAAGGCCGTCGCGGTGGTCGCCCTCGCCATCTGGATGGCGCGCGCGGAAAGCAAGCTGGCGACGGCGGCGCTCGGCCTGATCATCGGCGGCGCCATCGGCAACGGCATCGACCGGCTGGCCTATGGCGCGGTGGTCGATTTCGCGTTGTTCCACGTCCAGATCGGCGGCACGGTTTACAACTGGTACATCTTCAACATGGCCGACGTGGCCATCGTTGCCGGGGTGGCGGGCCTGCTGTATGACTCCTTCTTCGGGGCTCCCGCCGCAAAAGCGCCCTGATCCGGGTCGATACCGGCCGGTGCCGATCCAGGGTCAAGAGCCTGATGATCTTCACGTTTTCGAGATCGGCGCGATGCCTGGACGGCCCCCGTCGAATCGAGGATCGCAATCGGTGGGTTCGCGGCCGGTTCGTCGGAGCACGAGCACTGGACAAGCGAGGACAGGGAAAGCCATGCGCAAGACCGAAGTCAGCGGCCGGATCATGACCCACGCGGCCTTTCGCGCTCTGCGCCTGTCGGCGGCTGCGCTTTGCATCGGCGTCATCATGGCCGCGGGCGTCGCCCGTGCCCAGGAGGACGAGGAAGACGACAAGACCTTCGAAGAGAAGATCGTCGACAACCTGATGCGCGGCCTCGGCGGCACCAACATGGAGACGCCGACCATCAATTATCGCGAGCGCTCGCCGCTCGTCGTGCCGCCCAAGCTCGATCTGCCGCCGCCGGCTGCCGCGACCCAGGCCAATGCCCCGAACTGGCCGAAGGACCCCGACGAGCAGCAGCGCCGTGCCGCGGCCGCCGCGCGCAAGAAGGACAACAAGGATCCGGTCAATGCGGCCCGCCCGCTGACCCCGGCCGAGATGAAGATGGGACGGACGGCGGCGGCGAAGCAGACCGAGCCGGTGCAGCCGGGGGTCACCAACAACCCGATGATGAGCCCGTCCCAGCTCGGCTTCAAAGGTAATCTGTTCGGCCTGTTCAAGGGCAATGACAGCGAGACCAAGCCGTTCACCAGCGAGCCGCAGCGCGAAAGCCTGACCCAGCCGCCGCCCGGCTATCAGACGCCGTCGCCGGGCTATGCCTACGGGACCGGCCCGCAGGAGCCGCTCGGCGGCAAGCAGATGGACATCATGACCGGCAAGGAACGGTGACGGCGGCCAGCCGCCGGAGTCCCGGACTTGCCGCGTTTGCCGGGCATTAGTGAAATTTAATGTCTCGCGGCGGCACCATGCCATCGCCGCTTTGTGACGTCGGGCTCGGTCCGGCGCGATGTAGCATGCTGCGCTCAAACCCGATCGCCCCTCCCTGCGGGCCTTCAGAAGGATCATGATGTCCTCGCACCGCTTCATTCCCGTCGCCGCCGCGCTCCTCTCCATCATTGCGTTCACGGCCGGCGCTTCGGCGCAAACGACGTTCGCCTCCGAGCCCCCTGCCAGCTTCACCCTCCCCAACGGCCTGCAGGTCGTCGTGATCCAGGATCACCGCACCCCCGTGGTGACGCAGATGATCTGGTACAAGGTCGGCTCCGCCGACGAGACGCCCGGTAAATCAGGCCTCGCCCATTTCCTCGAGCATCTGATGTTCAAGGGCACCGAGAAGCATCCGGCCGGCGAGTTCTCCAAGACCGTGCTCAAGATCGGCGGCAACGAGAACGCCTTCACCTCGGTCGACTACACCGGCTACTTCCAGCGCGTGCCGCGCGACCAACTGCCCAAGATGATGGAGTTCGAGGCCGACCGCATGACCGGCCTGGTGCTGAAGGACGAGAACGTGCTGCCCGAGCGCGACGTCGTGCTCGAAGAATACAACATGCGCGTCGCCAACTCTCCGGAAGCCCGGCTCAACGAGCAGGTCATGGCGGCGCTCTACGTCAATCATCCCTATGGCCGCCCGGTGATCGGCTGGAAGCCGGAGATCGAAAAGCTCAGCCGCGAGGATGCGCTGGCATTCTATCGCCGCTTCTACGCGCCCAACAATGCGATCCTCATCATCGCCGGCGACACCGACGCCAAGGAAGTGCGTCCGCTGGTCGAGCAGACCTTCGCCAAGATCCCCGCGCAGGGCGACATTCCCGCGCACCGGCTCCGGCCGCAGGAGCCGCAGCCGGTGGCGCCGCGCACGGTCACGCTGGCCGACCCGCATGTCGAGCAGCCCTCGATGCGCCGCTTCTACCTGGTGCCGTCGGCGACGACGGCCGCGCCCGGTGAATCCGCTGCGCTCGACGTGCTGGCCCAGCTGATGGGCAACGGCAGCAACTCCTATCTCTACCGCGCGCTCGTCATCGACAAGTCGCTCGCGATCAGCGCCAGCGCGTCCTATCAGGGCACCTCGCTGGATCCGAGCCAGTTCTCGGTCGCGGCCGCGCCAAGACCCGGCGTGGAGTTCGCCCAGGTCGAGGCGGTGGTCGACAGCGTGATCGCCGAGCTGGCGCAGAACCCGGTTCGCGCCGAGGATCTCGAACGGGTCAAGACGCAGCTGATCGCGGAGGCGATCTACGCCCAGGACAACCAGGCCACGATGGCACGCTGGTATGGCGGCGGCCTCACCACGGGGCTGAGCATCGAGGACATCCGGAGCTGGCCCGATCGCATTCGCGCCGTGACCGCCGAGCAGGTGCGCACAGCGGCGCAGAAGTGGCTCGACAAGAAGCGCTCCGTGACCGGCTATCTGATCAAGGACAATGCGGCCAAGCGCGAGGAGAAGCGGTCGTGATGAACACAATGATCTTCGCGCGCCGCTTCGCCTGCACGCTCGCCGTCGCTGCCGCAGCGCTCGCCGTCACGTCGGCTGCACAGGCCGCAACCAAGATCCAGCGCCTGGTCTCGCCCGGAGGCATCGAGGCCTGGTTCGTGCAGGACGCGACCGTGCCACTGATCGCGATGGAATACGCCTTCCAGGGCGGCGCCTCACAGGATCCGATTGGCAAGCCCGGCGTCGGCAATCTCGTCGCCGACCTGCTCGACGAAGGCTCCGGCGATCTCGACTCCAAGACCTTCCACGAGCGGCTCGACCGCCGCGCCATCGAGCTCAGCTTCCAGGTATCGCGCGATCAATTCCGCGGCTCGCTGCGCATGCTCCGCGACAACAAGGACGAGGCGTTCGAGCTGCTGCGCACCGCGCTGACCTCGCCGCATTTCGACAGCGCCGATGTCGAGCGCATCCGCTCGCAGGTGATCTCCGGCCTGCGCCGCGAGACCACCAACCCGAGCTCGCTGGCAGGCCGCAAGTTCCTTGAGCTCGCCTTCCCCAACCACCCCTACGGCCGTCCGTCCAACGGCACGTTGGACAGCGTGCCGACGATCACCGTCGACGATCTCAAGGACTACACCGGCCGCGTTCTCGCGAAGGACACGCTGAAGGTCGCCGTCGTCGGCGACGTCGATCCGGCGACGCTCGGCAAGCTGCTGGACCAGACCTTCGGCGCGCTGCCGGCAAAAGCGACCCTGACGCCGGTGCCCGACGTCATCGCCACCAAGCCGCCGCAGCGCGTCCTCGTCTCGCTCGACGTGCCGCAGACCGTCATCACCTTCGGCGGACCCGGCATCCGCCGCCACGACCCGAACTTCATGGCGGCCTATGTCGTCAACCACATCCTCGGCGGCGGCGGTCTTTCCTCGCGGCTGTACAAGGAGGTGCGCGAGAAGCGCGGCCTCGCCTACTCGGTCTATGACGCGCTGCTGTGGATGGATCATTCCGCGCTGTTCATCGGCAACACCGCCACCCGCTTCGACCGCGCCGGCGAGACCATCGCCGCGGTCGAGGGCGAGATCCGCCGCATGGCCGAGGAAGGCCCGACCCAGCAGGAGCTCGACGAGGCCAAGTCCTACATCAACGGCTCGCAGATGCTGGCGCTCGACACCTCCTCCAAGCTCGCCCAGGCGATGCTGCAATATCAGCTCGACAAGATGCCGATCGACTACATCGAGAAGCGCAGCGAGATCGTCAAGGCCGTGACCCTGGACGACGCCAAGAAGGCGGCGAAGCAGCTCTGGAGCCAGGGCCTGCTGACGGCGGTCGTCGGCCGCACGCCGCAGGCCGCCGCCGAGCCGGTGCAAGCACCGGCCACGGCGCCGGTGACCAAGACGAACTGAGCGGGGCGCGGCGCTCGCGTCGCGCGACGCTTCGATGTCGCTGACCATCGCTGCCTCCACAAAAATGGTGTCGTCCCGGCCTCGAGCCGGGACCCATACCCCCAGGGCGATGTTTGAGGCAGCTTGGTCATTGACACCTCCCGCCTCACGTCGGCTGCGGCGTATGGGTCCCGGGTCGGCGCCGTCAGCCACGCTTCGCGTCGCTGACGGCTTGCCCGGGACGACAGCGGAGGACCGCGCGTCGACTTCCGATAACAATAATTATCTTGCTATTTTTCGGAAATCATGTTCTTCTCCGCCATCCCGCCTCACTGCGGAGGGGCGTTGCGCGCGATCGTCACGACACGCGAGGCGGGGATGCGGTGGCCGCGAGAGGTCGCAGCGTCTTCTTGCGAGGACGCGGACGAACGATCGCTTGCGGACGTGAAGTCGCAGGGTCCTGACACCCCGACGCTGGTGTCACGTTCGCGACGGCGCTAACGCGCCGCGTGGATCATGGTGGCCAACAAGCCCGGCGCACCAGGGAGACTGCGTATAAGCGTGAAGACCACCGCGCGGGGAATGCCGGGATGTCTCGGCTGAACCTGTGGTACCTGCCGCCTGCATTTTTTTCGCAGGCGGGCCATGGGTGCGGCCAGCGCCCGGCATTCCCCGCGCCCTCTGCACTTTCAAGAGGGACGAACTGATCGCAGACCTCGGGCATGAGATGCCGCGAGAACGCAGCGTCATGGCTGAGCTGATCGACACCTGCTGTTTGAGCCGTGAATCCGCCACCCCCACCGCTGTCGTCCCGGACAAGCGGCGACGCGCGCCAGCGCGGCGCTGCGCCGATCCGGGACCCACACTCCGCGGCCGACGTGATGCGGGAGGTGTCAACGACCAGCCTGCCTCAAACTTCTCCCTGGGGTTATGGATCCCGGCGTTCGCCGGGATGACAGTGGAGGGTTTCGCACCGGCCCCTGGCCAACCCGCGACGCAATGGTGCGAACCCGCGCACACCGGCCCTAAACCCGCTATGGTGCGCGAAAGCCTCGATTCCACCTGGTGCCCCATGCTGCGGATCTCCCGCGACCTTGCCATCGACGAGAACGACATCGAGATCTCGTTCGTCCGCGCCTCCGGACCCGGCGGCCAGAACGTCAACAAGCTGTCGACCTCGGCGCAGCTGCGCTTCGACACGACCCGGATCACGCTGCCCGAGGATGCCGCGGCACGGCTGGCGCGGCTGGCCGGCCAGCGGATGACCAAGAACGGCGTCATCGTGATCCAGGCCGAGCGCTTCCGCACCCAGGAGCGCAACAAGGCCGATGCGATCGACCGCCTGGTGGCGCTGTTGAAGGAGGCGATGATCAGGCCGAAGGTGCGGCGCCCGACCAAGCCGACCTTCGGCTCGAAGCAGCGCCGGCTCGAAGGCAAGAAGATCCGCAGCGACGTCAAAGCGGGACGCGGCGGGCGTCGCTTCGACGATTAGTCCGCAACGCTGACACATCCTGCGGGCGGACGCGTCCTGCGCACGCTTTGTTCCTGCTGAAACAGCCCGCTACTACCACGGTGCTTTCACTGCGACCTAGTCTCATCAAAAATGATGAGAGAGGATCGATGTCGGGACAGCGTGCAGCGCAAACTGCTTTTCTTCGCGTTGGACTTGGATGTTGCGGCGCGATGCTGGGCGCGGCCGCCGCGCTCGCGCAGATGGCGCTGCCCTCGCCGAAGCCCGTCGACGGCGCGACTCTCTTCAAGCAGCAATGCGGTGTCTGCCATACGCTGAGCAGCGGCGAACCGATGCGACAGGGACCGCCGCTATCGAAGATCGTCGGCCGCCGCGCCGGATCGATCGACGGCTTCCGCTACTCGGCCGGCTTCGCCAGGGCCGACTTCAGTTGGGACGAAGCCAAGCTCGACGCCTGGCTGACCAATCCGCAAGAGCTGATCCCCGGCGCCGTGATGGCCTATCGCCAGGCCAAGCCCGAATTGCGCGCCGCGATCATCACCTATTTGAAGGACAATTGAGATGGCAAAACCCGTTCATTCCATGATCCGCGTGCTCGACGAGGCCAAGGCGCTCGACTTCTACACGCGCGCCTTTGGCTTGGAGATCGCCGATAATCTGCGCTTCGACGGCTTCGCGCTGATCTATCTGCGCCATCCGTCATCGCCGTTCGAGGTCGAGCTGACCGTCAACTTCGACCGCAAGGAGCCCTATACGCTCGGCGACGGCTACGGCCATCTCGCTGTCGTGGTCGACGATCTCGATGCCGAGCATGCCCGCTTCGAGCGCGAGAACCTGGCGCCAGGCCCCTTGCGCGATTTCAAGCACAATGGTGCGACGCTCGCGCGCTTCTTCTTCGTCACCGATCCCGACGGCTACAAGATCGAGGTGATCCAGCGCGGCGGCCGCTTCGGCTGAAGCCGCTGAACTACGACCATACATCAACAAAATCACACGGAGGATACCCATGAGAGAAGTCGATCGCCGCAACAAATACGACCGCCGCGTCTTTCTCAAGGGCGCGGCCTCGACCGTGCCGGCCGCAGCCGTGGCTTCCGCGACCGGCCTTGGCATTGCCGATGCCTGGGCGGAGGACGCCAAGGCGCTGACGCCGGCGACCCTGAAGACGCTGGTGAAGGTCGCGCGCGACATCTACCCGCACGACTTCCTCGCCGACCGCTACTACATCACCGCGGTCAAGCCGTGGGACGGCAAGGCGGCGGAGGATGCCGCCGTGAAGGCGATGATCAATGACGGCATCGCCCGGCTCGACCAGGATGCACGCGACCGCCACAAGGTGCCGTATGCGCAGGTGCCGTGGGAGGTCGATCGCGTCGCGCTGCTGCAGGGCATCGAGCAGACGACCTTCTTCAAGACCATCCGCGGCGACCTCGTCGTCTCGCTCTACAATCAGAAGGAGCTCTGGCCGAAATTCGGCTACGAGGGCTCCTCCGCCGAGCATGGCGGCTACATCAACCGTGGCTTCTCCGACATCGACTGGCTGCCGAAAGCCTGACGCCGGCGAACAACAGAGAACACGGAGGAAACCACCATGGCAAAATTCGATCAGAACGATTCGAGCGTCGTCGTCATCATCGGCTCGGGCGCCGGCGGCGGCACACTCGGCAACGAGCTCGCACAGAAGGGCATCAAGGTCGTCATTCTCGAAGCCGGCAATCGCTACGAGATTCCCGACTTCATCAACGACGAATGGGAGAGTTTCACCCAGCTCGCCTGGACCGACATGCGCACCACGTCCGGCACCTGGCGGGTGGCAAAGGACTTTGCCAACCTGCCGGCCTGGATCGTGAAGGCGGTCGGCGGCTCCACCGTGCACTGGGCCGGCGCCTCGCTGCGCTTCGACGAGCACGAGTTCAAGGCGCGCACCACCTATGGCGGCGTGCCCGGCACGAGCCTGCTGGACTGGCCAGTGACCTTGGCCGAGATGGAGCCGTGGTACGCCAAGGCCGAGTTCAAGATGGGCGTGACCCGCACCAACGACATTCCCGGCCTGCCCGGCAACAACAATTTCAAGGTGCTCGAGGCCGGTGCCCGGAAGATCGGCTACAAGACCGTGCACACCGGCAACATGGCGATCAACTCGCAGCCGCGCGACGGCCGCGGCGCCTGCCAGCAGATCGGCTTCTGCTTCCAGGGCTGCAAGTCCGGTGCGAAATGGTCGACCTTGTACACCGAGATCCCGAAGGGCGAGGCCACCGGCAATCTCGAGGTGCGGCCGGGCAGCATGGCGATCAAGGTCGAGCATGACGCCTCGGGCAAGGTCACCGGCGTGGTCTATGCCGACAGCCAGGGCAAGATGCAGCTGCAGAAGGCCCGTATCGTCGCCGTCGCCGGCAACTCGATCGAGAGCCCGCGGCTGCTGCTCAACAGCGCCTCGAACATGTTCCCGGACGGCCTTGCCAACTCCTCCGGCCAGGTCGGGCGCAACTACATGCGGCACATGACCGGCAGCGTCTATGCGACGTTCGAGAACCCGGTGCACATGTATCGCGGCACCACGATGGCCGGCATCGTCCGCGACGAGGCGGCATTCAATCCGAAGCGCGGCTTCGTCGGCGGCTACGAGATGGAGACCTTGTCGCTCGGCCTGCCGTTCATGGCGGCGTTCCTCAATCCCGGCGCCTGGGGCCGCAGCTTCACGGCGGCGATGGAGACCTATCCGCGCATGGCCGGCATGTGGCTGGTCGGCGAGGACATGCCGCAGGAGACCAACCGCATCACGCTCGATCCCGTGGCGAAGGACAAGTTCGGCATGCCGGTGGCGTCAGTGCATTTCGACGATCATCCCAACGATGTCGCGATGCGCGCCCACGCCTACAAGCAGGGCTCGGCGATCTACGAGGCGGTCGGCGCCACCGTGACCTATCCGACCACGCCCTACCCCTCGACGCACAATCTCGGCACCAACCGGATGAGCGAGAAGGCCAAGGACGGCGTCGTCAACAAATTCGGCCAGACCCACGACATCAAGAACCTGTTCGTCTCCGACGGCAGCCAGTTCACCACGGGCGCGGCGTGCAATCCGACGCTGACCATCGTGGCACTGGCGATCCGCCAGGCCGACTACATTGCGGGAGCGATGCAGAAGAAGGAGATCTGAGGGACAAGGTCGTGCGATGGGGCACACTTGGCGCTCCACACTCGGTCAGCGCCTCC
Organism: Bradyrhizobium sp. SZCCHNR2028; assembly: GCF_032380995.1. Taxonomy (NCBI): domain Bacteria; kingdom Pseudomonadati; phylum Pseudomonadota; class Alphaproteobacteria; order Hyphomicrobiales; family Nitrobacteraceae; genus Bradyrhizobium; species Bradyrhizobium sp. SZCCHNR2028. Next base: position 52,879 of record NZ_JAUHJF010000002.1, on the reverse strand, counting down.
CCCGCTTGCGGGGGAGGTCGCATCGCATCAAAGATGCGATGCGGGTGGGGGAACGCTCCGGCGGGACTACTGATGTGGCGCCCCCACCCCGCCCTCCCCCGCAGGCGGGGGAGGGAGACGAGAGAGCCGGCGTGCGGCTACTCCGCCGCGTCCATGATCGCGGCCGCGGGAAAATCCGCCAGCGCCGCGGTCGCCTTCGCCCGGTAGATCAGACAGGAGCACCTCAACAGCGACGCAAAATTCTTCACCTCGCCGTGATGATCGAGCACCTCGGCGTAGAGCGTGGTCACGAACTTGGCGAGGCTCATGCCCTCCTTGGCGGCGATCTCCTCGAGCGTGTCCCAGAACGCCATTTCGAGCCGGATCGAGGTGCTATGGCCGCCGATCCGCAACGAGCGGGTCTGCGATGCATAGTCGCGCTGAGGCTGGTGTGCGAACAGATGGCACATGGGCTTCCTCCGGCTGATCGTGATTTTTGCGAAACGATATACTGGCCCCGCCCGCCTCACAATCCCGTTGGAGAACGCCGCATTCGTCTGCCGCACTGCGTGAAAAACGCTATTCTCCCGGCAACACTAGTGGCGTCGCGACAGCGGCGTCGCATCAACGTTCCGAGCCGCACCATGCCCGTCCGCCAGCTTCCCGAACAGATCGTCAACCGCATCGCCGCCGGCGAGGTGGTCGAGCGGCCGGCGAGCGTGGTCAAGGAGCTGGTCGAGAATGCGATCGATGCCGGCGCGAGTCGCATCGACATCTTCACCGGTGGCGGCGGCCGGCGAAAGATCGCGATCACCGACGACGGTGGCGGCATGACTGCGGCCGATCTTGCGCTCGCGGTCGAGCGCCACGCGACCTCGAAGCTCGACGACGAGGACCTGCTGCAGATCCGTACCCTCGGGTTCCGCGGCGAGGCGCTGCCCTCGATCGGCTCGGTGGCACGGCTGTCGATCACGACGCGGCACAAGAGCGAGCCGCATGCCTGGGCGCTCGCGGTCGACTGCGGCGACAAGTCTCCGATCGTGCCAGCCGCGCTCAACCAGGGCACCCGCGTCGAGGTCGCCGATCTGTTCCACGCCACGCCGGCCCGGCTGAAGTTCCTCAAGACCGACCGCACCGAGGCCGAGGCGATCCGCGAGGTGGTACGGCGGCTGGCGATGGCGCGACCCGACATTGCGTTTACGCTGGCCGGCGAGGAGCGCGCGCCGGTGACCTGGGCGGCCACGCTGCCCGGCGCGCCGGGCCAGCTGACGCGGCTTGGCGACATTCTCGGCGCCGACTTCCGTAGCCATGCGATCGCCGTGCGCAGCGAGCGCGATCATGTGATGATCGAAGGCTTCGCCGCGGCGCCGGCGCTGACGCGGGCCAATGCGCTCGGACAGTATCTGTTCGTCAACGGCCGGCCGGTACGCGACAAGCTGATCCTCGGCGCGGTGCGCGCAGCCTATGCCGACTATCTACCGCGCGACCGCCATCCCGTGGTGGCGCTGTTCGTGACGCTCGACCCGCGCGAGGTCGACGCCAACGTCCATCCGGCCAAGACCGAGGTGCGCTTCCGCAATGCCGGCCTCGTGCGCGCGCTGATCATTCACGCGCTGAAGGAAGGCCTCGCCCGCGAGGGCCGCCGCACCGCGGCCAATGACGGTGGCGCGACCATCGCCGCGTTCCGCCCGGCGTTCACGCCGCAGCCGCGGCCTGCCAATTGGGATTGGCAACGCTCGCCGTCGGCGCCCGTGATGCCGCACTTCGGCGGCTCGTTCCCATCGGCCGCGCCCTCGCCCGCTGCCACATCATTTGGTCTCGCCGAGTCGACGCAGTCCGCATTCGACGTCGGCACGCCGCGCGCCGATCTGCGGCTGCATGAGCAGCCGGCCGCGCCCGACCTGCTCGACCGCCCGCTCGGCGCCGCGCGTACGCAGATCCACGACACCTACATCGTGGCGCAGACCCGCGACGGCCTCGTCATCGTCGACCAGCACGCCGCGCATGAGCGCATCGTCTATGAGCGATTGAAGGCCTCGCTCGCCGCGCATGGCGTGCAGCGGCAGATCCTGCTGATCCCCGACATCGTCGAGCTGGACGAGGCGACCGTCGAGGCGCTGCTCGCGCGCTCCGACGAGCTCGCCTCATTCGGGCTCGCGATTGAATCCTTCGGCCCCGGCGCCGTTGCCGTGCGCGAGACACCGTCGCTGCTCGGCAAGATCAATGCATCCGCGCTGCTGCGCGATCTCGCCGAGCATATGGAGGAATGGGGCGAGGCGCTGCCGCTCGAACGCCGCCTGATGCACGTCGCCGCCACCATGGCCTGCCACGGCTCCGTCCGCGCCGGCCGCCGCCTCAAGCCGGAGGAAATGAACGCGCTGCTCCGCGAGATGGAGGACACGCCCAACTCCGGCCAATGCAACCACGGCCGCCCGACCTACGTCGAGCTCAAGCTCGCCGACGTCGAGAAGCTGTTCGGGAGGAGATAGCGGCCACGAATTGGAGCACGACGAGAGCGACAAACTGGCTGTCGTCCCGGGCAAGCCACCGGCAACGCGCAGCGTTGTCCGGCGGCGCCGACCCGGGACCCATACGCCGCAGCAGAAGTGGCGTGCGAGTACGCCGTCGCGAGCGTCGCGCGTCCCAACCCGATCCTGTGGTTATGAGCCCCTGCGTTCGCAGGGGCGACAGTGAGCAAGGATCACGCGCTGCGCAAAAATACGAACTCGGTGTCGTCATAGGCGCGGCGTTCGAGTTCGGTGAAGCCATCGGGCGCCTTGAACGCGGCCTTGGCTTCCTCGACGACCAGAAGCGCCGATGGCGCCAGCCAGCCGCCGTCGCGCAACGCGGCCAGCGCCTTCTCCGCCAGACCCTTGCCATAGGGCGGGTCGAGGAACACCAGCGAGAACGGCTCGACCGGATGCGCAGGACCGAGATCGGTGGCATCGCGGCGGTAGACCTTGGTGACACCGCCGAGGCCGAGCGCCTCGACATTGTTGCGCAGCAGCGCCCTTGCCTCGGCGCCGTTGTCGACGAACAGCGTGAACGCCGCGCCGCGCGAGACAGCCTCGATGCCGAGCGCGCCGGTGCCAGCGAACAAGTCAAGCACGCGCGCGCCGGCGATCGGATCGTCGTAGGCGTGGACGAGGATGTTGAACAGCGCCTCGCGCAGCCGATCCTGCGTCGGCCGAATCTCGCGCGACGCAGGCGAAGCGATGTTGCGGCCTCTCAGCCGTCCACCGACGACACGCATCGCAACGCCCTACTCGTCCTGCGGCGTGATATCGCGCTTGCCGTGATAGCCGCGCTTCGGCCGGCGCGGCGGGCCATAGCCGGCCGCCTCGTTCTCATTGCGCGCACGCGCCTCGTCGCTGCCGGTGCGCTGCACCAGCACGCGGCGGCCCTTGCGGTCGGCGACCACCTCGCGCTTCGGCTTGGGCTTCGGATCCGGCAGCGGCTCGCGATTGCCCTTGCCGGCCGGCCCAAGATCGGCGCCCGACTGCGCGATCACCTTCTCGCCGAGCTGCTCGCGCAGAACTCGCGTCTTGACCTCCTGCACCTCGCCCTCGGGCAGCTCCAAAAGCTGGAATGGGCCGTAGGAGACGCGGATCAGGCGGTTCACCTCGAGGCCCAGATGAGCGAGCACGTTGCGCACCTCGCGGTTCTTGCCCTCGCGGATCGCAACCACGAGCCAGACGTTCGCACCCTGGTCGCGTTCGAGCGTGGCTTCGATCGGTCCGTATTTGACGCCGTCGACCTCGACGCCTGCGGCGAGCTGATCGAGCTGCGCCTGCGTGATCTCGCCATGGGCGCGGACGCGATAGCGCCGCGTCCATCCGGTGTCCGGCAATTCGAGCACGCGCGCCAGCCCGCCGTCATTCGTGAGCAGCAGCAGGCCCTCGGTGTTGAAGTCGAGCCGGCCGATCGAGATCAGCCGCGGCAGGCCCTCGGGCAGATTGTCGAATACCGTCGGTCGCCCCTCCGGGTCGCTGTGCGTCGTCATCAGCCCGCGCGGCTTGTGATACAGAAACAGCCGCGTGCGCTCGCGCTCCGGCAGCGGCGCGCCGTCGACCTGGATGACGTCATTCTCGGTGACGTCGAGCGCCGGCGAGTTGATGATGCGGCCATTCACCGTCACGCGGCCCTGCGTGACCATCTCCTCGGCGTCGCGCCGCGAGGCCAGCCCTGCGCGCGCCAGCACCTTGGCGATGCGCTCGCCCGCCTTCTTCGGCGCGGCCGGCTCGGCCGCGACGCGGGGGCTGCGCTTGTCCGTCTCCGGCTTGCGCTCGCGATAGGCGCCGCGGCCGCCGAACGCCGGGCGCTTGGCGAAGACCTTGCTGTCGTCCTCGTTGTCGCGGCGCGGCCGCTCGGAGAAGCCTTCGCCGCCGCGGCGCTCGCTGCGCGGATGCTCCTGCCAATCGGTGCGGCCCTCGGGACGGCGACGCGGCTTGTCGAAGCCACGGTCGTCGCCGCGATCACGCGGACGATCGAATTTCGGCCTGTCGAACTTCGGCTTGTCGAACTTGGGACGATCCTCACGGCTGCGCTCGGTGCGCGGCCGGTCAAAGCTGCGCCCGCCTTCTCGCGACGGACGCGCACTGCGCTCCGGACGATCTCCCTCCGCGCCGCGCTTCTGCCACGGCTTGCTCTCGCCACGGGCCGGACGATCGCCAAATTCCTTGCGCGGACCACGCGGTCCGGCCCCGAACTTGCGTTCGCCACGATCGCCATCAGCACCGCGGGAAAACTTCCTTTCGCCGCCGAACTTGCGCTCCGGCCGATCGCCGCTGCGCGGCGGACGGTCGCCAAAGCTGCGCACCTCCGCCCGCGGCCGGTCGCTGCGATCGCGGGCGCCTTCGCCGCGCGGCGTATAGGGCCGCTTGTCACCGTCACGCTCGCGCGCGGCGTAGGGCTTGCGCTCGCCGAACTTGCGCTCGGACGATCGCCCGGCAGGACGAGCCTCGTCGCGACCAGTGCGCGGCGTATAGGGACGCTTCTCGCCGCCCCGCTCGTCCCGATCGAATTTGGGCCGGTCACCCCGCGGCTTGAAGGCGCGCTTCTCGCCATCGCCGTCCCGCGCCGGGCGAGCGGCATAGGGCCGATCGCCACGCGGCCGCTCATCGCGGTTAAACCGTGGCTTGTCGCCAAAGGATTTGCGCGGCGCATCGCCCTCGTCGCGGCGGCGCGGCGCGCGGCCCTCGTCGAAGGCGCGCTTGCCCCGGCCACCCGCTTCCTTGTCGCCGAAGCCGCGCTTGGCGAACTTCTTCTCCGGCCCGCGTGCGGCGCCCGAGCGTCCCTTGCCGCCCTCGGCCCGCCCCCGCGGGGCGCCGCCGCGGCGGCCGCGGGAATCGTTGTCTTTGTCGGTGGTGCGGGGCATGAAGGTCTCACTTCGAGGTGCAGGACGAGGCGTGAACCGCGCGCTTCTGAAGCAGCGCATGTCACGCAGGAAATCGGGGTCCGGTTGTGCTGAAGGGCGATCCAGTAGCAGACTTGGGCGGGCGTGACGAGCCATGAACGGCCCTTCTTTCATGGATTTGGCGCTGAAAGCGGCCGAATCGGCCGCACTTTCCGGCGAGGTGCCGATCGGCTGCGTCGTGGTGCGGAACAACGCGGTGATCGCCGCCGCCGCCAACCGCACTTTGACCGACCGCGACCCGACCGCGCATGCCGAGATCCTGGCACTGCGGCAGGCGGCCCAGGTCGTCGGCAGCGAGCGGCTGGTCGATTGCGACCTCTACGTCACGCTCGAGCCCTGCACGATGTGCGCTGGCGCGATCTCCTTCGCGCGCATCCGACGGCTGTATTATGGGGCCGCCGATCCGAAGGGCGGTGCGGTCGAGTCGGGTGTGCGCTTCTTCACTGCGCCGACCTGCCATCACGCGCCGGAGGTCTATTCGGCCGTGGGCGAGCAACAGGCGGCGCAGATGCTCAAGGAGTTCTTCAAGGCGCGGCGATGAGGCTCGGTCAGCCTATGCAGCCGCCTCCTTGCGCAGCGCGCGAAAGCTCATGCGAACAGGGAGGCTGGAGACGCCGCTCATGAAGGGCGACCGCACCCGGCGCACCCGCCCGGCCAGTTCGATCCGGTCGGTCCGGCGCAGCAGCTCCGCAAATAGCGCCCGCATCTGCATCCGCGCCAGCTGCAGTCCCATGCAGATGTGCGGGCCACGGCCGAAGGCGATGTGCGGGTTCGGACTGCGATCGATCCGGAACGCGCCGGCATCCTCGAACACGGCCTCGTCGCGGTTCGCCGAATGGAAGAACAAGGCCAGCGCATCGCCTTCGCGAATGCGCTGCCCCGCGACCTCGGTGTCGCGGACCGCGGTGCGCATGAAGTGCCGCACCGGCGAGGTCCAGCGCAGCATTTCCTCGATCGCCGGATCGAGCAGCTCGGGCTCGGCCCGCAGCCGCGCCATCTGCTCGGGCGCTGCAAGCAGCGCCGCCAGGCCGCCGGCCAATGCGAGCGCCGTCGTATCGTGGCCCGCCGTGACCAGCAGGATGAAGTAGGAGATCAGCTCGTAATGCGGCATCGCTGCGCCATGCGGCGCGGCATGCGCAATCAGGCTGGCGAGATCGTCGCGCGGCTGGGCGCGCCGATCGGCCACGACGGCTTCGAAATAATCGCGCAGCGCCAGCATGGCCGTCCGCATCGTATCGCCCGGCGACTCGGCCAGACGGCGCTTCGGATCCTCGGCGCCCACGAAGGCCTGGGCCAGCCGCGCAAGCCGGGCATCGTCGGCCTCCGGCGTGCCCAGCATGCGGCCGATCACCCGGAGGGTGAAGGGCAGCGCCACGTCGCCTGCGAAGTCGCAACTGGCCCCGCGCGCCGCAACCCGGTCGATGATCTCGGCAGCCCATTGCGACAGCCATGTCTCCATCTCGCGCAAGGCCGACGGCGCAAAGGCGCCTTGGATGATGCCGCGATAAACGCCATGATCCGGCGGATCCATCTCGGTCAGGCCGCGCACGAGTTGCGGCTTACCGGTGACACGCTGCAGCACGGCCTCGGCGGTCTCGCTGGCAAGATAAGTGCGCGGGCCCGCGGCAAACTCATTGCTCCGTGTCTCGATCGAAACGATGTCGGCGTAGCGCATGACGGCCCAGAACGGACGAACGCCCGAGCGTTCGACCCAATGCAGCGGCGCGCGCTGGCGCAGCAGCGCGCAGGCGCGTTCCAGCCGCGTTGGATCAGCGTGACCTCGCGAGGAGATCAGCACGTCCACAGCGCGCTCGATGGCGGCGCTGCGGCGATCTGTCTGCGAGGATAGCGACGGAACAGCCGACATCAGTGCGAGGGCCCCGCTTGCGACGGCGCGGCATGAGGCAAGCGGCGCACCAGGAGCGTGAACTCCTTCATGCCGTAGTTGCCGATGACCTCGACGGCCGCCGCAAACTCCTGCTCGCAGTGGGTGGCCCAAACGTCCGGCGTCGTGCGATACAGGCGCGCCTTGGCAGGATCGCCTTCCTGCTCCTCGTCCGCGGCAGCTCGCATGAAATTGACGGCAAAGCCGCGCCGGCTGGTCGCGAACATGCGCTGCAACATGGCCTTGATGTAGCCTTCCCAGGCGTCGCGCGAATAGCCGACATTGACATTCATGATGCCGGAGGCGACCGAATAGTCGGCGATGCGCGGGCTCTCCGAAGCGACGACGAAGCGCCGCAAGGGGGCGGCGAAGCGGCGCCGCGCCCGGCTGATCATGGCGCGGGACAGGTCGATGCCGAGATAGTCAATCTCACAGGACGCAAATCGCGATTCAAGAAACGGCACCAGCGCGCCATAACCGCAGCCGATGTCATTGAGGCTGAACGGCGCCGACACATCGCACAGCTTCATCAATTGCACGAAGCGCAGGCCCTGCGTCGCCTCGCAGGACCAGTCCACTCCGCGCGGCGTCGCGCCATGACGCGCGACGCATGCGGTGTAGTAGGCGTCGACGTCGGAGGAGATGTCATCGAGCGACAGATGATCGGCCCCGACGACGCTGCCCGCCCTCACGGTCATTTCTTGCGTTTCTCGACCCGCCTTGTGCGGGCGGTCTCAGCCGCCTGCTTGCGTGCTTCACGACCGGGCGTCGTCGGAATCGAGATGATGACGTGCGTGTCGAGAGAAAAAACGATCGGACGACCTTCGGACACGGTCACCCGCGGATCGTCAGCCGCGGAATGACAGACGATCGAGACGGGGAGCGGCTTTTCGGATTCGAGGTCATCCTTGAACGCCTGGATCACTCGATCATGCCCGTTAACATTGGCGAGGTCCGACGGATAAGTCTTGAGAAACTCGAGAAACTTGTACCAGCGCCGCCGCTCGGACCAATCGGCAGGCACGATTCCGAGCAAAGCAAAGGACTGCTGTAGACCATGCTTCAGCGAGAAGACCCCGAACTCCCGTTGTAGCTCAACCATTTCGGGCAAAGCATCAGCATCGAACCGTTTGTTGAGCTGCACGATAATATCAAGGGTAGTACTGTCTTTAATCATTACCCCCATTGTAACCCCCAAATCTGAAAAAGCTGGAATTCAACGAATCGACAATGCATGCATCATTGCATTGCTTCAAGATGCAATTGCAGTTTCTGAACTAATGAACGCAGACAGAACGCACCGGAGACATTCATCAAATGTCGTATCTGCTCGAGAAGTCCCGCAGCCTGCTCGTTCCTGCCGGCTCCGGCAAGAGCAAGGCCCAGGATGATCGTCGCGTAACACTCCGCGACTCGATCCGTCTTTCGTTTGGCTACAAGGATCGCCTGTTTGCTGGCCTCGATAGCGGCATCGAAGTCCTCACTCCGGTAAAGCAGATCGGCATTTATGGCAGCCATGCGCGCCTCAAGCTCGAGCCCGGTTCTTGCGGCCCGTGCGGCTTCGATCGCGCCAACCATCTCATTCGTCGCATCGGCGAATCGACCAGTCAAAGCCTGTTCGAGGCTTGCACAGAGCAAGGTGAGCACGCGGATGTAGGGAATGCCGGATGTTTCAGCGAGATCGGAAACTCGCCTTGCGTGCTCGCGCGCAAGACCCTGGTCTCCGACGATCCATGCTAGCTCCACCAGGTTGAAGTGCGGAACGAACTGAAGCACCGGTGCGACCTCGGATGAAGGCTGCTGCACCAGTTCGAGAAGCTCGCTGCGAGCATCCTCGATTTGGCCGAGATGAGCCATTGCGCGCGCCCTGATGCATCTCACCCAATAGCTGACGTCGAAGCCGAGAATCTGGTTCGGGTTCAAACCAAGCGTGACGTGACTGTCGAAGCCGGCTTGGCTTGCCATCGCAGCGATAGCCGTATTGGCCGCCGAGAGCGCCTCGTTCATCCGTCCCGAATGTGTGTATGCCTGCGCCAGCATGGCGTTGACGGTCGCGTAGCGGCCGACATCCCCCTCGCCCGAGGTCAGCTTGATGGCGTTCTGCGCCAGGTCGACGTAGTCATCGGCCGCTCCCGTCGAAGCGAGCACGCGTCCATAAGCGCCGATCAACAACGGCTCATGCGCCTTGTCGGAGGAGCGTGCAAATCTCAACGCTTCCTCAGCAAAAGGCTTGACTTCTTCGGCCGAGATGCCTTCGCGCCAGCCGAAGTTCAGGATCTGGCCGCTGGCCAGCGCTCGCAGGCGGTCGACGCGCTCCGATTGCGGCAGCGCCTGCAGCAGGGAGCGGATCTTCTTCCACAGCCGCAGCGCCTCCGCCGTGTTGGTGCGGCCGATCCAGCGCGCCGCGCGCTGCAGATGCTCGACGGCCTGCATGGTCTGGCCGGCGAATTCGTAATGCGAGGCGATCAGGGCGGCGAACTCGTCCTGCGTGCCCCAATCCAGCGCCTCGATCGCCTTGGCCACGGCCACGTGCACGCCGCTCAGGCGCGAGCGCAGCTGCATGGCATAGGCCACCTCCTGGATCAGCGGATGGCGGAAGGCGAGCACGCCCATGTCGAACGGCGGCAGATCATAGAGAAGATCGGCATGTCTCAGTTGTGCGAGCGCGTCGAACAGGTCCGCCTCGCTGAGCCCGACGACCGGCTTGAGCACGGCGAGCGCGACCGAGCGGCCGATCACAGCCGCTGTTTCCAGGACGCTCTTGGCGGTCTCGCTCAGACGGTCGATGCGGGCCGCTACCACGGCATGCACCGTCGGCGGCAGCGGAATCGGGCCGATCCCGCCCTTCAGCCGATAGGCGCCGCGCTCACCCTCGAAGCCACCGCTTTCAGATACAGCGCTGGCGAGCTCCTCGAGGAAGAACGGATTGCCCTGAGCGCGCTCGACGATATCGCGCGCCAGCACCTCCAGCGAAGGATCGTCACCAAACACCCCGCGCAGCAGCTCGCTTGCCTCCTCGGAGGCCAGCGGGACGATGTGCAGTTCGTGAAATGGGACCTGCTGCATGAAGGAGGCGGCGAAACCCGGCCTGTAGTTCACGACCAGCAGCGTCTTGGTGCCGATCGTGGCCTCCGCGAGCGCCTCGACGAACTCCTCGCTGGCCTCGTCGATCCAATGCAGATCCTCGATCATGATCACCATGGCGCCATCAGCCGGCGCGGCGCGGAACAGCGTCTTGAACACGTTCAGGAGACGGGTCTTGAACACGCCGGGATCGAGCCGGAGCGCCGGACGTGACGGATCGGCGAGGTTCATGAAGTCCAAGAGCAGGACCAGCGCCGTGTCGGGCATGGCAATGGCTTCGAGCCGGTCGACCACGCGCTGGCGCGACACCTCCACCGGCTCCTTCGGCCGGATGCCGAAGAAGTCGCGCAGCAATTCGAGCACCGGCTGGAACGGGGTGGCGCGGCCATGTGCCAGCACGCGCGCCTCGTAGACGCGAATGCCCTGGCGGCGACAGTGCTCGGCGAACTCGAAGCACAGCCGGCTCTTGCCGATGCCGGCCTCACCCACAATGCCGACGACAGCGCCGCGCGCCGCCAGGACGTCGTCGAGCTCGCGTTCGAGCACGGCGAGCTGAGCGTTGCGCCCGATCAGCGGCAACAGGCGCTGGCCGCTACGAAAGACGTCGCTCGCCGGCGCACTGAGGCGGCCGATCAGCTTGTAGATCGACACCGGCGAGGCAATGCCGCGCAGCGTGTGGGTGCCGAGGGGCTCGGCTTCGACGAACTGCCTGGCGCCGGTGTAGGTCTCCTTGCTGATCAGGATGGTCCCGGGCTCGGCCATGTGCTCCAGACGATTGGCCAGATGGACGTTGGCGCCGGCCGCGTCGTAGGTCTGGTACATGCTGTTCTCGACGACCTGGACGATCACCTCGCCGGTGTGCAGCCCGACCCGGACCTGCAAATGCGGGTCGGCGAGGCGCGCGATGGAGTCCTGCATCGCCAGCGCGCCGAGGCAGCCGCGAACCGCATGATCCTCATGCGGCACCGGCGCCCCGAACAGGGCCATGACGCCGTCGCCCTGCGTCTTGTTGACGACGCCGTCGTAGCGGTGAACCGCCTCCTTCATGAGGTTGAGCACCGGATCGAGCCGCTGCATCGCGAGCTCGGGATCGCCGAGGCTATCGATCAGCTGGGTGGAATCGCGGATGTCGGCGAACAGGATGGTGAGACGCTTGCGTTCTCCGCCCTTGCTGCTCAGGGTCCTCAGGACGCGCTGCGCCGCCTGGTCGGGCGGAGCCGGCCGGCCGGGCAACGGCGCGCCGCATTGGCCGCAGAAGCGATTCGACGGGCTGTTGGTCTGGTTGCAAGCCTCACATCTGAGGCCGAGCGGCTCGCCGCACCGGTCGCACGAGGCTCTCCCTGGCTGATTCTGCCTGCCGCACCGCGCGCATTCCATGGCCCCTCCGTTCCACGGCGGAACTGATTCATCCCATCACGGCATGAGTCTATGGAACTGCCACAATTCTCGCGGGAAAAATAGCCTTGCAGGGCCGACTGCGGCGATCACGATGCTCAGCCCTGAGCGCTTTCCTGCGCCACCGCCTGCCAGGCAATGTCGCGCCGGCAGAAGCCGTCGGTCCATTTGATGCGGTCGACGGCCTGATAGGCCCGCGCCTGAGCCTCGGTGACGCTCTTTCCCGACGCGCAGACGTTGAGGACGCGCCCGCCGTTGGCGAGAATGGCGCCGTCCTTCGCCACCGTGCCGGCGTGGAAGATCTCCACGCCCTCGATCCGCGCGGCGTCGTCGAGCCCCTCGATGACACCGCCTTTGGCGTAGTCGCCGGGATAGCCACTCGCGGCCATGACCACGGTGACGGCGGCGTCGGGAAACCAGCGCAGGTCGAAATTCTTCAACTGTCCGTCGCAGGCGGCCAGCATGGCGGGCACGAGATCCGACATCATCCGCAGCATCAGCACCTGACATTCCGGATCGCCGAAGCGCACGTTGTATTCGAACAGCTTCGGCCCCTGGGCGGTCAGCATCAGGCCGGCATAGAGAATGCCCTTGAACGGAGTGCCACGCGCATTCATTCCGGCGATGGTCGGCTGAATAATCTGATTCATGATCCTGTCATGAATCTCCTGCGTGACGAACGGCGTCGGCGAATACGCCCCCATGCCGCCGGTGTTCGGTCCCTGGTCGTGATCGAACACCCGCTTGTGGTCCTGGGCGGAGGCCAGCGGTATCGCGGTCTCACCGTCGCACAGCGCGAAGAACGACACCTCCCGCCCTTCGAGAAACTCCTCGATGACGACCTCGGCGCCCGCGACGCCGAAGCCGCCCTCGAACATCATCTTGATGGCGTCCTCAGCCTCGGCAACCGTCTTGGCGACGACGACCCCCTTGCCGGCCGCGAGCCCGTCTGCCTTGACGACGATCGGCGCCCCGTGCTCGCGGACATAAGCGAGCGCCTCGGGGGCATTGTCGAAGCGGCAGTAGGCGCCGGTCGGGATGTCGTATTCGGCGCAGAGATCCTTGGTGTAGCCCTTGGAGCCCTCGAGCTTGGCGGCAAGCCTGGATGGGCCGAACGCCTTGATGCCCGCAGCCTCGAGATCATCGACGATGCCGGCGGCGAGCGGCGTCTCGGGGCCGACCACCACCAAATCCACCTTGTTCGCCCGGCAGAAGGCGATCACCGCCGCATGATCGGCGACGTCGAGCGCGACACATTCCGCCTCCTTGGCGATCCCGGCATTGCCGGGCGCGCACCACAGCTTGGTGAGCAGCGGCGAGCCGGCAATCTTCCAGGCGAGCGCGTGCTCGCGGCCGCCGGAACCAAGGAGCAGAATGTTCATCGTCGATGCCGTCGCAGGGGTGGGCCAATTTGGACGCCCCAATTGCCCGGCCATCGCTACAGAGTCAAATCATGGCTCGGACGGCTTGACGGCGGCGCCGGCGATGATGTCCTGCAGGCTGGCGACGTGGCGGGCGAACGCCGCCCGGCCGGCCGCGGTCGCCGTCACCGTGGTCTGCGGCTTCTTGCCGACGAAGGCCTTGTCCACGGCGACGTAGCCGGCGCGCGCCAGCGTGTCGATATGGGCGCCGAGATTACCGTCGGTGGCGCCGGTCAGCTTCTTCAGCCGGACGAATTCCAGCCCGGCCCCGGCAGGCAGGGCATTCAGCGCCGCCATGATCTTCAGCCGCAGCGGCTGGTGGATGATCTCGTCGAGCTCCGCCAAACCGTCAGCTCCGCCGCATCCACAAGCCGCCGAGAACCAGGCCGCCGCCATTGACGAACGCCATCCACAACGGGAAAGCCGCGCCAATGAAGAGGTAGCCCACCAGGGTCAACGCGGTGACGCACAGGCCGAACACCGTAAAGGCCGCGCCGAACCACAATCCGGCAAGACCGTAGAACAGCATGAAATAGACCGGCCAGAACGCGCCCATTTCACGCGGTCCGAAATGGCCAATCGCTTCGACGAAGAAGCCGAACGCAAAGAACATGACGAAGGCGAGCAGGGCCCGGAGATCGAAGCTGCGGACGCCGGAACGCGCCTTCTCCGTCGCGCCCAACACCACCGATCCGGCCAGACCGAGGACATAGACCGACAGCCAAGCCTTGTCGGCGTAGTAAGGCGCCAGATAGGTCACGAGATTGCCGGCAAAGACGAGGACGCCCCAGAGGATCATCATCAGGCTCGACAGCCGATAGATCTGCGACTGCCGCACGCGCTTCGTGACATCCTCGATGTCGCTGAGCGCCCGCGCGGCTTCCAGGCTGTCGATCATGCGGCTTGAACCCCTAGCGCGTCGCCACGTCATCGGCGATCGCGCTCACCGCCTGCGGCGCCGACACGATCTCCATGTGATTGACGCCCGCGATCAGCTTCACGTCAATACCGGGCGCGACGGCCTGCACCGCGCCGGCATATTTGTCGGCGCGCATCAGCTCGTCGTCGGCGCCGGCGATGAGGGTCACCGGGTGCTTGGCCGCAGCGAGATCGGCCTTGTAGCCACGGGTCGCGAAATTGCGGAACAGCCGGTAGCTGTAGGTCGAGGCCACGAACTTCTCCGAGTTCGGCCTGACAGCAAAGGCCAGCGCGGGCAGCGCCTCGCAGCATCTCAGGCCGACGCGATCGAGCACGCCGAGCGCGAGGATGCGCGGAATGTCGGGACTGGCCCAACCGCCCGAGTTCTCCTGGTTGGTGGGCGCGTCATAGCCGAGATAGGGCGACAGCAGCACGGTGCGCGCGAACAGGTCCTGGGTCGGCGCGCTGGCCGCGCGCAGCGCGAAGCCGCCGCCGGCCGAATGGCCGAGCAGCACGATCGGCTGCGACGGCGCGGTCCTCCTGACCTCTGCGACGAGATCGGCCAAATCGTCCTCGAGCTGGCCGAGATAGCCGATGTCGCCGCGGGTGCCTGAGCCGCCATGGCCGCGGATGTCGGGCGCGAACGTGTCGATGCCCCGGGCGGCGAGCCCATCCGCCAGCGCATGCACAGCGACGCTCGAGCCGGAGGAGCCGTGCACGAGGACGGCAACCTTGCCCGTCGGCGTCGCCCGCGCCGGATAGTGGCGGTAGGCGAGCTCCGTGCCGTCCCGGGCGCTGAAGCGCTGTAGGGCCGGCATGGTGCTCCGATCGACACGCCCGACGGTCTCCGAGATCGATTTCAGCTCGGGCGGGCGCACCAACGGCGTCGCGATCATCCCGCCCAGAAGAAGGGCAAGGGCCCCGGCGAGGCCGAAGCTCCAACCGACGAGCTGACGCACGATCTTGATGCTTGCCCGCATACCCCTCTCCATTTTCTATAGAGTACTCTATAACACAGAGCTATCGAAAAGGCAACGGCTTGATTGGCGGCGGACGCGGAAAGCCCCTACCTTGGCAACTGCTCCCCGAACCGAATCAGACAGCGATGCCGCCTGCGGAAGCCTTGCCCAACGCGCCCGAATTCACCGTCACCGAGCTGTCCTCGGCGCTGAAGCGCACGGTCGAGGACCAGTTCGGCCATGTCCGGGTGCGCGGCGAGATCACCGGCTTTCGCGGGCCGCATTCCTCGGGGCATTGCTATTTCGCGCTCAAGGACGAGAGCGCCAAGATCGAAGCGGTGATCTGGAAGGGCGTGCATGGCCGCATGCGCTTCAAGCCCCAGGAAGGGCTCGAGGTGATCGCCATCGGCAAGCTCACCACCTACCCGAATTCGTCGAAGTACCAGATCGTCATCGAGGCGCTGGAGCCAGCTGGGATCGGCGCGCTGATGGCGCTGATGGAGGAGCGCAAGCGGAAGCTCGGCGCCGAAGGACTATTCGACCCCGCACGCAAGCAGCTGCTGCCGTGGCTGCCCGAGGTGATCGGCGTCGTCACCTCGCCGACCGGGGCAGTCATCCGCGACATCCTGCACCGGCTCGAGGACCGCTTTCCTCGCCGCGTGCTGGTCTGGCCCGTGAAGGTGCAGGGCGAAGGCTCGGCCGAGCAGGTTGCCGCCGCGATCCGCGGCTTCAACGATTTGCCGCAGGATGGCCCGATCCCGCGGCCCGACGTGCTGATCGTCGCGCGCGGCGGCGGCTCGCTGGAGGACCTGTGGTCGTTCAACGAGGAGATCGTGGTCCGCGCCGCGGCCGAGAGCATGATCCCGCTGATCTCGGCGGTCGGCCACGAGACCGACGTGACCTTGATCGATTTCGCCGCCGACAAACGTGCGCCGACGCCGACAGCAGCCGCGGAAATGGCGGTGCCGGTGCGCAGCGAGCTGATGCAGGAGGTCGCAAGCCTCGCGCGCCGTGTCAGCGTCTGCTGGCAGCGCGGCCAGGAGAGCCGCCGCAACGAGCTGCGCGCCGCCGCGCGCGCCCTGCCCGGCGCCGGCGATCTGCTCGCCATTCCCAGGCAGCGGCTGGATACGGCGGCCGCCAGCCTGCCGCGCGCGCTCAAGACCAACACGCATGTGCACTTTCGCCAGTTCGCAGCGGCGAGCGCCAAGCTCACTCTGCGCGTGCTGCACGCGCAGATCGCGCAATCGCGCCATCGCCTCATCGCTTCGTCCGAGCGGCTGTCGCTGTCGTCGCGCGGCCAGCTGCACCGGCGGCGCGAGCGATTCGAGGCGCTCGACGCCCGCTTCAAGGCCTCGCGCCAGGCCTATGCGCAGGCCAAGCGCCAGGCCATCGGTCGCGAGCGCGACCGAACCGAACGTCTTGCCGAGCGGGCTCGGCGCGCATTGCAGACTCAGCTCCAGCGCCTGACGGCCCGCGTGGGACAGAACGAAAAGCTCCTCACCGCGCTGTCCTATCGCAGCGTGCTGGCGCGTGGATTTGCGCTGGTGCGCGACGAGGCCGGCCATCCGTTGCACCATGCCGCGAGCATCGGTCCGGGCGCCGCACTCTCGATCGAATTTGCGGACGGCAAGGTCGCGGCCACGGCGGGCGCGGACCGCCCGCTTCCAGCCGCGGCGCCAGCATCGCCAAAAGCCCCGCGTGAGGGCAAGCCTTCGGCGCCGAAGCGCACGCCCGATCCCGCCGATCAGGGCAGCCTGTTCTGAGTGGTCCTCAGCGCGCGAGCCAATCGGCCACGAGCTTCTGCGCATCGGCACGCGCCTCGGGATCCGAGCCGACATGGCCGCGCTCGGGCGCCCCGGCGTCCGACCCTGCGACTTGATGCAGCGGCAGGTTCACACGATCGAAATCGTGATAGGCGCCGGGATAGATGACGATGCGGGTCAGCGCGCTGCGGCCGCGCGCGCCATCGATCATCTGTCGGCACGCCGGCGGCGAATAGACGTCGTCCAGGCCGCCGATCAGCACCAATGTCGGGACGCGCGTGCTCCAGCCGAGGCCGGACGAGGCTCGGCAATCCGGATAGAACGCCACCGCGGAGCGGAAATCCGGCGAGACATGCTCGGGCAATTGCGGGCGCACCGCCCACAACAGCGCGCTCGCGCCGCTGGCCCAGCCAACGAGACTGACCCGGTCGGGCATCGCCCAGGCTTGCTCCGCCAGCCATTTCTGCGCGATCACGATGTCAGCGACACGCTCGCGCCGGCCGCTGATACGACGCTCCTTGACGCGGCATTGCGGGCCCAGTCCGCGCGAGCCGTAGCTGTCCGGCAGCAGGACGGCCTTGCCGTCCTTGACCAGTTCCTCGGCCCAGTCGCGATAGCGCGGCAGCACCGGCTCGGAGCGGCCGGAAAGCCCGCCGCAGCCGTGCAGCGCGACGACGACCGGAAATGGGCCGGCCCCCTTCGGCCGGTAGAGCTGGGCGCGCAGCACATAGCTTCCCGAGGGGATCTCGACCGCGACGGGCGCCGGCAATGGCTCAGCCAAGGCTGAAAACGCCGTGGCGCAGAGCATTGAGACGACGATGGCGACGAGGGAGCGCATCAAACCAGCCGGGCGGGACAAGCGGCGGATATTGAAACCTAGCTAGCACGGAGTTTCGAGCAGAAGCATCACAAATCAGTGGGTTTGCGCGGGGGGACAGGGCCCCCCATCTATGCTAGGAAATCATCGAAATTCGGCCTGTCGTGTGCGCGCTGCGCCTGCGTAGGGGGACTTCACGTCAAGGAATTGGAGATCGCGGACGTGCTCAACAAGTTTGGTCCCTCGGGCCAGGGCGAGGCGCAGGTGCAGTATCTGGACGGCGATTTCCGCGTGATCTCACCGGGAAGCTATGTGCGCTGCGCGGTCACCGATGTGCGGATTCCGCTGGACGAGCTGAAATATTGGAGCGTGGATCTGCAGGAAGCCTACGCCCTGCCGAGCGCCGTGCTGCAGCGGCATTATCCGGGCGCATTGAAAGCCAGCGGCTGACCGTTCCGCTTCGCTGACAGCCGCTGCACAACCAACGCGCGCAACGCGGCGAGATCGCCGAACTGCAGTGTCACCGGGAATGCCATGACATCGGGCGCGGCCTCGTGGCTGCGGAACCGCACGAGATCTTTTTCCGTGGTCACCAGGGCAAATCCATCACGCCTGGCTTCGTTGGCAAGGGCTACGACGTCGGCCGTCGTGAATGGGTGGTGATCCGGAAAGGCACGCTCGCGCCTGACGTCGAGACCGGCGCCGCGAAGGGTGCGGAAGAAGCGGGCGGGATCGCCAATCCCGGCAAACGCCAGCAGCGGCCTGCCCTGCAGCGCCGCGACGATCTGCGCATCGGGCTGCAACGCGGCTGAAAACACCGGCTTGCCGGCCGCCAACACATGTGAGGCGACCGCCTCGCTGGCTCGGCCGCTACCGATCACGACCAACGCGTCGGTGCGCGCCAGCTGCGGTGGCAGCGGCGCGCGCAACGGGCCCGCGGGAAACACCTCGGAATTGCCGAGACCGCGCGCGCCGTCGATCACGATCAACGCGAGATCCTTGGTGATCGACGGGTTCTGGAAGCCATCGTCCATCAGAATGACGGAGGCGCCCTGCGCCTTGACGAGACCGATGCCGTCGGCGCGGCTGCGCGCCACGACGACCGGCACCCGCGCCGCCATCATCAGCGGCTCGTCGCCGACATCGGCAGCCTCATGGACAGCTGGATCGACGACAACGGGCCCGTGCAGCCGGCCACCATAGCCACGGCTCAGCACCACCGGCTGCTCGCCGAGGTCACGCAGCATATCGGTCAGCGCCAGCACGGTCGGCGTCTTGCCGGCTCCGCCGACATGGAAATTGCCGACGCAGATCACCGGCAAGCCGGCATCGACGCCGGCTTGCGCCATGCGGCGTGCGGCAACGGCGCCGTAGAGTTTCGAGAGCGGGAACAGCAGACGCGATTGCCAGGACGGCGGCCGATGCCAGAAGGCCGGCTCACGCATCGCCGGCTGCCCCCATTTCGAGCCTGACCTGCAATAGATACGGCTCCAGCGCCGACAGCGTCCGCTCCAGCGCGCCACCGAGCTGATCGACCACGCGCGTTCCTGCCGCAACCAGGCTGTTGCCGGCTGCGGGATCAGCGAGCAGCTGCCGGAGTTGGCGGATCAGCGCCTCCTGATCGTGGGCGAGCCTGGCTCCCCCGGCTTTGTCCAGCGACTCATAGACGTCGGTGAAGTTGAACACGTGGGGTCCGTGCACGATGGCCGCGCCGAGCTTGACGGCCTCGATCGGATTCTGGCCGCCATGCTCGACCAGCGACCCGCCCATGAACACGACCGGCGCCAGCCGGTAGAACAGGCCGAGCTCACCCATCGTGTCGGCGACGTAGATGTCGGTGCCTGCGAGCGGCTGTTCCTCGCGCGAACGCAAGGCGCCCTGCAGGCCGGCGCTTGCGACGAGTTCGGCGACGGCCGGGCCACGATGCGGATGGCGCGGCACGATCACGGTGAGCAGCGACGGATAGGTAGCCGACAAGGCCTTGTGGGCCGCGATCAGGATCTCGTCCTCGCCGGGATGCGTGGAGGCGGCGACGACGACCGGACGGCCGCGCGTCATCGCCGTGAGCCGATCGAGCTTCGCCGGATCGGCGGGCGGCGCCGGCACGTCGAGCTTGAGATTGCCGGTGGTGATGACGGTGCGCGCGCCGAGCGCGGAGAACCGGTCGGCGTCTGCCTGCGACTGCGTCAGGAAGAGATCAAAGCGTCCCAGCAAAGCGGAGATGGTGCCGGACATGCGGCGCCAGCGCGGGAACGAGCGCGGCGACATGCGGCCGTTGATCACCACCATCGGCACCCGCCGCGAGGCGCCGGCGAGGATGAGATTCGGCCAGAGGTCCGACTCGATGAACAGCCCGAGCGAGGGACGCCAATGATCGAGAAAGCGCTCGACGAAGCGCGGCGTGTCATAGGGCACGTATTGGTGGATCACGTCGGGCGGGAAGCGCTTGGCCACGATGGCGGCCGACGTCACGGTGCCGGACGTGATGAGGATGCGGATGTTGAGCTCACGCAGCCGCTCGATCAGCGCCGCCGCCGCCAGCACCTCGCCGACGCTGGCACCGTGAATCCAAACCAGCGGACCCAGCGGGCGCGTGTCGTGGCTCAGGCCGCGCCGCTCGTCGGTCCGCTCGGGATCCTCCTTGCCATGCTTGAGCCGCTGTCTGATCAGTGCCGGCGCAAGCGGCACCGCCGCCGAGGACAACCCGCGGTAGACACGCAGGGCCATCGGCAGCGGCCTAGGCACTTGATGCTCCCGACGCGACCGGCGGAGGACAGGCCTCGGGACGGCCGACGATCTCATAGGCGCGGCGCATGCACTCGTTCAGCGTCGCCTCGAGGTCGAGACGCGCCTCTTCCATCATCGCGGCGTCGGCATCGCGCGGCACGTTGATTTCCTTGATTCCCACCAATGCGCCGCGGCCGAATGGCAAATTGATGGTGGTGCTGTCCCAGTTCTTCAGGCGGATGAAGCGGCTCGTGACCATTGCGAACGGCATGATCGGACGTCCTGATTCGCGCGCGAGCATGATGATGCCGAGACCCGCAATCCGCGCCCGCTTCGGCACATCGGCGGTCGATGCAACATTATAGTTGTCTTCGAGCGCCCGCACCATCTCCTTGAACGCCCCCACCCCGCCTTTCCGGTGGAAGGAGGAGCCATGATCGCCGGAGCCGCGGATGGTTCCGATGCCGAGCCGCTCGGCGGCGATCGCGTTGAACTCGCCGTCGCGATGGCGGGAGATCAGCACCTTGGCGCGATAGCTCGGCTTGTTCTTGATGAAGGGTGTCAGCAGATGCTGGCCGTGCCAGAACGCGAAGATCGCCGGCATCTGCGGCTCGACGATGTCGTAGACCTCGGGCGGCTCATAGGTGAAGCGATTGGTCAGCCACACAAGGCGCAGGTACTCGGCCGCGAGGAACCCGACGGCGCGCTGGAACCAGCCGCTACGCAGCGTATTGCGGATCAGGTGTTTCAAGTCGCGAGCTTTGCGTCTTACTTCGCATCCTGACCGGGATCGAGCAGCCGGTGCAGGTGGACGATGAAATAGCGCATGTGGGCGTTGTCGACCGTCATCTGCGCCTTGGCGCGCCAGGCGGCGTGGGCCGCCGCGTAGTTCGGATAGACGCCAACGATATCGACCTTGTCGAGATCCTTGAATTCGTTCTTGTCGAGATTGATGAGCTCGCCGCCGATCACGAGGTGAAGGAGCTGCTGCGAGGCGCTATCTGTCATCGGTATTGTTTCCTAGTCAACGCCTTGCAGGCGACATGGAGGGTGCGATCCAGGGGCGTTCAGTCCGGCGGTAACCTGCGATACTGCGCGACGATGTCGGCATGTCGGTCGCGGCCCGCTGCCACCAGCATCCCGTGCACCACCTCCGGACGATTATAGAGGATCGCCTCGCCGGACAACGCGGTCATTTTACCCCCCGCTTCCTGCACGATCAAATGAGCCGCCGCAAGATCCCAATCGCGGCTTTGCCCGCCTGCAAAAGCGGCATCGAGCCCGCCATGCGCGACACGGCACAGACGCAGCGCCAATGATCCGATTCGCGGATGGAGTTCAATCCGCGCAGAACTCGGAGCCAACCGCTCAACCAACGGTTTTGGACCGGCCACCCGCGCGAAGTCGAGCACGCGTCCGGTCGAGGCCTGAACCGGCTCGTCGTTCAACGTGGTGCCGCTGCC
The DNA here is from genome assembly GCF_032380995.1 of Bradyrhizobium sp. SZCCHNR2028. Classification (NCBI taxonomy): domain Bacteria; kingdom Pseudomonadati; phylum Pseudomonadota; class Alphaproteobacteria; order Hyphomicrobiales; family Nitrobacteraceae; genus Bradyrhizobium; species Bradyrhizobium sp. SZCCHNR2028. The sequence continues at coordinate 31,052 of NZ_JAUHJF010000002.1, read as the reverse complement.
GCGGGCGGCAAAGAAGAACTCCTCGCTGACCGGGACATGCACCGCGGCGAGTATCGGCGCGCCGTGCTCGACCAGCGCGACGCTCACGCACCAGTCGTTGCGGCCGCCGAGATAGGACCGCGTCCCATCGATCGGATCGACGATCCAGACCCTCGACCGACCGAGTCTCGCCCGATCATCCGCGCTCTCTTCGGACAGCCAGCCGTAATCCGGCGTTGCCGATCGCAGCCTGAGCTCAAGCAGCGCATTGGCCGCCATGTCGGCTTCGGAGACGGGCGACGACGCACCCTTGGTCCATTTGCGCAACTCCGTTCCGAACATCGAACGTGCGAGCTCGCCGGCTTCGCGCACCGCCTCCTTCAGGAGCCTGGCGTCTGTCGCGAGGCTGGTCTCGTCCGGTTTCTCGATCTCACCGTCCGCCAAGCGTCAATCCTTCGATGCGCACCGTCGGCGCATTGACGCCATAGCGGAATTCCAGATCGCTGGCAGGCGTCATCGACTTGAAGATCTCGAACAGATGCCCGGCGATCGTCACCTCGCTCACGGCATAGCCGATCTCGCCATTCTCGATCCAGAAGCCGGACGCGCCACGGCTGTAGTCCCCGGTGACGCCGTTGACGCCCGAGCCGATCAGGTCGGTGACGTAGAAGCCCTGCTTGATGTCCGAGATCAGCTCCTTGGCTGTCACGACGCCGGCTTCGAGATGCAGATTGAACGGACCGGGCGAAGGCGACGACGACACGCCGCGATGGGCGTGGCCGGTCGTCACCATGCCGAGCTCGCGCGCGGTGCCCGAATCCAGCAGCCACGTCGTCAGCACGCCATCGTCGACCAGCGCGGTCTGCTTCACCTTCACGCCCTCGGCGTCGAACGGCTGCGACCGCAGCCCACGCTTGCGCAGCGGATCATCGATGATGCGGATACCCTTGGCGAACAGTTGCGCGCCGAGCTTGTCCTTGAGGAAGCTGGTCTTGCGCGCGATCGAGGCGCCATTGATGGCGCCGACCAGATGTCCGACCAGCGAGCCGGACACGCGGGGATCGAACACGACCGGCACCTGGCACGTGGCAACCTTGCGCGGATTGGCGCGCGCCACCGCGCGTTCGCCAGCGCTGCGCCCGACGGCCGCGGGCGCCAGCAGGTCGGCGCCGTGCGGAGCCGCCGTGTAGTCGTAGTCGCGCTCCATCCCGGTGCCTTCGCCGGAAATGGCGGTCGTCGAGATGCTTTGGCTCGAGCGCAGATAGGCGCCGTGAAAACCGTCGCTCGTCACCAGCACCATGCCGCCGATGCCGGTCGAGGCCGACGCACCACCGGACTTCGTCACGCCCTTCACGCCGAGCGCGGCAGCCTCCGCCTCCTGGGCACGGCGCTCCAGCTCTGCGGTCGAGGGAATCTGCGGATCGAGCAGGTCGAGTTCGGGAATGTCGCGCGCCAGCAGCGCCGGATCGGCGAGGCCGACATATTGGTCGTCAGGCGCCACCCGCGCCATCGCCACGGCCCGCTCGGCCAGCCGCGCCACGCCGTCCCCGCTGACGTCGTTGGTCGACACCACGGCCTGGCGCTTGCCGACGAGAACGCGCAGGCCGACATCGTCGCCTTCCGAGCGCTCGGATTCCTCGACGCGCCCGTCACGGACCTCGACGCCTTGCGAGATGCCGCGCACCGCGATGGCGTCGGCGGCATCGGCGCCGGCCTTCCTCGCGGCTTCCACCAGCCGCTCGGCGAGCGTTCGCAGGGCGGACTGGTCAAGCAGATCTGATTGGGCTGAGGTCGACGATGAGGCTGGGGAAGAGGTCACGAACACGATCCGATCGATGTCAGGTGGGCGGCGAAGACGGCTCAATCCAAAGGAAATGTGGCCTGTTCACGCCGACTTCAAGCAGGACGGCAGACGGCACATCGGATTGTCGGCAAATCGGCAAGGTCTCGTCAATCATGCGGGGCAAGCGCTTGTCAATCATGACGGTAGGAGGATCACGCGTGAGATCTGATTAACCAGGCTTGTTAAGCCGATACGGGCGATCCGCGTGGCAAGGTCACACGCATCGACCGGGAGCATAATCCCGGCGGGGAGACCAAGCCGTGAGGCGTCAAACAGCAACAGGCGGAAGCCATTCCGCTGGGTCGGGCCGCGCCCTGCGGCTCGACCCTCTTTCCCTGCCCGTCTCGTACAGCGCGCACGATACCCGTGCCGATGGCGGAATCCGGCAGATCGAATTGCACCGGGAGCGCGTGGTCCTGCGTCGTGCCGTCAGCGGCATGCGCATGGCCCTGAACCTCCGCGTCAGCGATTTCCTCGGCATCGGCGTGCGCGAGATCGACGACACACAGGTGATGCTGGTGCTCGTCCACCGCGACCCTTCCCTGACCATCCCGCTCTGCGTCAGCGACGACCAGAACGAGATCGTTGCTGCGTGGGCGATGTGGAGCGAGACCTTCGCGCTGCCCCAGTTGCAGGACACGCGCCGGGAGGCCACGCCGCGCCGCCGCCGCCGCAACGCGATCCGCTCGCGCCGCCCGCGCTTCCTGATGCGACGCCGTGTCGGCTACCAGCTCAATCCAGCCTCGGTCCATCGCGGCGAGCGCGAGATCATCGCGCGCAGCTGATCAGGTTGCGCGCAGCACGGCATCGACCAACAGCCCTGCGAACAGCAGCAGTCCGGCATCGCGGTTCGACTTGAACACCCGCAGGCAAAGCGCCGGATCGGCGATATCCAGACGCCGGATCTGCCAGCCGAGATGGGCGGCGAAACACGCCAGCCCGAGCCACGCCGCGACATGCACGTGGGCGGTCGCGAACGCGGCCCCAATCAGGATGACGGCCAGACTGTAGAAGATGACCAGCGCCAGATGCGTGCGGTCGGCAAACAGGCGCGCGGTCGACTTGATGCCGATCAGCGCGTCATCCTCGGCGTCCTGATGCGCGTAGATCGTGTCGTAGGCGATCACCCACGAGATCGACCCGGCGTAGAGCAGCAGCGCGGTGGCATCGATGCGGCCGAACGCGACCGCAAATCCCATCAGCGCGCCCCACGAGAAGGCGAGACCCAGCACGACCTGCGGCCACCAGGTGACACGCTTCATGAACGGATAGATCGCGACGATCAGCAGCGAGGCGATGCCGGTGGCGATCGCGAACCGGTTGAACTGCAGCAGCACCACCAAGCCGATCAGGGCCTGCGCCACCAGGAAGGCGAGCGCCTGCTTGACGCCGACCTGACCGGCGGGAATCGGTCGCGAACGTGTGCGCTCCACCTTGGCGTCGAGATCGCGGTCGGTGATGTCGTTCCAGGTGCAGCCGGCGCCACGCATGACGAACGCGCCGACGAAATAGAGCCCGATCCACGCCGGCAACATGGATAGGTTCCCGGCGATCCCAGCGGCCAGAGCGGCCGACCACCAGCACGGCATCAGCAGCAGCCAGGATCCGATCGGGCGATCGAAGCGGGCGAGACGCAGGTAGGGCCGGCTCCAGACCGGCGCCAGCGTATCGACCCAATTGCCGGTCGCGTCAGCAACGCGGACGGCCGTGTCGCTCATCGGGTGAGAACGTTGCCGGTCATGGTGTCGAAGGCGGATCCGCCCTTCTTCGTTGTGTTGGCCTCAGGCAACGCGGCCGACGAGCCCAGGACGTCGCTCAGGCTCGGAGCGGAGGGCCTTCCGGCCCCCGACTGCATCTGCGCCGCCACGGCACAGACCTTCTTTTCCAGCGCGTCGGTGTTCTTGTGACCGGCCTTCAGCTGATCGGCGATCTGCTGAGGAATGCCGCAGCTCGCCGAATGCGCCTCGACATATTTGATCATCTTCACTTCGGCCTTGCCGAAATTTGCGATCAGCTTGCAGGCCTCGTCAGGCGAGGCCTTGCGGTCGCTCGCGGCCTTGATCAGCTTGCCGCGACGCTCGGCTTCCTCGCGCAGCGGAATGAACTCCTTCATGCAGCTCTCCGGCGGGCCCCCCTGCGGCGCGGCTCCCATCGGGGCCGGCTGGAAGCCACCACCGCCGCCGAACGCCGAGGCGCCTGGACTGGGGAACGGACTTGCCGGGGCTGCGGCTCGGGTCGGCGCCGCGCCGTTGATGGGCGGAAACGGCGAGTTGCTGGTCTGGGCCTGGCCAGGCATCGGCGCGGGAAACGAGCTCTGCGCAACAACCTGCCCTGTGGAGAGCACCAGGGCGGCAATGGCGAGCGGCATGAAAGACTGGCGGACGATCAAGGCTGGTTCTCCGGTAAGACCAAGAATCCTCAACACTTCCGGATGAAAGCACGATCCGATCCGGGGCTTTTACGATTCTCGCCCGTCCAGCACAACCGCGGAGTTGATCACAGCCGCGGCGGAGGGACGCAGCCGGGTTCCAACCGGCGCGGAGGCCCAAAACGAGGCCCTTCCCGAACGTCGGGGCCCAAAAATCCGTTCACTCCGCGCCCTCGCCCACCTGGTCAGGCCGGAGTCGCCAGTTCGGCGGCCGGCGGGACGGTTCACGTCGCCGTGCAGACCTTGCGCATGACGGCCAGGGTATTTTCGTGATTCGCCTTCAGCTGATCGGTGATCTTGGGCGGGATGCCGCAGAGCGAGGCATGGGCGACCGCGTAGTCGATCATCTTGGTCTGGGCGAGCTCGTAGTCGTGCACCAGCTGGCAAGCCTCGCCGGGCGCGAAACGCCGCTCGGTCGCCGCCTTGAGCAGCTTGGCCCGGCGGGCGGTCTCGTCCCGCAGCGGGGTGAACTCCTTCAGGCAGGTTTCGGGCGGGCGAAAGCCGGCCGCTGCAGCACCACCCGGCACCGCGGGAGCCGCTTGCTGGGGCGGAGCAGCGATCGCCTTGTCGTCGGCCCGGGACGGCCCGGCGACCGTCACCACGATGACCGCGGCAAGCGCCCAAGTCGAATGTCTCAAGATCAAGGCCGTTCTCCGCTTCAAGGCTCACGGAATCGTCGGATGTCCGTCCCCAAGGGACGACCGGCGGGATCGAACCGGTAAAATCTGTCGACAGCACGGCCGAAAGGCGCCATCGCCAATACCCGATACAACACCCCGTGACGGCTCCGCCGGCTTTGCGGCCGGCGCGTGGTCTGGTTAAGCAACATCCATCATCGGCACCGCTTCGCTCCATGCCCGCATACGACTTCACCGCCCCGCGCCTGTTCGTCGACGCACCCTTGCGGGAGGGAGGCACGGTCGCGCTCGACCGCAATCAGGGCAACTATCTCGGCAACGTCCTGCGTCTCGGCACCGGCGATCACGTCTTGGTCTTCAACGGCCGCGACGGCGAATGGCGGGCCGTGATCGAGGGCCGCAAGCGGCCAGATGGCCTGACGATCCAGCAGCAGAGCCGGCCCCAGGATCACCTGCCGGACATCGCCTACGTCTTCGCACCGCTCAAGCACGCGAGGCTGGACTACATGGTGCAGAAGGCGGTCGAGATGGGCGCCTCGCGCCTGGAGCCGGTCATCACCCGTCACACCCAGGTGTCGCGCGTGAATGGCGAGCGCATGCGCGCCAACGTGGTCGAGGCGGCCGAGCAATGCGGCATCCTCAGCCTCGCCGAGGTGAAGGACCCGGTGCCGTTGGAGCGCTTCCTCGCGCAGCGGCAACCTGAGCGGCTGCTGGTGTTCTGCGACGAGGCGGCCGAATTGGCCGATCCGCTGCAGGCGCTGCGCGGCGGCAAGGACCCGGCCGGCATCGACCTGCTGATCGGACCGGAGGGCGGTTTTGCCGACGACGAGCGGGCGCTGCTGCTCCGCCAGCCGCATGTGATCAGGCTCGCGCTGGGCCCGCGCATCCTGCGCGCGGATACGGCCGGCGTTGCCGCCCTCGCCGTGATCCAGGCAACGCTCGGGGACTGGACCGGCCCCCGCGGTTAAGGCATCCGGCCAATTGTGGCTCGCCGCGGCCATTCGCAGTCGAAACCGTCAAACGGCCATGCTAAGGGGCAGCCGCGGCCTCCAGAGGCGCCCACTCCACTTTGGAACTCGATCGACATGACCGGACCCGCTCCAACCGGACCCGCCGCGTGGGCGGACATGCTGCTGCAATCCTTCGCCCAGGCCGGCTATGAGCGGGCCGAACCGGCGATCCTGCAGCCGGCCGAGCCATTTCTCGATCTCTCGGGGGAGGACATCCGCAAGAGCCTCTATCTGACCGGCGACGCCGCCGGCGAAGAGCTCTGCCTGCGCCCCGACCTGACCATTCCCGTCGCCCGTGACTACCTCGCCTCGGCCCGCGCCGGGCATCCGGCTGGCTTCAGCTATCTCGGTCCAGTATTTCGTTACCGCGAGGGCCGCCCGAGCGAGTTCCTGCAGGCCGGCATCGAATCGTTCGGCCGTCAGGATCGGCCCGCCGCGGATGCCGAGATGCTGGCGCTGGCGATCGAGGCGACCGCCACCGCCGGCCTTGCCGCGGTGGATATCCGCACTGGCGACGTCGCGCTGTTCACGGCCTTGATCGACGCCCTCGATCTCTATCCGGTATGGCGACGGCGGCTGATCAAGGACTTCAACCGCAAGCGCACCCTGGCGCAGGACCTCGAGCGGCTGGCGATCGCCTCGGTGGCCCCGCGCAACGAGTATGAAGGGGTGCTCGCCGCCCTGGCCGGCTCCGACCGCAAGGCGGCGCTCGCCCTGGTCACCGACCTGATGTCGATTGCCGGCGCAACGGCGGTCGGCGGCCGCACGGTGGCGGAGATCGCCGACCGCTTCCTCGAGCAGTCCACCCTCAAGAGCGGCGCGCTGCCGCGTGACGCGCTGGACCGTATCAAGCGCTTCCTCGCCATCAGCGGGAGCCCGACCGAGGCTGTCCAGCAGCTTCGCGCGCTCGCCGCCGACGCCAAGCTCGACATTTCAGCGGCGATCGACACGTTCGAGGCCCGCGCCGGCTTCATGGCCCAGCGCGGCATCGACATCACCAAGGTGCGCTTCGCCACGTCGTTCGGCCGCGGCCTCGACTACTACACCGGTTTCGAGTTCGAACTGCATCATCCGGGCAATGGCGACGAGCCACTGGTCGCCGGCGGCCGTTATGACGGCCTGCTGAGCCAGCTTGGCGCCGCCGAGTCGATTCCGGCCGTCGGCTTCTCGATCTGGATCGAGCGCCTGGCCCAGAGCAGCGCCGTCGGCAAGTCCCCGCGCGGGAGAGCATCATGAGCGGCCCCCTCGTCCTCGCCGTTCCCTCCAAGGGGCGCCTACAGGAGAATGCCGAGGCCTTCTTCGGCCGCGCCGGACTGAACCTGTCCAAGCCCGGCGGCGCGCGCGACTATCGTGGCACCATCGCAGGTCTCGACAATGTCGAGATCGCCTATCTCTCTGCGAGTGAGATCGCCTCGCAACTGGCGCGCGGCACCGTGCATCTCGGCGTCACCGGCGAGGACCTGGTTCGCGAGAGCATCACCGATGCCGACAAGCGCGTGCTGCTGATCGATACGCTCGGCTTCGGCGGCGCCAACGTCGTCGTCGCCGTGCCGCAGGCCTGGATCGACGTCCGCACCATGGCCGATCTCGACGACGTCACCACCGGCTTTCGCGCCCAGCATAATCGCCGCATGCGCGTCGCCACCAAGTACATCAACCTGACGCGCGGCTTCTTCGCCGCCCATGGCATCGTCGATTACCGCATCGTCGAGAGCGCCGGCGCCACCGAGGGCGCGCCGGCGGTGGGCACCGCCGAGCTGATCGTCGACATCACCAGCACCGGCTCGACGCTCGCCGCCAATGGGCTGAAGGTGCTGGACGACGGCGTGATCCTGCGCAGCCAGGCCAATCTGGTCGCCTCCCGCGACGCCGACTGGTCGGAGGGGCCGCGCGAGAGCGCCCGGATCATTCTCGACCACATCCATGCCCGCGCCCGCGCCAGCAAATACCGCGAGGTCCGCACCCGCTTCAGAGGGTGCGACGCAGCAATGCTGACCGAGGCGCACAACCGCTTCGGCGTCGTGGCGCCGTTCGGCGGCCCGACCTCGTCCGGCATGCTCACCCTGCACTGCCCGCCGGCGCAGATCTACGCGCTCGGCAGCTTTCTGCGCGCGCATGGCGCCGAGACCGTCTCGGTCGCCTCGCTCGACTATGTGCTCGACCGCGAAAATCCGCTGTTTGCTCGCCTCGAGGCCTTCCTGCGATCATAAATCGCCGTTCATCGTAGCGACAGGCGAGCGCAGCTACCATATGTTGGTAGCAGAACGAGGACGCTGAGCAATGCTGGGAACTGACGTGTCGGATCTGACCACGACTGCGGCCGACGCCGCGTCGCAGGGATTGTCGATCGTTATCCCCGTCTACAACGAGGGCGCGGGACTGACGGCGCTGCACGAGCGGCTGAATAATCTCGCCCGTACGCTGCGCCAGCGCTTCGGTCTCGCCTGTGAGCTCGTCTATGTCGACGATGGCAGCCGCGACAATACGCTCGCGATTGCGCGCACCTTGCAGGCCGATGCGCTCGACATCCAGGTCGTCTCGCTGTCGCGCAATTTCGGCAAGGAGGCCGCGCTGATGGCCGGCCTCGATCATGCCCGGCGCGGCGCCGTGCTGTTCATGGACGGCGATGGCCAGCATCCGCCGGCCCTGGTCGAGCAGCTCGTCACGCACTGGATCAAGGACGGCTATGACGTCGTCTATACCGCCAAGGCACATCGCGACAACGAGCCGTTCCTGCGCCGCGTCGCCGTGCACGGCTTCTACGCGCTCATCAACTGGGGCGCGCGGCAGAAGATCCCGGAGGATGCCGGCGACTTCCGCCTGCTCTCGCCGCGCGCGGTGGCCGCGCTGCGGCAGTTGCCGGAGCGCAACCGCTTCTTCAAGGGCCTGGCGAGCTGGATCGGCTTCCGCCAGATCCGCGTCGACTACGAGCCTGCCGCGCGTGCCCATGGCGTGACGGCCTTCAACCTGACCAGCCTGCTCGGCCTGTCGATCGAAGGCCTGACCTCGTTCTCGGTCGCCCCGCTGCGGTTCGCCAGCCTGCTCGGAATCCTGCTCGCCTCGGCGGCCTTTCTGTTCGGCCTCTCGATCCTGTGGGAGACTTTAGCCACCGGCAAGTCGGTGCCCGGCTATCCCTCGCTGATGGTCGGCCTGATGACGATCGGCGGCGTGCAACTGATCATGATCGGCATCATGGGCGAGTATATCGGCAAGATCCTGTCCGAGCTGAAGGCGCGTCCGATCTACTTCGTCGCCGAGCACAGCGAGAAGCGTGCAGCGCTCGATGCGCGCAGCGACGGCGCCGAGAGGAACGCCGCCGAATGAGCGCGACGCCGCACCGACGCATCTGGCTGTGCGCCGATGACTATGGCATCAGCCCCGGGGTTAACAGCGCCATCCGAGACCTGATCGCGCGCGGTCGGTTGAACGCAACCTCGGTGATGACCGTGGGCGCCGCGATCGGGCGCGACGAAGTGACGGAGCTGACCAAGGTCGCGTCCGACAGCCCGCGTTGCGCCATCGGCCTGCACGTCACGCTGACCGCGCCGTTCCGGCCCCTGACGATGCATTTCCGTCCCTCGGAAGGCGGCATGTTCCTGCCCTTCCCGAAGCTGCTGCGCGCCGGACTGACCCGCCGGCTCGATCCCGAGATGATCCGTGCCGAGGTCCTGGTTCAGCTTGCAGCGTTCGGCGATTTGTTCGGTCGCGCCCCCGATTTCGTCGACGGCCACCAGCATGCCCAGCTCTATCCGCAGGTGCGCGAGGGCTTTCTCGCCGCCGTCAAGGAAACTGCGCCCACGGCCTGGGTGCGCCAGGGCGGCCGCAATCTGCCCCTGATGCAGCGGCTGACGGCGCCGAAGGCGCTGCTGCTGGACGTGCTCAGCGCGCAATTCCGCCGTCAGGCCAGGCGGGCCGAGATCGCCTTCAATCCCGGCTTCGCGGGCGCCTACGACTTCACCAAAGCCTCCGACTTCGGAGCTTTGATGGATGGCTTCCTCGACGAGTTGCCCGAGCATGGGCTGGTGATGTGCCACCCCGGTTTCGTCGATGACGTCCTCATCGAGCTCGATCCGCTGACGGTGCAGCGCGAGCATGAGCACGCCTATCTTGCCGGCGAGCATTTTCCGGGCCTGTTGGAGCGCCGCAAGGTGACGCTCGACTGATGGATGTTTCGCGTGCCCCGGCGAACAAAACCCGGCGCGGCGGCGTTCGAAGTGGGAGGGAGGCAGGCATGCCGTCCGCCTTCGGCTTCCGAAACGCCTCGCAAGTGCAAAGACGCTTTGTCGCATACGGAAATTTAATCCGCGCCCCGGCTGGCCGGGCCACAAAGTCCCCCTAAATCTTGGCCGCGCTTGGCCGGAACAAGGCAAGCGGCAGGAGAACGACATGACACCGCAAGAACGCCAACTCATCGACGATCTGTTCGACCGGCTTGCCACGTTGGAGAGTGCACCGCGTGATCCGGAGGCTGCCGCCGCCATCGCCCAGGCGCTGCAGCGGGCTCCCAATGCCGTCTATGCGCTGGTGCAGACGGTGCTGGTGCAGGACGAGGCCCTGAAGCGCGCCAACGCCCGCATCGAGGAGCTGCAGCACGCCCAGGCCCCGCAGGGCCAGTCCGGCGGCTTCCTCGATTCGATGCGCGACAGCATCTTCGGCTCGGGCAGTCGCGGCTCGGTCCCCAACGTGCCGCCGCCGTCGCAGAGCCGCCCGGTCTGGAACAGCGGCCAGGCGATGCCCCCGGGCTACCAGGGCCAGCCCGGCTATCCCGGTCAGCCCGGCCCTTACGATCAGGGCGGCTTCGGCCAGCCGCGCGGCGGCATGTTCGGCGGTGGAGGCGGCTCGTTCCTCGGCACGGCGGCGGCCGCAGCGGCCGGCATGGTCGGCGGCTCGCTGCTGCTCGGCGGCATCCGCTCGATGATGGGCGGCGGGTCGCATCAGGCGTTCGGTGACACCACGATCATCGAGGAGCGGGGCGGCGGTGCCAGCCCGTGGAGCGGCGACCAGTCCGGCGGCTCGCTGGCGCGCGACGCCGGTCTCGACGACATCGGCCGCCCGGGCGGCGACGGCGGCCGGGCCGGCCTGTTCGACCAGGCGAGCCATGACGACAGCGGCAATGACAGCGACGCGGCCGACTTCGATGCCGATGACGGCTATGGCGACGACGACGGTGGCAGCGACTACGCGTGAAGTTCTCGGGTCGCAACGAACTGAAGAATGCGAAGGCCGCCCCCTGCGGGCGGCCTTTTTCTGTTGCTGATGTCGTGCAGCGGCGGTCGTCAGATCACGATGACCCGGGCACCGACGTTCACCCGGCCATAGAGATCGATCACATCCTCGTTGCGCATCCGGATACATCCTGACGAGACGTTGGTGCCGATCGTCCATGGCTCGTTCGAACCGTGGATCCGATACAGCGACGAGCCGAGATACATCGCGCGTGCGCCGAGCGGGTTCTGCGGCCCGCCCTCCATGTGCCGCGGCAGGTCGGGCCGACGCGCGAGCATTTCCGGCGGCGGCGTCCAGTCCGGCCATTCGCGCTTGGCCGAGATCGTCTTCACGCCCGACCAGGTGAAGCCGGGGCGGCCGACGCCGATGCCATAGCGGAGCGCCCTGCCCTCGCCCTGGACCAGATAGAGGAACTTGTTCGGCGTATCGATGACGATCGTGCCCGGCCGTTCTTTGCCGTTATAGTCAACGATCTGTTTCTCGTATTTCGGATCGAGTGGCCGCTGCGTCTGCTCATAGGCCTCCTCATCCGGCACTCCCTGCTGCGGGACCATGCCCGGCGCCAGCCGCTGCGGCTCGTAGTAGGACGGCTGCTGCTGGTACATCGGCTGTCCCGGCGGAGGCGCGCCGCGGCCGCCTTGCGGATCCCCGAACAGGAATTCGATGAAGCCGCCGCCCATGCGCGAGCGTTCGACATAGGCGGTGCGCACCGGCGCGGACTGCTGCGGCGGGCCGCTATAGATCACGGTCGGCTGCTGAAATCCCTGGGCTGCGGCGCGGCCCAGACCTGCATGGAAAACGCATGCGCCGGCCAGCAGCGCTGCGGATACTGATTTGAACATCGACGTACTCTGTACTGTTTCGTCTGAAGACTGTTCATCGCGCGAGGCAAATGCGCCGCCGCGTATCGTCAATAAAGAGCAAAACCCGATCGCTTTGGTAAACGCAGGAGGCGCCGGGATTCACCATCGCTGCACACGCGGCGGTTTTGATCGCTAGCGTTTATTTTGCGTGAAGGCCGCTGGCGCATGGTTAATCGTTGACGCACGATGCACGCCAGCGTTGCTCAACGGCGGTTCCTGGCGTGAACGCGATGTTAAATAGCCTCTGCGTAGAACTGATCCGAGCAAAAGGTCAGGGATACTATCATGGCGGTTCGCAAGCGTTTCCGTATCGAAGAAGCAATCGTCGGCCATATGCCGGAGCCTGAATTCGTAGGCGGCGAGATCGGCCCCAACCACAAGGAAATCATGGACGAGCTCCGCGCGATCCGCTCCCAGATGGCCAATGCGATCCGCAGCGGCGGCAGCAACACGGCGAACGCCGCCATCGAAGAGTCCGCCGCACGCGAGGTCGCCGAAGCGCGCGCGCTGCTCGAGACCTATCGTGCCCAGATCGAGCAGTGCGAAAAGCTCAAGGTCGAGCTCGACCTGATCCACGACGCGATCAACCGCACCAAGGGCGAGATCGCGACCCTCCATGCCAAGAGCTTCAACGGCGAGGAGATGGCCAAGGTCAACGGCGAGCTCGGCGCGGTCGTCGGCGGCACCGAGCAGGCGACGCAGCAGATCCTCGAAGCCGCGGAGGCGATCGACCAGGCCGCCAGCGCGCTGTCCAAGGTGGACTCGGCCGACCAGCAGAAGATCCTGAGCGAAGAGATCCAGGAGCGGGTGGTCTCGATCTTCGAGGCCTGCAACTTCCAGGACCTGACCGGCCAGCGCATCAACAAGGTCATGACCACGATGAAGTTCATCGAGCACCACATCGTGGTGATGATGGACATCTGGGGTGGCGTCGACGCCATCAAGGCGCATACGCCGCCGATCGTCGACCACCGCGAGGGCGACGCCAGACTGCTGAACGGCCCGAAGGCGGAAGGCGACGTCGGCCACGCCTCGCAGGACGACATCGACGCGATGTTCAACTGACCTCGTCCTGCCTGACCGGCGGCCACGCCGACCAGGGATGGCACCGAGCAGCACCAAGCAAAACGCCGGCGCTTTCACCGGCGTTTTTCGTTTGGCTTTTGGGTGTGGCCGGGGCTTGTCGCGAGGGCTTCGCCCGGATCTCAGGCGCGCGGTCCGCAGCGGACGTAGACCATCGTCTGGTAACGGGTCGCCGCATCCTTGTCGACGAAGCGGGTGATCAGCACACGGCCGTCAAAGGAGACGACCTCGCGGTCCTGCTCGCCGCCGGGCGGTCCGGCCGGGCCGATGTAGTTCTTGCCGCTGGCCGAGCCCTTCAGGCGCAGCTCCTGGGGAGTCGCCTGGTCGGCCAGATGCATCACGACACCGCCGGACGTGCCCGCCCCGATGACATAGGGCTGTTTGCACTGCGCCAACGCCATCTTCTCGGTGCGCGGACGGTCGTTGGGGTTGTTGTAAGCGGCGAGGCCCCATTTGCCGACGAGATCCTCGGGGCGGATCGTCGCCGGAACCTCGGGCTCGACCGGCGCCTCGGTCTGCATGGGGGGCGACGGCGACAGGCTGAAGCCCGTGCACGCTCCCAGAAGCATCGTGAGCGCCGACGCGATCGCGAGATTGGCAACCGGCCGCGCGCACCGTGAACTCGTCATGGCATCCCCTTAGGAACAAGATCGTGGCTGCCCCGTCCGGCAACCAAACCCAAAACGCTCGTCAGAGCAATGACGTCGGATGACGACGCCGCTCCACTAACATGTCTGGCCCGGGACAACATCCCCTAACAGCCTCAAGAACGGCTTAACTGCCGGCCGTTGCTTGACAGGAACAGCCGCAAGCCATATTTCCCCGAGCGGTCTTTAGCACTCGGAGGGCGCGATTGCTAAGGCTGCGAGCCAGTTGGCGCCAAGTGGGCGTCAAATGTGGCCGCATTCAGATTTCCTCCGACAGCAACAACTTATCCAAGCACCCCAAAAGGGATCCGTCATGGCCAAATCGAAGTTTCGTCCCCTGCACGACCGCGTCGTGGTTAAGCGCATCGACGCCGAAGAGAAGACCAAGGGCGGCATCATCATTCCCGACAGCGCCAAGGAAAAGCCCTCGCAGGGCGAAGTCGTCGCCGTCGGCCCGGGCGGCCGTGATGAGAGCGGCAAGCTGATCCCGATCGACGTCAAGGTCGGCGACCGCGTGCTGTTCGGCAAATGGTCCGGAACCGAGGTCAAGCTGGACGGCGAGGAGCTCCTGATCATGAAGGAGTCCGACATCATGGGCGTCGTCGCCTGATCCCGACCTGCCGGGGGCGGCGATCAGCCGCCCCGGGCGAAAATGCTCTGCAACCTCGTTCCGGCGACAGACGGGCGATCACGCCCCTCGCCGTCGAGGTCTACTCCAGGAGAATTTTGAAATGGCAGCCAAGGACGTCAAATTCGCCGGCGACGCACGCGACCGCATGCTGCGCGGCGTCGACATTCTCGCCAACGCCGTCAAGGTGACGCTCGGCCCGAAGGGCCGCAACGTCGTCATCGAGAAGAGCTTCGGCGCTCCGCGCATCACCAAGGACGGCGTCACCGTCGCCAAGGAGATCGAGCTGGAGGACAAGTTCGAGAACATGGGCGCGCAGATGCTGCGCGAGGTCGCCTCCAAGACCAACGACACCGCCGGTGACGGCACCACCACCGCGACCGTGCTGGCCCAGGCCATCGTGCGCGAGGGCGCCAAGGCGGTTGCCGCCGGAATGAACCCGATGGATCTCAAGCGCGGCATCGACATCGCGGTGGCCGCCGTGATCAAGGACATCGAGAAGCGCGCCAAGCCTGTCGCCTCGTCCTCCGAGGTCGCCCAGGTCGGCACCATCTCCGCCAATGGCGACGCCGCGATCGGCAAGATGATCGCCCAGGCGATGCAGAAGGTCGGCAACGAGGGCGTCATCACGGTCGAGGAGAACAAGTCGCTCGATACCGAGGTCGACATCGTCGAAGGCATGAAGTTCGACCGCGGCTATCTCTCGCCCTACTTCGTCACCAACGCCGAGAAAATGACGGCCGAGCTCGACGACGTCTACGTGCTCTTGCACGAGAAGAAGCTGTCCGGCCTGCAGGCCATGCTGCCGGTGCTCGAAGCCGTGGTGCAGTCGGGCCGTCCGCTGCTGATCATCGCCGAGGACGTCGAGGGCGAGGCGCTGGCGACGCTGGTCGTCAACCGCCTGCGCGGCGGCCTCAAGGTTGCCGCCGTCAAGGCGCCGGGCTTCGGTGATCGCCGCAAGGCGATGCTCGAGGACATCGCGATCCTGACCGGCGGTCAGCTGATCTCGGAAGACCTCGGCATGAAGCTCGAGAACGTCACGGTGAAGATGCTCGGCCGCGCCAAGAAGGTCGTGATCGACAAGGAGAACACCACGATCGTCAACGGCGCCGGCAAGAAGGCCGACATCGAGGCGCGCGTCGGCCAGATCAAGGCGCAGATCGAGGAGACCACCTCGGACTACGACCGCGAGAAGCTGCAGGAGCGTCTGGCCAAGCTCGCCGGCGGCGTCGCGGTGATCCGCGTCGGCGGCGCGACCGAGATCGAGGTCAAGGAGAAGAAGGATCGCGTCGAGGACGCCCTCAACGCGACCCGCGCTGCGGTGCAGGAAGGCATCGTCCCCGGCGGTGGCGTCGCGCTGCTGCGCGCCAAGAAGGCGGTCGGCCGCATCACCAACGCCAATTCGGACGTCCAGGCCGGCATCAACATCGTGCTGAAGGCGCTCGAGGCTCCGATCCGCCAGATCTCCGAGAACGCCGGCGTCGAGGGCTCGATCGTGGTCGGCAAGATCCTGGACGAGAAGTCCGAGACCTTCGGCTTCGACGCCCAGACCGAGGACTATGTCGACATGGTCGCCAAGGGCATCATCGACCCGGCCAAGGTGGTCCGCACCGCGCTGCAGGACGCCTCGTCGGTCGCCGGCCTCCTGGTCACCACCGAGGCCATGGTCGCCGAGCTGCCGAAGGACGCGGCTCCCGCGATGCCGGCCGGCGGCGGCATGGGTGGAATGGGCGGCATGGGCTTCTGAGCCCCCCCTTGCATCACCGAGACGTTCAGGAAGGCCGCCTCCGGGCGGCCTTCTTTTTGGCCGAGTGTCCGCGCCCGGGGGTGCAGCGATCGCAAATCGGCGCTACAGCTTAAGGCCGATTCTGCCCCCACAAGGATTTTCAGATGCGCGCGATTTTGCTTGCGCTGGCCGTGATTGCAGCGGCCGCGCCGGAACTCGGTTGGGCCCAGAGCAAGAGCGGGACCAAGGCCCCCGCCAACGAGACTCGGTATTTCACCGCGATCGACGGCCTGATGGACGGCAATGCCGACGTGATCCTGAAGGAGACGCGCCAGGGCAAGACCGTCACCGCCGCCACGCTCGACGTCTGCTATCCCGTCGCAAAGAATTCGGATCGCAAGGACCGCTTCGTGGTCAGCCTCACCGTCAATGGCCAGACCTTGACCGGTGCGACCCAGAGCAACGGCGCCAAGGAGCCGGTCACGGTGAAGCTGAATCGCAAGCCGACCGGCGACACGTTCGAGTTCCGCGGACAGATCGCGATCGGCAAGACCGTCACCGAGGTGGCGTCGACCGACAATTCCGACGTCAGCGAGAAAGAGTTCCAGGAGAGCCAGTCGAGCGACGACGGCATCAGCGCCCAGCCGAAGGACTTCACCGACGTCTCGCCCGAGGCGGTCTCGGTCCGGCTCAAGCTCGACGCGGTGACCGACTTCCTCAAGAGCCTGAAGGGCGAGAACGTCGAAGTTTCGCTGTCGAGCCTCATCGTGAGCTGCGACGCACTGCGCGCGGGCGAGCAGACCATCAGCATGACCGTCGACCCCGAACGAGCCGGCGCACTGATCGCGAAGGCGCGGACCATGAACGGCGTCGTCACCGCCGGCTGGACCGCCGGCACGGTCGAGATGGACCGCACCATCCGCTTTGCGGCGGCCGACTGGCGCGACGGTGACAAGATCAACAAGGACAAGCTGGCGGGCGCCATCTCCGACGTGCTGGCCAAGACCTACAATGCCAGGCCGACGAGTGCGGCGTGGAATCCGGTCAGCGGCAAGCTGAAGCTGACGTTGAAGCGGCCGAGCCAGCTGATGCCGGCGCTCGAGCTGACCGACGTCATCGAGGTCACCGGCCTCGTCTCGGCGGACAAGCCGGGCGGCGCGGACGCGCTGATGCTGTGGATCAGCAGCCCGACGACGACCACCGTCGATGAGGCATCGAGCGCCAAGCTGATCCTGTCGGACGAATCCTCGGGCGACGAGGAAAGCGATACCCGCGACGACGGCGGTGCCATCGACGAGCTGGCGAAGGCCTTCAAGGCCAAGCGCTGGGATGCGGACAACTCCGTCTGGAAGTAAGGCGACGGCAGGCGCCGCGATCTCAGATGCCACCCTCCCCTGGAGGGGGAGGGTCGATCGCACGCGAAGCGGGCGAGCGGGGTGGGGTGACGCCGCGGGCACCGGTGCACGTGGGGAGATCACCCCACCCCGCCTCCCATTCGCTGCGCTCATGAGAGGCGACCCTCCCCCTCCAGGGGAGGGTGACAGCGGGGCTGACCTCAAAGCTGCGTGCTGCGGAATCGCGAACGTGCATGAAGCAGGACCAGGTGCCGGACCATGACAGCGAGGTCCACATGCCGATATATCGATGTGACCAAGACTAGGACTTTCGATACGGCCGTCTCGGCTCAATTGGTGTTGAGCCGGAAGCGCAGCGTCTTCGGTCCGATGAAGATGATCAGGTCGCCCTGACGCTTCCAGTTCGTCGCCGCGCTCAGCGCCGCGATCAGCTCGTCATCGGCTTGCGCGCGTGCCGCCGGGCAGTTGCGGTCCTCGATCTTGCTGGCGATGAACACGATGGTGTTGCCGGCGACCGAGAACTGCCCCTTGCCGCCCTTGCACCAGAGCTCCAGCACGGTCTCGCCGTTGTCGCCGATGTCGAGATCCGGCACGCGCTTCGAGCCGGGCATTGGTAACGCATCGAGCGTCATCTCCATTCCGAAGGGAAACTCCTCCGCCGACGCGCCGGCAAGCGGCAGGCCCGACATCGACAACGCCATCATCGCCACGGCGCAGCCACGCTTCAACACTTGCATCGTTCCTCTTCAGACCAATCACACGCAGGGCTGCGCCTTCCAGGCGACGACCGTGATCCCCGCCGCGCCACGGCTCCCGCACAAATGTGTTCCAAACATAGCAAACCCCGCGCCGCAGCTGCGGCGCGGGGCTTTTGTCGCTGCCGGTGTTGCTACTTCAGCACCATCGCCGTGAACGGATAGACGTAGGCCTGCAAGGTGACGAACAGGCCGACCAGACAGGCCAGCACGATCGAATGCAGGAAGACGTAGCGCAGGATCGAGCTCTCGTGGCCGTACCAGTTGGTGGCGGTCGAAGCGACCACGATCGACTGCGCATCGATCATCTTGCCCATGACACCACCGGATGAGTTGGCAGCCGCCATCAGGACAGGCGACAGGCCGAGCTGCTCGGAGGTGATCTTCTGCAGGTTTCCGAACAGCACGTTCGAGGCCGTATCCGATCCCGTCAGCGCCACGCCCAACCAGCCGAGCAAGGTGCCGAAGAACGGATAGAGCACGCCGGTCGCGGCGAAGGCGAGGCCGAGCGTTGCGTCGACGCCGGACAGCCGGGTCAGCGTGCCGATCGCCAGCATCGCCGAGATCGTGATCAGCGAGATCGCGCACAGACGGATGGTGCGGCCATATTCCGCGATCAGCTTGCCCGGTCCGACACCCATCAGGAAGCCGGAGATGATCGCGGCGATCAGCATGCCGGTGCCGGTGAAGGTCAGGTAGGTGAACGAGAACACCGCGCCTTCCGGTGTCGGCTTCGCAGCCACCGGCGGCATCTTGTTGATCAGCTTGTCGAGCTCGGGCACCGGATAGTTCCAGGTGAAGATCGAGTTCGCCCAGGCCTTGAAGGCGCCGTTGCCCCAGATCAGCATGATCACGCAGACGATGATCCAGGGCAGCAGCGCGCCCCAGAGCTCGGCTTGCGTCAGCGGCGTGCGGTCCAGCGGCTTCGCCGCCGTCATCGTGGCGGCCGATTCGTCACGCCCGCGCAACGCCGGCGACAGCCACAGCTGCCTCGGCTGCCAGACCTTCAGGAACAGGATCAGCGCGCCCATCGAGATCAGCGAGGCGCCGATGTCGACGATCCACGGATTGATGTAGTTCGAGATCAGGAACTGCGGGACCGCGAACGAGACGGCGGTGACCAGGATCGCCGGCCACACGTCTTTCATACCCTTCCAGCCCGCGAACGCCCAGATCACCCAGAACGGCACGATCAGCGAGAACACCGGCAGCTGCCGGCCGACCATCGCGCCGAGGATGTAGGGATCGAGACCGGTGACCGAGGCGAGGCCCTGGATCGGCGTGCCCAGCGCCCCATAGGCGACCGGGGCGGTGTTGGCGATCAGCGACAGGCCGGACGCCGCGAGCGGCGAGAAGCCGAGGCCGATCAGCACGGCACCGGTGATCGCCACCGGTGTGCCGAAGCCCGACGCGCCCTCGAAGAAGGCGCCAAAGGAGAAGGCGACCAGCAGCAGCTGCAGCCGCCGGTCTTCCGTGACGCCGCCGATGGCGCGCTTGAGCAACTCGAAGCGGCCGGTCGAGACCGTGACCTGGTAGAGGAAGATGACGTTCAGGACGATCCAGCCGATCGGAAAGAAGCCGGTGATGACGCCCAGAAACGTCGCGCGCAGCGACATGTTGGCCGGCATCGTGAACACGAAGATCGTGATCAGGTTGGTCAGGATCACGGCGATGATCGCCGCGATGTGTGCCTTCACCTTGCCGCTGGCGATCAGCACCAGCAGCGTCACCACTGGGACGGCGGCGGCCAGCGTCGACAGCGCCGGGCTCCCCATCGGGTCGTAGATTTGATTCCACATCGTGACTTCTCCCCCCACGTTCTTGTTGTTGGACCCGGTCCGGCGGGACGGATCAGGTCTCCTCGCCCAGGCCCCCAAGCCCGGCAAAGGTCGGAAAAGGAGATCACAAAACCGGCAACGCCCAACTCTGCTCAAATTCTCGCGAAATCTGGCGGCGGTCGCAGTCCCTCTCCCCTGCCCCATGCTACGGTTTGTCACACGCGACCGACAAGCCGGCGGTCACCCGCCACATTACGACTTTAGTCTATACAGGCGGCAATCACTGCGATTTTCTCGTTTTTCGTCAGCCCGTTAAGACCTTTTCTCAGGAGCAGCCCCTCTGTGAACAATCTGCGCTCGACCGTCGCCACCGTCTGGCGGATCGCCATTCCCTACTTCCGCTCCGAGGACAAGGTCGCCGGCCGCAGCCTGCTCGCCGCCGTGATCGCCATCGAGCTGTCGCTGGTTGCGATCCAGGTTCTGGTGAACCAGTGGCAGAGCCGGTTCTTCAACGCGCTGCAGCAATACGACTGGAACAGCTTCATCTGGGAGCTCGGCGTGTTCGTCGTGCTGGCCACCGTCTTCATCATTCTGGCCGTGTACCAGCTCTATCTCAATCAGTGGCTGCAGATCCGCTGGCGGCGGTGGATGACCGAGGCCTACCTCAAGCGCTGGCTCGGCGAGGCCAACCACTATCGCATGCAGCTCAAGGGAGACGCGGCAGACAACCCTGACCAGCGCGTCGCCGAAGATGTGAAGCAGTTCATCGAGCAAACGCTCACGATCACGATCGGCCTGCTGAGCTCGATCGTGACGCTGGCCTCGTTCGTCGTGGTTCTCTGGGGCCTGTCGGAAGAGGCTCCGTTGACGCTGTTCGGTACGGAGTATCGGATACCCGGCTATCTGGTCTGGGGAGCCCTGTTGTACTCGATCTTCGGCACGGCACTAACGCATTGGATCGGCTGGCCGCTTGTCAATCTGAATTTCGAGCAGCAGCGCTATGAAGCCGATTTCCGCTTCAACTTGGTGCGGGTACGCGAGAGCTCGGAGCAGATCGCGCTGTTGCGCGGCGAAGCCGTCGAGCAGGGCCAGTTGGCGAGCCGGTTCGGTCGCGTGGTCCAGAATTGGTATCAGATCATGAGCCGGACCAAACGGCTGACGGCCTTCACCGCCGGCTATTCGCAGGCGGCCACGATCTTTCCCTACGTGCTGGTCGCGCCGGCCTATTTCGCCAAGAAGGTTCAGCTAGGCGGCGTGATGCAGACACTGTCGGCATTCTCGCAGGTGCAGGGCGCGCTGTCGTTCTTCGTGTCGGCCTATCGTACACTGGCTGACTGGCGCTCGACCGTCGCCCGTCTCGACGGCTTCGACATGTCGATCGAGAGCGCCGCCAAGCTCTCGGGCGAGCCGCAGACGATCGATGTCGTCAACCACGCGGACGACAGCATCGACCTCGCCCAGCTGCTGCTGAAGCTGCCGAACGGGCTGCCGCTGATCGCGGCCGACGGTTTCAGCCTCAAGAGCAGCGAACGCACGCTGCTGACCGGGCCGTCGGGCGCCGGCAAGTCGACGCTGTTCCGCGCCATCGCCGGGGTCTGGCCGTTCGGCAGCGGTGCGATCAGCGTGCCCGCGCATGCCAAGCTGATGATGCTGCCGCAGCGGCCCTACTTCCCGATCGGCCCGCTCAAGGCCGCGATCGTCTATCCGGCAGCGGCCGACGCGTTCAGCATCGACCTGGTCAAGGAGGCGCTCGTCGCTGTGGGCCTGCCGCAGCTCGCCGACCGGCTCGACGAGGACGCACACTGGAACCGGATGCTGTCGCTGGGCGAGCAGCAGCGACTCGGCATCGCCCGCGCCCTGCTGCATCAGCCGCAATATCTCTTCCTCGACGAGGCCACGGCGTCGCTGGACGAGCCGAGCGAAGCCCGGCTGTATCGGATCATCGCCGAGCGGCTGCCGCAGACCACAGTCGTCTCGATCGGGCACCGCTCGACCCTGCACGATCTCCATGATCGAAGGGTCGAGCTGATTCGGGATGGCGACCGGTTCTCGCTGCGGCCGGCGGGACAGGCTGCCGACGCGACCGCGGGTGGAGGCAACTGAAGCGAACGCTGCGGACCTCATGGATGAAGACGCGCTGCAAAGCGGCGCGTCTCCAACAGCAAGGGGTCTGAGAGATCCGCCCCGAACCCAGCCCATTGTCCCGAGGGCGCCGCCAGGGATCTCATCGCGCCCCTGCGCCCCATGAGAAGTCCAATTGCCCGGGCGGCGTCCGAGCCATCGCGATCCAGAAGATGGCGATCCAGAAGGACGGCAAGACGCCCGAGCGACCGCGGCGAGCTGCCGTCACCAAAGCAGAAGGGCGGCAGATTGCTCTGCCGCCCTCGTCAGGAATTTCGATCCGCCTTGGGACGATTACTTCAGGTTGGTCATCGCCGTCAGGTCGACCGAGAGCTTGGCGATGCCGGTCGCACCGCACCACTTCGAGCCCAGGCCACCCGGGTTGATCGCGGTGACGTTGGTGGTGCCGCTGGCGGTGAAGTCGCCAGTGAAGGCGTTGCAATTGCCCTTCGACAGGTTGGTGTCGGAGTAGCGCAGATCCAGCGTGAACACCTTGTAGGTGAAGCCGACGCCAACGTTCCAGGTGTTGTAGTCGGCGTAGTGGATGCCGTTCGGGAAGGCCGCGGTGCCGTAGAAGCTGTCGGTGGTACCGAACCACTGGCGACCGAACTCACCCGAGACGTACATGCCGACGCCGCTCGATCCAAACAGGGTGCTCGGAGCGGTATACTTGCCGGTGACCGAGGCGTAGTTGCCCCAGGCGCCGGAGTTCAGGAAGCTCGGGGTATAGAATTCGGTGACGCCGAACGACCAGTTGTCGTTCACCGTATAGGTGCCCTTGCCGTAGACCTCGAAGAAGCTGACGTCCTTCTTCATGGTGTTGAAGTTCGTCAAGGTGTTGGCCTGGCACTCGGCGCTCAGCGCGCGGCCGGCGAAGTCCGTCGTGGCGCCGCCGCCGTAATAGCAGGTGCCGCCCGGATACAGGTAGCCCCAGACGCCGATGTCGAAGGCGAAGGCGCCGAAGGTCGGGCGGATACCGCCGTAGATATCGATCTCGGCCGCAGCCCGGTTCGGGAAGGAGATGCTCTCGCCAGCGACGCCGACGTAGAACTGCAGGTCCTTGTTGACGTTGAAGCGCGGCTCGAAATAGGCGGCGACCGACGGCTTGTGGTTCGACTGGGTAATGCCGCGGAAGACGTAGTCGTTCATGATCGCCGCGCCGAACGCGATATCCCACGGTTCAAACGCCACCGGAGGCGGAGCCTTATAGGCCTTGACCGCCATGTCCGCCGCCGAAGCCGATCCCGAAACCATTGCCAGCGCCGTTGCCAGCAAAGCCCACTTTTTCATGACGATCCCCATCACCCTATTTCGAAAAAGCCTGCCCCACATTGGCCCCCCAGGGCGCAAACAAGACCGGCTGCGTCATCCAGACGCAATTTGCGCCAGGGTCTCGCCGCAGGTGAAGCAAAAAAGCGCGGCATCTGCCGCCTTTTTGGGCGTTTTGACAATTCCACGGCAGGTAGTCAGCGCGTGTTGCATTTGAACAACAAATCTCCGTGTCCTAGAGCCCCCCAGGACGGTGTGCCGGCACGCTGACTCGTCGTGCCGCAAGCGAAATGCCGCAGCGCATCGGGATCGGATTCGCCCGGCCGTAGATCTGCGGGGGCGACGCTGGCGACAAGCAGATCGACAAGATGGCCAGCCAAAACGGAGCCAACAGACGGAGGCAGCAGACGGAGGCAACAGACGGAGGCAACAACAAACGAGAAGGCCGCAGCGTTGCCGCCGCGGCCTCCCGATGTGAATTCGTTCGGTGGTGAGAACGATCCGATCCGGAAAGATCAGCTTCCGGAGGCAGTCCCCTCTCCGTCCTCGTGCGCCTCGGGCGCCACGCTCGGCATCGCCCAACTGGTTTCGGTAGCCGATTCGGTTGCGCTCACTTCGGGGGTTTCGACCAGAGGAGCCATCTTGGGAGCCCGCTTCTTGGCGGCCTTCTTCTTCGGCGCAGCGGGAACCTTTGCGGCCGACGTCTTGGCCTTCTTGGCGGGAGCCTTCTTCGCAGCAGCCTTCTTGGCAGGCGCCTTCTTGGCAGGAGCCTTGGCCGCCTTCTTCGCCGCGGCCTTCACGGTCTTCTTCGCCTTCTTGGCCGGCGCCTTTGCAGCCTTCTTGGAAGCCTTTTTTGCGGACTTCTTGGCAGCCTTCTTGGCGGACTTCTTCGTCGCCTTCTTGGCTGTCTTGGCCTGCGCCATCAGCTTCTTCTTCTCTTTCTTGTCCTTCTTCGCCTTCTTGTCCTTCGCCATCAGAAACCCTCCAGTTGCCGCCGATCGATCAACTCATCCGGCGGGACGGGCCGGCAGTCAGCACGCGCCCGTCCGTCAAATCATTCCTGGTCGCGGACCGCCCGTCGCCCAGTCGAGAAGCTCAACGGTGTGCACGACGGGAACGGTGGTGCCGCTGGCAATCTGCATCATGCAGCCGATATTGCCTGCCGCGATCACATTCGGCTTGACGGTCGCGATGTTGGCGACCTTGCGATCGCGCAGCTTCATCGCGATGTCAGGCTGGAGAATGTTGTAGGTCCCCGCCGAACCGCAACACAAATGACTCTCCGGTATATCTTTCACCACGAATCCGCACTTGGAAAGCAATTCTTTCGGAATGCTCGTGATTTTCTGCCCATGTTGCAGCGAGCAGGCGGAGTGATAGGCCACGACGAGGTCGTCGTGCCGAGATGCGGAGACCAGATCGAGACCTGCGAGATACTCGCTGATGTCCTTCGCCATGGCCGACACGGCCGCAGCGGGCGCTGCATATTGCGGGTCCTCGCGCAGCATGTGTCCGTAGTCCTTGATGACGGTGCCGCAGCCCGAGGTCGTCACCAGGATGGCGTCGAGACCGCCACGCTTTGCCTCGGCAGCCCACACCCCGACATTGGCGCGGGCGCGCGCCAGCGCGTCGGCGTCCTGCCCCATGTGATGGGTCAGCGCACCGCAGCATTGCTCGTCCCTGACCAGCACGACCTCGACGCCGTGCCGCGTCAGGACGCTGATCGCAGCCTGGTTGATGCGCGGCGCCAGCGCCGCCTGCGCGCAGCCCTGCAGCAGCGCCACGCGGCCGCGCCGCGCGCCCTGCGCGGCAAACACGCTGCCGCCCGCCGGCCCCGGCGGCGGCAGCGCCGCGGCCGGCGCCAGGTCGAGCATCGCCCTGACGCGCCGCAGCAGGCTCGGCACAGGTCCCTGCGTCGCGGAGGACGCCGGCAGCAGCGCCTTGAACGGCCGGCCGAGCCGCGCCAGGGTCATCGCGAGCCGAAACTCGCGCGGCCGCGGCAGCACATAGGCGAGCACGGCGCGCAGCAGCCGGTCCGTCAGCGGGCGCTGGTAGCTCTGCTCGATTCGCCCCCGCGCCTGGTCGACGAGGTGCATGTAGTGGACGCCGGACGGGCAGGTCGTCATGCAGGACAGGCACGACAGGCAGCGGTCGATATGCTTGACCACGTCGGCGGTCGGGGCCTGGTCCTTCTCCAGCATCTGCTTGATCAGGTAGATGCGGCCGCGCGGGCTGTCGAGCTCGTCGCCGAGCAGCACGTAGGTCGGGCAGGTCGCCGTGCAGAAGCCGCAATGGACGCAGGCGCGCAGGATCTTGTCGGCGACCGCGATGTCGGGATCGGCGAGCTGCGCCAAGGTGAACTCGGTCTTCATGGCGCAACGCTCCGCCTGATACGGCCGCGGTTGAGAATGGTCTTGGGATCGAAGGAGACGCGCACCCGCTCCTCCAGCGCGGCGACACCCGGCGGCTGCGGGTGGAAGACGTCGACCGCCAGACGCATCTCGTCCCACGCCCGGAGCAACGTCGCGTGACCGCCGACGGCCTCGGCCTGCTTGCGCACCAGCCCCGCCGACGCATCGGGCTGCGGCGGCAGCGCCGCCCAGATCAGCCCGCCGCCCCAGTCATAGATCACCTCGCCGCCGGTCTGACGCGCCAAGGCCTGCCCGATGGCGCTGCCCGACACCGGCGGACAGACGATCCGCCAGACCGGCCAGGCGCCGAGCGGACCATTGGCCGCGAACGGCAGCACGTCGCGCACGGCGCTCCAGACTTGGGCGGAGGCGTCGTCCGCGATGATCTCGGCCGGACCGAAGGTCGCGAGCTGCTTGGCGAGCGACGCCGCCCGATGCGCCGCCGAGGCCGTGATGCCCTCGAGCCTGATCACCGTGACCGCCTCGCGCGGCGAGCCGATCGGGCGCAGCCCATCGACCTCCGGCCGCAGCGTAGAGGCCGGCAGATGCGCAGCCCCCGACACGTCGAACGGCGACCCCAGCGCCGCGGTCATGGCGCGGTTGGCCTTGAGGTCGTCGAGCCCGCGCAGCACCAGGCTGCGCTCCGACTCCGGCCGCGGCATCACCTTCAGCGTCGCCTCGGTCATGACCGCGAGCGTGCCCCAGGAGCCCGCCAGCAGCTTGCAGAGATCATAGCCGGTGACGTTCTTGACGACCTTGCCGCCGGTCTTGAAGCTCTCGCCGAAGCCGGAGACCGCGTGGGCGCCGAGCAGATGGTCGCGCGCCCCGCCGGCGCGGATGCGCCGCGGACCGGCCAGGCCCGCCGCGATCATGCCGCCGAGTGTGCCGCGGCCGGCCGTGCCGAGCAGCGGTCCCGTGTCCATCGGCTCGAACGCGAATTGCTGGCTCTTCGAATCGATCAGCGACAGCAGGTCGGCGAGCGGCGCGCCGGCCTGCGCCGTGATGATCAGCTCGTTCGGCTCGTAGGCGACGACCGCGCTCAGGGCCGACAGGTCGAGCACGGCGTTGGTGGTCGTGATCTGCCCGATCTGGCGCTTCGAGCCATGACCGATGACGTCGAGCGGCTGCTCGCTGGCGATCGCGGCGCGAACCACCTCCTCGACGTCGGCTGCGTTGCGTACTTTGAGGGCGTCCACCGCTGCTCGCCTTGCTTGTTGATGATGACAGCCGGCCCAGCGCAACGCGCGGCCACCAGCGTTGGGGCCTTTCTAAAGCGTTGCGAGCCGGACACAAGGGCGGGCAAGACGGAACGCTCCCGAGCGATCTGCATGGCCCCGCCGTCGTGCTCTGCGGCATCGAGGCCTCGCTGCCCTGCAGGCCTATCGCATATGACGCCGTCAGAGTCCGGCCGAGCTGTTTCAACGTCGTCATGGCCGGGCTTGTCCCGGCCATCCACGTCGTCGAATCCGGAGAAGGAAAGACGTCGATGCCGGGCCTTCGCCCCGCGAGGCGCCAGGCCCCGCAGGCGGAACAAGCCCAGGCATCGCGTACTCCCCAGCCCGTAGGGCGGGTTAGCGAAGCGTAACCCGCCGACCTTCCGAGACACATGGCGGATGACGCCTTCGGCTAATCCGCCCTACGCCCTCATGTACACATCCATCCTTCGTCCGCCATCGAAGGATCTGATGCAGGAACTGCGGTATCGTTGCCCTTGCAGCACTTCAACGAAAGGACCGATCACAATGACCGGATATGCCATCGAGACGAAAACCGTGAACGAGGCCGTCAGCGGCGGCGGCCTGCTGGTGGTGGCGCAATGGGAGGCGAGGGACGGCGAAGCCGACCGCGTCGCCGAGATCCTGTCGCGCTTCCTGCCCGAGGCGCAGCGCGAGCCCGGCGCAAAACTGTTCCTGATCTCCCGCGCCAAGGACAACCCGGCGCAGTTCCTGTTCTACGAGCTGTTCCGCGACGAAGCCGCGTTCAAGGCCCACCAGGAGAGCGACCACTTCAAGACCTACGTCGCCGGCCAAGCCCTGCCGCTGCTGGCACGGCGCGAGCGGATGCAGTACGGGCTGATCTAGACGAGCATTTACCTGAATCGCGCTCTTGGATGGATCGAACTCTCGCCCCCCAATGCTGTCATGCTCCGCGCAGGCGGAGCATCCAGTACTCCGCGGCGGAAGCGATCGAGCAGAGACGCCGCGGGGCGCTGGAGGTCGCAAGGCCTCCATTTTGTGAGAGGAGATCGCTCACCTCAGGCATTCCTTTACGGCTTCCAAGTCACGCTCGCCGATCCCCTATTTTCTCGTCGTGCGACATCGCGCTACTTGTGCTACTGTTCCGTCATGGCCCCAAAGAAACCCTCGCCAAAAAAGACCAAAGCCGGTGGCTTTGTGATCGGCAGCGCCCGGTTTCGCAAGATCAGCGCCGTCGAGGGAATCCAGTACTCTCCCAAGATGAAGGGAGCCTCGTCTTCGACGGGTAAGGCCCTTTCCTCCGAGGAACGCCGGAAGTCGATCATCGAAGCCTACCGCATGGCTTAGGCCGCCATGTACGACGCGGTCGCCGACGACTACTGCTATCCCGGCACGATCGTTCTGAAGAACAAGCTCGACATCCGGGACTCCGCGGAACTCGCGGCCTTCGAGGCTGAGGTCAGCGACGCCAGGGCCGACGAGGAAATCCCGGCCGGCGATCTCGATTTCGAGCATTTCAACCGCCTAGCGTCGTGTCAGCCGGACTTCCATCCCCGAGCGTTCTCAAGGCGTTACGGTGACGCTTCGCCTTTGCGGTGATTGGAAAACTGTTCAAGGCCGCAGGAACAGTGGCGCTTACGCCGGTAACCGTTATCGCGGACGCGGTCACCATGGGCCGCGCACTGACTGACGAGAATAAATCATACACGCGGCGGGCCCTCGAAGTAGCGCTTGACGGTGTGATGGACGCCATTGAAGACGACGATGGCTAATCTAGAGAGGTTCAGCGTTTCCTCACCCACTCCTCGGTGCCAGAACGACCTTCAGGGACTTTTGGTGTACTCATGGTCCCTGCAGACATAGCCATCATCGCAGCGAAACAAGCGGGTTACGATCAAGCCTGACAACACAGCCCATACCTCTGCAATTATGGGCAATTTTATGCGAGAAGCTGGTAGCTGCCAGCCCGAAGCCGCGAGTGTGTTCTAGTCGGCATACCGTTGTGATAAAGAGTCTCGTCAGCGTTCCGTAGCGTTTTGAAGGGCCGGAAAATATCGAAAGGGACCATGCTGTCCCCCTACGCCCCGCCTTTCCACCGTACCCCGACCGAGCAGTAACGAGAGGTCTTGGTTGACCTGCTGCTGATACCCTTTGTCGCCGTGAATCGCCCGCGCCAGTTCAATCTCTGTACGCCCTGGGCCCTTCCTGATCAGAAATTGAAGAACATCGATCTGGGTCACGTAAACCTCTTTGAAGAGCCTACCAATAATCACCGAAAAATTGGCCGCGCTAGTTCACTTGGGGGATTTATTTTCTGATTGTTTCTACTTTTCCAGATCTTGCTCAAGGTACATTGTGTGAAACAGGCGCACAGCGCGCGACGAGTACGCGGCAACGTCGATGGCGGCATTCCTGAGCTTATCCAGGTCCGTGAACAGCTGATACTGCACGAAGTGCTCTTTGTCTTTACGGTCGTATCGCCTCATCTGGAGACTATGAGCGTCGGCCATGGTCGTAATCGTCACCAGACCATGTGCCATGAAATGCCGGAGTTCGTCGTAGTCCACGAGGTGGTCGCAGATATCATGCAGTTCGCCCCGATACTTCTCATACCCGGGCCGTTCAGCGATTTCCTTTGCCGCCTTGATGCGATCCTTGATCTTAAACGGAAACCTGACGTTCAGCTTTACCGACAGATCGGCGAGGAGAAATTCCACCTGGGCGTAGCCCGTGATGATCTTTCCGCGCAGGTAAAACATTTCGTCGCCCAAGGCGATCTGCTCAGGTCTCGGCTTTTCCATCTCAGAACCGGTAAAAGATGAAGGCCGCGAATACGACCAACAAAGCTGCGGCAATACCCAGCGTACCCTCAGCCGACACGCTGATCCCCAGGAACTTCACTTCAAACTTGGAAGGTGAGCGCATGACGTAGTCCTCCATTTAAACTCAGGAGAACCGTCGAATCACCAAGTGGTATGGGGCCACAGATTCGAGGACCGCGCAACGCACCGTGGTCTCGCGCTGTACCAGCAACACAAATTTACTAAAGAATAGAGGCGGTTACGCCAGCATTTACATACGAACATGCTTGCCCGCTCAGCATGATGCTATTTCCTGAGCTTTGTCAGGCCCTTAAATTAGCTTTGGCACGCATACCAAACCTAAGACCACCAGTGCCGCAAAAGAGATCGTAGCGCATCAACATGAGCCAAGCCGTAAACGGCCACGCCGAGGGCCACAGGAGCCAGAAGGGTCACGGCGAAGGCCACGGGCCAGCGAATGGCCCTCACGGCTTCCACGCCCTTGGCGCTGACCGAGAACAGGCCGATCTTGAGGTTCAGTTCTGGCGGAACCCTAGGCATGGCAAAGCTCTCCTTATCAGGATCGCTCTCCAGCGGTGGGGAAGGGATAAGCATCTGTGGCTGGATTTTCAGAGCTCGTCAACAGAGCGGCCTAGGCTGCTTTTGTCAGACAACCAGATTTATTTTCCAAACACGGCCAGCTCGTAATGCGACATCCCAGCAGTCGGCCCCCTGCGCGATTAAACCAGCTTTCCCGCTTTTGACCCATGCCTACCGCCATCCACGGTCCGGGATTGATTCCAAGAACTGGACCTCGCGCTATCACTCCCGCTTAGAAGCTGAGAGTTCCTGTCTCAGATAGTAAGCAGTCATCAATGCCTCTGGGTGTTTCTCATCCTTGAACCAAAAAACTGTCGTCTCCTTGCCGAACTCCGGCGCCCATTCATCTCTGGCAATCTCATTCGCCCAGGCGACCATCCTGATAGCGTCGGTGGAAGACACCTCAGCCGGGTATGGGTATCGAGGATTTTGCTTCTTCATTTGACACCTTTGCAAATGCAGAACGCCTAAAGGCTTGGTGCCGAGAGTCAAATACTTGAGAGGGTTTTCCGGAACGCTTGTGCAGCTTCTCGGCTGCGGCAACGCGATCAAGGTTCGATCCCCCTTGCGCGTCGACGAGATCGCCCGCCTTGCTTCGAGGAGGACCTTACTCGGGGGCGTCGAGGCTGGGCAAGAATCCGAATTAGGGGGGTGAGAGGGCTCGGCGCGGTGCAATTTCGAGCCATGACTGCATC